>JBCCKS010000022.1:0-28276 GCA_039027295.1 Pseudomonadota bacterium
CGATGGCTTATGTTGAGAATGTTGCTTTATTTTTTGAATTTTGTTTGAATCAAAAAACACCTCTTGAAATATATAATTATGCGGACAAGCCCGATCTAACAACACAAAAACTTGTTACGGTGATTAATGAAAAACTAGGAAAGAGTGCCCAGAAAATATCTCTTCCTTATCCGCTGGGGATCACTGCTGGATATGCATTTGATACAATTTCTAAGGTTACTGGTAAGAAACTTCCTATTAGCTCAATTCGTGTGAAAAAATTCTGCGCCGATACAGTCGTAAATGCTGATAAGGCGCACCAATCAGAATTTCAAGCTGAGTATGATTTAACTCACGGTATTAAAAATATGCTGAATTATGAATTCCCTGTTGATCAGAAAGTAGCTGCTTAAATAAAATGCCTGCTCCTCTCCTTCTTAGTGTGAAAGACGCATCCATTATCTATGGTGATAAAACTGTCTTTGAAGATTTATCTTTTAACATTCATCAAGGCGCAAAAATATCCTTGGTGGGTAAAAACGGGGCTGGCAAATCAACATTAATGGATATTATCTCTGGCGCTAAAGATTTAGACTCAGGGGAGCGGTGGCAAGAGCAAAGTGTTGAAGTTGGGTATTTAGAACAAGATATTCAGCCCAAAGTTGGGCAAACTGTTTTTGAATATATCTTTGAGGAAATTAAGGCCGAAGAAGTTGACCTTCATGCCTATAAAGTGGATTCAATTGCCCAAGCGCTTCATTTAAACGTTAAAGATAAGATGACTGATTTATCTGGCGGACAATTGCGCCGCGCTGGTCTTGCGCGCGCGTTGGTAGAAGAGCCTGATATTCTTTTGCTTGATGAGCCTACAAACCATCTTGATTTAGAAGCTATTCAATGGCTTGAAAATTATTTAAAGCAATATCGCGGAACCATTTTATGTATCTCTCACGATCGTACATTCTTATCCAATATTTCTAACAAAGTATTTTGGCTTGATCGCGGTAAATTAAAGGTTAGCCCGAAAGGATTTGCAGATTTTGAAGACTGGTCAACGATGCTCTTAGAGCAGGAAGAGCGGGAGCTTAAAAATAGAGCTGCTATGGTAGCTGAAGAGGTGAAGTGGGCCAGCCGCGGCGTGAAAGCGCGGCGTAAACGGAATGTCCAACGTTTAGAAAAGATGAAAGAAATGCGCAGTGCGCTTGAAAAAGATCAATCAGCCTACCGCCGCGTTGTTTCAAAAGTCGCTTTACCTGAGCAGAAAGAAGCGTTAAAGACTTCAAAAATTGTCGCTGAATTTTACAATGTTCATAAATCATTCGTAGATGGCGATGAACAGAAAATTATTCTTGATAATTTTCATATGCGTATTATGCGTGGTGATCGTATAGGATTACTAGGGGAAAACGGGTCAGGAAAAACTAGCTTTTTAAAATTACTAATTAGTGAGCTAAAACCAGATAGTGGCTCAATCAAAAGAAAGAAAGAGCTTGAATTCTCCTACTTTGATCAAAAACGCTCTGATTTGAATCCTGAAGATAGCCTTCGAAAAACTTTGTGTCCCGGTGGAGGTGACTATATTGATGTGATGGGGAAGCAGCGCCATGTTTGTGCGTATTTAAAAGATTTTCTTTTTGATCCCGCTGATTCTCATCGTCCCGTCGCGACATTATCTGGGGGGCAGAAAAATCGCCTTATGCTTGCAAAGGTTTTAGCCAATCCTAAAAGCTGTCTTATCTTAGATGAGCCAACCAATGATTTAGATATGGATACATTGGATATGCTTGAAGAAACGCTCATGAATTATAAAGGAACGCTTATCATTGTCTCTCACGATCGTGATTTTTTAGATCAGACAGTCACAAAAATTCTAGCCTTTGAAGGCGACGGGGAAGTGGAAGGCTATATCGGAGGGTATACTGATTATTTGAATGCGAAGAAAAGCAATAAATCTCAGCCAAAAGCGCCAACCTTTTCTAAGGAGAAAAAGAATAAGCCTCAAGCTACAAAACCAGCTCCTCAAAAACTAAGCTATAAATTAGAGCGTGAGCTTAACCAGCTCCCTGATAAAATTGAGAAGATTACTAAAGATATTGAGGAAATGAATGACACTCTCAATGATCCTGATTTATACAAAAACAATCCAGACCTATTTCATCAGACAGTGGAGCGTCTTCAACGTGTTCAAAAACGCTTAGAAGATGCAGAAAATCGTTGGTTAGAGCTCGAAGAGATGAAATCTGGAGTACTGCAGGCAAATTAGGCTAGCTATATCAAGAAGCCTTCTTTATACAGATTGAAGTTATGAATTACGAATCAAGACGAACATTTGCGATTATTTCTCACCCTGATGCAGGTAAGACGACGCTGACTGAAAAGCTGTTGCTTTTCGGTGGCGCGATCCACATGGCAGGAGAGGTAAAAGCAAAAGGCAATAGACGCCGCGCACATTCTGATTGGATGAAGATTGAACAAGCGCGTGGTATTTCTGTGACAACATCTGTGATGACGTTTGAATATGATGATGTCACATTTAACTTACTTGATACCCCTGGGCACGAAGATTTCTCTGATGATACCTATCGTACATTAACAGCTGTGGATAGCGCAGTGATGGTGATTGATGCGGCGAAAGGGATTGAAGCTCAAACTCAAAAATTATTTGAAGTCTGTCGTCTCCGTGATGTTCCGATTGCGACTTTCGTAAATAAGATGGATCGGGAAACGCGCGACCCGTTTGAGCTTCTTGATGAAATTAACGAGAAACTTGCGCTTGATACGGTACCGATGACATGGCCTGTTGGGATGGGTAGAGATTTCAAAGGATGCTATGACATTGTGAATGATCAGATGATTGTTTTTGAAGAAAATCAAAAAGGCGCCTTACCAGAAATTCTGCCCTGCCAAGGTGTTGATGACCCTAAATTAAAAGAATTATTAAGCCCTGAACAGCATGAAAAATTAAAAGAAGATGTTGAAATGGTGCGTGAGCTTTGCCCTCCATTTGATTTAGAAAGCTATTGTCAGGGACATTTATCACCAGTTTATTTTGGAAGCGCGCTGAAAAGTTTTGGTGTCAAAGATTTGATTGAAGGCTTAAAAGAGATTGCTCCCTCGCCAAGAAAACGTGAAACGGAAAGCCGCGATATTACCCCTGATGAAAAGAAGGTGAGCGGGTTTGTCTTTAAAGTACAGGCGAATATGGACCCCAATCATCGCGATCGTATTGCTTTTATGCGGGTTTGTTCAGGGACATTTAAACGCGGGATGAAGTTACTCAATACAACGTCTAAAAAAACTATTGGTGTCAGTAATCCTATTTTCTTTTTATCTCAAGGTCGCGAGCTTGCCGATGAAGCTGTTGCGGGTGATATTATTGGTATTCCCAACCATGGGACATTACGCGTTGGTGATAGCTTAAGTGAGGGAGAGGAGTTATCATTTACTGGAATTCCTGACTTTGCGCCGGAAATATTACGCCGTGTGCGTTTAGGTGATCCGATGAAGGCTAAACATCTACAGCGCGCTCTTGAAAGTTTGGCAGAAGAGGGCGTTACACAAGTCTTCCGTCCTATGGTGGGTAGTGAATGGATAATTGGTGTCGTAGGGATACTTCAGCTTGATGTTTTGAAAAGCCGTTTGGCGGCAGAATATAATCTCGAAATTGATTTTGAACCCACGCAATATATAACGGCACGCTGGGTCAGTGGCGATAACGATAATCTAAAGAAATTTATTGATGGGAATCGTATGTCTTTAGGTGAAGATCGTGATCAGACCCCTGTTTATTTGGCTCGAAATGCTTGGGATTTAGATCGTGCGCAGCAAGATTGGAAAGACTTAAAATTCTCTGAAGTCAGAGAGCGTGGGCGTTAATCAATAATGTGGTGGTTTATTCGCAAGTGCTTCATCACTAACTGATTTATGATCTGCTTCGCTTATAGACTCTAAACTGACTTCAATTTTTTCAAATTTAATTTTGATATATTGTTTTAACGTCTCAATTTCTTGTCCCTGTTGAACAACAACATCATTTAAATCGTGAATAACTTTTTCTTGATGCGCAATCATGGCCTCTAACTCTTGAAGTTTTTCATCTTTTGATTGTGTCATGATTTACGCTCCTCTTTTTCCATTTCTTTTAGAATGTTATGACCTTCTTCAGTGATAGCCATTGTAAAAGGTGTTGGTCTCACTGGCATAGCGGTGTAGTCGCATTGCTCTTCTAAAGGAACGGCTTCGCGGCGTGTCATTCGCCAAACTCCATAGATGCCAAGGGCAAAAAATACAATTGATATGGAAGGGAAAAAAACAATTGTTCCAAAGCTTGTCATGAAAAACGTAATAATAAGCGGGCCAACAGCTGATCCTGCCCCATTGACTAAAATAGCTGACGAGCTCGCAGCTACAAATTGTCTAGGGTTTAGGTGATCATTAATATGCGCCATAGACAATCCATATAAAGGCAGACTGAGCATTCCAAAAGCAAAGAAACAGATATTTAGCATATAGGGATTGCCTGCCATTGCCATACAAATTAAACCCACTATTCCTGTTATAAGCGCCACAGCTATCAGCACAATTCTGCGGTCAAATTTATCGGATAGATACCCAATAGGAATCTGCGCCGCCACAGCGCCGATAATATAAAGCGCCATAAAAGTTGAAATTTGAGAAATGCTCATACCAATTTCCGCGGCATAGACTGCGCCTATCGATATGGGAACGCTTGTTCCCACACCGACTGCAAAAACGCCAGCCAATCCTAATGGTGAGATTTTATATAAACGTCTTAATGAAACAGTGTCAGGTTCATCAAACGCAGGAGCAGGGCGTGAGCTTAATGAAATAGGTAATAATGCGATTGAAACTAAAATTGAAGCCAACACAAAGAGAGTAATTGTCGATGGATCAGAAATATTCAGTAAAAACTGGCCAATCATCATGCCGCCATATCCAATAAACTGGTAGATGCCAAACAGAGTACCCCTTGTTTTATTGGTTGATTTATCGTTAAGCCAGCTTTCAACAACGATATAAAGGCCGGCATATGCAAAACCTGTCATGAGACGGATTGGTGCCCATAGCCAAGCCTCAGGAAACACGCCGTGAAGTAAGACTGTTGTTGAAGCCAAAGAGGCGAGAGCTGTAAATACACGAATATGCCCCACTTTACTCACTAATTTGGGAGCGTAGTAAGAGCCGCCTAAAAATCCTAAATAATAAAGAGACATAATAATACCAATGGTAAATGTCTCAAACCCTTCAATGTTGGCTCGAATTCCTAATAACGTCCCTTGTAGGCCATTACCGATCATAATAAGTCCAAGTCCAAAAAATAAAGGCCAGGAAGATTGAAGAATTTTAATCATAGGCACTCACAATGCATAAGGTGAATAGAATGTAAATTTCCCCTCTTATGACTGGAGAGAAGTGGGAAATCAAGATAAAATTATATCCGAATTTTGGATTTAAGCGATAGGTGTTTTATGTCTCAATTATCTCAATCTACGGATCATATTATGATGATGGAACCTGTTGATTTTCATGCAAATCCACAAACAAAAGAGACAAATTCCTACCAGCATGATGATGATCAGGATATTGCGTCTATTCAAGAAATGGCTAAGCAAGAATTTAGGAATTTTCGTGATCTATTGATAGAGCACGGTGTTGTTGTCACAACAACTTTAGGCCAGGAAGGCTGCCCTGACGATATTTTTTGTAATAACTGGGTTTCAACGCATGCGGGGTCACGTATGGTTCTTTATCCGATGCTTGCTGAAAATAGACAGATCGAAAGGCGTCCCGAACTTATTACTCTGTTAAAAAGAAGCTATAAGGACATTCAAAATTTTACAGTGCATGAACAACATGGAAAAGCGCTAGAGAGTACAGGCGCTCTTTGCCTAGACCGCGTGAATAAAATCGCTTATCAAAATCTCTCGCGCCGCTCTGATAAAGAATTAGGAGCGATGTGGTGCAAAATGAATGACTTTACGCATATTCCTTTTGAAACTGATTATAAAGGCAAACCCGTCTATCATGCTGATGTTGTGATGTGGATTGGAACATCATTGGCTGGAATTTGTTCAGAAGCTCTTGTAAAACAAGATATTGTAAAGCATTTAGGTCATAAAAGAGATGTCGTTGAATTTACCAATGAACAGATGGAAAGATTCTGCGGGAATTCGTTAGAGGTTGTAGGCAGTAATGGCGAGCGGATGCTTGTTATGTCACAAGCTGGGTATTCTAGCCTCAATGATGATCAGAGAGATAAAATTGCTCAGCATTATAAGACAGTCATTACCCCTAAAATTCCTACGATTGAATATTATGGCGGTGGATCAGCGCGCTGTATGCTTTTAGAATTATTTTAAGCGCTGAGATCAATAGACGATCCACGCCTTATGGGATTACGATTTTCATTGCCTGCTTCGGGTCTATTACCAAGCAAAATATCACGATTTTCTGGCAAGATATTAAATTGAATATTTGTTTGTGTGTCACCAGCCTCATTGGTTAGGCGTTGCGTGAGCCTAAACGTTCCATCTTCTTGGCGATCAAAAATACTTTCAATGACATTAATATTTCCAGAGTTACTTTGCTGCACCACTGTACGGGTTGAACGATCTTCATTTTGTATGACTTCCTCAATTCTAGTGAACTGTCGTCCATTTAAACTTTCAAATTCTTGCAAGCGGCGAAAACCATTCTCTAAATTTTCTGTACGCTCTGAAATTAAGAAAGACTGATTAGGGTTTCGTAAAAACGGATTATTTTGATTTTGTGTGTCCTGACGTGTTTGATCTTGTGAGAGATCAACTTTGTCACGAACTAATTCAACTTGTTGCCTTTTGTTTAGTAGCTGTTGAACAGTCTCATTAACGCCAGAGTTTTGTTTTGGCGTTAAAAGCGAGTTTAGTAATAAAATATTTCGAATATCCATTGCAAAAAGCGTGAATACGTCCTCATAAAATTCGTTCAATAACAAAAAGAAAATACAAAAACGCGAATTCTTGTATTTTCAATTCGTTGCTTGAAGCAATCCTATGCTTTTGCAACGGTAATTTTCTAGACGTGAAACTAGATTATTAAAATCTGATTTGTGATGCAAGCCTTTACGCGGCTTTGTCCTTTAAAAGTCCTTCTCTTCGTAATAATGCATCCGGGTCAGCATCGCGTCCACGGAAGTTACGGTAAAGGATATCAGGCTTTTCACTGCCGCCTTTTGACAGAATCTCGTCTTTGAGTTTTTGAGAAGTTCTTTTGTCATAAAGCCCTTTTTCTTCAAAAAGCTCAAACGTATCTGCATCTAAAACTTCTGCCCATTTATAGCTGTAATAGCCTGCTGCATACCCGCCAGCAAAAATATGCGAGAAGCTTGTCGACATTGGGCCTGCAAGACGTGGAAATAACCTGGTATCTTTTGTGGCTTCATCTTCAAAAGCGGCAACATCAGAAATCTCGTTTGGGTCACTCGTGTGATAACGCAAATCCATTAAGCCAAAGCTGACTTGTCTAAGACCGCCCATGCCGGCCATAAAGTTTTTTGCGTTATTGAGTTTTTCAATGAGTTCATTTGGAATTTTCTCACCCGTTTGATAATGCTCAGCCATTAAATCGAGCGTCTCTTTTTTATATGCCCAATTTTCTTGCAGCTGGGAAGGAAGCTCAACAAAATCCCAAAGCACACTTGTACCCGCATGGGATGAATAAGTCACATTGGATAAAAGTGCGTGAATAGCGTGTCCCATTTCATGGAATAAAGTGGACACCTCGCCAAATGTAATGAGCGAGGGGGTATCCCCCGAAGGTTTTGTAAAGTTACATACAATCGCAACAATAGGGCGCTTCATCTCACCATCTTGCAGCCCTTGATTACGATAGCTTGTCTTCCACGCCCCTTGCTTCTTCCCCGTGCGCGGGTAGAAATCCGCATAGAGAACGCCAATGAAATCATTGCTATTTTCATCATAGACTTCATACGCGCTAACATCTCCATGCCAGGTAGGAAGCGATGAAGCCGGTTCAAAGCGTAAAGAGAAGAGCTCACTAAAATGTGAGAACACTCCATCCAAAACTTTTTCTAATTGAAAGTACGGGCGCAAGTCTTCGCTTGAGAAATCAAACAAGCTTTGTTTCAGCTTTTCGGTGTAATAGCCTACATCCCAGGGTTTGATATCGCCTTCAAGCCCTTGTTTTTGTGCGAATGTTTTAAGCTCTTCAAGTTCTTTTTCTGCTGCAGGCTTATAAGTGTCACGAAGCTTTTCTAGAAATTCAAAAACCGTTTCTGGTGATTTCGCCATACGTCTTTCCAGAACATAATCAGCATGATTTTTAAAGCCTAATAACTGCGCGCGCTTATCACGAAGCTTTAAAATTTTGATAATGATATCGCAATTATCAAAATCATCCTGATAGGCACGATTGCTAAAGGCACGCCAAATCTTTTCTCTATATTCGCGATGATCGGCGTAACTCATGAATGGTCCAAAGCTTGGATAGTCTAAGGTAAATAACCATTTTCCATCATAGTCTTTTTCTTCTGCTGCAAACTTTGCCCCTGCAATGGCGCTTTCAGGAAGGCCGGATAGTTCAGCTTCATCTTCAATAATAAGCTCGAATGCTTCAGAAGACTTTTTTGCATTATTCATGAACATAGGCCCTAAAGTCGACATCTCTTCTGCGATTTCACGAAGGCGGGCTTTCTTATCATCGTCTAGCAAAGCACCGTTTCTAACAAAGCTTTGATATGTATCATCCAGAAGAGTTATTTCTTCTGTGTTCAAACCCAACTCATCTTTTTGATCATAGACGGTTTTGATCCGCGCAAACAAATCTTCATCCAATGTAATATCGCTTGAGAAATTTGCAGAGAGGGGCCCAATCTCTTGGGCAAGCTCTTCTAACCTATCTGTTCCAGCCGCATTTAATTGATTGTAGAAAATAGATGTGACCATATCTAAAAGAGATGAAGACTGTTCAAGCGCAACAATTGTATTCTGAAAATCTGGCTGTCTGTCATTTGCTTTGATTGCTTCAATATTGGCGCGCGCTTTTTCAATCGCATTTTTTACGGCGTCTAAATAATGATCTTCTTTGATTTTATCAAAGGGCGGCGCTTCATGTGTTTCAGTAGATTGTCCTAATAGTGGGTTATCACTCATATTGTCTCTCATCATTAATTGGATAAATTTTTGTTTTTATAAAATTCTAAAAAGTGAGTATAACAAGTTTTATGAAAGGTGCACCCCGTTCTGAACAATTTAATGATATTTATTTTTCAGCTGATGATGGTTTGGCTGAAACACAGCATGTTTTTATCAACGGTAACAACTTGCCACAGGCTTGGGAGAATTCTGAGAATTTTGTCATTTGTGAAACAGGCTTTGGAACAGGGCTTAACTTTTTGGCTGCATGGCATTTGTTTGAAAAAACGGCTCACACTGACCAAACGCTAGATTTTATTAGCTTTGAAAAATACCCTCTGACGCCAGATGAAATCCAAAAAGCTTTAGAGCCTTGGCAATCACACTTTGATGAGAAAATAAAACTGCTTTGTGAGAACTACCCAATCAGCGTTCGCGGGTTTCATCGAATAAAAATCAATTCTCAAATCACTTTCACTCTTATCTTTGATGATGTAAATGAAGCTATTCCGGAGTTAGATGCAAATGTTGACTCTTGGTTTTTGGATGGTTTTACGCCTACAAAAAATCCGGATATGTGGAGCGTAACTCTATTTGAGAATATGGCAAGACTATCAAAAGAGGGGGCCAGTTTTGCAACATTTACAGCCGCTGGAGATGTGCGTCGTGGCTTAGAAGATGTAGGTTTTATCGTGGAAAAATCCGAAGGGTTTGGTCGTAAACGCGATATGATTAAAGGTCATTACAAAAGCAAAGAAAAGACTAAAACGATCCTTGCTTCAAAACTTAAGCCATCAATAGCGATTGTTGGTGGCGGGCTTGCAGGGACATCAGTTGCTTATGCTTTAAAACAATATGGCTTTGATCCTGTGATTTATGAGCAAGAGGGCGATATTTCTCTGAAAGCGTCAGGAAATGATATTGGTTTTTTCAATCCCCGTTTTACAGCCCTATGGGATGGGGTAGGGCAATTTTTTGCGCCTGCTTACGCACAGTTTATTACAATGGCAAAGCAAGCAGGCGATGCCATTAACTATAAACCTTGTGGCGCCTTACATCTGATCAATAGCCCTGAGAAAGAAAAACGCTTTTATAAAATGCTCAGTAATTGGAATTGGGCCGAAGATCATACTCGCATCGTAGACGCAAAAGAAGCCAGTGAGATTGCGGGGATTGAGTTAGATTTACCGGCTTTGTACCTACCTGATGCGGGATCGGTGTCTCCTCAAAAACTTTGTCACCATTATGTAGCGGATATTACAAGAAAATGTAATCAAACAATTACGAGTTTAGAAGATTTAGAAGAGGATATTATTATCCTTGCGAATGCCCATAGTGTTTCTCAGTTTTTCGATGAAGACATCCTTCCTGTGAATTCAGTACGTGGGCAGATTACTAAAATTCAAGCCTCTCAAATGTCGTCCAAAATTAAATGTAATATTCATTATGGGGGATATATATCACAAAGCTTAGATAGCACTCATTATGTTGGTGCAAGCTTTCAACCATGGCTTGATCATGATGATATAATAGACGATGACAATGTACAAAATATTCAAAAAATGAAAACAGCGTTACCACAACTTGCAGGCGATGATTTTGAAGTTCTTCATGCATGGGCTGGATTAAGAACAGCGGCAAAAGATAAATTTCCTATTGCAGGAAAGATCTCAAAAGGGGGTAAGGACATTTACGTCTCTTTGGCATATGGATCCCACGGGCTTGTCGGATCCCTCAAATCAGCGCATTATTTATGTGATTTAATTCGCAAAGGTCCTTGTTCGATACAATTTGAAACAAAAAAATCTATTTCTTATCAAAGGTTTAGCGCTAAAAAATAAAAAATCAATCAGTCATAAAAATTGATATGATAAGATTATAAAATACGGTCAGGAGAACATTATGAAAAAATTTCTAAAAAATATTAATGGTGCGACTACTATAGAATACGCTCTTATCGGATCATTCATCTCGCTTATCATTATCGGATCCGTTATTTTATTTGGCGATCAGCTACGCGCTCTTTTCGATCAATTAGGCGCTGTTATATTAACTTCAGAGTAATGAAAAAATAAGTAAATTCACCAGGGGCAAATGGATACATATTTTCTAGTCTTGTGTGCTGTAGGATTTGTAGCATCATATATAATATTTTTATTTGGCAGGCCCATTGCAAAAAAATCTGGCTTAGTGGATAGGCCAGGGGGACGTAAAACCCATGAAGGTGTTATCCCGGTTATTGGTGGTTTAGTTATTATTACAGTTTTTTCTGTTCTAATTATTTTATCAGGAATTACAGGTAATACTTATTTAAAGCCTCTTTTAGGAGCTGTCTTTGCTGTTCTTTTAATGGGATTTATAGATGATCGATACCAATTAAAGCCATGGTTTCGTTTTGTACTACAAATTTTTATTGCTTGTTACGTTGTTATTTTTTGTGGGGCAGAGCTAACCCAGCTCGGTAATCTATTTGGACTAGGAACAGTATGGCTTGGCAGCTTTTCTAAAATATTCTCCGCTGTGTGTTTTGTTTTGCTTATGAATGCAATGAATATGCTCGATGGTATGGATGGCCTTGCAGGTGGTTATATTGCGATTGCTATGGGGTGGCTCTTATGGGTTGCACATGAAAGCGGCGCAACAGAAATGGCACATGCCATTATCTTTTTGCTTATCCCTTTATCCGTATTTTTAATTTTTAATGCCCGTTATCCTGGCCATAAAAGAGCCTCTGTATTTCTAGGTGATGCGGGTTCACTCTCGCTCGCTCTAATCTTCGGATGGTTTGCCATTCATTCTGTTATTTCTTCTGAACTGAACCCCTATATTATGCATCAGACAATGCCACCAGTATTTATTATTTGGCTTATGAGCGTTCCGATCATTGAAACATTTTCAATATTTTTTACCAGAATGAAGCAGGGGAGAAGCCCTTTTGAAGCGGATCGCCTTCATTTACATTATATTTTAAAAGATAGTGGTTGGCCGCCTATATTGATTACACCTTTTATTCTATCCATTGCTTTTATCACTGGTGGAATAGGCTATTATGGGGCAAAAGCGGGGGTTCCTGATTTTATTCTCTTATATACATGGACTGCGTTATTGCTTGGCGTAACATATTTTCGCCGTGAAAAATTCGCAAAATAATCGTGAAAAGACCTAAAGTTTTTCTGAAAAAACACTCTTTATTATAGTAAATTGGTTTTTAGAGTTAGATAAATCTCAATCAAGAAGGAAAAGATAATGAAAAAGATACTTATGTTAACAGCCGCTGGATTTATGATCCAAGCTGCCCCTGTTTTAGCGGAAGACCACGGTGACCATAAAGCTCATGGTAAAAAAGATAAAATGCAAGCTGTGTTTCAAGAAACAGACACAAATGGTGACGGCATGATTTCTCGTGATGAATATTTGAGCCACGTTCAGAAAAAAGCATCAGAAAAATTTGCTGAAAAAGATACTGACGGCGATGGTAATATCACAATGGAAGAATCAAAATCTCACTACCAAGAACGCCGAGGTGAGATGAAAGAAAAAATGAAAGAACGCATTGAAAAGCGTAAAGAGATGAAACAAAACTCTGAAGCAGAATAAAAAATAAAGCCCGGTCGATCCGGGCTTTTTATTGGCTTAAGCGTTTTCTCCGGGAATGCTTTCTCCCATTTGTTTCATTTGCTCGTGACGCATTCTAAATGAACGCGCCTTTTCTTCTGTAAGATTATCAATACAATGTGGGCAGGATACGCCTTTTTCATAGCTTTTTGATTCTAAATCTTCAGGGCTTAAAGGAAAGCGGCAGCCATAACAAATTTGATAAGGGCTTTCTTTTAAATCTTGGCCGACAGCGACGCGGCGATCAAAGACAAAACAATCGCCTTCCCACTCACTTTTTTCAGCTGGAATATTTTCAAGATATTTTAAAATTCCCCCTTTTAAATGATAAACCTCTTCAAACCCATGGGCGAGCATATAACTTGAAGCTTTCTCACATCGAATACCGCCTGTACAAAACATAGCAACTTTCTTTTGCTTGGTGGGATCCATTTTCTCTTTCACAAAATCTTTAAATTCTGTGAAAGTTTCAATTTTAGGATCAATTGCACCTTTGAAAATTCCAACTGCGGTCTCATATGTATTTCTTGTATCGATCAATGTCACTTCAGGGTCATTGATTAAATCATTCCAGTCTTCAGCCTCTACATATTCACCTACATTTTTGGTTGGGTCAGCTTCCGGTGCCTTCATTGTGATGATTTCTTTTTTCAAGCGGACTTTTATGCGGCGGAACGGTTTTTCTTCAGCATGGGAGAATTTAAGCTCGCCTTGGCGAATACCGGCCATTTTATCCAGTGTGTCAATAATGATATCAATTTTGCGGCCTTGGCCTGCAATTGTGCCGTTTATGCCTTCAGGCGCGATTAACAATGTTCCGCAAATATTAAAGTTATCGCAGACCTCACGAATTTCTCTTTGTAATTCAGGCAGATTTTGTAAAGCAACAAACCTGTAAAGTGCTGCAACTGTCCAAATATCATTATTTGCTGTGTTCATGAGCGATTTATACTGAAAATCCTTTTGAACTGCAATCATTGCTTTAAAAGCGCGTTCTAGATTTTGTAATTTTATTTCAAATTATAATTATTTCCATAAATAGAGTTGTGTTTTACTTAGAAAGTTAATATATTCCCTCACGAGGAAAAAAGAGGTGTATGATGACAATAGAAACTAATGTGAAGCCAAGACAGGAATTCGGGGGGCGTAAAAGATTAAGCCCTCAATCTAGGTTATCTAGGTTAGTTAGATCGAAGGTTAGACAGATTGAAAATACCCTGAGAGATAATGAAGATAGGCCAACTCCCTATTTTTGGAGCAGAACAGTATTATCTGAGTTATCTAGAGAATTAAAAAAATCTCATCATAATCAAACAAAAGGCTACAAAAGATATACTTTATTTGGCCAACTCATTGCAAATGAGATCGCAGCAATTAATCGTTGTGTTGAAGGATGTTGTAAAAATCAGGCTGATAAGCTTTATGAGGACTTAAAATCAAAAGGTACTTCATTCGAATTAACTCGTTCGAAGAGAACTTACGAATTAGCAGCCTAATCTTTATGAATAAATACTTCGCGGTGCGGGTAGGGGATTTGAATATCGTTCTCTTTTAAGATATCCCATAGTGCCAGCATCACATCACCTTTTGTATTCACGATTCCTTTTTCGGCATCTTTAATCCAATAGCGTAAAACAAAATTCAGCGAGCTATCACCAAATTCAATTAAATGACAAACGGGGGCCGGGCTATCTACAACGCGGTCTGGCTTTCCAGCAGCTTCAACAGCTAATCGTCTGACCTCATGTGGATCAGAATTATAATGGACACCAAATTTTGTCTCAACCCGCAATAATGTATTTCCATGTGACCAATTGATCACCTGCTGTGTAATAAATTCTTCATTCGGGACGAGATAGGATTTATTATCACGGGTAACAAGCTCAGTATAGCGCGCGCCCATATGATTAACCCAACCAAATGTGCCATCCATTTCGATATTATCGCCAGGCTTGATCGATTGGTCCATGAGGAGCAGCATTCCACTGAATAGGTTGGAAATAACTTTCTGGAGACCAAAGCCGATACCTAAACCAACCGCACCAGAGAATACGGCAAAGAGCGAGAGATCAATTCCTGCAGATGTCACACCAATTAAAAGAGCAGAAACAACAAAGAATACCCGCAAGATTTTGGAAATCAGAACACGTGAGGACGGGGTTAAGCTTCTGGTTTGCGAGATTTTCTTTTCCAGCATTTTGGAAACAAATATCGCTCCATAAAGAAGGATAAAGATAATAAACAAGCCTTTAAAGACACTTAAAGCTGATATTCTAAAGTCACCAAAGCTAAAGCCAATCGCATCTAAGGTTGTTGTGGTCTGATCCAAGACTCCAAAAATGCTGAGGCCTACAATTAAAAGGACAGAGGACACAATAATATTGCGGGCAAATTTATGCTCAATGAATTGCGCAATAATTCTGATGAACATGTAGGCAAATAAAAGCTTCACAAACGCATTGGTGAGTGTCAATGAGATATCAGGCGCAGCCGTCATCGTAATCTGCATCTGGATCAAGATGAAGATAATAACAACGATAGGCGTAATGAGCCTCAGAGCGCCGTAAAGAAGCTCAGAAATCTTGTAAGGAACGCTTAGTTTATTGATTTGCTCATTTAAAACTGGCTTTAAAATGTTCTTGGCGATCACCCCGATAACAAAAGCCAAAGCAAGAATGACGAACTGGACGGCGAAATCGATTGTTAAAATATCATTCTGAAGCCAAGACACAGCGTCATTTTTAATGTCTTCAAAAGTAATTTTATCAAGCATCGTTTCGAACATAATGCATAGTGTAAAAGGAACTGAGTGTTTTTACAAAAGGTTTTCCCTGTTATAGTAAAACAAAAATAAAGAGGAGAGATTGCGACATGGAATATTTGCACACAATGGTGAGAGTTCACGATTTAGAGGCCTCATTAGATTTTTATTGCGCTAAACTAGGCATGAAAGAAATTTCACGTATAGAAAATGAAGGTGGGAAATTCACACTTATATTTTTAGCGGCTCCCAGTGATGTAGACCATGCAAAAGAAAAAAAATCACCTCTTCTTGAGCTCACTTACAACTGGCCAGATGAAAATGGCAACGTTGAAGAATATGGCGGTGGCCGTAATTTTGGGCATCTCGCTTTTCGTGTCGAAGATATTTACGCAACTTGCTTTAGCCTACAAGAAGCCGGCGTCACAATTAATCGCCCGCCAAGAGATGGCCATATGGCATTTATCAAATCGCCTGATGGAATTTCCATTGAGCTCTTGCAAAAGGGTGATGCCCTTGAACCTCAAGAGCCTTGGAAATCAATGGAGAATACGGGTAGCTGGTAACTAAGCCTGAAGCGCCTTTATCAGTAAGGTCTTCATCTCATCAATAAAGCTATCATCCATTTCCTGACCCGTTAACAGTCTAAAGAAAATAGGACCCATTACAATATCAATGGCGCTATCTGTATGAATTGATTTACTGAACTCGCCAGTTTTCTTTCCACCTTCAATGTAAGAATAAAGAGTGTCATAGCGTGCTTGTAAAAATGCCTTTGTAAAATATTGAATAGTTTCAGGGTCAGATTGCGCTTCACCTAAAATTTCAACAACGAGGCGACCATTTTTACCTTTTAACTGACGCGCTAATTTATCAAGCTGAGCATTGACGGCTTCAACAGCATTACGAGGCGTTGTTAATGTGTTGTTGTAAATAGATTGTGAGAGGACAGCGTCAATAATGACAGCTAGTTTGTTCGGCCACCATCTGTAAATTGTTGTTTTTCCAACCCCTGCTTTTCTTGCAATCGCTTCGATAGAAATTTTTTGAACAGATTGCTGGAAGAGTAACTTTCTTGTCGCTTCCAAAACCGCTTCTTCGGATTTTTTTGATCGAGGACGCCCAGAGCTTTGAGCGTTTTCGTTATTATCTTGTTGAATATCATCAATCTGATGGGCGACAGATTCGGTCACAGCAACTCTCCTATTTATCTAATGAAACGCTTCGTATTAAAAATAGTTATTTTTGATGATGCAAGTGAAATTTTTAAAATATTTTAGGTTTTCCCATCGATTTTTTGAAATGAATAGCGTATATCAGGTAATAATATTACTTGTTTCTGATATGTAAATTTAAAAAAACGTAATCTATGAGGGCGAAATGGAAGTTTGGGTTTTATATGGCGATGATATTGAGTCAAATGCGGATCTAGCGCACGAAGCACGCCGTTTTATTGCTGAAGGCAAGAAAAAAGATATTGATGTCAAAGTGATTGCTCCTGGAGAGTTTGATCTCCTTGTGACTCAAGAAGAAAGAGATTCAGTTTTGCTTAAAGGGAAAGCTGTTCCTCTCCCAGATTTTGTATTCCCTTATTTTAATCATAGTGACCATGGTTATTTTTCACTTGCTATTGTTCGTCAGCTTGAGCGTTTAGGCGTAAATGTTTTTAATGGCGCCGATGTCATTGAAACTGTTCGCGATAAATTACACACACACCAAATTTTGGCAGAAAGCGGCATTGATACGCCCGATACAATGCTTGCAAAATTTCCTGTTGATATGAAGCTTGTGGAGGAGACAATCGGTTTTCCTGTCGTTGTGAAAACATTGAATGGCGCCTTGGGAATAGGCGTCTTTTTAATTGAAACGCAAAGCGCGTTCGCAGATTTAATGGAATTGGTTGGCGAAACAAATCCGCATCTACAACTTATTTTCCAAAAATTTGTATCGGTTAGTAAAGGCCGCGACCTTCGTTTATTTATTGTTGAGGGTGAAGTCATCGCTGCAATGGAGCGCCGTGCACAAGATGGTGGATTTAAAGCGAACTACAGTACAGGTGGCAGTGTTCACTTTTTTGAACCAGATGATGTTGCTAAGGAAATAGCTTTAAAAACTGCGAGTGCGTTAAATATTGATATTGGTGGTATTGATCTCTTATTCAAAGAAGATGGCGGCTATACAATTTGTGAGGCGAATACATTCCCAGGATTTAAGGGCTTAGAAAAAGCTTCGGGCGTGAATGTTGCAGGAAAAATTTTGGATACAATGCAGGCAAGACTCGCTGAAAATGGTGGAATGACAAGACGGGCTATGAAAGAAATTTCAACACACTCCACGCCTAGAACACGCCATTAAGAACTCGTCACTATTTTTAAAACTCCATTTTTGCAGAATCAATGACCTCAAATTTTCTATTCTTGATTTCAAGAATAGATAATTCTCTTTGAACAATTCCATTATTGCCAAATCTAAAGACGCCGTCCGTTCCTACAAATCCATTTGAGTTTGTAATAGATTGTGTTGAAAAGCCTGTTTGATCACCCGCAATTGTTGCTGCTAAAGCCACTGCATCAAAAGCAAGAGATGAAATTTGAATAGGTTGTTGTCCATAGGTTTTGAAGTATAGATTTTCAAA
Source organism: Pseudomonadota bacterium (assembly GCA_039027295.1). GTDB lineage: Bacteria > Pseudomonadota > Alphaproteobacteria > Micavibrionales > Micavibrionaceae. Next base: position 18,143 of record JBCCKS010000022.1, read on the forward strand.
GAAAAATCTTTGTTGAGGCGCGGGACCTGCAAACCACCCGCCTTGAACGCTATCTAAATTAGCAACTACAGGATTATTCCAAAGCCCTGTTCCTAAAAATTTATGCGTTTTCGAAGTAATGCCACTTTGCTCTAAATAATCTGTAATGGTATTTAAAGCTTGGCCACCGACTGGGATAAAGAAGGCATCAACATTCTTATCTAAATCATTCAGCTTTGATCCTAATTGCGGGTCATTCGCTGCGAAGCGGATTGTCTGGTTAATTTTACCACCATTGCCAGTGATGGCTTCTGCAAATTGATTGGTTACAAGATCACCATATTTATCGCGCGGAGCAATAATTGAAACGCTTTGGATACCTTTTGAGGAGCTGTAATCAGCAATGCGGTTCACTTGAGAAAATGGCATGAAGCCCATAAGGAAGGTTGTATTATCTGCCAACGTCCAATCTGTAGAAAAAGCGATCATATTAATGTTTGCAGACTTGGCAATAGGCTTTACGGCTCTTACCGACGAAGCAAATACAGGCCCAATAATTAAATCTGCTCCATTATTAATGGCCTCGCTGGCTGCGCGGCTTGCTCCTTGAGATGTTCCGCCTGTATCACGAGGGATTAAATTAAAAGAGGGGTCATTGATTTCAAATAATGCAAGCTGCGCCGCGTTGAGCATTGATTGACCTAAACCTGCGTTTTTCCCTGATAAGGGTAGTAAGATCGCAATATTTTTCTGCCCAGGCAGAATAGTTTCATTATTTAAACCTAGAAATTCTCCATCTGTAACCGCTGGCGCAGGGGCTTGCGTTCCAAACGGGCCATCTGTTGTGGCACATCCACTTAAGAAGCCGAGCGTTAGAACTGTGAAAACGCAGGTGATAAATAATGATAAAGCCTTATTTTTCATGGTATTTTCTTTTCTATTCCTTATTTTAAATAGATATGAATGATAATAAATCGCACACTACACAAAAAGCTCAAGTGACGCTAGACAACAATTCAAAAGATCACAGTCCTAAAAACGATCATCGCAAGGATCTAAAATCTAGCCAGACAGAGCAGGGCGCTATCCCTTTAAAAGCAGGTCTTTACCTTGTATCGACCCCCATCGGAAATTTAAGAGATATTACATTCCGGGCGCTGGATATCTTATCTTCAGTTGATTTGGTTGTTTGTGAAGATACGCGCGTGACAGGAAAGCTTTTAAAAGCATATGGCTTTAAAAAGAAAATGCAGGTTTATAACGACCATAGTTCAGAATCGACCCGTGAAAATATTTTAAAGCTCATTGATGAAGGGCAATCAGTCGCTATACTAAGTGATGCTGGTATGCCGCTTATTTCTGATCCTGGTTATAAATTAGTCAAAGAGGCAACGAATAGAGATTTATTCATCACATCTCTTCCTGGTCCGAATGCCGCTTTAACAGCATTACAGCTTTCTGCCTTACCAACAGACCAGTTTTCCTTTTTAGGATTTTTGCCCAATAAATCATCAGCTCGCCAATCTCTTCTCTTAAAATATGAGACAACGCCGGGAAGCTTGATTGCTTATGAAACAGGCCCAAGACTTTTAGATTCTCTAGCAGATATTAAAGAAACATTGGGAAATCGCTCCGTATCGGTTTTAAGAGAGCTAACGAAGATATATGAGGAGAGAAAAAATGATCAACTCTCTGATTTAATTCAATATTATAAGAAAGAAAGCCCTCCCAAGGGCGAGATTGTGATTGTGATTGGTGCAGCAATCGATGAACCCCAGTCTAAAGAAAGTATTGAAGAACAACTCAAAAAAGCTTTGCAGACCATGTCGGTGCGGGATGCTGCAGAAATGGTTTCAAAGGCCATCGGTAAACCCAAAAAAACGATTTATACGTTGGCTTTAAAACTAGCCAGTAATCAAAAAAGTGATAAGAAGTAGACCCTATGTTGGGATATCGCGTTGATAAAAAATCCCAGAAACAAAAAACATATATTCGTGGTTTATTTGCAGAATATCTTGCGATCGTTCTTTTAAGCCTTAAAGGGTATCGTATTAAAGCACATCGTTATAAAACACCTGTTGGCGAAGTCGATATTATAGCTCAAAAAAAAGATATGTTTGTATTTGTTGAGGTCAAAGCGCGAGCCACAAAAACTCAAGCTTTAGAGAGTCTTACGCCAAAAATGAAAAGCCGTATTCAAAACGCGGCCTTGCATTATTGTGCTAAAAATAAATTACCAGACCCATCTTGCCGATTTGATTTAATCACAGTCTCGCGTTTTTGCACATGCTCACATCTAGACAATGCATGGATGGCCGCCGCATAATACCAATATGATTCGTTTAAAAATATTTTCATTGCTTACATGTTTAATTTGCCTGTCAGGCTGTACAGGCTTGGGTGTTGTAACGGGGGCCGCCGCAGTGACTGGTATGGCCGCTGTCAGCGAAGGTGGTATAAGCCGCGCGGTCAGTGACGGTACAATTAAGCTTAAAATTAATGAAGCGTGGTTTAGCTATGATGTTGAGACTTTCACAAAGCTGAAAACCAAAGTGAACCAAGGACGTGTCTTGCTGACAGGTGTTGTACAAGATCCCCAGCATCGTGTAGAAGCTGTTCGTCTTGTCTGGCAAGTTGAAGGTGTAAAACAAGTGATTAATGAAATCCGTGTTGCTGAAAGTGAAGGAATACGAGGATTTGTAACTGATGGTTATATTACGTCGCGCCTCAGAACAGAGCTAACATTTGATCGCGAAGTTCAATCTATCAATTATTCTATCGATACAGTTCAGGGTATTACATATTTAATGGGTGTGGCTCAAAATCAGGCTGAACTCAACAGAGTAATTGAAAAAGCGCGCCGCATTCCTGGTGTGAAACAAGTTGTCAGCTATGTAAAATTAGTTGGTGAGCCGATTACTGAAACACCATCACAATCGGTTTCAACAAGCGCACCCGTTGCGCAAGTACAGCCAGCTTCTATGGATCAATCGCCACAACCATTATATTCACAGCAGCCAAGCATCAGTGATGATTTTTCTGCTCAAAGAGTTGAAACGATTAATAATCAGCCGCGTTCAATCGCTGATGACTATTATAGAGAGTAAATCTTGAACGGTTTTTCTAATCCCTTTGATGCGGAAGACATTATAGATGGATTAAGAGAAAAAGATGATGAGCATATTCATCTAGCTGAATCTGCTCTTGCTCTCGCAAATCTAACAATTCCTGATCGATCTGCTGAACGCTACGTTCAACATCTTAATAAAATGTCCCAGGAAGTGGGGGAGCGTTATTCTGATCTGATAGAAAGCGGGAGTGCTGATGACGGTGCAACAAAATTAGCAGCAATAAAACATATTCTCTATGATAAATATGGCTATGATGGTGACCGTGACCATTATGATCATTTGCAAAACGCTAATTTAATGCAAGTGATTGACCGCCGTAAAGGCATGCCTATTGCACTTTCCATCCTTTGTATTCATGTGGGACGCGTCAATGGCTGGTCGGTGAAGGCTTTAAACTTTCCTGCGCATGTTGTTTGTAGGATCGAAGATCAAGGCGAAATTCATCTCTTTGACCCTTTCAATCAATGTAAATTATTAGAGGCCGCTGATTTGAGAAGTTATTTAAAAACACTAGTCAGTCCGAATGCGGAGCTTTCATCAGCCCACTATAATATAGCTACGAATCGCCAGCTTTTGATTAGGCTACAAAATAATATAAAGCTGAGACAAATTGAAGCTGAGGACTATGACTCTGCCATAGCGACAATAGAAACCATGCGTAAAGTCGCGCCTGATGAATATGGATTACTGTTTGATTCGGGTGTAATTTATGCACGATTAGGAAAACCGCTTGCTGCATTACGGGTTTTAGAGACCTATATGGAGAAAGCAATAAGCGAAGAGGATAAAGATGATGCGTTTTATCTCATTGAACAGATTAGAAAAATGCTTAATTAAGGCAAAACCCTGAAAAATGGGGGGTATTAATATGAACCCTCTTGTCACACTTCATGGGACGTTTTATTTTATGAAAGAATTAAATTTTTGATGATGAAGGAGCAAAAATAATGTCATCTCGTACACTATATAAATATGTCCTTATGGCATTTATTCCCTTAATGCTTGTTGCTTGTAGCTCAAATGAAGATTTAGGCGATAGTGATGGCATGGTGATCGGACAGCCCGCAGGTGTGAACACAGGAACGGCCGTTGGTGATCAATATGGAACGGCTGGTGTAGGCACAGTCGATAGCTCAGTTGTTCCTGGTACGCAAGCCGACCTCGTTGTGAGAGCAGGAAGTGATATTGTAAACTTCCAAACAGACCAATCTGATCTAGACTTTCAAGCGCGCACAATTTTAGATGCGCAAGCACAATGGCTGAACTCATATCCAAGTTTAAATGTTGTGATCGAAGGTCATGCAGATGAGCGTGGAACGCGTGAATATAACTTAGCATTAGGTGAGCGTCGTGCGAATTCAGTGAGAAATTACCTCATTGCAAATGGTGTTAATCCAAGCCGTATTGATACAATTAGTTTCGGTAAAGAACAGCCTCTCGTTGTTGGGAATGGCTCTCAAACATGGGCTGAAAACCGCCGTGCAAGAACAAGTGTTCAATAAGTATGCTCTGAAGAAAAAAAATAACTCAAAGGCGCAAGGCATTTATGCTTTGTGCCTTTCCTTCATTTTTATTCTCACATTCGCAGGGCAACTATCGTCTGCACTTGCACAAGATAGTGTCAATAATCGTTTAAATAGATTAGAAAATAAATTAGAGACTTTGAACAGAGCCGTTTATACAGGTGATTTTTCGCAAGCCCCAAGGCAGATTTATAATACAACCAATGTAAAACAAGACGACGCATCGACGGCGCAAATGGAGATTCGGTTACAACAAATCGAAACTCAAATGCGCACTCTGACAGGAAAATTGGAAGAACAGCTTTATACAATTAATCAATTAAGATTAGATGTGCAGCGTTTGCAGAATGTACCAATCACTCAAAATTCTAGTTCTTTAATGAATGACAACCCTGTTGCTCAGCCTCAGATAGAACCGCTTGAACAGCCTGTTCAGGATCCAGAGCCCGAAAAAGACAATAATAGTTTATTTGGCATTGATTTAACCGCTCAAGAACCACAAGGTATGAATTTAGCTTCTCCTATACGTTCAAGAAATGATGCGACGGCATCATATGAACAAGCATTTCGTCATATAAAGGATAAAGAATTTTTAGAAGCGCGCGCTGCCTTTGAAGAATTTTTGCTTGATCATCCTAATCACGTTTTAACAGCCAATGCGAAATATTGGCTTGGTGAAACTTTTTATGCGGAAGGTGAATTTAAACAGGCTGCAAGAATTTTTGCAGAAGGTTTTCAATCTTATCCTGACACGCCGAAATCACCTGATATGCTTTTAAAGTTAGGGCTGTCCTTATCCAATTTAGGAAAAAAAGATGAGGCCTGTATTACATTGTCTCAGCTACCTATAAAATTTCAATCAGGGCCAGAAGCGATTTTGGAGCGCGGCGCTGATGAAATTAATCGTCTAAATTGCACAATTTAATCTTCAAATATGTGTGTTTTAAAAACAGCGCTTGAAAGTTTTTTTCAAAAGCATTCTTTATTTCATGAACATCAGAAATTTGGAATCGGTATATCAGGCGGGCCTGATAGCCTTGCGTTGGCTCACAGTTTAATTGAGTTTTTTCCAGATAAAGAGTTATATTTTTTTACAGTTGATCATGATTTGCGTGAAAGTTCCGAACAAGAAGCGCAAGATATGGCGGCTTGGATTCAAAGTTTAAAAAAAGACAATCTACATCATCATATTTTAAAGTGGGAAGGAGAAAAGCCAAAGACTGCTATTTTAGAAAAAGCCCGTCAGGTACGGTATAATCTTATCTTTAAATTTTGTGAGCAGAATAATATTCAAAATCTATTTTTAGGCCATCATCAAGATGATCAAGCTGAAACATTTCTTATCCGTTTGGCAAAAGGAAGTGGCATTGATGGTCTCTCATCCATGCGAGATATTTCAGAAAATGATCATAATATTTTATTGGCGCGTCCATTTTTAAATCTTCGGAAAAAAAATCTTACTGAGTATTGCGATAAATATAATTTGCCTTACATTAATGATCCAACGAATGAAAATGATTCATATCTTCGTCCTCGCTTGCGATCTTCAATGGGTATTTTAGAAGGAGAGGGACTTAGCGTCGAGCGACTTTCAAAAACCGCAAAACGTTTGAGCCGCGCCAATAAAGCTTTAGAAAATTTTGTAGATCAAGCTCAACAAGACATACTCCATGTGCAGAATAATAAAATTATTCTTAATCTCCAGACTTATTTAAGCCTTGAAGAAGAGATTGCTTTAAGGCTTTTGAGCCGGTCTTTGGAAAAATTTCGTATTGATGCCGTCTACCGTGTTAGAATGGAAAAGTTAGAAGATTTGTTTGAAGCTTTATGGCACGATCACCAAAACTTTAAGCCAAGAACTTTAGGGCAATCATTGATACGAATTGATCATAAAAAAGATGAACTTATTATTGAAGACCAGCCATAATTTTTTATTGATTGCGATGATAGGAGTATTCCTTTCAAGTAACGCTTATGCTCAAATTATTCAAATGGAAGAGCGCGTTGAAGACTATTTATTTCAAGGTAGAGAAGATATTGTTCGGGGTTTTACATGGGATTTGCCAAAATCGATTATAAAGCAAAATGAAAAAGGTCAGCTGATGGATGAGACTGATCAAGCTCTATTCTTTTTTGACTTTGTACGTGGAGCTCGCGCAGCGATTGGCTATGAATTTACGGATGAAGATCAGTTATGGCGTGTATCTGTCTTTAATGAACATAATTATAAAAACCCGCAAGACCGGATTGAAGATTTACTAAGTATGCAGGTTATATTGGAACGCCGCTACGGTGAGCCAACAGAAGAGCGATTTTTATGGCGTAATGAGCGGGGACAAAATATCCCTGAATATTGGGGCTATGCAGTTTATCAGGCCAATTTGGCGATTGAAATTATATGGAAATTTGAAGAGACGGATGTCATTTTATCTCTTAAAAGCCCTAGGCTATACGAGCCCGAATTCAAAATTGATTTTGAAAAGCGCTCTGAGAGAGAGAAACGAGAGATGAAAGCGACAACTCCACCGCCATTATTGCTTGAAGGCGCTGAAAATCCCTTAAATCCTTAGTTTTTTAGGAACTAAAACGCTACTTCAAACCTTGATTTTTATATAAAAAACCTTATATCTATTTTTGTTAATATTAATTATTGGACACCCATTTAAATGAATAATTTAGGACGAAATGTATTTTTCTGGATTGCGATTGGCTTGATGGTCATTTTTTTGATCAATAGCTTTCAAAATGTCGATCTTGCAAACTTAAATAGCAATAGTACGGAAGTCGCGTACAGCGATTTTATGGCTGATGCTCAAGGAGGACGTATTTCTGATGTGACTATTCAGGGGCAAACAGCAACAGGAAACTTTACAAGCGGCGGTGAGACGTTCCGTACCATTATCCCTAATGGTGAGAACGTCGTTGAGCGTCTTGAGCAAACAGGCGTTCGTATTACAGCAAAAGAACCTGAGCCCGAACAAATTAGTGCGTTTTCTGTTCTTTTATCTTGGTTTCCTATGCTTCTTCTTATCGGGGTCTGGATTTTCTTTATGCGTCAGATGCAAGGAAAAGGCGGCGGTGGTGCCCTCGGCTTTGGTAAATCGCGCGCAAAACTTCTGACGGAAAAACATGGCCGCGTTACATTCGATGATGTTGCGGGAATTGATGAAGCAAAAGTTGAGCTTCAGGAAGTTGTTGAGTTTTTAAAAGACCCTCAAAAATTTCAACGTCTAGGCGGTAAAATTCCAAAAGGTGCATTGCTTGTTGGACCTCCGGGAACAGGTAAAACATTAACCGCGCGCGCTGTCGCTGGTGAAGCTGAAGTTCCATTTTTTACAATTTCCGGTTCTGACTTTGTTGAAATGTTTGTTGGCGTTGGTGCAAGCCGCGTCCGTGATATGTTTGAGCAGGCAAAGAAAAATGCACCTTGTATCATTTTCATTGATGAGATCGATGCAGTGGGTCGTCATCGTGGCGCTGGTCTTGGTGGTGGTAATGATGAACGTGAGCAAACACTGAACCAGCTTCTTGTTGAGATGGATGGCTTTGAAGCCAATGAAGGTGTGATCTTGATTGCAGCGACAAACCGCCCTGATGTTCTTGACCCTGCGCTCCTTCGTCCGGGTCGCTTTGACCGCCAAATTGTTGTGCCGTTACCAGATGTGACAGGCCGTGAAAAAATTCTAAAAGTTCATATGAAAAAAGTGCCTCTTGGCAATAATGCAGATGCGAAAACTCTAGCACGTGGTACACCAGGCTTTTCAGGAGCTGACCTCGCAAATCTTGTGAATGAAGCAGCTTTACTTGCAGCGCGTAAAAACAAGCGCACAGTCACAATGGAAGATTTTGAAGGCGCTAAAGATAAAATCATGATGGGCGCAGAGCGCAAATCTATGGTGATGACCGAAGAAGAGAAGAAGCTTACTGCGTATCATGAGGCGGGACATGCTGTTGTGGCTCTTAATGAAGAAGAATCTGATCCTATTCATAAAGCAACGATTATCCCCCGTGGCCGCGCCTTAGGGCTTGTGATGCGTTTGCCTGAAGGCGACCGTATTTCTATGTCTCGTGCCAAGTTAAAAGCTGATTTGGCTGTGGCTATGGGCGGCCGTATTGCAGAAGAGATGATTTTTGGTGAAGACAAAGTTACAACGGGCGCTTCAAGTGATATTCAAATGGCAACGGATACAGCCCGCCGTATGGTCACTGAATGGGGGATGTCCGACAAGCTAGGTCCGCTTCGTTACAGCGCCGATCAAGAAGAAGTATTTTTAGGGCACTCTGTTGCGCAAAGTAAAAATATGGCTGATGAAACAGCAGCTCTAGTTGATTCAGAAATTCGAAAAATTGTTGAAGATGCCTACGCGCGTGCGCAGCACGTACTGACCGAAAAGATCGAAGATCTTCATACATTAGCAAAAGCTCTTTTAGAATATGAGCTTTTAAGCGGCGATGAAATTAAAGATATCTTAAAAGGTAAGCCTATCATTCGCGATATCGATGATGATGAAGATGAGGTTGATAAAGGCCCTTCATCTTCAGTGCCAAAGGCAAGCGGTCTTCCGCAAGGTGCTTAAAAGAGTTTAAGAAAATCTAGCTACAGCTTCTTCGCAGATGGTGTTAAACCATTTGACTATTTGTAGCTTACTTCTTGTTTTTAGATATCCTAGAGATACAGAGAATTCAGGAGAGTGAATAGGCAGGTCAAAATATTTTAAACCAAAAATATCAACCATTTTGCGCAGGGCATAATAAGGCTCTGTTGCAATCAAATCACTATTCTTTAAGTATTCTAAAGAGAATATATAATTTGAAAGTGTTACCTCTATATTTCTTCTACCTAGTTTTTCTTTCTTTATACAATCATCAATAAATCCCTTATCCTCACCGCGAAGGGAAACATGTAAATGGTTATGATTAAAGTAATCATCCTTTGTTTTAATTGTCTTCGCTACTGGCGCGGAAGAAATACCAACATACTTTTCATGATATAAATCTGTTTGTTCAATGCTTTTAGGCATGTTTTCAAAACGTCCAATTGCAAAATCAATTGTTTTGCTCTGAAGCATTTCATAGGCATTCATAATATTGGTATTCAAAGTTGTAATACGAATATGAGGCGCTTCTTTAGATAATATTTTTTGTAAGGCAGGAATGAAAGGAATAGCGCAATATTCTGGTAAGCCAATTTTGATATGCCCGTTATATGTTTGTGGGTCAAAATTTTCTTTTTCATGAAACATGTGATCCATCTGTTCAAAAAGATGTTCTAAATCTGATTGATAAGATAAAGCGGTTTCAGTCGGTTCAATATTCCTGCCTGAGCGGATAAAAAGATCATCTTTCAAAAGGTGTTTTAGTCTTTTTAAACTTTGGCTGACTGCTGGCTGTGTCATATTGAGCTTGATGGCGGTTTTTGAAACGCTGCGTTCTTGTAAAAGTGTTAAAAACACAATGAGTAGATTTAAATCAATATTACGAAAATGATGATAATTCATAAA
>JBCCKS010000023.1:0-27075 GCA_039027295.1 Pseudomonadota bacterium
CAGCAGCGAAGAAGAAGGCAGCTCCTAAGAAAAAAGTAGCCGCTAAGAAAAAGCCAGCAGCGAAGAAGAAGGCAGCTCCTAAGAAAAAAGTAGCCGCTAAGAAAAAGCCAGCAGCGAAGAAGAAGGCAGCTCCTAAGAAAAAAGTAGCTGCTAAGAAGAAGCCAGCAGCGAAGAAGAAGGCAGCTCCTAAGAAAAAAGTAGCTGCTAAGAAGAAGGCAACAGCTGCAACGAAAAAAGCAGCAGCCGCTAAGAAAAAGCCAGCAGCGAAGAAGAAGGCAGCTGCTAAGAAAAAAGTAGCTGCTAAGAAGAAGCCAGCAGCTAAAAAGAAGGCAGCTCCTAAGAGAAAAACAGCCGCTAAGAAGACAACAAAGAAAAAAGTTGTCCGTAAAACAGCGAAAAAGACTGTAAAGAAAAAAGCAGCTCCTAAGAAGAAAACTGCAGCGAAGAAGAAGCCAGCGAGAAAAGCGGCGAAAAAGACTGCAAAAAGAAAAACAACAGCAAGAAAAAAGAAGTAACTCTTCTCTAATTGCTTAAGAATATAAAATCACCCATTCTAGAAATAGATGGGTGATTTTTTATATTTACGTTATACTGCTCTTATTGAGTGGGGGACTTACATTTGAGCAATAAAATTTCACAATTTTTTGGAAAAATATGGACGCCTGTTTCAGGTGCTCTGTCATTGAATGTGTTTCGTAAAATTGGAACACTTTTTCAGATCAAAAAGAAAATTCCGTTAAAATTGCCGGCGCCTCTTGATTTTGATGAAGAGAATATGCCCAAGCAGTATCAACAGCATCCATGTCCTAACTACATGCTTTTAAAGATGCGGTTTCGTGATATTGGGCGCATGAACGGTATTATTGAGGCTCTAGGGCGTGACTTTCTCACGGCTATGCCGAAAGGCGCTTATAAAAGTCGTTTGGGGCAAATTGCGTTTCTCTCACGTCGTATGCACGAAGATCTAGCGTCTAAAGATATAGCAAAAGCGATTGAGAATGCTCATGCACATGAGCGTAAATGCCCGAAAGATTGGGATGAATGGGACTCCGCAAACTTGCTTGAGATGGAGACCATGTACCGGCATCATTGCCGAATAGATGCTGACCTGATGGAAAAACGTGCTCATTTATCATATGAGGGGCGTGTTCGTCACCGTGATGTTCTTTTAAATAATGATTGGGAATCAGGAAAGAAATTCTTAAGCGAAATGATTGATCTTCAGCGTAGGATTGCTGAATCAAAATGTTTAAAAGATAATGATCATAAAACTGATCCTCTCTATCAGGCTCTTTTGCGCGAATATATTCCGGGCGCTCGTCTTGATGAGATTGATAAATTATTTAAAGATTACCAAGAAAAGCTCGATGAGCTTTATCCTAAAATTGAAAAATTTCAGGATAAACATTACAAGCCGCTTCCTGTTGATGGGCCTTTCCCTAGAGAGCTTCAGTTAAAGCTCAATAAATCACTTTTAAAATTAATCGGCTTTGATTTTGAGAGGGGCGGCCTTTATGAAACAGGGCATAATCCGGTGGAAGGCGGAACGCCTGATGATACACGTCTTGTGATTAAGACGTCCCTTAAAGGCAATTTCCTTGATTCAATGAAAAGCGCCCTTCATGAAGGCGGTCATGGCCTTTACATTCAAGGACTTCCCCGTGCTATTTGGCGTTACCAACCTGTTGGACAGGATTTAGGCGCGGCAGTTCAGGAATCGCAAGCTCTTCTGATCGAAATGATTATTGGCCGTATGCCAGAATTTTTCGAATATTTATCACCGCGCGCTGAAGGTTTGTTCCAAAAATTCGGCGACCCAGGCTTTTCTGCTCATAATCTCTATATGACCAAAACGAGAGTAGAAAAGGGACCCTTAAGACGCGAAGCTGATGAAGTTAGCTATTTCTACCATATCAAAATGCGTATGGATATTGAGAAAGACTTACTCGCTGGACGTTTGAATATTGATGATCTTCCTGATCGCTGGAATGCTGATATCAAATCCTTATGCGGATCTGAACCTGCCAGTCTTGCGAGGGGGTGTTTGCAAGACGTACATTGGTTTGTTGGTAAGATTGGATATTTCCCTTCTTATTCTCTTGGCCATATGATGTCGGCGCAATTTTTTAATGCCATGAAGAAAGATATCCAAAATATCCCTGACTTAGTACGCCATGGTGATTATACCCCTATTAATCAGTGGTTAGGCTCTCATATTCACTCAAAAGGCCGCGTACAAAGAACAGATGAGCTCATCAAGGACGTAACTGGCGCGCCTTTACAAGTTGAACCGCTCTTAGCGCATTTAAATGAGCGCTATTTGCATGCGGCTTAAGCTTGGGCTTTCCTTCTTCTTACTATTGATTGTCTGGCATGAACGCGCTACATAAATTGCTATGATTTCATATCACTCAACACGCAACAGCAAAGATAAGTTTAGCTTTACCGAGGTACTGATGAAGGGCCTCGCTGATGATGGCGGCCTTTTTATTCCTGAAACATGGCCAGAGCTAGAAATTGAAGAGCTAAAACGTCTTGCAGGCGCACCTTATGCCGATATTGCTTATCATGTAATCCGTCCTTTTGTGGAAGGTGATATTCCTGATGAAGCTCTCGAAGAGATTGTAAATGATGTTTACTATAATAGCTTCAATCATTCTTGTGTTGCGCCGCTCGTGCAAATTGGGCCGAATAACTGGGTGTTAGAGCTTTTTCACGGACCAACATTAGCGTTTAAAGATTACGCGCTTCAGCTTTTGGGACGCTTATTCGACTACGTACTCGAACAAAAGGGGGAGCGTATTACGATTGTTGGCGCTACCTCGGGTGATACAGGTTCTGCTGCCATTGAAGCCTGCAAAGGTTGTAAAAATATTAATATTTTCATTCTCCACCCTGAGGGACGTACATCAGAAGTGCAGCGTCGCCAGATGACAACGGTAGAGTCAGACAATGTTCATAATATTGCTCTACAAGGTACATTTGATGATTGCCAGAATTTAGTCAAAGCAATGTTTAATGATCAGCACTTCCGCGATGAAATGAATTTATCAGCTGTTAATTCAATCAATTGGGCGCGGATCATGGCACAAATCGTTTATTATGTGAGCTCATATCTTGCATTGAGTGCAGCAACACGGCCGCTCTCTTTTGCTGTACCAACCGGAAATTTTGGAAATGTTTATGCTGCTTATGCGGCTCGTCAGATGGGCGTGCCTATTCGCCGTCTTGTGATTGGTTCAAATCGTAATGATATTCTGACCCGTTTTTTTGAAACAGGAACAATGAAATCAAATGCTGTTGAGCCGTCTTTATCACCTAGCATGGATATTCAAATTTCTAGCAATTTCGAGCGGTATTTATGTGACCTTGTCGATCGTAATAGCAGTTCTCTTAAGAAATTAATGTTTTCTTTTCAAGATCAAGGCAGCTTCTCAATTGGCCCTACGCATATGGAACGCGCCAGTGAGATTTTCCAAGCCTATCGTTGTAATGATGAACAAACGCTACAACTGATGCGCGCTTGTTACCATGAAAGTGGTTATATTCTAGATCCTCATACGGCTGTGGGTGTGTTTGCCGGCCTTCAAGTGAGCGATGAATCATCAATTCCAATGGTATCTTTAGCATGTGCGCATCCGGCAAAATTCCCTGACGCGGTTGAAAAAGCTATTGGTATTCGTCCAGAACTGCCTGAGCATATGGCTGATTTGTATGATCGCCCTGAATTTTTTACACCTGTTGAAAACAACTTACAAAAAGTCCAAAGCTTTGTAAGAAACAACGCCTCTTAAAAAAGAAATTTATCATGACAACAACTATTTCAACTTTACCAAACGGCCTGCGCGTTATTACTCATGAAACCAATAATGTGGGCTCTGTCGCTCTTGGTCTGTGGGCAGATGTAGGAACGCGTAATGAAGATCTCTCACAAAATGGGATCGCTCATATGGTTGAACATATGCTGTTTAATGGAACATTGAATCGTAGTGCACAACAAATTGTCCAAGAAATTGAAGATGTTGGTGGACAAATGAATGCGTACACATCACGTGAGAACACAGCCTATTATATTCATTTGTTAAAAGATGACGCTGCGCGCGCTTTTGAAATTTTAAGCGATATGATGCTCAATTCAACATTCCCTGAGTCTGAAATTGAAAAAGAGCGTAAAGTCATTATCCAAGAAATTGGTATGACCTATGATACCCCAGACGATATCGTTTTTGATTATTATCAAGAGGCCGCCTATCCTAACCAAGCTTTAGGCGCGCCTATTTTAGGAACATCAAAAATTATTGAATCTATTGAAAAACAAAACCTTCATGACTATGTGACAAAGTTTTACTGTGCTGAAAATTTGGTTTTATCAGTCGCCGGTAATATTTCCCATGATCAAAGCGTTGCTTATGCGGGGCAATATTTGGCGAACCTGTCATCAAATGCAAAAGCTGAAATTAAAGCAGCTCATTACCAAGGTGGGGCTCATTTAGAAGAAAAAGATTTAGAGCAAACCCATGTTGTTTTGGGCTTTCAAGGCGTTCAGAGAACAAGTGTTGATTATTATGCGGCGCAAGTCTTTTCAATTTTAATGGGCGGCGGAATGTCCTCACGATTATTTCAATCTGTGAGAGAAAAGCACGGTCTTGCTTATTCGGTTTATTCTTCACACAGTGCTTTTAAAGATGATGGTCAATTTGAAATTTATGTAGGGACAGGCCCAGAAAAATTATCAGAGCTTATGCCTGTTTTAATTGATGAAATTAAAAAATCTCAAGATAAAGCCAGTACAGAGGAATTAGAAAGAGCGAGAGCGCAATTAAAATCAAGTATTGTGATGAGTACCGAATCGATGCTCTCGCGTGCTAATCGTCAGGCAAAATATTTAATGGCTTGCGATGAAGCATTTGATATTCAAACAGTCTTAGATCAGATTGATGCGGTTGGTATAGAAGACATTCAGAATATCACGATGAAGATCTTTGCATCAAAACCCACATTATCCGCCCTCGGGCCACTTCAGAAAATGGCTGATTACTCTTTTATAGAAAGTAAGCTTGCAGCTTAGTAAAGCCCGCCTGTACCACTAAAATCAGGGTTTTGGTAGGGGGATTGCTGTTGGTTTTGCTGAGTGGCTTGTTGATTCCCGCCCTGATTAATTCGAACACGTTCATTATTATATCCGCTACGGTTTTGTCCCTCGATATTATTGGGGGAGTAGACAGGATTTGATAAATCTCGTCTTTCGGTACTCTCTAATCCATAGACCGTGACTGACCCATCACTAAATGTAGGTTCAGGTGATAAGAAATCGTAGCCATACTGACCATACCCGTAAGGATCGTTATAGCTTTCGCTATCTAATGTAGCCGTATCAATCACAGAATAATCTTCGGTCGGCTCTGTTCCGGCAATAAAGCTTTCCCAAATAACGCTTTCACTAGACGCACTTGCTAGACGTCCTGTCTTTTTATCAACACGTACATTTTTCATCCCAGAGGGCATTTTAAACGGAACAGGTGGCGTATCTTTTAAAGCAGCTCCAACAAATTCTCCAAAAATTGGTGCAGCCACAGATGATCCTGTTTCTCTCTTGCCCATTGATTTTGGATCATCAAATCCGACAAAAACGCCAACAACTAAATTAGGTGTAAAGCCAATAAACCATGCATCTTTTGATTCGTTGGTTGTGCCTGTTTTTCCAGCAACAGGGCGATTAAGAGATTTTAATCTTGTCGCTGTCCCACGCTGAACAACGCCTTCCATAAGCGATACGATTTGAAAGACAGTTTTTTCATCGGCAATCTGTTCGCGTGAATCAACAATATCTGGCGCTAATTGCCCGTCCCATCGAATAAGATCACCACAATTAATGCAATCACGCATATCATATGAGAATACAGTTTCGCCTGTTCTATCTTGGATACGGTCTATTAGGGTAGGTTCAATTTTCTTCCCGCCATTAGCCAGCATTCCATAGGCTGCTGTCAGGCGAAGAAGTGTCGTTTCTCCTGCTCCCAAAGAATAAGATAGAAATTCTTTCATATCCTCTGCAATGCCAAAGCGTGCCGCATAATCGACAACTTTACCCATTCCTAACGTATCGGCTAAGCGCACTGTCATTAAATTTCGTGATTTTTCTAATCCCATACGTAAGGTAGAGGGACCATAAAATTTATTTGAATAGTTGGTTGGACGCCAGTAATCTCCTGCGCCTGGATTTTGTTCAATGGCAATTGGGCCATCTAGAACAAGAGTGGATGGGGTGAACCCATCTTCAAATGCCGCCAAATAGACAAAAGGTTTAAAAGATGATCCAGGCTGGCGTTGTGCTTGTGTAGCACGGTTAAAGCTAGATGAGCTTTGATCCCATCCACCTTGCATCGCTAAAACACGCCCCGTATGTGGGTCAAGCGCGATGATAGCACCTTGAACTTTAGGGACTTGGCGAAGAACATAATAAGTCCCCTCATCATCTTCGGTTTTTTCAACAAATACCACTTGTCCTTTGCTTAAAACATCTGAGACTTCAGTGATTTCGGGGCCGAGTGCATAGCAATCTTGCAGGCATTCCCGCGCCCATTTTACGCCTTTTAATGGTAGCGTTTTCAGACTTCCATCTTCAAATCCTATCGTTGCTTTTTCATTCGAAACACGGGTCACAACAACCATATTCCATTCGTCAATTTGCCCTTTTGGTTTAGCAATCTTGCTTAAAGACTCTTGCCAATTTTCCATTGATTTGAGAGTGGCGATAGGCCCGCGCCAGCCATGACGCTTATCGTAAGCCATCAAACCATTTCTTAAGGATTGCACAGCAATATTTTGAAATTCTGGATTTAGGCTTGTGCGAACAGTAAGCCCGCCTTGATAAAGACTTTCAACGCCGTACTTTTCTTCTAATAATCGGCGCACATCCTCTGCAAAAAAATCACCTTGTATATTTTCACTAAAATTACGTGCGGCCATTTCCAATGGCTTTTCTTGGGCAATCTCTGCTTGCGCTGTTTCAATATAATCTTCATCCAACATACGGGAGATAACCCAATTACGCCTTGCAATGGCAGCCTCTTTCTTACGCACAGGATGGTAATTATTTGGCGCTTTTGGAAGGGCGGCTAGGTAAGCGGCTTCTGCGATTGATAATTCATCTAAAGATTTATCAAAATAAATTTGAGCCGCTGCTGCAACACCATAGGCTCGTTGTCCCAAAAAGATTTCATTTAAGTATAGCTCTAAAAGTTGGTCTTTTGTCAGCGCTTTTTCAAGGCGCGTTGCTAAAATGGCTTCTTTAATTTTTCTTTCAAAGGAAACTTCATTTGTTAGTAAAAAGTTTTTAGCTACTTGTTGCGTAATCGTTGATGCACCAACCAAACGTCTACCTGATCCCACATTTTTAATATTGGTAATCACGGCTCTACCAATCGCAACAGGATCAATTCCATTATGTTCATAAAAGTTTTGATCTTCCGCCGCTAAAAAAGCCTGCTTTACGATGGGGGGAATTTTCTGAACAGGCATAAAGACCCGCTTTTCGCGAGCATATTCAGCCAATAAATCACCATTGGCCGCATAAATGCGTGTCATCACATTGGGCTGATACTCTTTTAGCTGCTTATATTCAGGTAAATCACTGCCGTAATAGCTAATCACGAACGCAAACAGGCCAACGCCTGCAATCAGGCCGAGGAACCCTAATGAAAAAAGCGCTAAAAATGAGTGGTATAAAAAACGCATAATACCTCGTTATCGCACAGGATTGTGCGAATTTGAAGGCATTTTCCCTCAAATTGAAACGAATTTTATTGATTGGGTTAAGCGCTTGCTTTTTGGGCAAAATCAGAGTGTTTAGTGATGGGGCCTTCGGCGCGCCCATGGATAAATTGCTCAACATGTCCGTTTTTAGAATCGTAAAGATCTTTCACAGGGCCATTCCAGATAATTTTGCCTTCATGGATCATCGCTATTTGATCAGCAATTTTCCGTGCGCTCGCCATATCATGAGTAATGGTGACAGCTGTTGCTCCTAAATCCTTCACGCATTCCACGATTAAATTATTGATGACATCAGCCATAATAGGGTCGAGCCCTGTTGTCGGTTCATCAAAAAAGATGATGTCCGGCTCTGTTGCAATTGCTCTAGCGAGAGATACGCGCTTTTGCATTCCGCCTGAAATTTCTGCTGGATATAAATCCCCTGTTTGTACGCTTAAACCTACTTGTAATAATTTATTGAGCGCAATTTGCCGCGCTTCTTCCCGCGCCATTTTCTTCCCGTGAATAAGGCCAAAAGCGATATTTTCCCAAACCTTTAATGAGTCAAATAATGCACCGCCTTGAAATAACATTCCAAATTGTCCCATCAGATCATGGCGCTGTTTATAATTCATTTTTGTAATGTCTTTGCCATCAACATTGATACTGCCTTGATCAGGCGTAATCATTCCTAAAATACATTTTAAAGTCACAGACTTTCCGGTGCCGGAACCGCCAATAATGACCATGCTCTCGCCTTCATTCACGCTGAGATCAACGCCTTGAAGCACATGCTTATTGCCGAATGATTTGTGAACATTCTCTAAAACAATTTTGCTATTTTTTTCAATCTTACTCATGAGAAGAAAATCTGTGTGAGAATATAGTTGAAGATTAGAATCATAATAGATGAGGTCACAACGGCGTAGGTTGTCGCTGTTCCAACTCCTTGTGCGCCGCGCCCTGAGTTATAGCCGTAATAACATCCTACCACGCTGACGATAAAGCCGAAGACAGCGGCTTTAATTAATCCTGATATGACATCCATTCGCTCTAAAATATCCCATGTCTGGCTGAGGTAGGAGCCTGATGAAAACCCTAAATTATAGATAGCAACGGCGTATCCTCCAAAAATTCCAATGATATCTCCAATTAAAACAAGAATTGGCAGCATAAATAATCCCGCTAAAATTCTAGGCGCGATGAGATATTTATAAGGGTTTACGGAAAGCGTTTTTAAGGCATCAATTTGTTCGGTGACGCGCATCGTTCCAATTTCTGCGGCTATCGATGCGCCCACACGTCCTGCGACCATTAGTCCTGCCAGAACAGGCGCAAGCTCGCGCGTGATTGAAAGGGCAACAACCCCTGCAATCGCACTTTCGGCATTGAACCTCGTAAAGCCTGTATAGCTTTGTAAAGCTAGCACCATGCCTGTAAATAAGGCTGTCATTCCAACAACAGGCAGGGAATAGTATCCAATATTGATAAACTGTTTCAGGATTAGTAACGGATAGAAACGCGGCGTAAAGCTATGAAATGTTGCAACGCCAATAAAACTGAACAACGCCCCAATTGATTGCAAAAAGCTCAAAATTGCATGACCGATATTTTGGCAAATATTCGGGATGAAATAGAGATAGGCGTTTTTTGAAGCATTAGATTTGTCAGCCATGGATAAGGTTTTAAAAGATTTTGAATGGCAAATCAAAGGCTTATTTATGAGATGTATTTTCTTTCATATCTCTGACCAAGGCTGGTGAGAATCTCATATCCGATGGTGCTTGCATTATCGGCCAAATCATCGACTGTTTGATGCGGGCCTAATATTTCAATCATATCTCCAGCCTGAGGGGGCTGATTAAGATGGCTGATATCAATTGTCGTTAAATCCATAGAGACACGGCCAAGTACGGGGCAGGTTGTTCCTTGGTAGTAAACTTTTGCTTGGTTACTCGCTGAGCGTAAAAAGCCGTCCGCGTACCCAATGCTTATTGTCGCTGTCATTGTATCTTTTTCAAATATATGACTTGCGCCATATCCAATGCTTTCGCCTTTTCTACAGAGCCTCGTTTGCAGGACAGGGACATGCAGCGTCACAATATTTTTCATGACATTCTCTTTTTCCGGATGAGGATTTCCCCCATACAGCGCAAACCCTGGGCGGACCATATCAATATGATAATCCGTACTGCGAAATACTCCCGGTGAATTGCCTAATGATTTTTTAGCATTGGGGAAGTGCTTTGCAATGTTAAAAAAACGCTCTGCCTGAGCCGACGTTAATGGATGGTCTTTTTCATCAGCGCAAGCGAAATGCGTCATGATCCACTGTACGTCTAAATGATCAAAGGCTTGATTTTGTTCATGAATAAACGCTTCGGCTTCTAATTCACTGAAGCCTAGCCTGTTCATGCCTGTGTCAAAATGTAGAATTGTTGGAAGAGTTTTTTTCTCTTTTATGGCAGTTTCTTGCCAGATTTTCAGCATATCTGGGCTATTAAGCACAGGAAGAAGGTTATTTTGACGAAAAATGTTAGTTTGACCGGGTAAAATACCGTTAAGAACGGCAATAGGAGTCTCTTTTATAATTTTCCTCAGTGAAACTGCTTCCTTAAGTGTTGCTGTGAAGAAAAAAGGGCATCCAAGCTCCAAAAGCGTACGAGCAATCGGCTCAATTCCTAATCCGTACGCATTTGCTTTCACAACACCGGCGACCATACAGGACTCTCCAACCTGTTTTTGGAGGATTTGATAGTTTTCTCTCAATAATTGAAGGTTAATTTCTAACATCTTAGCTCTAAAATCCTTAACTATTTTGCTTATGTAAACTATAAGATTGGCTTATGACTGATACTAAACCAAATTTTGGGATAGATGCTAGAGATATTGAGTTTGTAAACAATATTGCGAAAGCGGTTGAAGAAACAACACGCTACCTAGATGCGCGCAAAATTGTGACTCAAGATCATTTGGATGCCGAATTTGAGCGTATTGCTGATGAGATGCTAGAGGATTTTGAGGATTATACTCACCCTGCTCTCAAAACAGCAATTATTGAAACGCTCGAAAAATTTAAAGCTCGTATTTCTTATCAATATGATGGTGAAGACGCGCTGGCTGAGTTTGCCAATCAGAGAGAAGAAATTATTGGTCAAATATCTAGTCGCTTAAGAGTGGGTATATTAAAAGCGGCTGAGGCACAAAAATATATATCGCCTGTCTCAGAAGACTTTACTGAACTTTTTGGTAAAACATCTGAAGCGGTATCTATCAAAATGGTACATTCATTCAGGGCAGTTGCTCGCCAAATTCGTGATGTGGTTGATGCAAAAGTGACAAAAGCTTTAGGTCAATTACCCGAAGAAAGAGAAATCTCTGTTTATCAGATTAATCAAGAGCTCGCATTAAGAAGTAAGTTTTTGGTTCCAAGCCATAGTTTAAATGCTTTTACAGTGTTAGCTGAAGGGCTAACAAACAGTCTTTACAATGATCTGTATGAGAAACGAAAAGATAAAGAGGCGCGTACAGATATATTAGAACGAGGTCGACGCCAGATAATTTCAAAATTATTTAATTTTGCAGAAGAGGCGCGGTTAATTCCAAGTACCGTAAGGGATAACCCTCATCTCGGAATGACCATTCTGAAGCCCGAATAATCGAAGCTATTTAATCGTATCGTTTTTCTAAATCACTAAATCTCGTGACATCAGCATCAAAGTGTAGGGAAATTGTTCCAATCGGTCCGTGCCTTTGTTTTGCAACTATAACATCTGCAACATTATAGCAATCATCCATTTGTTTTTTCCAATCATCAATACGATCAGCATAATCGGAGTCTTTTTCATTGGGCTTCTTTTGTGGTTCTTTCCTAGAAAGATAATATTCGTGTCGGTAAATAAACATCACAACATCGGAGTCTTGTTCAATCGATCCTGATTCCCTCAAATCTGAAAGCATGGGGCGATTATCTTCGCGTTGTTCCACTGCACGCGATAACTGCGATAGGGCAATGACCGGAATACCTAGTTCTTTTGCAATCGCTTTTAGCCCCCGCGTAATTTCTGAAATTTCTAACACACGGTTTGATTGGGATTGGCTTGATCCGCTCCCTTGCAATAACTGCAGATAGTCGATGAATAAAACATCTAAGCCGAAGCGTCTTTTTAATCTTCTTGCGCGCGCACGAACTGCACCAATAGACAGGGCAGGAGTGTCATCAATATATAAAGGCACCTGACTCAATGTCTGCGCCGCTTCGGCAAATTTTCTAAAGTCTGTTTCTTTGATATTTCCTTTGCGGATATCGTCTCCTGAAATCCCGGACTGGTCAGATAATATTCTGGTCGCGAGCTGATCTGCTGACATCTCTAACGAGAAGAAACCTACAATTGCTCCTTCTTTTCCGCCGCTTTCCGCATATTTCTTCGCTGCATTAAACGCCATGTTGACGGCCAAAGAGGTTTTCCCCATTGAAGGACGCGCGGCTAAAATTAAAAGGTCTGAGTTATGAAGGCCTCCTAATTTATGGTCTAAATCCGTTAGTCCTGTTGTAATCCCAGTGACATGTCCATCTGATTGATAGGCTTTTTCGGCAATATCAATTGCGGTTAAAACAGATTCCTTAAGGGTAAGAAATCCACCTTGTGTTTGACCATTTTCAGATAGCTTGAAGAGCTTGCTTTCTGCGCTTTCAATAATTGCCGTGGCATCACGGTCAATATCAAATTGATAAGCTTCTGCATTTGTATCTGTATTCAGGCGAATAATTTCACGGCGTAAGTACCTATCATAAATCGTTTGCGCATAATCGTGAATATTATTAATGACGGGTACTTCATTTTGGAGCGCTTCTAAATATTGGCTTCCGCCAACTGATTCTAAACCGTCATCTTTTTCAAAATAATCTTTCAGTGTTGTATATTTAGCTTCTAAGCCGCGTTCCACCATTTTTTCAATGGTTTCAAAAATTTTCTGGTGAGAGGGGTGGGAAAAATGCTGCGGGCGAATAATTTCGCTCACGCGCTCGAGTAAGTTATTATCAACAAGTAACATTCCCAGCAAACCTTGCTCGGCTTCAAAATTATGAGGAAGTTCGCGTAAAATTTTTTCATTCTCAGAATCTTGGGATTCATGAGAATTTTCAGAATTATTAACCACTACAGAGATATCGGATGTCATTTAAATTTTATGGCACAGGAAAATTAAAATAGATAATTCTATTTAAAGATAAACTGTGAAAATCGGGGATAAATATGACAAGTGCTTTACATTCCACTCCTGTATGTGTTTTATGTGAAATTGAATAAAAGAAACCGCTCTTGTTCGGTTAAAAACAAGAGCGGCTCTGTGGTGGGGAAACCTTATTTTAAATTGATAGTCATGAGTGAATCTTGCTCACAAGGCTGCATTTTTCGCTTAAAGAAATCCAAGCCATGAGTTTCGCTTCCTCCAATGCATAATTTTTGAATACCTTGGGTGAGTAATATTTCACTAATCTTAAAGTGAATAAATTCTGACAGTCCTTGAATATGACGCGCGCAATGAATAGTTGCACAAGCTGTCTGATTTTTAGTTTGAGGGTTTTCCCAAATTGCGAAACCGCAAGCCTTACCAGCTTGATAAATGATAAATCCATTAAGAGATAGGGTTGTCCCTAAATTTTCACTAACATATAAGGCTGGTTCAGCAATATTTACATCAGGATTAAAACTTACATCTTTTACCCATTTCAGAAGTAGCTTTGAAAGTTTTTGTTTATCTTTTGTGAAATCAATAGGCTCTATTTCTAATTCATCATCTTTAATTTTATTTAATGTCTTTTTAAAATTATAAAATTTAGAGCCTTTCATTTCTATTATAGAGCTCGTACTCACCGTATAAACTGGATATGTGTAATCTAATACATCTTCTTTTTTTGCTTTCCCTCTTAGGATCATGGCCCAAAATTCTGCCTTAGATTTCGGTACGCGAATAATTTGTACTTTTTTATATTGATTTTTTACTAGCTCAAAAAGATCAAGGATATCAATAATTCCTCTCTCATCAGCGGGAGGAAATATAATACATGTATTGTTAAGATTAGGATGCTCAGAGTAAAAAATATTTGCATGATCGCCTTTAAATATTTTTAAGCCTTTTCTTGCTGTCATGGCAATATAGGCCGGTGAGCTCATGTAAGGATCAAGTATATCATTATGTTTTAGTTCTCTTTGGATTAGGCCGCACGCATCTTTTGCATCATGCAGCTTTTGAGCAGTTGTAAGATTTCTTTTCTTTATAGCGCTCATGAGGCACTCCTTGGAATAGTTGCGCGTTCCCAAGTAAACTCAAATAAATTCCTAAAGCTTTGTGCATATTGAGCATCAGAAATAATTGTAACTTTCGCAGGGGGGCCCCAAATTAGCATCGCGATTTTATCACCGTAAATAAGGGTAGGGGTGTTACTGTGATATTCTTTTGGTACCCATCTATAAGAATGTTCTGAAGATAAAAACTCAGTATCTCCCTCACGACATAAAATACGTTCTTTGACACCAATACGTTTTAATCGCTTTAAGTGATCATTGAGGTATTTCAGTAAGTCATTACTTAGTTTGGTCGGCTCTTCATTATTGGCAATTAAAATATCACGCTTATCAGCAGCACATGTTTCATAAACGTCATCAAAAAGTGATTTAATTCCATTTTCATCATGGTACACGTGAATTGTTGCATCAGCGATACGGACACCATCTCCAGATAAAAATTCTACACCGTGATTTTCAAAGGCACTTTGTATCTCATGAATAGTTTGGCTGCGTGGGCGCGAAATTTCATTCTCAATATTTTTAATAGATTCGCGTGAAACTCCGGCTTTTTCACCAAGGTCTTTTTGAGTCCAGTTAAGGAGGCCTCTTGCAGCACGAATTTGTTTAATTGAAATCATAAATACCAAAAAGATAAGTTTTAATTGTAAAAAAGATAACTATTTTTCACTTTTTAACTATTTATTAACCTTTTGTCTATAAAAATCTATCATCAAATAATTATGGGAACGAAAAAGGTGGAAATTATGCAGAAGATCAGTAACCAGAACAGGGATATGGCTCGTGAAATCAACTTTATGGATGTCAAAGAGCTATATGATCTTGCTTATGCAGAAAAAGCTAAAAAAGAAGTGAATTTACCACGTTTTCAATGGCTTATGAGACAGGCTGAGAAAATGGATAAGGCATATCGCATCCAATTACTCAACAAAAAAGAGTTTTCCTACCCTCATTATGCCTCTTATGAACCAAAAATGGCCGAGGCTCATAAAAAAGCCGCGTAAAAATAGATATTTTCAAGATAACTTTAGAGAAAGTCCTGTGATGATGTCCCCTTTTCATCACAGGGTTTTCTTATTCTTTTAAAAATTTTCTTTTGCAAATTCCTCAAGAAAATTTTTTTGCAGAAATATTTACTGAATAGAAGTCATGAAAAAACCCCGCAGAGGAGCGGGGCTTAATTATTTTATATATCTGAATGAAAAAGAATTAAGCGTCTTTTTTCTCTTCTGCTGCTTCTGGCTCATCTGATGATTGTTCATCATCATTTGCGGCTTCGGCTTGTGCTCTGGCTTCTTCTTCCTCAGCTTTCTTCGCGGCTTCCGCTTCTGCCTCGGCTTGTACCTTTGCTTCCGCTTCCTTTTCTGCTGCTAGAGCGTCTTCATCCATCAACTCTTCTTTCGCTGCTTTAGAAGCTTCATCAGCTGCGGATGTGTCAGTTGCTTCAGCAACTTGGGCATCTTCATTAATCACAGCCTTACCAGTTTTTAGCTGAACTTTTGCTTCATCATCAGTACGAGCGATGTTAATTATGATGTCTTTTTTAACTTCAGGGTGAAGAGCAACGCTCACAGTGAATAAACCAATTTCTTTCAAGTTCTGATTCAGCTCAACCATATTGCGTTGAATCTTGTCTTTTAAGTTTGCATTTATTTCATCAGCTATATCACGTGCTGTAACAGAACCATAAAGCTGACCTGTTTCACCAGCCTGACGAATAAGAGTGATTGTCATGCCGTCTAAGTTTTTGGCATGAGCTTCAGCATCTTTTTTACGTTCTGCATTACGCTTTTCAAGCTCTGCTTTTTGACTTTCAAAATAAGCAATATTCGCGTCAGTCGCACGAAGCGCTTTATTCTGAGGGATTAGGAAATTACGCGCATAGCCAGGTTTCACAGACACTGTGTCGCCCATCTCGCCTAATTTTTCAATTTTTTCTAAAAGAATTACTTTTGACATTATGATCTCCTCTTAGCGCATATTGTCTGATTCATGGCGCACATAAGGAAGAAGCGCCATGTAACGAGCGCGTTTAATCGCATTGGATAATTCACGCTGTTTTTTGTGACTAACGTTTGTAATACGGCTTGGAATAATTTTTCCGCGCTCTGAAATAAAACGGCTTAAAGTTTTCGTATCTTTCCAGTCAATTTCAGGAGCATTAGGCCCTGTAAAAGGACAAGTCTTTTTACGACGGAAAAATGGTTTACTTGCTGTTGGTATATCTGCTGCACCCATTATGCTGCCTCCTTCTTCGCTGGTCTACCTGACGGCTTGTCGCCAGTATCTTTTGATGTTTTATCCATCACAACTGATGGGCCTTTTGATAATTCTTTTTCACGAATTGACATGAAACGAAGAATATCTTCGTTGAGGCGCATTGTACGCTCAACTTCATGAATGGCTTCAGCTGGTGTATCTGATTCAATTAAAACGTAGTATCCACGACGGTTTTTATTGATGCGGTAGGCCAAGGTTTTTAAGCCCCAATTCTCAATTTTATGAATTTTACCTTTGTGGTCTTCGATGATTTTTACGTATGAGTCCGTCAAGTCTTTTACTTGAGCTTCACTCAAATCCTGCCGTGCAATAAACACGGTTTCATAATAAGGCATGTTGGTCTCCTCTCGGTTAATTAAGCCAGTATTGTAAGCCTTTGTAATACTGGCGAGGTTTTGTTATCGCGGGTTATAAGGGGTTCTATTGAGGAAATCAAGAAAAAACGTCCGCTTTTAGCGGACGTTTTTAGTTCATTAAAGGAATATAGATGAAAATCCTAAGTTAGTTATGAGGTTTAGTTATATCTCCCCCCATTTTTAATGCTTTCATTAGCGGCGGCTAGAGAGACCATTCGTGCATTATTATTGCTATGTTTGGCAATATAATTGGCCATGAACATAGACCATGGGGTTTTACATTGACGGGATGATGCCCGTCCTGACGCTTTTCTTAAAAGCGTACATAAATCTTCATATGTTAGATCAGGGTCATCAAGTGCCTTTTGGAACGATTCCAAGGCTTGCGTACTCGCATAATCCGCATAATCAGAGTTAATATGACTTTCGCACATAAGGGTGTACGCATTTCCTGTGTCCTCAAGAACTTTACGCACAACAGATTTGCTTGCTTTTCTCTTACCAATTGAGCCCATTATCACTTACCTCCTTTGTTAAAGTTATTATCGGTAGTTGGTAACAAAGCCCTCCATATCTTTCCCGCAAAAGATATTAAAAAGTTTAATATCGTATATGTTTGGTAGTTTACACTTTAATATCAAAATAGACTTAGTTCTGAACGACTGTCTGCTTCACGCAAATCTTTTTGCAGAACTAAAACCTCCCGATTTTTGATATATGTTAATAATACATTAATTTTTCAAAAAGGCTAGATATTTTTGTGTAGCCGATGTGCAAATCTTGCAAAAAACAATAAAAGAACAAAGATATGGGAAAGAATGGGGCTGAAAGCTTGACCTCTGAGTAATTTTGATTAGGACTGAGATAAATTGAAAAAAGGATAGTAAACATGCGTGCATTTGTATTCCCCGGACAAGGATCTCAATTTATAGGAATGGGTAAGGATTTAGCCGAAGCATTTCCAGAGGCTAAGTTAACATTTGAAGAAGTCGATAACGCTCTTGATCAGGATTTATCAGGTTTAATGTTCTCAGGCGAAGAAGCCGAATTAAACTTAACAGAAAATACTCAGCCCGCTCTGATGGCTGTGTCTATGGCTGTTGTAAATATTCTAAAAAGCCAGTGCGGATTTTCTTTTCACGAAGCATGCAGTTTTGTCGCTGGTCATTCTTTGGGTGAGTATTCTGCATTAACTGCTGCGGGCGCATTAGAGGTTGCCGATACGGCGCGCTTATTAAAGATTAGAGGAAAAGCTATGCAAAAAGCTGTACCTGTCGGTGTGGGTGCGATGGCAGCTATTATTGGTATGGATTTACCTGATGTTCAAGATATTGCTCAAAAAGCGCAATCAAATTCAGCTCAGGAAGAATTGGTTGTTCAAGCGGCGAATGATAATTCGGTAGGACAGGTTGTAGTCTCCGGCCATAAAGGCGCAGTTGAATTGGCTGTTAACCTGGCAACCGAAGCGGGCGCGAAGAAGGCAGTGATTTTACCAGTCAGCGCACCATTTCATTGCTCATTAATGGCGCCTGCTGCTCAAGAAATGGCGAGTGCATTGGCAGACACCAACATTCACCCGCCACTTGTTCCAGTCGTTGCGAATGTAACGGCTCAACCAACATCTGATCCTTCAGAAATTCGCTCGCTTCTCGTTGATCAAATCACAGGTATGGTTCGCTGGCGCGAAAGCGTGATGGCGATGAAAGAAGAAGGCGTTACAGAAATGGTCGAGATTGGCGCAGGAAAAGTCCTCAGCGGATTAATTCGACGTATTGACCGGGAGATTGCAACATCGTCTATTGGAACACCCGATCAAATTGAAGATTTAATTGGTAAGATGTCTTAAAAGACTAACCAACACGTCTTTGTCGTCCAGGCGTTTGGGGGGCTTTAGCTTTCTTTCTCGTCGCTGGGCTTATTGTCATTGATAAAGCCGAATCCATTGATTGCTTTAAATCTACACCGACACCTTTGAATAGATCGCTAGCTTTTCTAGTGATTCTAAAACAGATGTCATTGCGAATTTTTTCTCGATCTTCCTGAGCATTCACTTCAAAAGAACAAGGGCTTTCATTTTTTCTTGAAACAGAGACTTCGCCATAGGCTTCGATTGTTAGAGTGACAGGTCTATTGTTCCTGTCTTGCTCGATTCTAATTTCAAAGCTGTGATTGTGTAGAGAAATTTCTCTAGTGCTTACACGAACAGTCTCACTCGCTCCAGCTTCTATAAAGGCTGCTACTAACTCACCAACTTCATTTATTTTTTTAGCTCTATTTTTTAGGCCATGCGCATTGCGCTCATCTACACTCATATTCATTACACACACTCTTTTTTAAAAAATTTTCACGAAATATATTCATCAAACTTTTTGTGTCAATTATTAAAATTATTTTGTAATTTTGTTTCAATTTTTGCAGAACATAGCAAAACAAAATATTTACATAATTTTATTATTAATGTATTGAATAGAAAAAATTATGTAAGAGGGATCTATGCTTTTTGAAAGAGCTTTCGATGGACAGGCAGTCGTTGATGCCTATGAAGGTCGGCCCTTATATGATGATAAGGTCATTCGTCTTTTATTTGATTCCGCGCGTATGCCTGGCGGAATTATTCGCGATGGCGACGTCTTAGCTGATATAGGGTGTGGGCAGGGACGATTTTTGTCATCTTTATTTGCATCACATTCATTCCAAACATCAGGTGTGGCTTTGTCGGAAATTCATGCGGTAGATCCATCACCGAATATGCTTGAAGCTCTTCAGGCAAAGTTTAGAGAACGTAATAACCTAAAACCGATTGAAGGCCGTTTTCAAGACATCCCTCTGGAAGATCATAGTGTTGATGTTGCAGTCTGCGCGTCGTCCCTTCATTGGGGTTGTATTACGGAAGATGATGCAGAAAAAACAGCTTCAGAATTAGCAAGAATTTTAAAGGCAGATGGCCGCCTTGTTTTATTAAGTGATGCCGTTTCGCAAAAGCCAGGTGTGAATAAAGAGATATTTGATCTAAAGCGCGCTCCTGAAATTGCCTATTTGGAAAAATATAAATTTGGTCATTACACTTATAACATTATGCCGCGAGCAGTATTGCAAGCAGTTGAATATTGGAATTATGAGGCAAGCCCAAGAGAAATTGCAGAAGAATACGCATCCCAAGTTTACATTTATACACTTCCCGATCATGAAAAAGCTCAATTTTATGATCAATTAGGCCATATTCTTTATCGCCATCGTCAGCCTAATGGTTCTATTGCCCTTGAGAGGGGCTGCGCTGTAGTTGCAGGTCCGTATCCTTGTAGATAATCGATTATCTATTCTTTCTTATTTTATTTCTGGTTCTTGTTTTCTCTTGAGCTTTTGCGTATCTTCATTTTCGCTAATTAAAGGAGACACATATGTTTGATTTATCAGGGAAAACAGCGTTAATCACGGGCGCAACAGGTGGTATTGGAGGAGAAATTGCCAAAGCCCTAGCCGCGCAAGGTGCGAAAGTGGCTGTATCAGGACGTAATCAAGATAAGTTAAATGCAATTGCGACAGAAATCGGCGAGGGCTCTGTGTCTGTTATTGCTGATCTCTCAAGCGCCGAAGGGATTGATGCATTAATCAAGGAAGCCGAAGAAAAATTAGGTCAGATTGATATCCTGGTGAATAATGCCGGTCTCACCCGCGATAATCTCTCCATGCGCATGAAAGAAGACGAATGGCGTGACGTTTTAGATGTCAATTTAACCGCGCCCTTTATGCTCGCCAAAGCCTGTCAGCGCGGGATGATGAAACGCCGCCATGGCCGTATCATTAATATTACATCGGTTGTGGGAACAACGGGTAATCCAGGTCAGTGTAATTACGTGGCCTCAAAAGCCGGTATGCAGGGCTGGACAAAAGCAATGGCTCAGGAAGTCGCAAGTCGCGGGATTACCATTAATTGTGTCGCACCCGGCTTTATTGCCACAGCCATGACTGAAGCTCTCAATGATGATCAAAAAGCCAAAATTAATGCGACAATTCCGGCGGGTCGTATGGGCTCACCAGACGAAATTGCTTCAGCTGTAGCCTATTTGGCGAGTGATGAGGCGGGCTATGTCACGGGATCAACGATTCATGTCAATGGCGGTATGGCCATGATTTAAGCGCAAAATTTATTTTTTGACAGCGTTACTTCGCGTTTCAAATAGGTTACCTATTCTTCAACGCTCGTGCCTTCTTAAAAAGTAAATTTTAGCCGTTTAAATCTAACCGAATAAAAATTAAAATTTTTTGAGGAATCTGCAAAGAAAATTTTATAAAATATGAAACAGTTTTTAAAGCAATATAGCTATCAGTTCTTAGGGTATTCAGGCGTTTTGCCTTTTGCCCTTTTTTGCTATGGCGCTTATGCGTTTTCATTTCACCCTGTGGTTGGTGAGTATAGCCTAATGATGCAGATGGGATATGCGAGTATGATCCTGTCATTCTTGTCGGCGCTCTATTGGCAAAAATCGGTCATTCATCAAAAATTTTGGGCGCAAGTTACATGCCTGATGCCAATTATCTTACTTCTACCGATTTTTTATTGGGGCGTATTATATGATAAGGGGCAATCTATTTTGATGATGATTCCTTTATTTTGGGCGGTCTTTGTCATGGATAAAATTATGGGCAAAAATGATGGATGGCCTAAAGGCTATTATCTCTATCGTTTTAACCTCACAAGCCTTGTCACAATTTGTTTGTTTCTATCTTACTGGGTCAGCCTTTAGATGAACCCATATGATCTGATTATTTTTGACTGTGATGGCACATTGATGGATAGCGAATATCTCAATAATAAAGTGGCCGCCGAAGTTCTCACTAATTATGGCCTTGATGGCTACACAACGGAGATATGCTTGCGTGATTTTGCCGGTCATAGCTGGACAGAAATTAAACAGATGATCGATGCAAAGCATAATATCGATTTACCTCAGTCAGTCATTCAAACTTACATCGATACGGTTCAAATTCGTATGAAAGAAGAGTTAGACGTTGTGGAGGGTGCACTTGATTTTGTTTCGTGGTCTCATGAGAGATTCACAATATGCGTAGGTTCAAATGGTGAGCGCAGTAATGTGATGCGCTCATTATCCATCGGCGGATTTGATCCTTATTTTTCAGATGAAAATATTTTTACTAAAATTCAAGTTGCAAATGCAAAGCCCGCGCCTGATTTGTTTTTATTTGCCGCTGAAAAAATGGAACATCATCCTAAAACATCATTAGTGATTGAAGATAGTGTATCAGGAGTGCGCGCAGGTGTTGCCGCCGGCATGGATGTGATTGGTTTTACGGGCGCGGCGCACGATAAAAATCAGGCTGAACTTGATTTAAAGCAAGCCGGAGCGACCATGATTTTCGACCAATTTATCCACATTCAACAATATCTAGAAGGTTGAAATCATTACATAAATTGCTTTTTGTCATGCTATAAACACAAAATTGCTTGCATTGGGCGTTCGGATTGGTATTGTTCGCCCAGCTTTTTAAACAAAGTACCAATATTAGTTTTAATAAAAATCATAATAAAAGTAAGGAAAGTTCCATGAGTGATATTGCAGACCGCGTTAAGAAAATTGTTGTTGAGCATCTTGGCGTTGACGAAGATAAGGTAGCAGAAGGCGCGAGCTTTATTGATGACCTTGGCGCTGATTCCCTAGACACAGTGGAATTGGTTATGGCTTTTGAAGAAGAATTCAAAGTCGAAATCCCAGATGACGCTGCCGAAAACATCCAGACAGTGGGTGATGCAGTGAACTACATCAAAGATAACGCACCAGAATAATTTTATTCGCGTTTAACCTATTTAACTCTCTCAAAACATGAGACGTGTTGTCGTAACAGGATTAGGAATGGTCTCACCCCTTGGTCTAGGGGTGTCCCATAACTGGCAATCAATTACTGCGGGCAATAGCGGTATTGTAAAAATTGAGCATTTTGATGTCAGTGACTATGCTTCACAAATTGCAGGGATGGTCCCCAGATCAAGTGATGAAAATCCGGCTGAGGGTCTCTTCAATCCTGACGTTTTTGTATCTCCAAAAGATCAAAGAAAAATCGATCCGTTTATCGTTTATGCGATTGCGGCGGCCGATGAAGCGTTAGCGGATTCAGGCTACAAGCCAGAAACAGACGAGCAAAAAGAAAATACAGGCGTGATGATTGGCGCCGGTATTGGTGGTTTGGGTAGTCTTTATAATAGCTCTGTGACGCTTCATGAAAAAGGTCCTCGGAAATTATCACCATTTACGATTCCTCAAATGCTGATCAATCTGGCATCGGGGCACGTCTCTATTCGTCACGGATTAAAAGGCCCCAACCATGCGGCTGTGACAGCCTGTTCAACAGGAGCGCATTCTATTGGTGACTCTGCGCGTTTGA
The DNA here is from genome assembly GCA_039027295.1 of Pseudomonadota bacterium. Lineage (GTDB taxonomy): Bacteria > Pseudomonadota > Alphaproteobacteria > Micavibrionales > Micavibrionaceae. The sequence goes on from JBCCKS010000023.1 coordinate 23,099, forward strand.
TTGCCTTTGGTGATGCTGATGTCATGGTGGCTGGAGGAGCGGAAGCAGCAGTTGTGCCATTAGGCGTTGGTGCGTTTGCGGCGGCGCGCGCTCTCTCAACGTCTTATAATGATCATCCAACTGAAGCCTCCCGTCCTTTTGATGAAGGCCGTGATGGATTTGTCATTGCTGAAGGTGCAGGTGTTTTGATTTTAGAAGAATATGAACATGCGAAAGCGCGCGGCGCAAAAATTTATGCTGAAATTGTAGGCTATGGATTATCCGGTGATGCTTATCACATTACGTCTCCAGCCGAAGATGGTAATGGTGGGTTTAGAGCGATGAAGGCTGCGCTTAAAAATGCAAAAATGAATCCTGAAGAGATTGATTATATTAATGCGCATGGGACATCAACCCCGCTCGGTGATGGGATTGAATGTAGCGCAGTGAAAAGATTATTTGCCAATAATCTCGATAAGATTTCTATGTCGTCGACAAAATCAGCGATTGGGCATTTGCTCGGTGCAGCCGGAGCTGTCGAAGCCGTCTATTCGATCAAAGCGATTGAAACAGGTATTCTTCCCCCGACATTAAATCTAGACAATGTGTCTGAACCTTGTCAGGGATTAGATTTAGTGCCGAAGCAAGCCAAAGAGAAAAAAGTGAACGCTGTTGTCTCAAACTCCTTTGGATTTGGCGGCACAAATGCATCTTTGATTATGAAAGCCGTTTCATAACATATTTCCATGAAGAATTTTTTTCTTACATTCATATCGCTGATCTTTTTAGGGCTGGCGGGGGCGGCTATTGCTTTTGGCTTAGGCGCGCATTTTTATTTGAATAAAGGGCCTTTAGAAGAGCCAAAATTGGTTCTTATTGAGCAAGGCATGGGTGTGTCTCAGATTGCTCGTAAGCTAGAACAAGAGCAAGTCATTCATAATGCTTTTTTGTTTAAAATTGTAACCCGTTTTTCAGAGAGTTTAAAAGCGGGCGAGTATGAATTTGATCCTCATATTTCCATGGCTGCTACCATTCAAAAAATGCAAGAGGGAGACGTTTTTGATCGTAAAATCACAATTGTTGAAGGATTGACGGTTCAACAAATAGTGAAACGCCTGAATGAGCGAGACGATTTAAGCGGTGAGATTGAACGCCTTCCTAAAGAAGGCAGTTTATTGCCGAATACGTATCAATTTGTCAAAGGGGAAACCCGCCAAGGTATGATTGATCGGATGCAAAATAATATGAATGAGGCGATTGAGGAATACTGGCCACAGCGTGCCTCTAATTTGCCATTTCAAACAAAAGATGAAGCAATTATTTTGGCTTCTATAATTGAAAAAGAAACCTCTGTTCCAAAAGAACGCGCTAAAGTTGCGGGTGTCTTCATTAACCGCCTGAATATCGGAATGCCGCTTCAAACCGATCCGACAGTGATTTATGCGATTACAAAAGGTGATATTGAAGAAGAGGGGAGAGGGCCGCTGGGGCGCAGGCTGCTCAAAAAAGATTTAGAGTATGACTCGCCTTATAACACCTATAAATATCCTGGTCTGCCGCCTGGACCAATTGCGAACCCAGGCAGTGACTCTATCAAAGCAGCGTTAAATCCAGCTGACCATGATTATTTATATTTTGTAGCTGATGGGACAGGCGGGCATGCTTTCGGAAAAACACTCGCCGAACATAACCGCAATGTGGCTGAATGGCGTAAAATTAGAAGTTCACAGTAAAGGCTTAAACAATAATATTTCCATTAGCGAAATAAGTGGCTTCATCAAGTCCTGTAAGCCCATCTATACGCGCGATTGTTTGAAAGCTCACGCCGCCTGTTAGTCCATCACCATCAACTTGTACAAGCGTATCACCTGAACTATCAATAAACTGCACATAGTCAGTGATTGTACCGCTAAAGCCTGTGACAATATCTGAAATATCAATCGAGTCTCCGTCAATAGAAGAAAAGTCCATAATGACATCAGTTTCTGCAAAGGCGCTTGCGGCTTCAAATATAAAATTATCTGCGCCGCCGCCGCCATAAAGCGTGTCGAGGCCAGCTCCACCAGAGATGCTATCATCACCTTCGCCTAGTGCACCAACATTATCAACACTGACGCCCGCATAATTTTCTATGTTAATAAAGCCGCCTCCCGTATCCGGGCCGGACATTGTTATATCCATAACCTGTCCACCACCTCTTTCGAAAAAAGTGGCTTCTAAAGTATACGTTCCTGCTGTTAGAGCTTGCCCTGCACTTGTGACTGTTACTGGGCCGTGTAGTCCATCATTATCTACAATTTGTACACCATCTAAAAACAACATACTACCATCATCAGATCTGGTTTGGAACGTGTACGTCCCTCCTGTTGTAATTGTGAGTGTTGTTGTAAATTTTAATGCGTAATTATTTCCTGTATCAAAATTATTAGGATCTGTATCTGTAGTTAGTCCACTATCATTCACAGTGTTCGTATTGTTCCGGCCTCCATCTAAAGTAAAGCCAGCTGTGGCAAGAGTGCTCGGGTTTACTGATAGATCGTAATATTGGTAGAACCATCCTATTTGAGAGCCTGTTCCTGTCGAAATGTAATCACCATAAATTGTATCATCGCCTGCGCCGCCTGTAATAATATCATCGCCTGCAGGATCAGTAGAGCTAGAAGAGCTTAATAAGTCGCTTCCATTCCACTCAATAATATAATCATTTGATGATCCAACACCTTGATCATTCCATCCGCCACTCGTGTTGATCTCTAATGCGTCTTCATCTCCGCTATTATTAGGCTCTCCACCATTCCAGTTTTCGTAGTAGCCACCAACAGATGATCCCGAAGAGTCTCCGGCCCAGAATTGGTCTCCTCCTTCTGGACCATCTTGCCAAATCCAAACTCCCTCTGTTCCTGCGTCCGTCCCGCCGAGCCATGTATCAGCGATAATTAGACTATCAATAAATGCATTCTCTGCCGCACTTGTAACATTAGCTAAATAACCACCAACACCATTAATTGTTGTTGCAATCGCATTCGCGCGTGCGGTTGTATAGTTCGCATTCGTTGTAATGACTTGATAAAAATTACCAGTATCGTTGCTATAAACAACGCCAGGGTTTGCCGCCAAAATTGAGTCAATTTCGGCCCTCAAGGAAACAGCGCCATCACCGTAAATGACATCATCATTATTGCCGCCATTGACTGTATCATTACCGCCGCCAGCATCAAGAATATCATTCCCGTCATTTCCATTTAAAATGTCGTTTCCATCGTTACCATACAGAGAGTCATTTCCTGTCCCGCCGGTTAAGTTATCATTACCTGCACCACCCAAGAGAATATCGTTATCTGCACCACCATTTAGAATGTCATCCCCGCCATAGCCATAAATCGTATCATTGCCTGCGCCGCCATTGAGGGTATCAATTGCGTTATCATCATTAATGAGGCCTACATCCCATTCGATCACATAAAAATTTGTATTGCTTGCTTCAGTATCATCCCATGTATCATCGTCTGCACCACCGTTATAGCGAATGGTTATATGTTCTTGTGATCCCCCGAAATCATTAGGCTGCCCAACACTCCAGTTTGTATAAGAGCTACTTATTGGAGTTGATCCGCTAGAAAATTGAACGCCAGCTTCTATTCCACTTGTCCAGAAAAATTCATCATCAGATGAAATAGTATCACTTGCCCCCAGCCATGTTCTATCTGCAAAGCTAGCTCCATTTGTTACGCCAAGTTGGTAAACAAATTCATTTTCAATAGCGCTTGTTATATTCGCTAAATGTCCATTGAGGCCGCTTAGTATAGATCCAGAAGCACTCGTTGCAGCAGTTGTATAATCACTAGAAGTTCCAACGAACTGATAAAAAGAGTTTGTATAGTCGTTATAGACGACGTTTGGGTTGGCATTGAGGATGGTTCTGATTTGTGATCCTGTGAGGGAGTGTCCGTGCAGGATGTCATTGCCATCATTACCATTGACGGTATCTGCGCCTGCGC
>JBCCKS010000024.1:0-26048 GCA_039027295.1 Pseudomonadota bacterium
AAAAACTATACGGTATGGGTGATGCGCTGTTTAATCATATGAATAAAGAAAATCCCGATTTAAAAATTTCTATTTATGCTCCCGTCGGCCCTCACCAAGATTTACTCCCCTACCTTGTGCGTAGAATGCTTGAAAATGGTGCAAACTCTTCTTTTGTCAATCAGATTTATAATAAAGAGATTAAGCCAGAGCAGATTGCACAAGATGTTATCTCTAAAATTTCTGAACGGAACGATCATGCGCATCCTCAAATTCCTTTGCCAAAAGATATTTATGGGCAGGCGCGAGACAATTCAAAAGGGTTAAACTTTGACCAAAAAAACTTAATTGATGATATTCAAAATCGCTTAAAGCAATTCAAAAATAAAACATATAAAGCGATGCCTGTTCTTGAAGGTCAAGATATCCATAAAGGTACGTTTGTTTCATCTTTTAACCCTGCCAATGGTGAAGAGGTTGGTCAGGTTACGTTTTCACAAAGCACAATTGTTGATGAAGCTTTTGAAATTGCCAAAACTGGGCATGTCCAGCTTTCAAATTTATACGCCTACCAACGTGCTGAAATTTTAGAGCGATTTGCTAAAAAGATTGATGAGCATAGGTTTGAGATTATCAATCTTTGTGTCAAAGAAGCGGGGCGGACAATTTTAGATTCCGATAATGAAGTGCGTGAAGCGATTGATTTTTGCCGCTATTATGCTGCATTAGGTCGCAAAGATTTTAATGAAAACGGCATCTCTTTAAAAAGTCCAACGGGTGAGACGAACCACTATTATCAAAAGAGTCGCGGCATTTTTGTCTGTATTAGTCCATGGAACTTCCCGGTCGCGATTTATATCGGGCAGATGGCCGCTGCTCTTATGGCGGGCAATGCGGTTATCACGAAACCAGCTGAACAGACCTCACTTATTGGGTATTACCTTATTCGTCTACTTTTAGACTCTGGTTTACCGAAGAAAGCGATCAGTTTCCTTCCCGGTGACGGGGAGTTAGGCGCGCTTATCGTCGATCATCAAGATGTTTCGGGTGTAGCATTCACGGGTTCAACTGAAGTGGCCAAAAAGATCAATCAAAGCCTTGCCAATAGAGTAGGCGAAATCCCTAAATTGATCGCGGAAACAGGCGGTCAAAATGCGATGATTATTGATTCTTCTGCGCTGACTGAACAAGTCATTGACGATGCTCTCCTCTCTGCTTTTGGATCGGCAGGGCAGCGATGTTCTGCGTGCCGTATCCTTTATGTGCAAGATGATGTTGCCGATAAAACAATCGAAATGATTAGGGGTGCAATGGAAACATTAATAGTGGGCGATCCTCAAAATCTTAATACTGATATTGGCCCGCTGATTGATGAAGAAGCGTTGATGCATATTCAAAAGCATAAATCGAATCTTGACGGTTTTGGCGATAAAATCGCACAAGTTCCTTTAACGCCTGAACAAAAAGCCAAAGGCTCATTTTTTGCGTCATGCGCTTATGAAATTCCCAATATCCAATTTTTAGATAAAGAGCATTTTGGCCCTGTCCTGCATGTCATCCGCTTTCATATGAAAGAGATTGATCATGTGATTGATGATATCAACAGTACGGGTTATGGCCTCACATTTGGAGTACATAGCCGTATTCAAAGCTTTATTGATCATATTATCTCCCGCATTCATGTGGGGAATATTTATGTGAATAAACCGATTATTGGCGCTGTCGTAGGCGTACAGCCTTTTGGTGGGCGCGGTCTTTCCGGCACGGGGCCAAAAGCAGGCGGTCCTCAATATTTGCGTGGCTTTGCTAGTGAAAAAGTCGTCAGTGTTGATACAACCCGCGCGGGTGGAAACACCTCCCTTGTCATGCTGGATTAGTCTTTATATAACATTATAAGAATATAGATAAAGAAAGACAGAAAATGAAGATTCTTTTGATTGGTTCTGGTGGACGAGAGCACGCCCTTGCGTGGAAAATTTCCCAATCGAAACATTGTGAAAAACTTTATTGTGCACCGGGAAATGCTGGAATATCCAATGTTGCCACATGTGTTGATATGGCCGATAGCGATCACCAAGCGATTTTAGATTTCTGCCATGAAAAGACAATCGATTTTGTTGTTGTTGGCCCTGAACAGCCTTTGGTTGATGGTTTAGGAACAATGCTTCGCGAAAATAATATTGCTGTTTTTGGACCAAACAAAGATGCTGCGCAAATGGAAGGCTCAAAAGGCTTTATGAAAGATTTCTGTGCGCGCCATAATATTCCAACAGCTGAATATCAGCGCTTTAAATCAGCTGAAAAAGCCAAAGAATATGTTCAAGAAAAGGGTGCACCTATTGTTTTGAAAACTGACGGTTTGGCAGCCGGAAAAGGCGTGATCATCGCCCAAACAGTTGAAGAAGCGCTTACAAATATTGATGAGATGATGTCCGGCCAAGCCTTTGGAAGCGCGGGAACAGAGCTTGTTATTGAAGAATTTATGGAAGGCGAAGAGATTAGCTATTTTGCGCTCGCTGATGGTGAGACTTATCTTTCCCTTACATCCGCTCAAGATCACAAACGTATTGGTGATGGCGATACGGGATTAAACACAGGTGGGATGGGGGCTTATTCTCCTGCACATTTTATGGATGCAGCTTTAGAAGAGAAAATTTTAAAGCGTATTATTGAGCCCACCGTTGAAGGTATGAAAAAAGATGGTATGCCGTTTCAAGGTATTTTATTCGCAGGGCTCATGATTGTAAAAGGTGAGCCGCGTCTGATCGAATATAATATTCGCTTCGGTGATCCGGAATGCCAGCCCATCATGACCAGATTAGAGAGTGACCTTGTTGAACTCTTACTGGCCACTGATAAGGGAACGTTAAATGAATTTAAAAATAATATTAAATGGTCTACGAATACGGCTTTATGTGTCGTGATGGCTTCGCAAGGCTATCCTGGCTCTTATGAGAAAGGGACAGTCATTCAAAATACTGACGCACTCGAAACCTTAGAAGATGTTCAGCTTTTCCATGCCGGCACGATTACAGATAATAGCGGCGCACTGATTAATACAGGCGGGCGTGTACTCGGTGTTGTTGGTTTGGGTAAAACGACATTAACGGCACAAAGCAAAGCCTATGAAGGTGTATCATTGATTGCTTGGCCCGAAGGATATTTCCGCAAAGATATTGGTTATCGCGCGATCGACAGAGAGAAATCAAAAGCGGCTTAAGCGCGTTTGGATTGAAAATAGCTTTTTAAAAGCGCGCTACTTTCATCGGCAAGCAATCCGTGACTTACGTCAATTTTATGATGGCATGTTGGCTGATCATAAAACTTCACACCATTGATAACGCCCCCACCTTTTTCGTCTAATGCTCCAATCACAAGTCGTGGAATTCTTGCAAATGCAATCGCGGCTGTACACATTGTGCAGGGCTCTAACGTGACATAAAGATCAAAATCAGGAATACGTTGCGCACCTATTTTTTTACACGCCTCCCGTATCACAAGAATTTCTGCATGCGCGGTGGGATCGTTTAATTTAATGGTTCTGTTGCCGTTACGCGCGATAATTTCTTTTGTTGTTCGGTCAACAAGCACCGCGCCAACTGGAACTTCATCGCGTTCGGCCGCTTTATTCGCTTCTTCCATTGCGGCGCGCATATAGGTATGATCATTTTCATCAAACATAATGGATGTATCAATGACAGAAAAACTCAAAAAAGCCAACATAGAAGATAGTAAGCTTGAGCGTATTGCCAAAGTCATGGCGCGTGCAGGTTTATGCTCTCGGCGTGAGGCGGAAGTATGGATAGAGCAAGGCCGCGTCAGCGTGAATGGTGAACTATTAAACACACCCGCGTTTAAAGTGAGTGAATCCGATGAAATTGTCGTTGATGGGAAGGCTTTACCGCAAAAGGAAAAAACACGCCTGTTCTTGTTTCATAAGCCTGCTGGATTTGTCACCACGAATAAAGATGAGCAAAATCGTCCGACAATTTTTGATCTTTTCCCTGATGAGTTTCCGCGCGTTGTCACTGTAGGTCGCCTTGATATGAACACAGAAGGGCTTTTGCTTTTGACCAATGATGGGGAGCTATCACGATTTTTAGAGCTTCCTAAAAATAATATTACGCGAGCCTATCGTGTGCGCGCTCATGGAAAAATTACACAAGATAAACTTGATGAATTGAAAAGTAGATTAAAATATCAAGGTACTCAATATGGCTCCATCAAAGCAAATTTGGAAAAACAGCAAGGCACAAATGTATGGCTATCGGTTAGTTTAGAAGAAGGAAAGAACCGTGAGGTTCGGAATGTTATGGAGGCTTTGGGTTTAAGCGTTAATCGCCTGATCCGTACATCTTACGGTCCGTTTCATCTAGGAAAGCTTGAGAAGAAAGCGATCTTGGAGGTACGTTCCCATCAATTAAAAACCTCTATTCCAGCATTCTTTAAGTAAGGCTATTTAATGAGAATTTGTTCAGGAATTCATGGTGGACGCATCTTACAAACCCCTAAAAATAGGGATATTCGCCCTACATCCGATAAAATTCGCCAAGCCATCTTTAATAGTCTCCGTGCTCAAGGATTAATAGAAAACGCGATCGTGATCGATGCCTTTTGCGGGACAGGCGCATTAGGGTTAGAAGCTCTTTCGCAAGGTGCAAAATTTTGTATATTTTTTGATAAACATCGCTCCTCCCTTCAGCTTTGTGAAGACAATATCGCTGCTTTAGGGGAAGAGGATCGATCAAAAATTATTTTACAAGATGCAACAAAGCTAAAACCGAATGGCTTTGACAAAGCCTCTCTTATTTTTTTAGACCCGCCTTATAAAAAGGATATGATTCCTCAAGCTATCACTTCACTCGTTGAAAATAATTTGGTTGCGGATGATGCTTTATTCATTCTTGAGATGTATTCTTCAGAAACCGTCAATCACGAAAAAATCCAAATTGAAAATGAGAAGATTTATGGCGATACAAAAATTATTCTTGGCCGTTATAAAACACCAGAATAAATAAGGCCTAAAAGCAATACCCCAAGTAAAACTCTATAAATGACAAAAGGTATGAATGTTGCCTTACTGAGCCATTTCATCATAAGAGCAATGGCGATATATCCTGCAATAAAAGAAAGAGCAATTGCTGTTAGTATATCAATTCCAAAGGACAAGTCTCCTGATTGGAATAAATCCAGACCACTTAAAAATCCTGCGCCACTGATCGCAATAATCGAAAGAAGCAGTGAAAATTTAGCGGCCTCTGTTCGTGAATATCCAAAAAAGCGCGCCGTTGTCATCGTAATTCCAGAGCGGCTTACGCCGGGGATAAGGGCAAGTGCTTGCGAAAGGCCAATAAACAAAGAGTTTGAAATGGTCATTTGATCGAGCGTTTTTGAGGTTGGGGATCGATCAGCGAAATAAAGTAGTCCTCCAAAAATAAGTGTCATCCATGCCATGACTTCAATCATGCATAAAAGGGAGGGTTGTAGCATTTGTAATATAAATCCTGCAATCACAACCGGGATGGATGCAATGACAATATATAAAACAAGGCTCCCTTGTTTTTTATCAAAACGTCCACATCCAATTGCCATTTTGAGTAAGTCTTTTCTAAAATATAATAGAACTGAGAGCAGCGTTCCAAAATGAACAGCCACATCCAGCATACGGTTTTGTTGCCAACATAAATCATGCCCCCCATTGCCTAATAAATGATGCGATAACACTAAATGTCCGCTGGAACTAATCGGAAGAAATTCACTGATGCCTTGAATAAGGGCCAAAATCAGAATGTGGTAAAAAGGCATGAACTGGTTTAGTCTTTAATTAGTATTGAGAGCTCAACAATAAATGAGATTTTTATAATGGTCTATATATTTGGTTTTTTCGGGTTTGCGATGGGTTTTGGTGTTGGCCTCGGCGTTATCAATGTCATGCTCCGCAATCGGTCTATGAATGACATTAAAAAAGATTCAAAAGCAAAATGGGTTTATGGGCCTATGGTATGGGTGTTCGCGGCTATTGGCGGATATCTCGGCGTGTTTATCCATAATAACTATTACTGAAACACAAATGCCTAAAAATCCTATTTTAAATCAATAGGTTTGCGCTTTTTGTCATATAGAGTATTATAGAGATATGAGAACATTATATCACCTTTGGCTGCACCCTTATTCACGCAAAGTGCGTATTATTTTGGCAGAAAAAGGCCTCGATTTTGAAGAAAAGATCGAAAAAATATGGGAGCGCCGGACGGAATTTCTAGCGATGAACCCTGCTGGTGATGTTCCTGTACTTGTTGAAAGTGACGGGACAGTCCTATCGAATTCCCAAGTCATATGTGAGTATCTAGAAGAAGTTTACCCTGAGATTAACCTACTCGGCACAGATGCGATTCAACGCGCAGAAACGCGCCGCATGGTGGGCTGGTTCGATGTGAAATTTAACCGCGAAGTCACAGAAAATTTGATTGGTGAAAAATTGATGAAGCCGATGCTAAAATTAGGGGAACCGCACGCGCCGTCTATCCGCGCCGGGAATGCCAATATTCATTATCATTTGGATTATATTGGATTTTTAACAGAAAAAAGAAATTGGCTCGCTGGCGACGACTTCTCGCTGGCGGATATCGCTGCCGCCGCTCATTTATCGGCCATTGATTATATTGGCGACGTGCCGTGGGAAGAACATCAAAGTGCACAATCATGGTATGCCCGCGTAAAATCTAGGCCGAGTTTTAAAGCATTGTTAGAAGATAAAGTTCCAGGCTTTAAGCCTGCGCATCATTATGAAGATGTAGATTTTTAAACCATTAAAACGATAAGAGGGTTTTCGTTTCGATGTCACAAAATCGAAAAAGATTTTTTTGTTTTGGCTACGGCTATACTGCTGACTATCTGGGTCACGCCCTGCAACAGCAAGGGGGCTGGACGTTAGGTGGAACAACGCGTGATGATGAACGCCGTAATGAATTATTAGCAAGGCGTATTCGTGCGCGAATTTTTGACTACCAGCATCCTATTGCTGACCCGCAAACTCTTTTTGGTCGTTTTTCTCATATTTTAATTTCTACACCGCCCGATTATGAAGGTGATCCTGTCTTTAACATGCATGCAGAGGATTTAATCAATCTTCCAAACTTGAAATGGATTGGATATTTATCAAGCACAGGTGTCTATGGTAATCGTGATGGGCTCCCCGTTGATGAAAGTTCTAGCCTGAACCCAACATCAAAACGTGGAACCCGTAGAGCGATTGCAGAAGAACAATATATGATGCTGCATGAGCGTTATAATGTTCCTGTCCATATTTTTAGGCTTTCTGGAATTTATGGCCCGGGAAGAAGTGCGCTTGACTCTGTGCGCGCTGGGATAGCACGAAGAATTGATAAGCCTGGTCATATGTTTAACCGTATTCATGTTGATGATATTGTTCAGGTATTACTGGCTTCGATGGCCAATCCTAATCCGGGATCAATTTATAATTTAGCCGATGATTTACCTGCACCAAGCCATGAAGTGATTGAACAAGCTTGTAATATGCTTGGCTTTCCAGTGCCAGATCTTGTCCCTTTCGAAGATATTGATATGGCCCCGATCGCGCGTAGTTTTTATAGCGATAACAAACATGTTCTTAATAATAAAATTAAATCAGAGCTTGGGGTTCAGCTAAAATATCCTGATTACAAAGAAGGCTTAAAAGGGTGTCTTCAGGCCGAAGAAAACCATCATCAGCAGCAGCAAAAAATTATTGCATAGATTAGTCTTCTAATTTTGTTTCTTTCGGAAGTTTGACAATCACTTCTGTTCCGGCATTCACTTCGGATAGAATTTTTAAATTCCCACCATGAATTTCAATTAATTCTTTTGTAATGGTAAGGCCAAGGCCCGTTCCTTCATATTCACGCGTAAGGTGATTTTGTGCTTGTTCAAAAGGCTGTGTAATGGTTGCGAGCTTATTGGCTGGGATGCCAATCCCTCTATCTTTTACTGTGATAAAGATAAAATTTTCATTCTTTTGAACAATCAAATCAACAACACCATTTTCATGTGAAAATTTCACGGCGTTTGAAAGCAGATTGAGAATAATTTGCATCACAGCACGGCGATCTGCAATTAAATCCATTTTCTCATCAGGGACTTGAATATCAAGCTTTACATTATTTGTAACGGCGCGACCTTCTACCATATGGGCGGCTAGCTGAGCGGTTTTAATTACATTAAATTTTTCTAAATGCAGATCATACTTGCCTGCTTCAATTTTCGACATATCGAGAATATCACCGATGAGCGAGAGAAGATGTTCCCCACTTTCGCGAATACCTTTGATATATTCCAAATATTTTTCAGTACCGATAGGCCCAAGTAATTGTCTTTCCATCATTTCAGAAAAACCAATCACGGCATTCAGCGGCGTTCGTAATTCATGGCTTATATTGGCTAAAAACTGTGTTTTTGAGGCATAAGCTTTTTCAGCACGTTCCTTGGCTTCAATTAATCCTTGTTCATGGGCCAACACATGAGTCATATCCTGCATAATTCCATAGAGCGCGACGGCTTCACCATTTTGGTCCGTCTTACAACGTCCTTCACATTTAATATGACGTGTTTGCCCCTGCGGCGTTTCAATTTTAAAATCCAGATCATAATTTTTTTGTTCAATCATTGCACGCTGAAAGACCTGCATCATGCGGTCTTCATCGTCTTCATGAATCATCGCATTAATATAATCAAATTTTGGATTAGGATCTTTCTCATCAATCCCAAAAATCCTGCAAAGTTGGTCAGAGAAATGCAGATAATCCGTCCCAATCGTCCATTCCCACTGACCAATATTGCCCAAAGCTTCGGCTTCTTTTAAGCGCTGTTGATGGTCGGCTAATGTTTGGCGATATTGCTCGCGCTCTGAGATATTGCGCCCTTGTAAGTAAATCTGCCCATCTATATTTTTCCCGCGCCATAAAATATGAATGACATCATTTGTATAATTTACAAGGCGTATTTTAATTGATTGGGGTTTTGCTCTTAAATGCTGAATAAAAGTTTCAAAGGACTGACGGTCCTCTTCAAATGTGATGTCCAAAAGGTCTGGGATAGATGCCGTCCCAATTAAATCAACAAGGTGATTATCTGAATTTGTAATCTCTCCCTTTAATGAACAAATAATTTGAATGTCGTCGGAGAGATCAGAAAATGGATTATAAGCAGATTTTTCTTCTTCTGCCTGAGGGGGAGGCACCTCTTTATTCTCAAAAGCTAAATTATAATCATGGAGAGAGGCGATAAGGATTTTTGTCTCAGAATTAATTTGAACCCAATTCATTGTAATCGATACATCATCCGTCCCTAGCAAAGATATATGGGATTGGCCGGATTGGTAAAAATCGTCTTCGCTCACAAATTCAATAAAATCTGAAATCTTTAACTTTGATGAGCTTTCAAAATCAGGATTTATTTTTTCAAAAGCTTGATTGCCATACAAAATGAGCCCGTCTTCATCGCATACAAAGCGGGCAATATGATCATCTCCCAAAAGCGATTGGGCATAAGGAGAATCCTGAACTGAATGGTCTTTTAATTTGGCTAGTACGGACATTAAATTTAAATCTGAAAACGACTCAAAAGAATAATTTAGTATAGCTGAATTTTTGAAAGAGCGATATGCAAAATAAAAGCCGCTCTACTAAAGCGGCTTTCGTTAATTTATAATATAAAATTTTAGTATTTTACTGAACAACCGTAAGGCTTTGTGCTTGGTGTTTGCACGTCTCTGCCTGCGGCTAAATTATCAAGGGCAGCCATCACATAGTTTTCTGCACCTTCAATTCCTGATGATTTGAAGCTTGAATCGCTGTCAATTGCACCGGCATAAGCAAGCTTGCCTTCTGCATCAATCACATACATATGCGGTGTTGTTTTGGCATCATACAGACGACCAATCTCACCAGATACATCTAAGATGCGGGCTGTTGAATTTGCACCTGCCTCTTCCATGATCTTGTTGGCTTCTTCGGCCGTTGTGAAGCCTTGCTTGCCTTCTGCTGAGGATACAATTGTGATCCATACGGCGCCATTATCTGTGGCTTCTTTTTGTAATTTTTGCATATGGCCGGGCTCATAATGCTTCACTACAAAAGGACATTCATGGTTTGACCATTCTAAAACGACTGGCTTGCCTTTAAAGTCGCTTAAAGAGTGCTCAACACCGTTTGTGTCAACAGCTGTAAATTCAGGAGCTATTTCTCCTACTTTTGCTGCATGCGCTGCACCAGCAACTGACATCACAGCAATAAACGCTGCTAAAAACATATTTTTCAAAAACATAATTAATTTTCCTTTCTTTATGTTGTTTGTTCGTTTGTTTTTATGGATTAATTACATCCTTCACTATCGAAGGTGTAAGAATTTGAGGAAGAACAACCGGTTCTGGTCTCTCTCCTGTCTCATTTGATCTAGCGCCGTAAAAAACATAAAGCGGTACGCCTGATCTGTTAAACTCTTCTAAATATTGGGTAATTTTCTCATCTTTTAATGTCCAATCACCTTTCAAATAACCAATGTTTTTCTGGGCAAAAAGTTCTCGGACAGCGTCATTTTGTAGGGCGACTTTATCATTCACTTGGCAAGTAATGCACCAGGCGGCTGTCATGTTCGTAAACACGGGATCATCGCCTTCTAATAAAGATTGAAGGGTTTCAGGGGAGAACTCTTCCCAGTTTTTGCCAATGCTTTCGCTTTGAACACTTCCAGTGGGAGGCGTCGTATGAAGCGCAGCATAGAATGTGAAGGCTAAAAATAGACCTGAAATAAATAGTAAAATGACTGCAAAATCGCTTTTCTTTTCTCTGCCTGATGTATGACTAATGAAATTTTGGAAGAGCCAGATCATCAGTGCAATAAGCACAAATCCAACAAGTGCAAAGAACACAATATTAGCGCTTGATTGCTGTGCTAAAACCCAGATAAGCCATGCGGCTGTCGCAAAAAGTGGGAAGGATAAAAATTCTTTAAATTTTTCCATCCACGCGCCTGGTTTCGGCAGTTTGGATCGAAGCGCTGGGATATAGCATAGTGCGAGATAAGGCAGCGCGAGGCCAAATCCAAGAGATAAGAAGATGATCATGGACACAAGCGCGGGCTGGGTTAAGGCATACCCTAAGGCAACGCCCATGAAGGGCGCGGTACAAGGCGTTGCCACTAAAGTGGCTAAGACACCTGTGAAAAAAGCACCTTGCGTTCCAGATTTTTGGGTTAAGTTCTGACCCACGCCAGAGAGTTTATTTGAAAATTCAAAATAGCCTGCAAGGTTTAAGCCAATGACAAATACAAGATATGCCAAACCTAAAATTATCAGAGGATTTTGTAATTGAAACCCCCATCCAATTTGCTCACCGCCGGCCTTTAAAATAATCAGCAAGCCGGCAATGATTGAGAACGTGACTAAAATTCCGGCTGTGTAAGCAAGGCCATGTTTGCGGGCTTCTTTTTCATCTTCGTCTTTCAAATGAACAAGGCTAAGTGCCTTCATAGATAAAACAGGGAAAACGCATGGCATTAGATTGAGGATCATCCCGCCAAAGACAGCAAATAAAATTGCTTGTAAAAATAAACTTACTTCAAAAGGGGTGGCTGCCGCTGCCTCCACCACAGGGCTATCAATCAATTGTGCATTGCTTGTAAAAATAAACTCTTCACCGTTCTCTTTTAAAAATTTAAATAAAACGGGGTAGGTTTCAATTTCTGATAAATCGCGCTCACCTTTGGATTGGAATATTAAAATAGTCTCTTCGTTTCTCTCTATCGTGGCCTCTGCCTGGTTGAGTAAACCTCCCCATGTTTCCGGAAGAAGCTCAACGCTCTCAACGTTTTCAAAGTGTGGGTCTTGGGGGATTTTAAAAGTAAGGGTATCGTCTGACTTATAATATTGAATATTTAAATCGTTAAGGACTGGCGGTAATTGTGCTTCGGCTTCAGAAATTTTCTGTGGTTCCGCAGGTGCGGTTCCGTTCAAGATGAGCGATATATTATGGCTTTCCGGTATACAAATATCATGACAGACAAGTAAATCGACACGCCCATTCAATTGGATCGGCATATCGCCAACTGCAGTGGGAACTTTTAAGTTTTGTAGCAGAGTAACTTGGCCTTCATATCCATAATTTGTGAGAGGGCCAAAAGGAATTTTATCTGGTACGGGCCATTCAAGATCTGTAACTTCAAATCCTTCGGGTAACTCCCAAGATACAGATGTGGCTAATCCGGAATCACCAGGATTTTTCCAATATGTATGCCATTTAGGGTGAATAATTTGTTCAATGCCAAGGCGGATTGTTTCACCGCCAGAAATATTTGTTTGATTAGCGAGTGCTCTTACAAATACATACTGGTCAGGTTCTTGTGCTTCTTCGGCTTGCGCTGAAGAAAATGTAGGCAAAGAAAATCCGATGCTTACAATAAGAACAAAAAGAAGGGGGGATAAAAGTCTCATCATAAACACCGGATTTTTCTAATTTTAATGAATTAAGCGCCGCCTAAAATAGCGCCTGAAATTTTGGCTGCCATCTCGGCTGAGTTATCAGCTTTTGTTAATTTACCGACTTCTTCACCGTTTGAATTTAGGACAATTGCAAATCCTGTTTTCGCGCCATATTTTTGTAAAACTGCATCAACATTTTTTTCTGCAGCTAATGTTTTCGTGGCTTCAATTGTTTCTGCAGTACTGAAATCAAATTTTACAACTTGGTATTTTTCAGCATTGAGAGCGCCCATTGCTTCTTTCATCACCGGATCCATAATTTTACATGATCCACATGTGTCAGAATAAAACACAACAACGTGCGCACCGTTGTGGGCTTTTTCCATTATTTTGTCGCCCATTTTACTGTGCTCATCTGCGAATGCGGCAGGCATCAGCGAAATCAGCGCGAGAGCGAGAATTGCGAGTAAGGTTTTCATGAATATCTCCAAATTTGGTTAGTTTGATAAGATTTCGAGCGATACGCGAGTAAAGTTACATAGAAAAGGTACAAAATTTAAAAAATATTATAATGAAATAATCAATAAAGCATACTATAACCTGTTTGAACCAATGTGATGATATTATGCCAACTCAGCATTTTAAGAAGATAATTAGTGATCTCCCTGATAATCCCGGCGCGGAAATCCTTCGCTATGGCTGGCGTCAGGATGATATTCTCTCATTAGGGCAGGGGGAAGGCTCTGATCCCACGCCAGATTTCATTATTGAAGCGGCAAACCAAGCTATGCGTGAGGGGAAAACTTTTTATGGCCCTGTTTTGGGTCAGCCCGCTCTGCGCGAAGAAATCGCTCAATATTATAATGATATTTTCTCAAGCCAAATTAGTGCGAAACAAGTTTCAGTAACGGGATCTGGAACAACGGCTATGCATTTGGCTTTAACAAGTATTTTAGAATCTGGGGACGAAGTCGTTGCCATTACCCCAATATGGAAGAATTTGTTGGGCGCGGTTCATTTGGCAGAAGCGATCGCTCATCAAGTGCCGCTAGACCTCAATGAGGAGCAAGGCTGGTATCTTGATTTAGAAAAGGTGTACGCCGCAGTCACACCCAAAACTAAAGCAATTTTGATTGTGACGCCCTCTAATCCAACAGGCTGGATGATGGAAAAAGATCAAATGAAAGCGCTCGCGGATTTTGCGGCCGAGAAAGATATCTGGATTATTTCCGATGAAGTCTATAATCGTAGTGTTTTTGATCGCTCTCATGCCGCAAGCTTTTGTGAATATATGGATGCAGACAGCAAAATTTTCCTAATTAATAGCTTTTCAAAAAGCTGGGCGATGACCGGCTGGCGCCTTGGATGGCTAATCGGCCCTGAATTTGCTGAGAGCATTATTCGCGATGTCGCTTTGTACGACAATATGGGCCCAACAACCTTTAGCCAGTTTGGCGCGGTCAGCGCACTGCGCGATGGGGAAGACTTTATAGGCACTCAGGTCAAAAGCTGGAAAGCCAATAGAGATATCATTATGCAGCGTTTAGGAAACCGCGATGACGTCATTATTTATAAGCCGCAATCAACATTTTATGCGTTCTTTAAAGTCAAAGGGGAAGATGATTGTCTGCAATTCGCAAAACAGCTTATTGATGATGTTAGTTTAGGGCTTGCGCCAGGTTGTGCATTCGGCAAAGGATTTGGGGGCTGGATGCGCCTTTGTTTCGCAGTTTCTGAAGAAAAATTAAATGATGCGTTAGATCGTTTGGAACGCTATCTTGATAATAGATAAGGATCGCCGAATATGCGGGGTTATTTTGGAATAGGTGTTGAGGGGATTAGCAAGGAATACAATCTTGGAAACCTTGTACGCTCTGCTCATGCTTTTGGAGCGTCATTTTTCTTTGTTATCCGCCCTGAGATTGATATTCACGCCGTACGTGTAACAGATACATCGGGCGCATTCGATCACATGCCTTTACATATTTATAAGGATGTTCATGAGATGGAGCTCCCCGAAGGCTGCCAGTTAATCGGTATTGAATTAACTGATGAATCAGTTGAATTGCCTAGTTTTCGTCATCCTACACGGGCTGCTTACGTTTTGGGACCTGAAATGGGAGATTTATCGCCTGAAATCATGGATCGGGCATATCATTTGATCAAAATACCCATGAAGTTCTGCGTCAATGTTGGGGTGGCTGGGGCGATTACTATGTATGATCGTCAGCTTTCGATGGGCCGCTTTGCCGAACGTCCTGTGAAGCCCGGCGGACCAGCAGGTAAATATCAAAAACAATCCCAAAATCACAGGCGTAAAGTCCGCTCTCAAACTCAGTAAAAAAACTGTCTAAAATCGATGAATAATTCTTGAAGAAAGATAAGGAAAACTCTTATATAGAGGTGTTTTTCCACAATATATGGTTTAGAATCAAAATAGATAAAATTCTTCCTTATTCTTGCCATTATCGCGGACTAATTATCACACGAAATAAAATTTAATTTAAAACGGAAATATTCAATGAAAATAGTTGTTTGTTTTTTAGCCCTTTTAATCATGCCCTTAGCCACTAGTTCTGGGGCTTTTGCCTCTGAACCACGCTTGATTGGTACATATGGCGATTGGTCTGCATATGTGTTCATGGAAAATGGAAATAAGGTTTGCTATATGGCCTCTCAGCCAAAGACAGCTCAAGGTAATTATACAAAGCGCGGTGAGATTTTCGCTCTTGTAACTCACCGACCCGCAGAGAATACAAAGAATGTTTTCAGCTATACGACAGGCTATCCTTACAAAGATAACAGCAATGTTGATGTTACAATTGATGCTCGTAAATTCACGCTTTTCACCCAAGGGGATACAGCGTGGACAGCAGATGCCGCTTCAGATAATCAATTAACCAATGCAATTAAGCAAGGCAACAAAATGGTTGTGAAAGGCACATCAACAAGAGGGACCCTGACAACCGATACATTCAGCTTGAAAGGCTCAACCAAAGCGCATCAGAGAATTTCTCAAGAGTGCAGCTAAGAAATAAATAGATCAATTTGTATAGAAATTAAAAATTCTGTTAATAATTTACATAAATAATAAAGTTATAACCAAATAAATTCAAAATACCCATTCATGGTTCACAACAAATCATAAAATGAAAAGCAATTATTCAAACATTTCTGGCATGACAGGGCGTATTTACAATACGTTTACAAAAAGTATGAGCTTTTGTAGCTGGAAGTGCCGCTTAAAAAACCGTCATTTGAAAACAAAGAATGATCGCTTGCGTCTTCGTTATGCGTTTCTAATTTTATTTTTTGTGGGCACAGGGGTTGCAGCTTCGGTTGTAAAATCACATCATCAAAAAGCATTTGATCAATATAGTATGCAACTTGCGAGCATCGAACCCTATGCTGGTCCTGGTATGCATAATTATAGTTATAACGATCAAGATTTATTGGGAAGTATCCATAAAAATTTCAACATTGCATCGGCGTTACTTGGTAACCGTTTTCAAAAACATGCAAATGACAATAGTAAAGACATTACCGTAAAATCTGGTGACTCTATCGGCCTTGTTTTAGAAAGAGCAGGGGTCGGTGCAAGTGAGTCAAAACAAATTATTGATTCAATGAAAGATCACTTTGATCCACGTAAAGTTCGCGCTGGTCAAACAATCGCTCTTCACTTTGATCATCAAGACGGCGAAAAAGTTTTAAACGAATTTAAGCTGCCTCTCGATAAAATTAAGACACTTGTTGTTTATCGCGGCGATGAACGTTTTCAATCTAGTATTCAGGAAAAAGCCGTTAAAAAAGTTGTGAGAGCGCAACAGGCAAAAATCAAAGTGTCTCTTTATGGCTCGGCTGCAAAGGCAGGCATTCCTGATGCCATTACGGCTGAAGCCATTCGTATTTATTCGTGGAATACAGACTTCCAAAGAGATATCCGCCAAAATGATGTTTTAGAAGTTATGTATGAGGCGTATGAAACAGAAGATGGTCATGTAGCAAAATATGGCGATGTTTTATATGCACGCTTACAAACACGCTATTCAGATATTCCTCTTTACCGTTATGAAATGGCGAATGGTATGGTGGATTATTTCATGCCGGATGGTGTGAGTATCAAACGTACATTAATGCAGACTCCTGTTGACGGGGCCCGTATCTCCTCTGGCTTTGGAATGAGAAAACATCCAATCCTTGGCTATAATAAAATGCACAAAGGTGTCGATTTTGCCGCTCCAACGGGGACACCGATTTACGCCGCTGGTGATGGCGTTGTTGAACGTGCTGGCTGGGCAAGCGGGTATGGTAAATTTGTAAAAATTCGTCACAACTCTTCATTGCAAACTGCTTATGGCCACATGAGTAAAATCAAAGTCAAAGCTGGTCAACGCGTGAAACAAGGTCAAGTGATTGCGCTTGTTGGGTCAACGGGGCGTTCAACTGGCCCACACCTTCATTATGAAGTCCTGAAAAATGGTAAGCATGTTAATCCGCGCTCCTTAAAGCTACCAACTGGTAAAGAGCTTAAAGGTAATGATAAACGTAATTTTGAGACTATTGTGCGTAAATTAAATCGTCAATTTGTTGCAAGTTTAGAAGGCCGCAAGATCGCTTTAAAAGAATATAATTCTGACGATAACAGCTAAAACATCTAAGAGCTGCGCTTGGTTTTATGAATATAATACCCACTAAACGCTAATAAGCTAAAAGCCATTGTAAACCAAAAGATTGCATATTGAAGATGGCGATTATTGGGATACCAGTCCGCAGGATGCTCAGTTATAAGTTCGTTAGTTTTATTGGTCACATAGATCATTGCAGGTGCAACATCCTCTAACTCAAAATACTGGCTGATTTGATAAACGCTAGGTTTGGTCCAAAACCCCGTCTCAGGATTATTTTCAGATGTAAAAATATTCCATTCTGGATAGCGAATAAGTCCGATCAGCTCACCTGAGTAAGACAGCTCTAAACTTTCTTTCTCAGTCTCGTTGACCCAGCCCATATTGGCTAAGATAAACTGATTATCAAATTCAAAGGGAAGAATGACATGATATCCAAACTTATTATTGGATGGGATTGGTCCTAAAAATATAGGATCTTGAGACCTTGTCTGCCCCTGTATCGTTCCATAAAGAAAATCTTCAGGTTGAATAGAAAAAATTTCTTCAGTGCTTAAATCACGAGCGTTTTTATATTGTTCATCAATTTTTGTAATAACTTCCGTTTTCCATGCAAGGCGTTTGACTTGCCACATCCCTAATGAGCATAAGAAAATAAAACTCATAAGAATAACAAACAGCGCAATAAAATTTTTTATAGCCATGATCTATTCATCCCAGTCTTTTGGATAATATTTATACTGTAGAAAAATAATATATGATTTGAGCGGTTTTAGCGTGCCTAAAATTGATCCCAAAACCAAAGACGTCCATAAAATAAAATGAAGCCATAAAGGTACAGAAAAAGCAGAATCAACCCATAAGGCAAGGGGGACAACTGTGAACCCTAAAATAAAAATAAGAAAAACGGCTGGCCCATCGGCGCTGTCATTTTTCGAATAATCGAGGCCACAAACTAAACATCGATCAGCGAGACTTAAATCAAAACGTGATTTATAAAGATCACCCTTATAACATTTTGGGCATTTACAGGCCGTGCCTTGTTTAAGCGTTTTTAAGAATTCTTCAAAAATTACTTTCAGACCTTATTATTGTGCGCCTAAGCTACCCCACCAATAAACGGCGATGAAGAGGAAAAGCCAAACAACATCAACAAAATGCCAATACCACGCCGCCGCTTCAAATCCAAAGTGGTTATCTTTGGTGAAATGGCCTTTGGCGGCTCTAATCCAGCATACGGCTAAAAAGACTGTTCCCACAAAGACGTGGAAGCCATGGAATCCTGTCGCCATATAAAAGACTGATGGGTAAATCCCTTCGGTAAATCCAAATGTTACATGCGTATATTCATAAATTTGAAAACATAGGAAAAAGACACCAAGGCCAACAGTAACCCCCAAAGCTTTGACAAAATCTTCTTTATGCCCTTCTAAAATCGCGTGGTGAGCCCATGTCACAGCACTTCCTGATAGTAATAAAATCATTGTCATCATCAGGGGAAGATCAAGCGCATTAATCACTTCAATTTGGGGTGGGGGCCATTGTCCCCCTGTATGTTCTACACGGCTGACTTGCACCGCCTCATCAGCATAAAGACTAGCGTCAAAAAATGCCCAGAAAAATGCAACAAAGAACATCACTTCTGAAGCAATGAATAAAAGCATGCCATAGCGCAAACCAATTTGAGCGATGGGCGTATGGATTTTTTCAACATAGGCTTCGTAAATCACATCTTTCCACCAGAAAAACATGCATACTAAAATCGATAAAATTCCGAAGATCAGGCTTGGAATACCGATAGGGTAATCACCAATTTTCACATCATGCATAAAAAGTACGGCGCCGATGGCCAAGAACATTCCTGCAAAGGATGACGCTAAAGGCCATATGCTTGGGCGAACAATGTGATAAGGATGCGGCTTGCCGGTTGTACCGTACTCGATTTGATTAACCATAGTTGATGTAACCCCTCAAAAATACTTAATTTACCTATTGTAAAACTCTTCTAAAGCCTCATCAAGCTCTTCTGACTCAGATTTAAAAAAATTATATGATAATGTCATTGTTCCTACATCATCCATGCCCCTATCTTCATCAATTTTTGGATCAATATAGAAAACGACAGGCATATTCATCTCTTCTCCGGGTTGTAAAATCTGGCTCTCGAAGCAAAAACACTGCGTTTTGAAGAAAAACTGGCCGCCTTTTAGGGGTGTCACATTATATACGGCTGTACCGGCAATCGGCTTGTCAGAGGTGTTTTTGGCGATGAAATTAATCAGCTTTTGTTCTCCTACTTTTAACTCAATTTTGCTTTTCTCCGCGCGGAACTGCCAATCAAGGTTACGGTCAGTATCGGCATTAAAATAGACTGTCATATCGCGATCTAGGATTTGATCGGGTGTTGGCGCACTTTCTGCGATTTGGGTTGTTCCCCCAAATCCCGTCACCCGGCACAATAGATCATATAAAGGGACAGAGGCGAATGAAAGGCCAACCATTGCAAAGACAATAGCAAATACTGATAGAGCGGTTTTTGTGTTTTTATCCATTTCTCTCAACCTTTAAAGCAGCAAAGCTTTGTTGCGTAGGCATGAGTTCGATTGAATTAATATTCACATGCGCAGGCAAACAGGCACTCCAATAAACGCTTTCGGCGATATCATCTGCTGTTAAAGGTGTTGTTTTTGCATAGACGGCCTCGGCTTTTTTTTCATCACCTTTAAAGCGATTAACTGAGAACGGAGTTTCTGCCATGCCTGGCTCGATATTAGTAACGCGTATGTTTGTGCCTTCTAAGTCGGCGCGCAGTGCAAGTGAGAATTGCTTCACAAATGATTTGACGGCGCAGTAAACATGCCCGCCTGGGTATGGCCAATTCCCTGCGATAGAGCCAATATTAATCACATGGCCTTTCTTATTTTTGACCATCATCGGCATGACAAGGCGCGTGATTTGGATAAGAGATTTATTATTCATATCAATCATAGATAATAAATCGGCCATGTCTGCTTCATGAAATTTATCAAGGCCAAGCGCCCCACCAGCATTGTTGATTAAGAGATCAATATCTTGAAAATTTTTAGGAAGAGAGGAGAGGCTTTTTTCTATTGCCGCCTTATCGGCTAGGTCAAAACAGACTAAATGATGATCGCATTGAATTGCCTGAGAAAGCTCTTCTAATTTTTCCTGATTGCGGCCATGAATAATCAGCTTTGTACCATCTTGGTCAAAGCGTTCGACAAAGGCTTTGCCGAAGCCACCCGTGGCCCCCGTAATGAATACACAGGATGGCGTGTAGGATGAATAATTAGAGGCCATTGCCCACCTTAATCATGGTAATCGCCCAAATAAGGGCAATAAACGCAAAAATAATGGCAAGAATCGCGTAATTCTTCTTCTTTTTTTGCTTGTGTACTTCTGAGTCTTTCATATTTCTATTTTACTAAAAAATGACACTTAAAGATATATTATCTATGATAAGAGCTAGAAACAGGCCGAATAGATAAAAGATTGAATATCCAAACATCAATTTTGCGCTTTTATGGCTTTGATCAAAATATGTTTTGATCGCCGTGTAGACAAAAAAGGCAGATGATAGCCCTGCAACGATCCCATAGAACCATCCCGCAATTCCAAAATAGACTGGACTAAGTGTCACGGGGAATAAGATTAACGTATAGATAATCATCTGAATTTTTGTTGATGTTTCTCCGTTTGTGACTGTCATCATCGGAATATTTGCACGCTTATAATCATCATTTACAAATAGAGCGAGGGCCCAAAAATGCGGCGGTGTCCATAAAAAGATAATCATAAATAGCGAGAGTGAGGCGAGAGTAATATCACCTGTTACCGCAGCCCAGCCCACCATAGGGGGAAATGCGCCTGCTGCGCCCCCAATTACAATATTCTGCGGCGTTGTGCGTTTTAGCATCATGGTATAAATCACCACATAGAATAAATTGGCAAATGCCAATATTGCAGCAGCTATCCAATTTAGTGCAACACCCATGAGCATCGTTGAAAGAACGGAGAGAATAATCCCGAAACTCAACGCCTCATCAGGATGCATCTTCCCTAAAGGAAGAGGGCGATTTTTTGTTCTATTCATGATCTGATCAATATCGCGGTCATACCACATATTAATCGCACCAGCCGCGCCTGCATTAATCGCAAGCGCTAACATTGCTGTGATAATTAATAGCGGGTGCATATCAAACGCTCCCGGCGCAGCGCATAATCCTGCAAAGCCGCTAAACACGACGAGGCTCATCACTTTGGGTTTTAATAACTCAAAATAATCACCAACTGTGCTCTCTGTCGTATATTGAGGGGCGTATGTCTCGGTACTTGTCATGATTATTTACATACCACATCCGCTATTGAATTCGCAATTGGATTTAATAGGAAAAGCTAGGGTTTTTAATGCTTTAATATGCGCTTTTGCGTGTCCTGATCAATCAGCTGACAGCTTGTGTTGGTCTCTTCAATAACGCTTAAGAATAAGCGCTTTTGATCATCATTTTCAAACTCAAATCCCATAAGGGCCCGGCCGATTGCCTCCCCAGAATAGGCATAGTTGAAATAACATATGCTGGCATGGTTTGAGATGGTTCTTAAAAAGTCTCGTAATGCCCCCTTCCTCTCTGGAAATCTGACATTCATAAATACCGGATCACGGAAGAGAGAGGGGTTATAATTAATAATTTTATAACGGATATCTTCGCTGAGCGTAATATCTTTGAATGTAATACCATCATTTTGAAAATTTGTTTCAAGAGCTTTAAATTCTTTATCTGTGGCGTCAATCGCAATAGTTTGCCAAGCATCACTTTCATGAATTTTCCCATACAGAAATTCTGAGACATTTAAGTTTTGAAAATGCGTTTCTAAAATTTTGAGAAGCGAGCCTTTGCCTTCAGGGAGTTTCACCGAATAATAACGCCGCCTATTAGCGCCCACCGCAGATTTACTTGCAATAAGCGACAACTTGCTAAAATCCATATTTGCGCCGCATAAGATCGTCAGCACTTTTTTGCCTTTTAAGTCAGTTTCATGGTTTTGTGCGTATTGATTTAAACCCGCAAGGCCCATTGCTCCTGAGGGCTCAGGGATTACACGCCGTGCATCCCATAATTGCTGGATCGCGGCGGACACTTCTTCATTACTGACCGTTACAAATTCATCAATGGTTTGCTTGCAAACTTCAAATGTTAAATCCCCCGGCCGTGTTACGGCTGTTCCATCGCAAAATGTATCAACTTTTTCAAGCGTGATAGGCTTGCCAGCTTCAACCGAGGCTTTCATTGAAGCTTGTTTAGTCCCTTCAACGCCAATAATTTTAATGTCTGGCCAGCATTTTTTGAGCCATGCAGATACAGCGCCGGCCATGCCGCCGCCGCCAATTTGTAAAAAGGCATAATCAAATGGGGAATCAGATTGTTCAATAATTTCATCGGCAATCATGGCTTGTCCTGCCATTGTATAGATATCATCAAACGGATGAATATAAGTATGGCCGTGCTCTTTGACGTACGCTTTTGCGGCGTCACCAGCTTCATTATAAGTATCGCCTGTTAAGATCAGTTCAACATACTCTCCGCCATGGCGTTTCACGGCATTTTGCTTCATCAGCGGTGCAGCCAATGGCATAAAAATTTTCGCCTGAATTTTTAGTTTCTTTGCCGCTAAGGCAACGCCTTGCGCATGGTTGCCTGCACTCGCTGCAACAATCACATCACAGCCTGTTTTTTTATGATGGTTGAGCACAGCATTATAGCCGCCGCGCCATTTATAGGCATTAATTGGGCCTAAATCTTCGCGCTTAATACAAACATCATAGTCTTTATCGAGGGGAAGCGACTCAAGAGGCGTTTGTTCACCAACAGCGTAAATTTCGCTTTTGGCTTTGGGCACTTCTTCAAAGAGTTGGGATAAAACATCGCTCATAGGCGATAAAGAAACAGTTTTTCCAAAAGATCGCAAGAAAAAAGCCCTCTTGCGAGAGGGCTTTTAAAAAATTATTTCACTTTTGGCTGAATTTCAAATTGGTGGAATGGTGGCGGCGATGACAATGTCCATTCAAAGGTCATTGTTTGCGGCTCTGCATTCCAGTAATTCTCGCCAACGCGTCTACCAAAGAACTGTGTGTAAAGTGCTAGAATGATAAACATCACGACACTAATCCCTGTGAGATACGCGCCCAATGTTGAGATGTAATTCCACAAATGCATCCCGTAATCTTGGGCAAGGATCCATTGAATTTTCTCAATCGGATTTACTAGCGCGCCTTGTAAGTGTTCTGGTGGAATTGGTCCTGGATAATCAACATAACGGCGCGGCATACCTTGAAGGCCCGCGAAGTGCTGCGGGAAGAAGACCGCATTAACGCCAATAAATGTTGTCCAAAAATGAATTTTCCCAAACAACTCAGGATACTGCCGGCCTGAAATTTTCCCAATCCAATAATAATATCCTGCGAACAAGGCAAAGACCGCGCCAAGGGATAAAACGTAATGGAAGTGTGCAACCACATAATATGTGTCATGCAGCATGCTTGTAATTCCGGCATTGGCTAATAAAACTCCTGTTACACCGCCAACGGTAAATAAGAAGATAAAGCCGAGTGCCCATAACATAGGCGTTGGGAAGCTTAATGATCCGCCCCACATTGTCGCAATCCATGAGAAGATTTTAATCCCTGTAGGAACAGCAATAATTAATGTTGCTGCTGTGAAGTAGGCTTGTGTGTTCACTGAAATCCCTGATGTGTACATGTGGTGTGCCCACACAATAAAACCAACAAACCCGATCGACACCATTGCGTAGACCATTCCTAAATAGCCAAAGACAGGCTTTTTCGAAAAGG
This sequence comes from Pseudomonadota bacterium, assembly GCA_039027295.1. Taxonomy (GTDB): domain Bacteria; phylum Pseudomonadota; class Alphaproteobacteria; order Micavibrionales; family Micavibrionaceae. Next base: position 23,951 of record JBCCKS010000024.1, read on the forward strand.
TTGAAACGATGTGAGATACAATCCCAAAGGCAGGTAAGATCATAATGTACACTTCAGGGTGCCCGAAGAACCAGAATAAGTGCTGGAATAGTAACGGGTCACCACCACCTGATGGTTCAAAGAATGTTGTTCCAAAATTTCTATCTGTTAGAAGCATTGTGATCGCTCCGCCTAATACAGGAAGAGAGAGAACGAGTAAGAAGGCTGTAATCAACATCGCCCACACAAAAAGAGGCATTTTGTGAAGCGTCATACCAGGGGCACGCATATTGAAAATTGTTGTAATGAAGTTGGCTGCACCTAAAATTGAGCTTGCACCGGCCAAGTGAAGCGAGAAAATTGCCAGATCAACAGACATTCCACTATGGCCATTAATGCCGGAGTTGGGCGGATAAATTGTCCATCCTGTTCCTGCACCAGGGCCGGGGCCTCCATCAACAAAGGCTGACGCTACAAGTAACAAGAACGCGGGCACAATCAACCAGAAAGAGATGTTGTTTAATCGTGGGAATGCCATATCTGGCGCGCCAATCATAATGGGGACAAACCAGTTTCCAAATCCACCAATCAAACCGGGCATGACCACAAAGAACACCATGATCAAGCCGTGCGCTGTGATCCACACATTCCATTCATGACCATTATCGGCTAGTTGAACGCCGGGATCGCCTAGCTCGTGACGCATCATCATTGAGAACCACCCACCGACAAGGGCGGCTACAATCGAAAAGATAACATAAAGCGTTCCGATATCTTTGTGGTTGGTGGACATAAACCACCGCGTGAAAAATCCTGGCTTATGATCAGCCATTATCGTACTCCCTCTAATTGTAGGTTGTTATAAGCGATAGAGATTGGTCCATTCAAACCGTACTCCCCGTCATAAAATGCAAATTCTTCTTGGGCAAATAAAACCCATTGTTCAAACTCTTCTTTTGTCACCGCGTGAATTTCGATCGGCATAAAGGCGTGGCCAGTTCCACAAATTTCAGAACACTGACCGTAATACACACCGGGCTTATCAATTTTAACCCATGTTTCGCTCAAACGCCCAGGAACGGCATCTTTTTTGAAACCGAAAGGCGGCACTGTGAATGAGTGAATAACGTCGGCGGCAGTGATAAGAAAACGGATATTTGTATCGATGGGTAAAACAACAGGATTATCTGTTGAAAGAAGGCGTTTTTGACCCTTGCTGTAATCAATTTCATCATCTGGAATCATGTATGATAGGAAGCTGAAATTCCCGTGATCCATATATTCATAACCCCAATACCATTGATATCCTGTTACTTTGACAGTCATTTCGGGGTCTTCCACGCGCTCTAAGTAGTAGAGCATTTTAAAAGAGGGGAGCGCAATCACAATCAGGATTAAGACGGGGATAGCCGTCCAAATAATTTCAATGAGAACATTATGTGTTGTGCTTGAGGGAGTAGGGTTCTTCTTTTTTCTATATCGGAAAGAAACATAGAGCAAAAGTCCCAAAACAACCGCTACAATTCCGCCTAAGATCCAAATCATCAAATCATCATGGAAAGAAATAATTCTTTCCATGCGCGAGCTGGCCGCTGGCATAAATCCAAATTGCGTGGGAACGGGAACAATACGTTCCAATTCATCAACATTGATAGGATTACTTTCGGGGATTACAACATTTTCGGTGGCAGAACTGCCCTCCGCCTCTTGAGCGAGTGCGGGAGTAAGAGCCAGAAATAGTGTTACACAGACAATACTTAATATTTTCATACAAAAAGATGATTTGTTCATCGTTTAATACTTTATTTTATTATATAATTTTTAGCGAATTTGTTACAGAAATTTCTATAGTTTTCATGAGAAAAAAGCAACAGCAAGAATCAACATAAAACCAAAAGGATCATAGCATGATTACGTCGTTTTACGCGGGAATACTAGCCATTATGTACTTATTTATGAGTACAAATGTAATTAAGGGCAGAAGAGCTAACAAAATTTCTGTCGGGCACGCTGATAAAAAAGGTGAAAATGAAGATCTTCTCCGCCGTGTTCGTATTCACGCCAATTTCATAGAATATGTTCCGATTGCGCTTATTTTGATCTTTTTACTCGAAATAGA
>JBCCKS010000025.1:0-25967 GCA_039027295.1 Pseudomonadota bacterium
GTTGTACTTACGTATGCTTAAATGCAGCAATATAGCACTTCATCGTCGCTGATTATACGGCTTCTTAATCATTCCGAAAGAAGTATAAGCGGGAAGTGCAGCTGGACTGTTAAACGATTTACGTCAACAGATACGTGATGACGTGAAAGCACGCGTTGAAGAAGTAGCTGGTCGTTTGGATTTAATTTCTCGCGAAGAATTTGAAAAGACCGAAGCCTTATTGCAATCTGCTTTAAAAAGATTAGATGAAGCTGAAAAGAAAATTGCTCAGCTGGATGGCTCCGAGAAAACGGTAAAGACATCTGCTAAAAAAGCGGCAAAGAAAAAAACAACGAAAACAAGTTCAAAAAAATCCGCATCGAAAAAAAGCGCTGCGAAGTAATATTATCTATACGATCTGTTCAATATCTCTGTACGATCACTTTTAGATCTCTAAAAACGTAGTAAAAAATTTTAAAACACAAACCTAAAAAATAAATTATGTAAATATGTTAAAAGAAAATAATTCCATCGATATATTTGAAGAAGTTAGTAATCCCATTGATGCGCTAGAAGATATCATGCTCCAAAATGATTGGGTGTTTGATCGCCGCGCTGAAGATGAGCTAACCGTTCAAATCACAGGCAAAATGGGCGAATATAAAATGGCCTTTGTCTGGCAGGAAGATTTTTCAGCGCTTCAATTTTGTTGCGCTCCTGATTTAAGGATTCATAAAGATCATTATGATGAAGCGAAAATCATTATGAATGATATAAATTCGAATTTATGGATGGGGCATTTTGATATGCGCGACAGCAATGCTGCGGATACAAATTCAGAAGGCACGGCAATCCCCTGCTTCCGTCATACTGTTCTTTTACGCGGCATGCGTGAAAGTTCGGGAATTGAACCTATGGAAGATATCATTGATATCGCAATTTCTGAATCGGAGCGTTATTACATGACATTCTCGCTTTTATCCGAAATGGCGCACAAAGATAAAAATCAGCTATCATTTGCCATGATGAATATTGCGGGTTCTTCGTAAATCCCTCATAGTCCCAATATGAGTTATTCTTTAATTCTTATCGGCTGCGGAAAAATGGGCGGTGCACTAGCCCATAATTGGCTTGAAAACGGCCTCATTGGGAAAATTCAAATCCTCGATCCATACGAAATTGATCAAAAGTTATCCACATTACCCACAGTGTTCCACGTGAAACACTCAAAAGATGTTGATGTTTCAAACGTAGATTTAGTGATTTTTGCTGTAAAACCACAGACTCTTGATGAATTATGCCAAGATCTTAAAAATATTATCCCGCAAAACACCCCCATTTTGTCGATTGCTGCTGGGAAAGATACCCAGTTCTTCAAAAACCATTTCCCACGAAATGAAATCATTCGCTCTATTCCAAATACTCCAGCGATGATTGGAAAAGGTATGAGCGTTTTATATGCAGATGATAAAATAACCGAAAAATCAAAAAACATGGCCTCTGAATTAATGAAAGCAGCAGGCGAATATGATTGGATTGAAAATGAAGGGCTAATGGACCTTGTCACAGCCGTATCAGGTAGTGGTCCAGCCTATCTCTTTTATCTTATTGAAGCACTAGAGAAATCAGCATTAAAACAAGGACTTAACACTAATCTAGCGCAGAAGATGGCGCGTCAGACAGTCATTGGTGCAGCAGCATTAGCGGAGCATGAGCCAGAAATTAGTGCTAAAGAACTGCGGCAGAATGTTACAAGCCCTGGCGGAACAACCGAAGCTGGGCTTGAAATCCTCATGAACAGGGAATTTGATAATATTATTGATGCCGTCATAGAGGCTGCCAAAAACCGTGGAAAAGCCCTAAATTCCTAAATAAATGAGCATATTTTATGCCCTATCTACACCTGAGCAAGCTTTTTAGGTTTATGTTTTGGTTGTGAAACATCTGCACCACGCAGATAGAGCGGCTCAAAATCAATCATATGACCCGCATGGTAGCGATCAAGCCCTAAAGAAATTAAGATTGCCGGATCAGGCTCTAATATCTCTTCTAAGTCATCGAAATCAGTATCAATTTCAGATGATAATCTTTTCACTGCATTCCCCCCTATAGAAATATTCTCCCATTTCATCTGATCAATAATGTCCGATGAGGATAAAGATTGGGGATCTGAGATAGGCTTTAATTCAGAATCATACAAACACGTATAGTAATCACTTCTTTTCGTTTCTAGTACGATCAGCATATTTCGCTGAGGAGTATAGTGATAAGCAATAAAATCAATTGTACTTAATCCTAATAAAGGCGTACCGGAAGAAAAAGCAAGTATTTTTGCGGTTGTCATTCCTATACGCGTACCCGTAAAAGAACCAGGCCCAACTGTTGAAATAATCAAATCCATATCTTGGAAGCTACAATCTGCCTGCTCAAGTGTATCTTTCATTAAAGGTACAAGACGTGCAGCTTGATCGCGTTCAGTTTCAAGAAAGCGTTTGTAAATCTCTCCCTCATTCTGAACAGAGATCGAAATCCCATTCAAGGATGTATCGAAAGCAAGAACTGTTTGAGTAGTTTTTGTCATAGTAAAAGAGAGTGTAGTGATCACAGTCTATAAATCAATCGTCAAAGTGCTTTATCATTTCAAAAATAGTGATTATAGAAGAGATATGCTGAGTTTTTGCCGTTTTACAATCATTTGTGGTTTGATTTCATTTTTAATGAATTCAAATATTACAAATGCGCAAATTCTCAAAGTCGACGCATCACAGGTTCACCTTTTATATTATTCAGAGTTGTCAAATGACCAATCTAATCCAAGAAGTGTGTCTTTTGAGAGTTTTCGAAAACAAATTGAGTATTTAAAAGATAGTCAGGTTCAATTCTTGTCATTTGATACCATTCAAACTCAAAGGCGCAAAAAAACCCCCAAATCAGTTATTTTGCTCATTCATTATAATGAGAATAATACACACAATAAGGCCATAAAATATCTGTTACGAAACGATATTCCTTTTCACCATGTTAGTTCAAATACCTATAAAGACGCCCAATATAATAATCTGATTTTAAATTTAAATATCCCAAGTCAAAATACTGATTTACATAGGCAATTTATATTTTCTGAAACGGCCCGTTTTCATGAAAATTATGAGTTAGCACCGCGTATCGTTATTCTGTCTGGTGATTTTAGAAATAAAGAGGTGAAAGAAACTTTAGCAAATTATAAGTTTGATATTCTGGTAGATATTGAAAATTTGCATCTTCATGACGATCCATTGCACCCATTAGTCATGATGCATCGCGCCTATGATAATATATCTATTCTGCAACATGTACTTAATCGTAGACCGTTACCAGTCTATGATATTCATACTCAACAAACGAATATATTATCGATTGGGTTCACCATTGAAGAGAGTCTTCAATCTTACCTAGATCATCTGACCTGCTTTGACCATAAAAGAACCCCTCTTGAGACAGAGATAATAGGCACACGCATTGAAATAAGAACCCCAAAAGGTCATGATACTGTTTCTAAAAGAGTATTCTGTACCCTTCCTATTTTTGACAGTAATAACCAAAAGACTCCTTATTACAGGCAGATATCGTTTGAGAATTGATAGCTTTTAATAGTCTTGGGCAGGTCGTACTTCTAAGACTTCAGGAATATAATGTTTAAGCATATTTTCAATACCGCTTTTAAGCGTCATTGTAGAGCTGGGACAGCCTGCACACGCGCCGCGCATATGCAGGTACACAATTCCATCATCAAAGCGGTCAAACAGAATGTCACCGCCATCCATAGCGACCGCAGGACGTACACGTTCATCTAACAATGCTTTGATTTGTACGGTTATTTCGTCATCATCTTCGTTTATTGCATGATCAGATTGGCTTGTATCTTCCTCATAAAAAGGAAGCCCCGCCATCATATGATCCATGATAAGAGCCATTATCTTGGTTTTCAAAATATCCCAATCCGCTTCATCGTTTTTTGTGACAGAAATAAAATCTGCGCCATAAAAGACCCGGGTCACATTATCGATAGAGAAGAGATTTTTAGCAAATTCATTAGAGGCCGCTTCTTCTGCGTTACAGAACTCTTTTAAAGATGAACCCGCACCAGAGCCAATGACATCGCTTCCTGGTAGAAATTTAATTGTATTGGGATTAGGTGTTTCCTCAGTTTGTATAAACATGGTTTTTTTTATATTTTCTCTGCAAATTCCTCAGAAAATATTCTTTCTATTTTTATATTTCCTCTGCAAATTCCTCAGAAAATATTCCCTCTTAATTTCATTGGTTATTGAGAGGTATGTTTTATTTTGAAAATACGAGGTCGTCAATGATGATTAGGGTTTATTTGTAACCTATCGTGCCTTCGGGACCGGTTTGCGCCCAAAAATATTGCTTGGCATTATTGAGAAAGCTTTCATATTCGCCTTCTTTATGGCTGTGATAAATCCTCTTGAAATCAACGGACTTAATAACACTTTTGAAGTCATTATCCCATCTTTCATAGGCATGAGATAATGAAGAACACTCAATGATGTAAAGATTATCATAATAAAGCGACGCAAAGCCTATACCGCGTCTTGATTGGCTCACTGATCCATCACGCGCCGTGTATGAAAATGTTGCATAGCTTGCGATCCACTGGCCTAAGCTACCGCCATCATAAACCCGTGCAATTTCAAAATCATCATAATGCGCCATATATGATTTCCAAAACGGAATGCTTACAGCCACTTTTTGAACTGCATTGCCCTTGCTTGCCGGAAAAATTGTATAACGCTTATCGTCTATGGCTTTGATCTTACAAACCGCGTCATCATTAGCAGATGGTGCTTCAATTGTGAGCACATCAACAGGGTTGCGGTTTGTTTGATGCTCCCATCGATCTGGAAAGGTCGCAGAGAGACCTGTTTTAGAGTCTTCCCAAACGTAATAGTCTGCCCATGAGGGCACAGATGAAGATAGAAGAATGATCAAAGCTATAAAAATTTTCATTCAAAAATTATATCTCTGATCAGCAAATAAATCTATGTCCATTCACACCAATTGAGAAGTTATGACCAAAAACCTGTAATCTCTTTAACCTCTTTTAATGTCGGAGCGGCCAGCTCATTGGCTTTATCATTCCCTTTTTGAAGAATAGAATCTAATTCTGCACGATCAGACATAAGCTCATTCATACGGCCTGTAATCGGCGCAAGCTTTTCAACAGCTAAATCGGAGAGCGCTTCTTTAAATTCTGAGAATTGCTTTCCACCATATTCATTCATCACGCTCTCACGCGATGTTTCGCTCAGCGCTGAATAAATATTCACTAGATTGCTTGCCTCCGGACGATCTTCTGCTTCTTTTTCAGACGATGGCACGGGATGCGCATCCGTTTTTGCTTTCTTAAATTTTTGAGCGATCAAATCTGCATCATCGGTTAGGTTAATCCGCGTCATATCGCTTTCTGCGGACTTACTCATTTTTTGCGTTCCATCACGAAGGGACATCACACGGGTTGCCTCACCCATAATATAGGGTTCAGGAAGCGGAAAGAACTCACGCTTTGCCAAATGCTGGTTAAAGCTTGTTGCAATATCACGGGTTAGTTCTAAATGCTGCTTCTGATCTTCACCAACGGGGACATGGGTCGCCTTATAAATTAAGATGTCAGCTGCCATTAAAACAGGATAGGCATAAAGGCCAAGCGAAGCCTGTTCTTTTTTCTTTCCTGCTTTTTCCTTAAACTGAGTCATGCGGTTGAGCCATCCCATCGGGGTCATCGCTCCAAAAATCCAGTTTAATTCTGTGTGCGCAGGCACTGCTGATTGAGCAAAAATATACGACTTCTCAGGGTCAACACCTGCTGCAATATAAGCCGCCGTCGTTTCACGCGTTGCCTGCGCTAAAGCTTCAGGGTCATGGCCAGCCGTAATTGCATGCAGGTCAACAACACCATAAAGACATTCATGCTCTCCTTTATCCTGCAGCTTCACCCAGTTACGACGCGCGCCTAAATAGTTACCGAGCTGTAGCCGGTTTGTCGGTTGCATACATGATAAAATTCTTTTTGTCATTTCTCAGCTTTCGTTAATAGGGTCTTCATATCTGAAATTTTTAAAACGCCCCATCCTAATATTCCACTAAAATAGATTATTTTTCCAATCACAATTAAAGTGATAAGGCGCAAAATTTTATAAGCCTCAGACGGATTATTTTCAACCATTAAATACTTGTCACAAACCATTAATGCCAAAGCCATTATAAGCGTAATGACGGCGATCTTTAAAATTGATGACTGAAACCTCTCATCAAAAGAAACAGCCTTCTCAGACCGTGCGCCGCGATAAAGCAAATAAAGCTGAAGCCAGCCAACGAGCCCTGTTGAGATCGCAATCCCCGCCACACCGAATGGAAATACGAGCGCAATACTAAGCGCTATATTGATCACTGTGACAATAATTGAAATCTTAACCGGACTAGCCGTATCCTGACGCGACCAATAGGAGGTCGCAAAAATCTTAGAAGCTACGTAAGCGGGCAAGCCAATCGCATACCCCATCAGCACAGTAGCGGCCATTTGGGTGTCTTGAGATGTAAATTCACCGCGCTCAAACAATGTTCCTATTAAGGTTTCAGGGATCGTAAAGAGTGCAACAGCCGCAGGGAGTGCAAGCACCATGCATATTTCTAAAGAGCGGTTAAATAAACGCTTTGTTTCGTTATCATCTTTGGCGGCAACCGCTTGGGATAGCATGGGCAGCAATACTGTGCTGACCGCGATTGCAATCACGCCCAAAGGCAATTGGTTCAAACGATCTGCATAGTATAAATAAGAGATCGCCCCCGTTGATAAAAGCGAAGCAATCACCAAATCAATAAAGAGATTAATGTGCATCACGCCCGCGCCAATAACCCCTGGCCCCATAAGATGAAAGAGCTTTTTAATGCGGGCCGTGAACTCAGGAATTTTGATCTGAATATGAATACGGTGACGCTTAATAAAATATATAAGCAGTAAAAGCTGAGATATACCTGCGAGCGCAATCCCATACGCCATAGCGTGACCAGCCGTTTCACTAAACTCTACAAAAACGAGTAAGGCAATAATCAATGAGATATTAAAAAGTATAGGGGCCGCCGCAAAAGGCGCAAAACGATCATGGGCATTTAGCACCCCGCCTAAAAGAGCAGTCAAAGACATAAAGAGCAAATAAGAAAATGTGATATGCGAGAGTTCAACGGCCAAATCATAGCGAATTTCATCATTATGAAAGCCCGGCGCAATCACATATATAATATAAGGCATGGCAATGAGCGCCAATAAGGTAAACGGCACCATAATCAAAAGCATGACGCCCATCGCATTGGATGCAAATATTTGCGCTTTTTCTGGCCCCTCTTTTTCTAACGTTTCAGAATAAAGAGGAATGAATGAAACACTAAATGCGCCCTCCGCAGTAATACGGCGGAAGAAATTAGGTAGTTTGAGCGCCACAAAGAACGCATCGGCAATTGGCCCTGCGCCCAAGATCGCCGCCGTCAAGATATCACGAATGAATCCTAAAATACGGCTTAAGCCTGTAAAGCCGCCAACTGTTGCCATGGAACGAAAAAGTTTCATGTGAAGTTTTTAACGCAAATTACACTAAAGTAAATCAATCAATTTGATTGTTTCAGCTTCTTTTTGTACTCTCATACCATGAAAAATCCTGAAAGTACCCAATTTGGTGAACGCAATGTAAGCGCCGATGAAAAAACAGCCCTTGTTCGTGGGGTGTTTGATTCAGTTGCTGATAATTATGATCTCATGAATGACCTTATGTCTGGTGGCATTCACAGGATTTGGAAAAACCATTTTATACGCAAAATCAAACCTAAGCCGGGATTAGCCTATTTAGATGTTGCTGGCGGCACTGGTGATATTGCCTTTCGCATTAAAGAGAAAATTGGTCAAAACCAAAATATCACTTTATGTGACCTGAATTGGGATATGCTGCGTGTGGGGCGAGATAGAGCGGTTGATAAAGGATGGATCAATGATTTTGAATGGGTCACGGGCAACGCAGAAAGCCTCCCTCTTCCTTCAAATAGCTTTGATATCTATACGATTTCCTTTGGTTTGCGCAATGTGACCCGAATTGATGATGCGTTAAAAGAAGCCTACCGGGTCTTAAAGCCTGGGGGACGGTTTTTCTGCCTTGAATTCTCTCATGTGGATAACCCTGCCCTCTCAAAATTATACGATTCTTACTCCTATAATGTTATTCCAAAAATAGGAAAAACAGTCGCAAATGACGAAGAAAGTTACCGTTATCTTGTTGAATCTATTAGAAAATTTCCTAAACAGGCTCAATTGGTGCAACGTTTGAAACAGGCCAGGTTTGAGAGGGTATTTTATGAAAATTTATCCTTTGGGGTTGCCGCTATTCACAAGGCTTTGAAAGTTTAATTGTATTTTCCGAAAAAACTATTTGCATTTTGTATCTAGTTTCGTCTATTTTCCTTTCATATCGTAGAATTATTGAGATTTTTGGCTAGTAATATAGTCTTTTCAAAATAATTGTGCGATGGAACAAAAAGGAAGGAAATTTAAAAATGAATAACAATGTATTGAAATCAGTTTTCTTTGCAGCTGTTGTTTTGGTTGCTGGTATTGTTGCAATGCAAGTGATCTATAACAATGTCACAGGGGATGGAAGCGAATTTGCAGGAATTGAACCTGCTGCAGGGGAAGAGGTAATTGCTGATGGTGCTACAATTGGTGAAGAAGCCGCAACTATGGCTGAAGGCATCACTGAAGGCGCTGAAAATGCTATTTCAGAAGCAACAGAAGCTGCTGAAGAAGCTGGAAATGCTATCGAAGAAGCATTTAACGAAGCTAAAGATGCTATGACAGCACCTGAAGCCGAGGAAGTTGCTGGTGAAGCAACAGAAGCTGCTGAAGAAGCAATGGAAAAAGCTGCTGATGCTGCAGAAGACGCTGCTAAAGAAGCTGCTGAAAAAGCACCTGCTGCTGGCGACGCTGAATCAAAAGCAAAAGACATGATGGACACAATGTAATTCTTATTCATTGTGAACGAATAAAACCCCGCTATATTATTTATGCGGGGTTTTTATTTGAAAGCTTTAAAGATGCTGAACGACAAAAGAATTTTATTGATTATTTCAGGCGGCATTGCCGCTTATAAATCATTGGAGCTCATACGTCTTTATAAAAAGGCTGGCGCGTCCGTACGCTGCATTTTAACGAATGGTGGAAAACATTTTGTTACACCTTTATCTGTGGCCGCTCTTACAGAAGAACAGGTCTATGACGATTTATGGTCTTTAAAAGATGAAACTGAAATGGGACACATACGTCTTTCACGCGAAGCTGACCTTATTGTTGTAGCGCCGGCGAGCGCAAATCTTATTGGTCAAATGGCATACGGCCTTGCAGAAGATTTAGCCAGTACGACTCTTCTTGCAACGAACCAAGACGTTATGATAGCCCCCGCAATGAACCCCATGATGTGGGAACATACAGCAACACAAGAAAACATACAGACCCTTCGTACACGCAGAATTTTTGTCATCTCCCCACAAGATGGTGAGATGGCGTGCGGTGAAACAGGAACAGGCCGGATGGCTGAACCGCAAGATATATTAAATGCGACAGTTGGATATTTTCAAAATAATAAACCCTTAGCCGGCAAGACAGCTCTTGTAACAAGTGGACCGACGCATGAGCCGATTGACCCGGTTCGCTTTATTGGTAACCGTTCAAGTGGAAAACAGGGGCATGCAATTGCCTCTGCCCTCTCTGAAATGGGCGCGAATGTTACGTTAGTGAGTGGACCAGTGAGCCTTCCTGATCCTTCGGGGCTTAAAACCATCCATGTTAAGACAGCTAAAGAGATGAAAGAGGCATGTGAGCAAGCACTTCCTGCTGATATTGCAATCTTTGCGGCGGCAGTTTGTGATTGGACTATCAAAAAACCAGCAACAAACAAAATTAAGAAAGATCATTCACAAAGCGCACCTAGTTTTGAGTTAGAAGAAACTACAGATATCTTAAAAACAATTTCCAATCACAAGCTAAGACCAGAGCTTTGTATCGGCTTTGCTGCAGAAACAGAAAACGTTATTGAAAACGCAAAAGCCAAGATTAAAAAGAAATCCTGCGACTGGATTATTGCCAATAATGTTGAAAAAGGAGCAGTCTTTGGAAGCGATCAAAATGCCATCACAATTATTAGCAAAAGCACGATGAAAGCTATAGAAACAGCGGATAAATCAATAATTGCACGTGACATTGTCGAAGAAATTATCCATTATTTTGAAGTTAATCAGAAAATAATCACGGCAAATAATGCCGAAGATAAAACAACAAAGCCGCAGAGCAAAAAGACTGCCGCTTAAAAGGATAATTTTAGGGTTTAAAATATGAGTACAAAAGTAAAAGTGGCTCTCGCTCCTCTTGAACATGCGGTTGGCTTAAATTTACCGACATATGCGACTGAACAATCGGCAGGCATGGATTTAACGGCCGCCATTGAAGAGGATGTTGAAATCGCGCCGCAGGAGAGAGCCTTAATCCCCACAGGTTTATCAATTGCCCTGCCCGATGGCTATGAAGCGCAAGTCCGCCCCCGCTCTGGCCTTGCTTTAAAACATGGCATTACGGTTTTGAATACACCAGGAACAATTGATGCTGATTATCGCGGTGAAATTGGCGTGATCTTAATCAATCTTGGTAGTGAAGAATTTGTTATCAAACGCGGCATGCGAATCGCCCAAATGGTTGTCGAACGCCATGAAAAAATTGAATGGGATGTTGTAGAAAGCTTAGAAGAAAGCGAACGCGGTGAAGGTGGATTTGGCTCAACGGGCACAGGTGGCTAAACTCAGGAAAAAATGACATCACCGCTTCGTAAAAATAAACTAGACGAAAATCAAACTCCATCCATAGATGATTATTTGCGCAAAGGGCATACGCCCATGATGGCGCAATATCATCTAATAAAAGAGCAGCACCCTGATTGTTTACTTTTCTATCGCATGGGTGATTTTTATGAGCTGTTTTACGATGATGCCGTTACGGCCTCTCAAGTCTTGGATATAACACTGACCAAGCGCGGAAAGTCTCAAGACAACGATATTCCCATGTGCGGCGTGCCGTTTCATTCTTATGAGCCTTATTTAGCCAAGCTGATTAAGGCTGGCTATAAAGTTGCAATTTGCGAGCAAACAGAAAGCCCTGAACAAGCCAAAGCGCGCGCAAAAAAAGAAGGCAAGCCGGCGAGCAAAGCCCTGGTCAATCGAGAAGTTGTTAGAGCTGTAACACAAGGCACGCTGACTGAAGATAACTTGCTTGACGCACGGCAGAATAACTTTATCTCTGCTCTCTCAACAATAGGTGATGAAATTGCCATTTCATGGTTAGAGATGACAACAGGAGCGTTCCTCACACAAAAAGCAACAGCGAATAACTTCACATCTATTATTGAAAGCATTTCACCGAAAGAGATCATTCTATCTGATACCTTACAAGACAAAAACATATTTTCAGAATTTATTGCCTTCAACCAACAAATTATCACTCCTATCCCAGAGAGTTTATTTCAAAGTGATAATGCCGCAAAACGATTACAAATTATTTACGATGTAAAAACTTTAGAGGCGTTTGGAGATTTATCCCGCGCGGAAGTTAGCGCGGCAGGGACATTAATTGATTATGTTGAGCGCACACAAAAAGGTAAGCTCCCTCACCTTATGAGATTACAGTCAATTAATGACCAAGGCGTCATGGAAATTGATGCAGCCACAAGACGCAATTTAGAGCTATCACAAACACTGCAAGGATCAAAAAAAGGATCACTACTGTCTTCCATAGATCATACGGTGAGCAGCCTTGGCGCGCGATTACTTCATAAAAGACTGATGGCTCCGCTCACAAATTGTTCAGAGATCAAAAAACGCCAAGAAGAGATTGGCGTTTTTTATGACCATAAGAACCTAAAAGATGCGATCAGAGACTATTTAAAAGAGCTTCCCGATATTGAACGAGCCCTTGCCCGATTATCATTAGATCGTGGTGGTCCGCGCGATTTAAAAGCCATTCAAAATTCTTTATTTCTGGCTCAAGATATAAAAATTACTCTCGATAGTTTAAAAGACGAGCGTTTAACAGATTTAGTTGGAACACTTGTGCAAAGTCCTGATACTCAAAATCTAGCAGATACATTAAGGCGCGCCTTAAAAGAAGAGCTTCCCTTCCTTGCCCGCGATGGCGGATTAGTCAAAGAAGGCTATCACGCTAAGCTAGATGAGCTTCGTAATCTTCGCGATAATAGCAAACGCCATATTGCCAATTTGCAAGCGCAATACCGTACACAAACCGGAATTGAAACGCTTAAAATTACTTATAATAACGTGCTCGGTTATTTTGTGGACGTGACAGCCCGTCATGCCGACAAACTAATGGTTACAAAAGATCAAAAAGATAATTTAAGCAACGATAACCCGTTTATTCATCGTCAGACACTTGCGAATAATGTTCGTTTTACAACGCCTGAGCTGTCCGAGTTAGAGCGTGATATTTCAAGCGCAGCAGAAAAGGCTATTGCGATCGAGCAAGATATTTTTATGCAACTGACAAAGGCTGTGATTGAACAGGCTGATCAATTAAGTGTCATTGCCTCAGGTCTTGCACAATTAGATGTGGCTAGTGCCTTTGCCCATTTGGCCATTCAAGACAAGTATACGTGCCCAAAAATCGACGAAAGCCTTGCCTTTACTATTATTGAAGGTCGTCATCCGGTTGTTGAACAGGCCCTCGCTCATAATCACGATAGCTTTATTCCCAACGATTGTACGTTAGAGGACGTACAGACATTATGGCTCCTCACAGGCCCTAATATGGCCGGTAAATCAACATTTCTGCGTCAAAACGCATTGATTGTCATTCTGGCGCAAATTGGGTCATACGTACCCGCACAATCGGCGCATATCGGCATCGTTGATAAGGTCTTTAGCCGCGTTGGCGCAGCCGATGATTTGGCACGCGGGCAATCAACCTTTATGGTTGAAATGGTTGAGACTGCCTCAATTTTAAATCGAGCAACGGAACGATCCCTCGTGATCCTTGACGAAATTGGCAGAGGAACTGCTACTTTTGACGGATTATCAATCGCGTGGGCCTGTGTTGAGCATCTGCATGAGGTCAATCAATCGCGCGCGCTTTTCGCAACGCATTATCATGAACTCACTGTTTTAAAAGAGGAGCTAAAAAGTCTCAGCTGCTATTCCTTGCAAGTCAAAGAATGGGATGGTGATATTGTCTTCACCCATAAAGTGGAGCAAGGCAGCGCCGACAAATCATACGGTATTCATGTGGCAAAACTTGCAGGACTTCCTCAAATTGTGATTAATCGCGCCAAAGACGTACTCTCTGGGCTCACAAGTGGGTCATCCAATGCCAAAAACCTATCGAAGGATCTTCCGCTATTTTCTCAAATGCGAAAAGAGGCAGAAAAACCTCAAGAAAAATCCGAGCTAGAGCAAACCTTAGAAACAATAAACCCGGATGCCTTAAGCCCGCGCGAGGCTCTAGAAATCTTGTATAAATTAAAGGAAAAATTGTAGGACTGATCTTGTGTTTTTTTAACAAAGACGATACAACAAATTATCGAGGGATATATGAGTGAGTATGACTTAAAGCAGACACCGCTTCACGGTGCTCATTTGGCATTAAAGGCGAAAATGGCCGCATTCGCAGGGTACGACATGCCCATCCAGTATGAAGGCGTTTTAGCAGAACATAATTGGTGCCGCGATCATGCCGCACTTTTTGATGTCTCTCACATGGGTCAAATCACCTTCCAAGGTGAAGGCATCATCGAATTTCTTGAAAAATTAACCCCCTCTTCTTACGGATCACTCGTCGATGGCGCGTGTAAGTATTCTGTTCTGATGAATGAAGAAGGCGGGATGATCGATGATCTTATTATTACCCGCGTTTCAGATGATCATTTCAAAATGGTCGTCAATGGCGCTTGTAAAGATAAGGACGTAGCGTGGTTTGAACAGCACCTACCCGAAGGCATTATGATGGTGCGTCACGAAGATCGTGCGTTATTGGCCCTTCAGGGCCCTTGTGCCGAAACTGTTTTAAACGATGTACTGGGAATTGATACAGCGCATTTAAATTATATGAATTACATGCAAGCGGGAGAAATTGATGTCTTTCGTTTGGGCTATACCGGCGAAGATGGCTTTGAACTAAGCTTTCCTGAAGCTCAAGCCACTGACATTTGGAATAAGCTCCTTGCTCATGACGAAGTCAAGCCCGTTGGCCTAGCCGCTAGAGACTCTCTTCGTCTTGAAATGGGCTACCCGCTTTATGGTCATGATATTGATGCCACCACTTCACCTATCGAAGTGGGCTCACGATGGATAATGGGCAAGCTTCAAAATAAAACATTTATTGGTTCGAAGCGTGTTCTAGATGAAATTGAAAATGGCGCGAAACGTCAGAGAATTGGATTTGAACTCATTGATCGCGGCGTCGCCCGTGAAGGCGCAGAAATTTTTGATGCCTCAGGCGAAACACAAGTTGGTGTGATTACAAGTGGTACATTTTCACCAACCCTACAAAAGGCAATCGGTATGGCGTATATCGACAGCCAGTATGCTTCAGATTTGGGAACGGAAGTTATTGTACGCGTCAGAGGCCGCGATCTAAAAGCAAAGATTACAGGGCTTCCCTTTATGGAAGCGCAAACTAAAAAAAACTTTAAAAAGGCAGCTTAAATAAAGAGGAAAAATTATGAGCGATGTAAAATATACAAATGATCATGAATGGATCAAAATGGAAGGCGATACAGCATGGGTGGGGATTACAACATATGCTCGCCATGCCTTAGGCGATTTGGTCTTTCTTGAACTTCCAGAAGTTGGCCGTGAGGTCACAAAAGGCGATGACTTTGCCGTTGTTGAATCAGTTAAAGCCGCCAGTGAAATTTACACGCCTGTGACTGGTGAAATTGTTGAAGTGAACGAAGCGCTTGCCGATAATCTTGATGATCTTAAAGAAGATATTGATACAGGCTGGATCGTCAAAATCAAAATTTCAAATGACAATGAAGCCGAAGGCCTGATGGACAAAGAGGCGTATGACAGCTTCGTTGAAGGATTAGACTAATATAATTTAAAGAGAGTATAATTATGAGATACCTGCCACAAACCAAGCAATCACGAGAAGAAATGCTCAATGTTATCGGTGCAAAAAGCGTTGATGACCTTTTCTGCCAAGTGCCTGAAAAAGCGTTCATTAAAGGTAAAGCCAATCTTCCCGATCATAAAGGTGAATTAGAAGTTGAACGTGTGATGCAAAGCTATGCCAACCAAAACTTGGACGCCCTTACAAACCGTTTTTTCCTTGGCGCAGGAACATACTACCATCACGTGCCTGCAACGGTTGATTATATAATTCAGCGTAGTGAATTCCTAACAGCCTACACACCGTATCAGCCGGAAATCGCACAAGGGACGCTGCAATACTTGTTCGAATATCAAACTTTTATTGCACAGCTTACGGGGCAAGAGGTCTCAAACGCGTCACTTTATGATGGGGCAACAGCGATGGCTGAAGCCGCCCTTATGGCGATGCGTATTACACGTAAAAACAAGATTGCTTGCGGCAATGACATTCACCCAAATTATGTCGACGTATTAGAAACATATCTTCATAATAATGAAGGCTCTAGCCACTATGAGATGGCGGGTGATCCATCCAAAATAGAAGAAGATACGGCTGCAGTTATTATTCAATCGCCAGACTTTTTTGGAACGCCTCATAAGTTAGAGGCGTGGCGCAAAGCGTGTGATGAAAAAGGCGCACTTTTGATTGTTGTGGTAACAGAAATTGTCTCTTTAGGATTATTACCCGCCCCTGAGCAAGCCGACATTGTTTGCGGTGAAGCCCAGAGTATCGGTGTTGCCATGAGCTTTGGTGGCCCGCATTTAGGCTTCTTCGCCTGCCGTGAAAAATATGTTCGTCAAATTCCTGGCCGCCTCTGCGGTGAGACAGTTGATGATGATGGCAATCGTGGATACGTGTTGACACTCAACACTCGTGAGCAACATATCCGCCGCGATAAAGCCACATCCAACATCTGTACGAATCAGGGTCTATGCGCCCTCGCATTTACCGTTCACATGAGCTTACTTGGTGAAGATGGATTAAAGCAGCTTGCACTACTCAATCATGAGCGTGCCATTCAGACTGTTGAAGCGTTAGAAAAAATTAATGGCGTGAAGGTGATCAACGAGACATTCTTTAATGAGTTTGTGATTGAAACACCGAAAAATGCCGATCAATTAATCGAAGCGTTGGCGGCTAAAAATATTATTGCCGGATACCCGCTGACGAAACACGGTCATGAAAACCGCATCCTTATGGCGGCGACTGAAATCACAACACAAGGCGGAATTGATGCCTTATGCCAAGCAATAAAAGAAGAGCTTGCCGCATGAGCTTAACCATTCGCCGTGCAGAGAGCCGATTTGATTTTGCCGCTTGTGTTTACTTGCGCACGATAGTGTTCTTTGTCGAACAAGATTGTCCTTTCCATGAGGAGATTAACGCCGAAGAAGATGAGGCCACATATTACATTGCATGGAAAGATGATTTACCCGCCGCAACGGCGCGCACCCGTATTAAAGAGGACGGAACCTATAAGATTGAGCGCGTTTGTACGGCAAAAGAATATCGCGGCCAAGGCTATGGCAAAGATATCATGCAATTTATTATCGATGATATCGAAAGCCAGAACCCAAAAGCCCCGATTAAGCTCAGCTCACAAGATCACGCCATGCCTTTCTATGAAAAACTGGGTTTCCAAGCCATTGGCAACGGATATATGGAAGCCAACATCCCCCACCACATGATGGAGAAACAACGATGAGTAACACTGCCCTGAAAGACGAAGGAAACACCGCGATGAATGACAACGTTCATAATCACAGCACATTAACAGTCAATGATCGCTCGCGCGGCCTCAATTATGATGAAAATCTTTTATGGGAGAAAGAGCGCAACGATACGCCCGGCGTTGATTTACCTGCGCCAGAAGGACTCAAAAGCCGTACAGGCATGGAAGCCCGCGGTGAAATTGGCTTACCACAAGTGAGCGAGCCACAAACAGTTCGCCACTTCGTACGCCTATCGACTAAAAACTATTCTATCGATAGTGGCTTCTTCCCACTCGGCTCCTGTACGATGAAGCATAATCCGCGCCTGAATGAGAAAATGGCGCGTCTTCCGGGCTTTGGCTATATTCATCCGATGCAACCGGAGAGTACGGTACAGGGCGCCTTGGCCGTCATGTACGATTTGCAAAACTGGCTGGCCGAACTCACCAACCTTCCCGGTGTCTGTTTAACACCAGCGGCCGGCGCGCAAGGCGAATTGGCAGGTGTGATGACAATCGCCCGTGCTCATCAATTAAAAGGCAATACACAAAAGAAAATCATGCTTGTCCCTGACTCCGCGCATGGAACAAACCCTGCGACGGCGGCAATGTGCGGCTTTAAAATTCGCGTGATCCCAACAAAGGAAACAGGGCGCGTCACGGTCGAGGCGTTTAAAGAAGCCTTATACAAAGAAGACCCGAAGGGTGACGATGTTGCCGGTATGATGGTCACAAACCCGAATACGTGCGGATTATTCGAAAGTGATATTGTTGAAATTGTGGACCTACTCCATGACGCGGGCGGTTATTTCTATTGCGATGGCGCAAACTTTAACGCGCTTGTCGGTAAAATTCGCCCTGGTGATTTTGGTGTGGATGTGATGCACATTAACTTACACAAAACATTCTCAACCCCGCATGGCGGCGGTGGCCCTGGCTCTGGCCCGATTTGTACGTGTGCGGAATTAGCGCCATACGTTCCCGCTCCCCTCGTTGTACGTGACGAAGATGGATACAGGTTGGAACGTGAGGGTGAACGTGAAACCAATTGTGGCCGGATGAAAGGATATCAGGGTCAATTTGGGATGCATGTGCGTGCACTCTCATACATGATGAGCCACGGTGCAGATGGCCTCAAACAAGTCGCAGAAGACGCGGTTTTGAATGCTAATTACATCCTCCACAGCCTCAAAGATGACTTTCACGTTCCTTTTGAAGGGCCATGTATGCACGAGGCGCTGTTTACAGAGAAATATCAAAAAGAGCATGACGTTACGACATTAGACATTGCCAAAGGTCTGGTGGAATACGGAATGCACCCGATGACCGTGTACTTCCCGCTCGTGGTCAATGGCGCGATGCTGGTTGAACCAACAGAAACCGAAAATAAAGAAAGCATTGATCGCTTTATTACGGTGATGAAGGTCTTGGCCGAAGAAGCGCGCACCAAAGGCGCCGATTATTTCCATCAATATCCGCTCTCTGCGCCCGCCCGCCGCCTTGATGAAGTCAAAGCTGCCCGCGAGCCGAAGCTGAGATGGAAATAGATTGGCTTTCAGTTTTCTTTTCTGGCTTACCCGCAGTAATTGTGGGGGCATCATTAACATATTGGTTTCATAAAAAACTCGCTAAGCAAAAAGGTTCTTTTGATAAAGAAATCCTTACCCTTCAATCTAAAATTGACAAAAAAAGTTATGTTCATCGAATTCAGTTCGAAAAAGAATTTAATATTTACACTGAAATTTGGGAGAAGCTTTTTGACCTAAATCAAAAAACTTTATCTTTGAGACCAATTTTTGATTATGTTGATCCTAGTAAGACGCGAGAGGAAACTATACGTCAAAGGTTAGAAGAGTTTGGAGAGTGTTATAACACTTTTGTAAAAACATATGGAACCAACAAACCATTTTACCATGAAGAAGTTTTTAATTGCCTAAAAGCCATACTAAGAGTTTCAAGGATAGAAGCTATTGATTATGAACAACTTCAGGTTTCTGATAGAGGTTATTGGGATAAGCAAAAACAAAATACAGAAGACTTAGAAAAGTTAATAGAAGAATGTTGTGTCCTAATTAGAAAAAGAATTGGAAACATACAAGTTTCAGACTAATCACATCATATAAGTCGCTTTATCCATGTCTCGGACTTCGAGGGTGAGCGCGCATTCGTGCATTCCCTGAATTTGGGTTTTGATCGCATCATAGATGGCTTTGGCGTAGGCCTGCTTGGTTGGCTCATCGCGCCCCTCAAGCAAAAGCAACGTCACATGGATCATTGCACCACTTAGGCCCTTATTCCCGACCACAACATCATGAGCAACAATCAGGCGGGTTTTAATGCGATCCCCATCCCCTAACTGATCGGCCAGCGCGTCATGAGCCACGCTCACCAGCTGGGTTGTATCTAATTCAGAGACAATATTTTGAGAGGCTTCGATAATAATATGAGGCATGGCTTTATCCTATTTTGTCCTTACATCACGCCGACTAAATGCGTGTTAATCCAAAAATGCGTGGCAATTGCCGCGCCGTAACCCAGCGCAATGACTGGCGTCCATTTTAAATGACCAAAGAATGTGTACTGACCACGCGCAACCCCCATCAACGCAACCCCCGCGGCAGAGCCAATGGAAAGCATTGATCCCCCCACCCCGCACGTTAGCGTCACAAGCAGCCATTGAAATTGATCAAGCGGCGGGTCCATGGATAAAATCGCAAACATCACTGGAATATTATCAATGAGGGCGGAGGCAAACCCCATCACGATGTTGGTTATGCTCTCCCCCCATCCATCATACATGACAGTCGAAGCGAGCTCTAAATAGCCCAAGAACGTTAATCCACCAACAGCGAAAATCACACCAAAGAAGAACAGCAATGTATCCCATTCGGCATTCTGCACCTCGTTCAAGATATCAAAATCTTTATCGCGGTTTTCGCCCACTTTACGAATAAAAAATGATGTGATCATCAAAACACTCATCCCTGTCATCATGCCAAGGAACGGCGGAAGACCGAGCACTTGTTCAAAGCTAACCGCCATAGCAATCGTACATAAGCCTAAAAAGATAATGAATTTTGCACCGCGGAGCATTTTAACGTCTTCTTTAACCGCTAAAGGCTTATGCGGGTTCACAAAGAAACTCATGATCGTTGCAGGAATTAGAAAGCAGACGAGCGATGGTAAAAAAAGCGGGAAGAAATCAAAGAATTCAACATGGCCAGCCTGCCACACCATCAAGGTTGTAATATCCCCAAAGGGTGAAAACGCGCCGCCGGCATTGGCCGCGTTTACAATATTAATACAAGCAATCAAAACAAATTTCGGGTCATTGGCGCCAACCGCCATTACAACTGCGCCCATTACAAGGGCGGTGGTTAGGTTATCGGCAATGGGGGAGAGAAAGAACGCAAAGATACCCGTCACCCAGAAAATCTGACGCATATTCAGCCCCATGCTGACCATTTTACTGCGCAATGTTGCAAAAACTTGGCGGTTTTCTAAAGCGGCAATATATGTCATCGCCGCCAAAAGGAATAAGAATAATGAGCCGTACTCATCAAGACCGTGATAAATCGCCGTACGGAGCGTACCATGATCAATATCATATTGCGGCGCAAGCAAACCAATACAGATCCAAATAAGACCTGCACCCAACATCACAGGCTTTGATTTGCGCATATGGGTCTGCTCTTCAAATAAAACAACCAAATATGAGACAATGAAAATCACAAGAGCGGTCATCCCTAACGGCTCTTTTGTCATATCAGGAATTTCTAATTTTCCGCCTCCCCCTCCAACGGCTGCAAATGCATGCGGCATGACAAAAATCAGCAGCAGTATAAAAAACGGAAAGGCAGAAATGCGGATAAAATCTTGGAAGGAGGGAATAGAGAAAGACATGATGTATTATTTTTTTGTGAATAAAAGAACCCACGTAATTCTGGCAGATTAAGGCATTCTGTCAATTTTTTAATCTGGCTTATTCATGACGCCAAAGTCTTAGAGAATCTTGAGGAGTTCTTTAAAGAACATTTTGAACATTCCATTTGATCCACGTAAGACTATTGAGATGTTTCGTATCCTTATTATTTTTCTGTGTCTTGCCCTTTATGCCTGCGCCCCTCAACAAAATGAGAATTATGGGATTACGCCAATGCCGTCTGCAACTTTTACAGGCCCATCTGATGAAGTCTTAAAAGAAAATGTAGCGCAATACGTCGCCGCCAATAATCGACCTGCTAGTACAAGTTATAAGCATGCGCGTACAGATTTAAATGGCGATGGCTTATTAGATGCGATTGTTTATTTTCATCTTCCTCATCAAATTTGGTGTGGATGGGATGGTTGTAGCATGGCAATTTTTCAAGCCCAGCGAACAAGCTTCACCCCTATTGCGAGTATGAGCGGCATTCGCGGCCCTATCTTTGTTTTAAACAAATCAACAAATGGTTGGCGTGATATTATTGTTCGTATCTCTGGTACAAAAGGCATAAGAGATCGTAATGTTTTATTTGCTTTTGATGGGAGAAGTTATCCTAGGCATCCTATGACAGCCCCTAATTTCCAAGGGTCTTTAAGAGGTCTGCAAAAAGAAGAGTTTTTTAGGTAGCGGCGCGTATTTTTGGGCTCAGGCGGGTAAACCCGCTACGGCGTTCTTAAAATTAACTAAGTACCAGTCTTTTTCTTTAAGAAACCAAAGAGGTTACGGCTGCGTTCAGTTTTAAAATTCCACTGATTTTCACATAGATCAACTTCTTGAATAATCTCGCGTGTATCTTCGAGCATGTTCATCGCTTCCGCGTTTAGATGATCTTTTTCAAGCGTGTTGATGATAAGTTGTTCTTGTTGATCATAATCTCCATCGCACCAGCTGACCGCCCTTGCGAGCGCGAAAAAATCACGTTGATCCATGGAGTTAGTAATGTTCTCAAACATTTTCTGTGCGCTTTGGGGCGTTTGAATATCTTCTTTCACAGTTTCCATCTGCTCTTCGGTCAGATGTAAATCTTTTAGATGATCAGTAAGAAAAGATAGCTCTTGCGATGTTACAACACCATCCGCGTGAATCATGGCGATCACTGCGCGCCACATGTAAAACCGGCTCTCATCTACTATATTTGTCATTTTATATGCCCCATTATTGATCTCACTCATATTGTAGCGAGTCGGCGATTAATATTCTCCTAATTTTTTCTTTATATACGCAACGCTTGACGCGTTGCTGTTTGCCTCCGTCGCGCAGGCACGACTCGGCCTCATTTGTTAACTCAATGTGCCCGTAGCGGGTTTACCCGCCTGAGGGGAATCAAGAAAAAATCTTGACTTTTTTCTTGATAAACAGTAAGAACAAATCATGAACAAAAATCTAGGAAATAGCGTTCTTGCGCCTCAGGCGGAAGGCCTCAAATGGCTCTTTTTAGACTTAAACAGCTATTTTGCGAGCGTTGAGCAGAATGAAAATCCTGACCTTCGTGATAAGCCTGTGGCCGTTGTTCCGATGATGACCGATGCGACATGCGCGATTGCCGCCTCTTACGAAGCCAAAATGTTCGGCGTGAAAACAGGGACAAAAATTTATGAAGCCAAAAAAATATGCCCTGACCTAATTTGCATTAAGGCAGAGCATGAAAAATATGTTGATTATCACCATCGCATTATCAAGGCGACTGAAAAAATTATTCCGGTTAACAAAACATGGTCAGTTGATGAGTTTGATTGTCTGTTATTAGGACGCGAGAGGGAGCCAGAAAATGCCCGCATTATTGCTCAAAAAATAAAAGACCAACTGCATAAAGATGTCGGGCCAGCCATTAATTGTTCGATTGGGATTGCACCTAATAGTTTTTTAGCCAAAGTCGCCACCGAAATTGAAAAACCAAACGGCCTTGTGATGTTAGAGCCTGATGACCTGCCCGGACGATTGTTAGAATTAAAGCTAACTGACTTGCCAGGAATTAATAAAGCAATGCTCATACGTTTGAATAAATGCGGAATTAATAGTGTTGAACAGCTTTATAACACTTCACCCAAACAAGCGCGCGCGATCTGGCGCAGTGTTCAAGGAGAACGATTTTGGTATTGGCTTCATGGATATGATGTCCCCTACCAAATAACCAGCCCGTCTATGTTAGGGCATTCGCGGATGCTAGATCCTAAATTAAGAAGCTCGGAGAAAACGCGGCAGATGGCAAGGCGTCTATTATTCAAAGCATGCTATCGCCTGCGCCGTAAAAAATTATATGCAAAAAATCTTGTTTTAAAACTCACATTTTTAAAAGGTGAAAAATGGGCGTATTTTAGAGACTTCCCGGCGAGTGATGATCCGTTTACGATGATGAAACATTTTGAGGATTTATGGAGGCAGATGGAACAAGAATGTTTTGGTGGGCAATCAATTATGTCGAGCCGCAAAATGGTTTTCTTAAAAGTCGCTACATTGCTTCATGGCTTATGCGAGAAAGATGCGATTACTGATGATCTTTTTGAAACGCACTTAATAGAAGACAAAGCCAAAATTGAAAAACAACAAAATTTGGCGAAGGCTCTCGACCATTTACAATCAAAATATAAAACTGAAACTGTCTGGCTCGGCGTTGTTCCAGAAACATTAGCCGGCGATGTCGGAACAAAAATTGCCTTTAACCGCGTTCCCGATAAAGACGAATTTTGGCACTGATATTTTTGCAAATCAGAAGCCGAAAATTCTCTGGTCAAGAGATTTTTTATGAAAACATTATTCCCTTTTGAGCATTTTTTTGATAAATAAATTCCCCATGGGAGACAAAAAAATTTCAATAGAAGAATTAGAGACATTAACGCCTGTCCATATCATTGGCGGGGGATTAGCGGGATCAGAAGCCGCATGGCAAATTGCCGAAGCTGGCGTTCCTGTTGTCTTGCACGAAATGCGCCCAAAACAAAAGACAGAAGCGCATGAAACGGAATATTTTGCGGAGCTAGTCTGCTCAAATTCTTTCCGCTCAGACGATAAATATTATAATGCTGTTGGAATCTTACATGAAGAGATGCGCATTTGCGGATCGCTTATTATGCGCGAAGCGGATAAAGCCGCTGTTCCTGCAGGTGGGGCATTAGCTGTCGACCGAAATATCTTTGCCGCTGGGGTTACAAAAGCGATTGAAGATCACCCCCTCATCATTCATTGGCGCGAAGAAGTTCCTGCGCCGCATGATAATTGGGACAATGTCATTATTGCAACAGGGCCGCTCACCTCATCAGGCCTGGCAGAGTTTATTCAAAAAACCGGCGGGCAAGATGAGCTGGCCTTCTTTGATGCCATCGCCCCTATTCTTCATAAAGAAAGCATTAACTTTGATGTGGCGTGGTTTCAATCACGCTATGATAAAGAAGGGCCAGCCGGAACAGGATCTGATTATATTAACTGCCCCATGAATGAGGAGCAGTATAAGGCATTTATCAACGCACTGATTGAAGCTGATAAAACTGAATTTAAAGACTGGGAAAAAGACACGCCTTATTTCGAAGGCTGTATGCCGATTGAAGTAATGGCTTCACGCGGTGAAGATACATTAAGATACGGCCCTATGAAACCTGTCGGTCTGCGCGATCCCAAAACAGGCGAACGCCCTTACGCGGTTGTCCAATTACGCCAAGATAATAAACTCGGCACGCTCTATAATATGGTGGGTTTTCAAACAAAAATGAAATACGGCGCGCAAAAAGAAGTGTTTCAAATGATCCCAGGATTAGAGAATGCGGAATTTGCACGACTAGGCGGTATTCATAGAAACACATTTATTAATTCCCCTAAACTACTCAATGGAAGTTTGCAGATGAAAGCCGATCCACGCATACGCTTTGCAGGGCAAATTACAGGCTGCGAAGGGTATATTGAAAGCGCGTCAGTTGGCCTGATGGCAGGGCAATTAGCTGCCGCCGATATGTTAGGTATTACACAAGATGCCCCCAGCAATATGACCGCCATGGGCGCATTATTAGGGCATATTACAGGCGGCGGCAATGAAGAGACATTCCAACCCATGAATGTGAATTTCGGCCTCTTCCCCCCTATAGAATTATCCAAAGAGGATTTGAAAGGTCTAAAAGGAAAAGAGAAAGGCCGCGCTAAGAAAAAAGCGATGGCCCTTCGTGCTTACGAGGAAATTCATCAATGGAATAGTAAGCAGTCCCTTCAAAAGAAAGCCGCCTGAACCCCTGTTATTGTGGCCCGTTTAAGCTTACAAGTTTAAAACCTAGCCTTCGCGCTTCCTTTTTATCTTTTCGTGATAAATGCCCCCTGTACACTTCGGGCTGAAACAAAATTCCCATCGCATCTGCATATTGACGATAAGATTCAATGTGCCCTGTAAAGAAAGGTGCGAATTCTTTATTCATTTTATCTCTCTTTTCTTTTTCCCAGATATTTTTTCGATGCGATACATAATCCCATAATTTTAAAACAGCTTCTTTTTGTTTTTCTGGAGTTTGCATCGCCAAATCATTTGAAAACATAATCATTGTATACTCACGAAGCGACATAGACGCCCTCATGGGATTCAACGGGCTTGTATATATCAAACCCTACAATGCGCAGCATTCTCTGATCGAGATCTGTTAAAGGCCGCTGTGTAATCGTCAAACGATCTTTTTTAAGCGTCTCATTTTCTTCTAACAACTCAACGACTAAGGTGTAAATCGTATCTAAGATATGTTCGCCATCAGAGGAAATGTCAGGAATGTCAGGACTATGTTCAATATAATCTAACAAATGGTAAAGCGCTTCTCGTTTTTGAGCACTTGTGGAATCTGCCAATTCAAACGAAAAGGCAATAGAAAAACTTTCTCTAAGCGACATGGTGATCTCCTTAAAGTTAAAAATAAATAGGAATGCGCTCAGTTAAGAGCGCGCAGAAAAATCAAAAATAGGTTTGGAAAAAATTATATGCTCGCTATGACGAGCAGCCCATAAAAACCTTGAAGTTCATAGGACAGATCATAAGGAATAAAAAAGATAATTTGTTTAATTTGATCATAAGATTATCAAAA
>JBCCKS010000026.1:0-25631 GCA_039027295.1 Pseudomonadota bacterium
ACAAGCAGAGCTTTTTGATAATCCTAGGTTAATTTATTGACTTGCGGCCTAAATAGGAATATATTCTTTTTAGTTCACGCTATAGCTATATCTAATTTTCGCCGCGCTTATTGCGCGGTTTTTTTGTCAAAGGAGAATAAAAAATGAGCCAAGAAATTAGCCGCGTAACACCTAATGAGAAAAGAAATATTGAAGTGATGGATATGATTAAGAAGTATTCTCAGTAAGTCTGTTGAAAGGCACCCTATTTCTTTTTGTGCATTTTTCTTGGTTATTTTTAACTAACTTTTTTAAATCATTTTTTCTGTAATAAAAATCGTGCCATGTAACATCTTCAAAACAGCTAAAGTATTTTTGAAATGTCTCTCCTTCTTCAGAAAATTCAGAGATATGAGGCTTTACGATAGCAATGTAGGGATCACTTTTAATCTTCCTACTCGAATACTTTTCATCGATGTAAATCATATCCACGATTAGCACAGTTGTTTTATCTTCATAGACATCAATAACGTCATATCTCTCTATCATGGTTAGATCACCAGTATCAGGTTTGGTATATATTTTATAACCATCATCTCTAATGTTTGCATACCAGTATGGGCTGCCAGAGTATCCAAAATCTCCCAAAAAGATTTCAGGCATCTGTTTTTCTTCTAGTACGCAAGACACTAAGAAAAACGAAAGGATTAATAGTAGGAATTTCATGTTTACAACTATAGGTTTAACAAAAGAAAAAATCTAGTTTAAAAAAGTTGCGTGGCTTAAACAGGCATGCGCATAATTTCTTGGTACGCCCCTATGAGCCGATCACGAACCGCAACAACTGTTTGAAGGGTGACTTCTGAAGCGGTAATGGCTTGGACAACTTCGGGTAAAGACGCATCACCTGAAATGGCTTTGGCCGATGCGGCTTCACCGGCGCGCATTGTGCCAATTGTTTCTTGAGCCATAGTTTTTAAAACATCACCAAAAGAATTATTCTCGGTATTCGCTTTTGAAAGTGCGGCGGGACCATTCGAGATGTTTTCGTAAACTTTTGCTGCGACTGCACTGGAAATTTTGTCAACCATATCTAATTATACCATTCTTATCTTAACAAATCTATCGTTCTCAGCATCATGGAACGCGATTGTTCAATCATTCCTAGATTGGCTTCATATGATCTCTGAGCCTCACGCATATCATTCATTTCAATCAAAGTTGAAACATTAGGCACACGCACATAGCCTTCTGCATTCGCGCCCGGATGATCAGGCATATAACGAAGTGGAAATTCTTCACGGCGATCTTCCGTAATATCTTCTACCTTTACTAAACGCTGTTCATAATTTCTGTCGAGCTCGTTCTTAAAAGTAATGACTTTTCGTGCATAAGGATCAGCCTCAGGAGTTAACGCTGCTGTGTTCGCGTTCGCGATATTTTCTGCAATCACGCGCGTTCTTTCCCCTTGGGCACGCATCCCAAAAGCAGACGTTCTCATTGCATCAAACATATCAGTCATTTTTATTCTACTCCTTTCACACTCGCTTTATTATTGTCCACCCTGACCGCGACCAAGCGCTGTCATAATCATGCTGACATTCTTACGCATCAGGTTTGTCATTAAATTGTAATCCATAGTTGTCTCGGAAGCCTTCACCATCTGCTCTTCAATAATCACTGCGTTGTCACCTGGAGCAACTTCGTATGTTACACGGCTTTTACGGCTATCAGGATCGTCAATATTGCCCCCCGGTAACATATGCCCCGCTTCTGTCTTTTCCATGCGAACTTTGTTATCGCGTGTAATATTTTGAAGAACAGATCCAAAATCAACTTCTGTTAAATCACGCGGGCGATATTCCGGCGTATCTGAGTTTGCAATATTTTGAGCAATCACACCCTGACGCGTGTTCAGATAATTCATTTTTGCGCCCATTGCTTGGAATAATGCTAAATTTTGAATGTCCATTTGACTTACCGCCTTTTTCAGTGAACCATTAATTTCAAAAGAATAAATTGCAGGATCTATGCCAATGAGCGATGCGCATGATGATGGGTTTAAGAAAAGCGATGAAAATCAGCTAAAGCCTTTAAATATAAAGGAAAAATCGGATCGCCAGACTGCTGTTGCACTCAAAGGGGGTGAGAATGATGAAAA
Organism: Pseudomonadota bacterium; assembly: GCA_039027295.1. Lineage (GTDB taxonomy): Bacteria > Pseudomonadota > Alphaproteobacteria > Micavibrionales > Micavibrionaceae. The sequence continues at coordinate 2,141 of JBCCKS010000026.1, forward strand.
AATGCCCCTCATCACAGCAGCCGGACGGGGAAAACTTGCCGAGCAAATCCTGCAAATTGCCTATGAGAACGATATTAAAGTCCGTACAGACGCAGATTTAGCAGAAATTTTAGCCAAAATTGAGCTCGATAGCCCTATCCCTGGAGACGCCTTTTTAGCTGTCGCAGAAATATTATCCTATGTATATCATGCGAATGGAGAGCCCGATCCCTTTGATGCTGTCTTAAAAAGTGATATGGATGAAGAATAATAAATAAAGAGCTGTTCTTATATGAGCAATTTAGATGATATTCTTCAGCGTCTTAGCGAACTAACGCAATTTATTGAAGAGGTTCAGGACAAATTAGCCGATGGCGAAGTTGTAAACTTATCCCACCTTGATCAAGAAGTTGAGAATCTATGTCAGGAAGCCATGTCCCTGCCCCCCGATCAGATCGGACAGGTACAAGAGCCAATGGCCGCTATGATTGGTAAGCTAGAATCTCTAGGCGCAGCTTTACAAGATTTTCAAAAAAGCCTCAAAGACCAACACGGGGTTTAGATGGATTACGGCGATTATTTAAAATTTCTTTTTGCGCTTATCTTCGTGCTTGCTCTCATGGGCCTTCTGGCTTTTGGGTTAAAAAAGCTGGGGTTGGATCGAAGCGGAGTCATGACGGGGCGGAAAAAACGTCTTAAACTTCTTGAAATACAGGCAATAGATACAAAAAATAAAATTGCTCTTGTACAACGTGATGATAGGCAGCATTTAATTTTAATTGGTCAAAATAGTAGCGATGTCATTGAAAGCAATATTGAACAGCCAGACGATGAAAAAGAAGCAGACAAAAAATAAGCCCTTTTCTTTAAAGAAATTATTCATTCTTAATCTGCTTTTTACAGGGTTATGCGGTCTCGCGCTTTTTTTACTGACAACAAATCCAGCGATAGCCCAATCAGTTACTATTGATTTTGAAAATAGCGAAGGCGGAACAGTGACTGGCCGCGTTGTTCAGCTTTTAGCGATCTTAACAGTCTTATCGCTTGCGCCATCAATTCTGATCATGATGACATCCTTTACGAGGATTATTGTCGTCTTATCCTTTTTAAGGACAGCGCTTGGGATACAACAAACACCGCCCAATACAGTCTTAGTCTCTCTCGCACTATTTCTAACATTTTTCATTATGGCGCCCACATTACAAAGCGCTTATGAGAATGGGCTAGAGCCTTTAATTAATGAAAGTATTGATGAAGTCACGGCCTTTGAACGTGGGGTAGAGCCCTTTAAAGAATTTATGCTGCTTCATACACGCGAAGCAGATTTACGATTATTTACCGAACTTTCAGAAAGCGGGCCCTTTACAGAGCCGATGGATATTCCTCTTCAAATTCTTATCCCCTCTTTCATGATTTCAGAATTGCGGCGTGCCTTTGAAATTGGCTTTATGATCTTTCTGCCCTTTTTGATTATTGACATGGTCACGGCCTCAATCCTGATGTCGATGGGTATGATGATGCTACCGCCTGTGATGATTTCGCTGCCCTTTAAAATCATATTCTTTGTTCTAGTTGATGGGTGGTATTTGATTGCGGGATCACTTATTCAATCCTATGGGCCGACGGGACAGGCCATAGCCACCACCGCAGCCGGTGGTGGATAGCAGATTAGACTTCTGGTCCTTTTGGTGAATGTTTTGATAATGTCTCAAGGAAATTAATTTCATCGCCAATAGACATTGAAACTGCAATCACACCTTCCACATTGTATGTTGCAACACTTGCAACAAATAATGTTCCTAGCCCAGCAATTTTTGCACGATGATAATTACGGCTATGACCAGAAGATTCTAAAGCTTGAAATCCTGCGTGAATTTTCTGAGCATGATGACTAGCAGCGGAAGACAAATTTCGATGCATCCTCGCAGCTGCATTAAAAAAAGCAAATAATCTATTCATGATTAAAATGTATATCAGTATTGCAAAAAATGCAATTCTCAATTTAATTCATGCGGCGATAATTTTCTAAAAAGTCGCCAAATAAATCAACTTCAGAAATCAGAGACGAAATACTATCGCGATTATCAAGCATTCCGAGTGCACGTGGGCGCGTCACAAGTTCAAAAATTTGGGCACGGTTTGTTTGCTGCATGGCTAGCTCATAAGTTTGGCGCAAATCGTCCAACTCTGTTCTCTGTCCTGCTAAATTCAATGCAATGGCCCTATTTAGAATGAGATTGGCTTCAGATTGCTCTGGTGGCTGATCCCCTTCAATCGATTCAAGCATGATGAGTTTTTCAAAAGCATCGGCTGCAATCCCCCACTGACCAGAATTCCAAGCAATATCGGCGCGTAAACTTAAGGCGTCTTGATCTTCTGGCAATTGGTTTAAAATTCTAATGGCTTCATTCGCGCGGTTTAATTCGGATAAAGCGCGTGCGCCTAATAATTTTAACTCGCGTTCCATAACAGGGTCTTTCTGTCCTGTTGCACGCAAGGCTTGGTTTGCTAAATTCAAAGTTGCTAAGGCTTCTTCTGGTTGATCATTGATCAATCGAATAGCCCCTAACCTTGTAGCTACACGTGCTTTTTCTGTTCCTTCTAAGCGGAACTTTACTTGATCTTCTAACAAGGCCCCTGCTCTACCCAGTAAATCCATTTGAACAAGACGCTCTGCCAAATTCTGTACAAATAAGTCACCTTCGGGTCCAATAGGCGTTAATTCCTTGAATTCTTCATAAATGCTCACCGCTTCAATTGGGCTCACGTTATCCAATTGACCATCTGTGAAAATATCACGAAATGTTGTGGTCATATAATCTGTAATATCTTCTGTTACATTTGCGTTCGGCGAAATAGACACTGCGTTTCTTAAAACAGATAGCCCTTTTAGAAATTCTTCATTCTCAATATAAACTTGGCCAAGGCGATAATTCACAAGGCTTTCAAGCTCATCGCCGCGCCATGCGTAACGTAAGCCTTCTAAACGATCAATCGCTTTCTCAGGTGTGATTTTCTCACGATCTAGCTGCATTCTGGTGACAGATAATCCTGCTTTTGCGCGGTAGTAATCATCTTTTCCTGAGAGCAACGGATTCCAATTTTCAAGAGCCGTATCAAAATTACCGCGCTGTCTTTCAAGCTCACCATTCAAATATTTCCACGCTGAACGTCTAGCAAAAGACATATTTGCAAAATCATCTTGTAGTAGATCGAGTAAGTTTTGTGCCCTATCTCTCTTGCCTGCACGCAGTGCTGTTTCCGCTAAAGCCAAGACAATAGGCTGCTTGATCTGACTGGGGTACGTGGTTAAAGGACGAATATCATTAGGCACAACTTTGTCCGCCTGCAGCCAATCTTCTAAACCAGCAAGAGAAAATGCACGCCAATAATCAATCTCTTCAAATTCCTGCAAAGTTGGCATGAGGAAATCTTCTAAAGCCTCCTCAAACCGACCTGCTAGAGCTTCGGCTGCACCTTTTAGGGCTGTGTATTCTGGAGTCTCTTCTATACCTGGTAGAGCCACTGATGCGACGCGTAATAATCCTAACGCTTCTTGGCCGCGGTCATTGGCAATGTTTAATTTAGCGAGAGTCAGTAAGTCTTCCGCCCTTGCGGAACCTGATTTTGGGCCTAAGCCATTCATCAAAATTTGTCTATTCTTGTCAAGCGCACGAATACCGCCCATTTGCCATCGGCCAAAATCAAAAAGCCGCCCAACATTATCCGGATTATCTTCTAAATCAAAAAAGGCAGTTTCTTTTTCAATATCATTTTGCAGTAAAATAGGAGCTGTATCCTTAACCGGCGATACGGCTAAACCATTTGGTTTTTCAATGATAAGACCCTCAGCGGTTTTTTTTTCCGTCAGCGCATCTGCGCGCGGGGCATACGCCAATCCGACATTAGAAGAAAAGATTTCAAAATCTACAAACTCTCTTTTCTCCGCAATGAAATCATCAGAATTGTTGACCGTTACAACTTTGATGACATCCCCTACCAGCGGATCTTCTAATTCTAAGATTTTCGAAATGGATTGCGCGGGCCACAAAATATTTGAAAGCTGAGTGACATTAGGGACAATTGATTGCTTATCTCTTGGGTTCGGGGTCAACACTAAACGCCATAGAACTCCACCCCCTTCTCCATACACAAAATAGTTTTGTGGAAACGGCATGCGATAAGCGAGACCGCCATCAAGAGGAAACGCTTCAAACTCTCCAAACTGATCTGTCTTAGGGCCTGATAGTTTCGGCGGAATTTTTAATGATGGATCATCTAGCACAATCCATAAAAATCCAGCGCGCTCAAACGCAGTCACACCAACAGATTGTGTACTACTAATCGTGATCACATGGGGCTGAATTCTCCCCATCGCAGTAGGCGCAATTTCTTCTTGTTCAACTTGCGGTTGTTGTGCGGCAGGCATATTGCTTTCAAGACGATCTTGAGAAGGCGGAGCGACTAGAGTTCTTACATCCTCTATTTGAGTTGTCTGTGATGGCTCTTCAATATTGGGCTCAGCAGTTTGGGCAAACGCAGTTGAAGGTGTGCCTGCACTATCGTACACATCAACCATTACACGCGATCCAACAGAAAATGTTCTGTAGGTCGCGTCACTCGCGATAGCAATATTTGCTATGAAAGAGTTCGAATTATTTTGAAAAGTAACGCCGCCAATATTTCTAAAATTACCAGCAGGATTTGAAGGATTTTGGCTCACCGCACTATTAAATTGAATAGATAAAGTGCTATCTGATTTTGTGGCCTCAAAAGATGTTTTTTGATCCCATTCAAAAACAAGCCGTGTGTAACCATCTAGATCATTCACACGCAATTGAACAGAGCTTTGGGCCCACGATGACGCAGGACATAAAAGCAAAACAAAACTTATGAAAAGCACGATGCGGATCATATAATCGAATCTGCCATAGGCCCCCGTTTTCCACAAGAGAGGGCTGAAGATTTCCAATATTTTTCAAGAGGTTATTTTAAAACGCCCACATCGAATAATCGGAAACGCTGACCTGAATCTTCGCGGATAATAATATCAACGCGGCGCGAGAGAGCATTTCTCTCTTCAACTGAGAAATCCTCATCTAAATCATCATAACGACCACTTGCATAACCTTTAATCGTAATCGGTTTTCTATAACCTGCATTTTGTAAAATACCAGCAACTCCCGCTGCACGCGTTAAGGATAATTCCCAGTTTGATGCAAAATCGGAAGAGCTGACTGGCACGGGATCAGTATGCCCAATAATTTCGATAGAGTTCTTAATTTGCTTTAGTGATTGAATAAGGGCAAAGAGCGTTCTCGTGGCTTCTGATTTGATTGTGGCGCTCCCGCTTTCAAATAGAATTTCCTGCGGCACTGAAATGATTAATCGGTTCGCATTTTCAAGAATAATAATATCTTGAAGCTCTACATTATTATTAATCAAATTATCAATAAGTGCCCGTAAGTATCTTAAATCTAATGCTTTATTGAAGTCTATTTTGGCAATATTGATGTCGTCTTCTTGCCCTCTTTCAAAGCGGGTTCCCTCAGAATTTGTAAAAGTTTGTGAGATATTTTGCCTCAGAACCTCAAACTTTTCTTGCTCTGGATTAGCCATCGAAAACAACATCACAAAAAATGTGAGCATCAGCGCCATAACATCTGTAAAAGAAATCAGCCAAATATTTGAAGCTTGCTGAGCATTATCTCCAGCGCGCCTTTTATAACGGCGCGGCTTTGTCATATGTTTTTTATTCTCATTCGCTTGATCTGTTGTTGTGCTTGATTCACTCATTGATCATCTCCCACGTCTTGGCCATCAATAATGGGAGAAAACGGAACATATTTCACAAAGTATAAATCAATAATTTGAGGATTACCCTGCTCAATACCAATGTTGATTAGTTTTTGAGGAATGCCGCGACGATCAAATAATCTTGAAACCTCGCCCACAATATTAATTTTCTCTTTCAAAATATCTGGGTTTTGATTTTGCATTTCTGCAGGATTATTTTTTGTATGGATAACAACTTCCATCCGTGTGGGCGCCCCATCAATATTTGAGCGAATAATGGACGCAAGCGTGGGTAAAAAGAAATTATCTCTCACCTCACGTCTCATAGGATAGCGGTAAATATCAATCTGTCCTTCGGCTTTAACCGCATCCATAAACCGGTCATAGTCAACTTGCACATTCATGCGGCCTGTACTTTTGCTGATCTGTTTTTCGAAGCTCACAATTTGTGCCTGAAATAACGCATCTAACCGATCAAATGTATGCCCCTCTCGCATTTCTTCCAAAGGACTTTTGGTAGGCGATCCCATGCTTTCCTGAACGTCATTACTAAAGGTAATATTGATACTACGGCGCACTTTATCGAGTTTGATTTCCTCAAAAGATGATAGGCTGTTCAAAACAATGAAAAACGCAAGCAGCATAATGAAGAGCGCTAAATTGAGCATCTGGCCTGAATTGCTCTGCTCCATATTTTGTCGAATACGGCGGCGGCGGCGAAAAGCCATCTTATGAATTAAATCCGTTTACGGGGTTAGGCATGGCATCTAAATCAGGAAGAGCTTTTTGCTCCATCAACATGATGGTTAGTGTTCTGGCTCTTTCAGGTTCCATAGAGGCAATAATCGGTGCAGATTTACGCTCCGACATGCGCCCTACAACATTCAGTAAAACATCCAGATCTAGCGTGTTAAAAATCCGCGCAGCATCTTTTGGTTTCATGCCTTCATAGATTTTCACCAAAGATTCTATGCGCATCTTTTCTTCTTCTGTTTGCTCTTGTAACAAATCTTGAATTTCAGAACGAAGCGACACTAACTCTTTATATTTTTGATCGAGCTCTTTTTCGGCTGCTTTTAAAAGTGCTTCTCGAACAGATAATTCCTGCTCACGATCATCTAAATCTTTTCGGCGTTTTTTTAAATCTTCAAATAATTCCATACGAACAGATGAAAATTCCAAATCTTCATCGGCAGCATCACGCCAATTTGTTGGAGGGTCATCAAGTTCAGAACTTGCACCTCCAACAGGAGCTGTTCTTGGCTCACCATCTGTCGAAGCTTGAGCCACCTCTAACTCTTCATTCATCTGGGCTGTTTGAGCATTAGCTTGGCCGGGCTGAGTGCTAACACCGGAAACAAAATCACCAAAGCGCACACCAAAAGATAGAGCCGCCACAACAACAAGGAGCGGCATTAGACGAAGGCGGAACATCCAGCCCATTACCCATTACCTCCTCTGGTTTTTTTGCGGCGCTGTAAAGCCTCATAAAGATCTTGTTCTGCGCGACTATAAAAACTAGGGGCATGATCTTCTACAGTTTCACGCACAGTCGTTTCCAATTCTTTTTTGATTTCCATTTCTGCGATTTCACGATCAAAAATAGAAAATCCTGCGTCACTTGAAACAGTTTCTTTGACTTTGTGAGGAGCCTGCAAGCTTTCTTTTTCCTTATAAGCGCCATCTTCTAAGGCAAGAAAATCTTCCTCATCATCTTGATCAAGTTCAGGGTCAATCAAGCTTTCATACGCTTCTTCTTTTTCAAAGTCGTATAAGTCTGTCGTATCAAACTCAGGCTCTACATGTTTTTTCTCTGCGTAAGGTTTTTCTGGAATCGCTTTTCGAACTTTTTTCTTCGCCTTTAATGTTTCTTTTTCAGGCTCAAACGGTTCAATTGTTTGATTTCCAATCCCACCAGATTTTTCCATTAAGGCAACCAATTCACGGTTACGATCAGCAAGCTTTTCTAATCGGCTCGCCAGCTTATCGCCGCCTTCAGTCATGTATTTTAATTCGTCAGCAATGAATTGAGACTCATTGAGAACCTCACGCAATTTTTGTTCTGCTTCGCCTAAGTCAGCTTTCGAATTTGATAAGGCTGTTTCTGCTTTTAAAATTGTTGTTGTTAAATCACGGATCAGAAGCTGAATGCCTTTTTTACCCTCACGAAAAGTTTTTAAAAACATGGAAAGGCGCGCAGCATAAAAAATTGTTACGCTTAAAAATATAAGAATGAGACCGTCAAGAATTAGGGCGACCTGGCTGCTCATAAAAATTCCTCATCATCCTCAGGCTGGATATATTTATCAATTTGTACGGCAATGTTATCATTCTTTTGCCCAACAGGGCCACGAAACATAGGAACATTCCCACAGCGCAGTTCTAATTCATCATCAACAAAGGTATTAAATAATATCTTTGTCCCGACCTTCCATTTCAGAAGATCATCGAGTGACATCAGTTTTTCACCTAATACAGCTTGAAGCTGGATATCTGTTTGGTATAGCTCTTGTGTTAAGTGATTTTCCCAGATTGAGTCGCGACCAAATTTTTCCCCCATAAACATTTGAAGAAGAAGCTCACGAATAGGCTCTAATGTCGCATAAGGAATAACAACTTCAACGCGGCCACCGCGATCGCCCATATCAACACGAAGCCGCGCAAGAACACAAGCATTCCCGGCTTGGGAAATTGTAGCAAAACGTGGATTTGTTTCGATGCGGTCTAAAGAGAAGCTGACTGGGGATAGCGGATCAAAGGCAGAGGACAAGTCACTTAAAATCACCTGCACCATGCGCTCCACTAACTTGGTTTCAATGGTTGTGTAAGGGCGACCCTCAATGCGAATGGCGGGCGTCCCTTTTCTTCCGCCCAGCAACACATCAACAATGGAATAGATCAGCGCAGAATCTGTGACCATAATTCCATAGTTATCCCATTCCTCTGCTTTAAACACAGACAACATCGCAGGAAGCGGGATAGAATTCATATAGTCGCCGAAGCGAACGGTTGAAACTTGGTCGAGAGACACTTCAACATTATCGGATGTAAGATTTCTAAGCGACGTCGACATTAATCGGACAAGGCGGTCAAAGACGATATCGAGCATCGGCAGACGCTCATAATTGACCATCGCTGAATTAATGAGTGCCATAACGCCGGAGCTATCGTCCGAACCACTAGCATCCTCATCAAAACCTAGAAGGGAATCAATCTCGTCTTGATTAAGAATACGTGACGATTCGTCGTCTTCAGACTGATCTTCAGTCTCTTCTGACAGCACCTCTTCAGGCGCGTCTTGATTTTCGTCTTCTATCTCTTTTGTTTCAGTATCGTTCATATTTAAGTAAGATTAGCAAACATCATGCCGAGATTTTTAAGGATTATAAAATCCAATATTATGCATATTATAGCATGATTTTGGCATTTTATTGTATCAATATCTCCTGAAACAGTACGTCTTGGACTTCTACCGGGTAGGCGGCAGCATTCACACGCGATAAGAGTTCAAGCTGAAGTCTGTAAATTCCCGCTGACCCTCTCAAATCACGAACACGAAGTTCACGCAAATAGGTTTGGAACTGGTCAACAACGCGCGGCATCACCGCTTCGATTTTTGCTTTATCATCATCACCTTGTAATTCAAGCTGAACGCTTAATCGCAGGTAACGCGGCTGACCGTCATCACTACTCAAATTCACAATAATATCAGGGATTTTAAGAAAGCTGGCTTTGGTCATTTCGGCCTTTCTATCATCTTTCGGCGCACTTTCTGCTGCGCCGCCGGAGCCGCCTAAATCAATCATTCCTGTAAAATAAGCGCCCGCTCCCGCCCCTATTAAAATCAAAGGGATAAGGATCAATAAAACCATCTTCATCGATGATGATGACTTTTCCTCACCTGCATCTTCCGGATCATCATCCAAGCTTGCATTGACTTGATCATTTTGTAATTCGGCCATTATTTATTCCTTTTTGGCTTTTATTCATATTTGGATTTCGAATCTGCATAAGAACGTTTTGATTATAAAAGAAAAATCGCTTTTTTTTCCAGCAATCTAACATATTGACCCACAAACTTATCCCCCCAGTTTTACAAGATGTTTATCAAACCGAGGAAATTTCTGCCTGTGGATAATCAAAACAGATCAAAATTTTCCATACTATTTTGAAGAGTTCAGCGCTTCACAAATATTAACCTATTGAAAAATATCAAGAAATTTTACTGGCACGAAGTCTGCAATGTTCTATCCGAGAAATTTAAACGAAAGAGAAAAATGGAAAATTCCCTTTATATCGGTTTATCAAAACAAGTTGTCTTAAGAGAGAACATGAATATCATCGCAAATAATGTTGCGAACGTGAATACACCAGGCTTTCGGGCGCAGAATATGGTGTTTAATGATTTCATCGAAGACCCGCGTTATATGAAAGAAGATATCGCAATGGTCATTGACTATGGCCAGTATCAAATGACCGATCCAGGAAGCTTAAGCACAACAGGAAATTCGCTTGATATCGCTCTTGTCGGGCCGGGGTTTTTAGGTGTGCAAGCTTTAGGGGGAGACACGCAATTCACTAGAGCAGGTAATTTAGGGATTACCCCAGAGGGAACATTGGTCACAGCAAGGGGCTTCCCTGTTCTATCTCAAGGCGGCGGCGAAATTACAATACCGCAAAATGCAGGCCCTGTAACAATTGATCAAAATGGCGTGATATCAACACAGCAAGGTCAAGTGGATCAACTGATGATCATGGAATTTGATAACCCTCAAGATTTAGACCCGGCTGGAAACGGTTTATACCGGACAGATGCAGAAGGCAATGAGGCAGAATCAACGCGTGTCAAACAAGGCATGTTAGAGAGCTCAAACGTTCAGGCTGTTATTGAGATGACTAGAATGATTGAGGTCTTAAGAGATTATCAATCCGTACAAAATTTAATGCGCAGCGAACATGATCGCCTGAGAAATGCTGGGCAAAGATTAGCAAGAACAACCGCATAAAAGATAAAGACAAGCCAATAGGAGTTTAAAAATGGTAACAAGATCACTCGATATCGGCGCAACAGGAATGCTGGCCCAACAGCAAAATGTTGATGTGATTTCAAACAACATTGCAAATATGACAACGACGGGCTTTAAACGCCAGCGCGCAGATTTTCATGATTTGATTTATCAAAACAAAGTGCGCCCCGGCGCGACAGGTTCAGATGCGGGAACGATTTTACCAAGCGGCCTGCAGTTTGGTTTAGGTGTGAGCTTAGGATCAATACAAAGGCTTCATGAGCAAGGAACTCTACAGTTAACAGAAAATAATTTAGACCTTGCGATTAATGGCGAAGGTTTTTTCCAAATTCAGCTCCCTGATGGCGAGACTGCCTACACAAGACAGAGTGTCTATCAAATTAATGATCAAGGTGAGATCGTTACACCGCAAGGGTTCTTACTTGAGCCTGGCATTACTGTTCCTGACGATACGCTAGACATTGTGATTAATAATTCAGGTGAAGTCTTGGCAAAAATTGCCGACCAAGTTGAGTTTCAAAATTTAGGTCAAATTGAATTAGCGACATTCATTAATCCTGCTGGCCTTGATGCCATTGGCGATACAATGTTTTTAGAAACTGAAGCCTCTGGTGATCCACAAACTGGCAACCCTGGCGAAGATATGTTTGGCGTTATTCGTCAAGGCGCAATTGAAAATTCAAACGTAAATATCGTTGAAGAGATTACAAATCTTATCGCTGCGCAGCGCGCTTATGAAATGAATTCAAACGTAATCACAACAAGTGATGAAATGCTGCAGACAGTGACACAGCTTCGATAAGCATAGAGAAGGAAGGTAGATAAATATGATCAATAACATTTGGAATAATACGTCATTGGCTTTAAAAGCAGCCTGCTTATTGATCGCTATCTTCTGTCTAGGAATTGGGGCCATGATTGGTACGAAAGCCGCCATGGCCGCAAGCCTCAAGCCTATTACAGTTGTTGAAGGAGACGTGCTTCGCTTAGGCGATATTTTTGAAGGTGTGCACAGCAATAAAGACTACGTCATTGGGGCTGCACCTCAGCCTGGTCAGGATATGGTTTTAAATGCCCGCACACTTTACCGCATTGCTGTTGCAATGGATTTACCATGGCGTCCTCAAACAATGGGCGACCAAGTGACAATTCGCCGTGAAGCCCAAATTATTTCTTACAATCAGATAGAAGATCAAATTAGAAATTCTTTAAAAGACAATGGTTTGGTTGGCAACTTTACAATTGAACTTTCAAATGGCCAGCCTTCTATTGTTCTTCCCAACAATGCTGAACAAAATGTTGAAGTGGCTTCATTCACATTTGATCGAAACAAAGATTTATTTGATGCCGTCATTGTTGCCCCCTCAACAGAAAATCCTATTCGCCGTATGAGCATTAAAGGAAGAGTAGATCGTCTCGTGAATGTCCCTGTTTTAAGAGTGGCCCTTCAAAATGGCGATATCATTAGTGAGAATGATATTGAAATCATCGAGGTGTCTGAAAAAGAATTACAACATAACGTTATTCTTGATGTGAATGATATGGTTGGTCTAACCCCTCGCCGCATCGCTTATGCTGGACGGTTTGTTCTTGATGGAATATTAGAAAGACCAAAATTAATTGAACGCGGCGATCGCATTACTATTCGCTATCAAAAAGGCGCTTTGAATTTGACTGCCAAAGGAAAAGCATTACAAGGCGGCGCGAAAGGCGACATTGTGCGCGTTTCAAATAACGCCAGCAGCCAAACAATAACCGCCATTGTTGAAGGCAATAAAATGGTTATTGTTCAATAAAATAGAGGAGGTTTTTAAAAATGAAGAATAGAATTTTAATCAGTATTATGGCCGTTTTATTTCTTAGTGCTTGCGGTGCAACTGAAAGATTATCTCAAGTTGGCAAAGCGCCAGAATTAGCTCCAATTGAAAACCCTGCAGAGAATGAAAAATTTGCCCGCGTTTCTATGCCGATGCCTCCCGCGCAGACACTTGTAAGAGAAAATAATTCTTTATGGGGCGGGAATAAACAAACATTCTTTAAAGATCAGAGAGCGAGCACAGTTGGCGATATTCTAACTGTTTTAATTGAAATTGATGACGAAGCAGAACTTGAAAACGAAACGGAGCGTTCACGCAGTTCTACTGAAGATGTAGATCTTGGCAACCTGCTTGGAATTGAAAGTCAGCTTACAAAGGTTCTACCAGAAGGCGTCATTGGTGATGATCTTGTAGACTTTGGATCAAACTCATCTACCAGCGGTGAGGGCAGCACCGAACGCGAAGAGCAAATTAGCATGACATTAGCAGCAACAATTACTCAAGTTCTGCCTAATGGAAATATGGTGATACAAGGCCGCCAGGAAGTGCGTGTGAATTTCGAAAAAAGAATTTTGGAATTAGCTGGCATCATTCGCCCTGAAGATATTTTAACAGATAACACAATCCCTTATGACCGCATTGCAGAAGCCAGAATTTCTTATGGTGGCAAAGGTCAAATCACTGATGTTCAACAGCCTCGCTATGGACAGCAAGTTTACGATATTCTCTTCCCGTTCTAATAAAAGTGAAGACGAATACGGATAAAGGAATTGTCCGTTTCAAATCCGGCCTCAAAGGAATGAGTGCCGGATTTATTCACAGCTTATCCACAGAATTATCCTCTGAATTTCAGCATTAAAGGCTTGATAAATATGGGTTTATGAAAAAACTGTTTCACGTGAAACAGTGAAGAAAATATATGTGATTTATCAAACAATTTTTGCGGATAGCAAGGAAAATAAAGTGAAATATAGATATTCTATATGAGATGAAATTTGACGATGCTAATCGCTAAAAGTGGATGATAAATTAGTCTTCTCGGTGAATTTTTTCGTTTCTCTCATGCATTTCCTGAGCTTCTAAACTCATAGTCGCCACAGGTCTGGCAAGCAAGCGGGAAACGCCGATTTCATCACCTGTTTCTTCGCAATAGCCATACTCCCCTTCATCGATACGTCGGATGGCTGAATTGATTTTCTTCACTAATTTACGCTCGCGATCTCTGGTACGTAACTCAAGCGCGTGGTCAGTCTCTGCTGCAGCGCGATCCGCCAAATCAGGCTTTTGAAGCTGTGTCTCACGAAGGGTTTCTTGAGTTTCTGAAGATTCTTGCTGAAGATCGTGCTTCCATTCTTCCAAACGCATCCGGAAAAACTCGAGCATCGTAGGGTTCATATATTTCCCCTTATCTTTTAAAGGATCATAATTCGCGCTGACTTTTGGCTTTTTCTTTGCCGCAGTTTTCTTTGCTGGCACTTTTTTAGCCGCTTTAGCTGGTGTTTTTTTCACTGCTTTTTTGGCTGTTTTCTTAGCAGTTTTTTTAGCTGTCGCCATTGAATATATCCTCTAAATGATAAACAAATATTTTTACAAAAACGCCCAGAATATAAGGGGATAGGGATAAAAACGCAACATATAAAAAGACTGTGAGCCCTGCTTTTGCCCAGATAATTTTTAACTATTTATGAAAATTTCTTATAAAGCCTTTTTGAGTTTCGCAAGCTCAATCTGCGCGCGTAAATCAATCTCATCCAAGATGGCTGTTAACCGCGGATCACTTACTGTTTCACGATGTGAGGCCACAACATCGGCAACATCTATAACTTGGCCGATAGTAAGATTCCCAGACAAAATACCGACTTTGATAGTATCGAGATGATTAAGCATCCGTTCGCCCCGATCACGCATTCTTTGGCGTGTCCCACGTTCAGTGGCACTATCCGCCGCCTGAACAGATAACAAAGCATCAACTCTAGCAATAGATTGGGTGGCAGAAGTAGAAGAGGATTTGCTAGTCGCATTAGCAACCATATCGCCAAATGTGCTATCGCCTTTGCTCACATTTTGAGCCTTGCCAGACTTTTTCGTATTTTGTGATTTTGATGGTCCTTTAACCTTCATTTTTTAAAAATCCTCTCAATTAATATTTTATTGTATCACAAATTTAAGCACTCATCTTCATAGTTTATCTTGTAAGTAATCAAGAAAATCTCAAAAACTAGTGGGAAAAATTTTCCGCATTCCCTGTCTATTTAAGGAAGGATTAGCCTAGCCTGCTTGAGTTTCCTCCTACCCATCCAATAAAAACCCCTTCAAACCATTGAAAATCATAGCTTAAGGGCTTTTCAAAAATGGCACAGCATTCGCATTACATATCAATGGATTAATAGATTTTAAAAATAAGATTATGAATAAAGAAAAAAATAAAGCGTATTTATATAAATTTTTAAGCGATAGTTTCCTCATCTTCATCGCTATCGCCGTTTTTCTTATTACAAGTGTGGCTCAAGCGAAAACAACTCGAATCAAAGATATCGTTGATTTTGAAGGTGTTCGTGATAACCAGCTGGTTGGATATGGTTTGGTTGTTGGCTTAAACGGAACGGGAGATTCTTTGAATAATTCACCATTCACGGAACAAAGCCTTATTGCGATGTTAGAACGTTTAGGTGTTAGCACACGTGGACAAAATTTAAATACAGGTAATGTTGCGGCCGTTATGGTGACAGCGACCCTGCCCCCTTTCACAAATCAAGGCGCAGAAATTGATGTTTCTGTTTCTGCACTCGGCGATGCAGAAAGCCTACGCGGCGGTACATTATTAGTGACCCCCCTTCTTGGTGCAGATAGCGAAGTTTATGCGGTTGCGCAAGGCTCAGTCATTATCTCAGGATTTACTGTTGAGGGTGATGCCGGAAACGTCACACAAAATATTCCAACAACAGGCCGTATTGCGAATGGTGGAATTGTTGAACGTGAAATTGATTTCCAGCTGGCTGATTTGCAAACAGTTCGCCTAGCATTGAAAAACCCTGACTTTACAACCGCGCGCAGAATTGCCCGTGCCATCAATGGGTCAGTGAGTAATGCCGCTATCGCAGAAAATGCAGCAAGCGTTGCTCTGTCTGTTCCGTCAGGATATTCAGGAAATATTGTTGATCTGATTACCGATATTGAACGTATTTCTGTTACGCCTGATCAAATTGCCCGCGTTGTGATTGATGAAAGCTCTGGCGTCATTGTCATGGGATCAGACGTTAAAATTTCAACAGTTGCCATTGCGCAATCAAATTTAACGGTCACTGTAACCGAAACACCACAAGTCTCTCAACCTAATCCATTTGCACAGCAGGGTGAGACAACCGTTGTTCCCCGCACAAGAATTGATGTGAATTCTGGTGATGCTGGCCTAGCGGTTGTTGAGACCGGCGTAACGCTTCAAGAGCTTGTTACGGGATTAAATAGTTTAGGTGTTGCCCCGCGCGACGTGATTTCAATTTTACAAGCGATCAAAGCGGCAGGGGCACTGCAGGCAGATATCAAGACATTATAAGAGACATGTAAATGAATTTAACTAACGATACATCTTTAGCCCTTATGCAAGCCACACAAGGCGATGCAAGTGCGAAGGCCGATAAGGCAAAAAATGCAGCTGCGTTAAAACAAGAAGCTGCACTTGATCGCGCCGCTCAAGAATTCGAAGCCATGTTTATGGCGCAGATGTTAAAGCCCATGTTTGAAGGCTTAGAGGTTGATAAAACATTTGGCGGTGGTAAAGGCGAAGAGATTTTTCGCGGTTTTATGATTCAAGAGTACGGAAAAATTATTGCTGAAACAGGGCAACTCGGCATTGCTGACGCTGTGAAGGAAGAGCTTATCCGTATGCAAGGTAGCGTTAATTAAAATTTATTTATTGATAAGGAAGTCAAAATGGAACATGCAGAAATTTTAGCTGATAAGCAGGATTTAAGACCGTTATCAAAAGACCCAAATAAAGCGATGCAAGAAATGATGAGCATCATTGATAATCTTCGCGGAACATTGGTTGAGGAAACTGCGGCCTTAAAAGAAGCGGATACCAAAACCTTTCTAACGCTTCAAGATCGAAAGCTTGATGTTGCTAATGAATATCTAAGTGGTATGGCACAACTTTTATCACGCAAAGAAGAGCTACAAAAAGCTGATCCTAACCTTCAAAACAAATTAGAAGAAATGCGCGTTAGCTTCTCAGATACAGCGCATGAAAATCATGCCGCTCTTGAGAGAATGAGAAAAGGCATGAAACGTTTAGGCGAGAGAATTATGGAGACAGCAAGAGAGACCGCACGAAAAGAAGAGCAGCTTATTTATGGTTCAACTGGACGTATGCAAGCTGGATTAAAAGCCGGGATTGGCGTCAGCGAGTCAGCATAAATCTCAAAAAAGAAAAAATTTTTTTAAAGAAAGGTCATTTATGAACATTAATCAATTTGCGACACAGATTACTCAAACAGGACTTGCTGGAAATCAGGCTCTAGGGGGACAAGCCCTTGGTGGTACAGGTTTATTTGGTATTGGGGGAATCGGCGAGGGTCTAGATTTTTGGAGTGTGATTTTAGGAAACGTTGCAGAAGGCGCAGAAACGACTCAAACGAATGGGAACAGCAACCCACAAAATTTAGCAAAGCAAAATGTGAGCAAAGAAAAGGCTGATCTAGCGCTTTTACAATTAGCGTTACTAGGGCAAGACCCAACACAAAGCCTTGAAGAGAAATTATCTCAATTAAAAATTAAAGAGCTTGCCCAAACAAAAGAAAATCGTGTGACGCAGCTAACAAAGTTAATTGATCACCTTACAAGCGGCCTACCCCAACAAGAAGACGGCGTAAGTGAGATAACTGTAGGGATAGAAGCTCTTGTTAACCGTCTTGAAAAAAGATTAGAGCGTTTAGAAGCAAGCTTAGAAAATTTTAGAAATGGAAATTTTGAAAGCGAAGATGTTCCCTTCAAAGCTTTGATTGCAACGGGGTTAAACCCTCTACAATTCACTAAGATTACTGAGCGTATTAACGAAGTTGAAACAAAGCTTGGCCGTGAGTTAACAGTCGAAGATTTAATTGTAGGAGTAGGAAATATTCTTCCGCTCTCTCCCAATGAAGCCGAAAATTTTTCTCCTAATGACGCACTAGCGTTATTTTTAAAGTCTTCAGATGGGCAAGCAATCAATAAGGATGCAGAAGTTAAGACTGACGCAGAAACTGGGATTAATCCGAAAGAAGCAGTTCAAAACACCCAAAGCACTGAGAAAGCTGTTGATCAATTTACTGAAGTTATTCAGCGCATTAATGCAGGTGAAATTCTCCCAGCCAATAGCTCAACTGATCAAGCTGAAATCAGTGAAAGTCAAGGTCTAGAAGGTGATGAATTTCTAGCTGCCCAGGCAAGTACTTCTGATTTACCTGCCCTTATTAATAAGATAAAAAAATTACTGCCTGTCTTTAGTACACTTGGCACACAAAAGAATTCATTTGTTGCCAAGAATAATATTGCCAATGCGGTGAACCAAATCACGTTTGATTTTCAAACCTCATATAAAAATCAGGATTATATTAGCGATGCATTAGGGTTTGATATTGATACAGGTATGCCGTTCAATAGTACAATTCAAGCGGCGACAATGACGACAGCCAACGTCCAAGCTGGGCAAACTCACCCCGCGACACATATTGTTGCTTCAAAAATTAATCAAGCCGTTCAAAATGGCGCGCCAAAGAATATTAAGATTCAACTTGATCCCCCAGAATTAGGGCGCGTTGAAGTAAATTTAGAATTTGGTGAAGAGCGCACAGTCAAAGCGCAAATTATTTCTGAAAAACCAGAAACGCACTTGATGCTACAACGTGATGCTCAAGCTTTAGAACGCGCATTACAAAATGCTGGACTTGAAGCAGATGGAAGCGCGCTTGATTTCCAACTCGCCGATGATGGCTACGGCTTTGGCGATGGGAAAGGCGAATCCGGAGGCTATGAAGGCGGCAATTCAGCAGATGCAGAAGACGAGGATGAGATTATTGAAACCTCAATGAGCTGGGTCGATCCCGAGACAGGCTATGTGCATTACAGCATACTGGTATAGGCAGAACTTGGCATAGGGATTGCAAAGACTATTTAGGATAGTAAGGAGAATAAAATGGTATCCGATGTAACATTGACAGGACAGGCAGCAAGCGCCCAGAGAACGGCGCAGCAAACTGTGACACTGGCGGAAGATTTTTCCCAGTTCCTGCAATTATTGACTACTCAGTTACAAAATCAGGATCCCCTCTCCCCGATGGATTCAAATGAATTCACCAACCAGCTTGTACAATTCTCACAAGTAGAACAGCAAATTAACTCGAATTCAAAACTCGATGATATTGTTGCGTTAAACCTTAATAATGCTATAACAGGCGCACTAAACTATATCGGAAAAGATGTATCTTACATTAGCGCTGAAATCCCTCTTGAGCAGGGAGAGCCGTCAACTATTCGTTATTCATTAGATGGCACAGCCACGATATCGCAAATTAATATCTTTAATGAAGAAGGTAACTTAGTCTTCTCAACAGAGGCGCAAAAAGCAGCCGGCGTCCATGAATTTGTTTGGAATGGAACAGACTTACTCAATAACCCTCTTCCTTCTGGAACTTATAGCGTATCGATCGACTCACTCGACAGCCAAGAAAACGTAATCAATACGACAACAGTAGTGACAGCGCGCGTGAATGGAATTGAACAACAAGATGGCGTTGTCTTTGCCTTGGTTGGTGAACGCGCCGTAGCCGTCACAGATATTTTAAATGCAAAAGAGCCTTTAATGGTTGAAGATTTAGCCAATGAAGAAGGCGAAGGAGGCAGCGATGAACCAACGGTATAGCGGCGCCCCTTTTGAAAAGATGGCATCACGCAATGAATTTTACGAACAACAAGATAACAACACAAACAACAACATAGAAAAACAAGACAAGAAAGAATTTAGATTTTAGGAGGTAATTATGAGCTTATTTGGATCTTTATATACAAGTGTTTCGGGCCTTAATGCTCAATCACAATCAACAGCGATTATTTCAAACAATATCGCTAACGTGAACACAACAGGCTTTAAGCGCTCAGAAGCTTCTTTTGCCTCACTCGTGACTGTTGAGTCAGCAAGTGCAAGATACTCACCTGGCGCTGTTAAAGTGAATCGTTTGCAACAGGTTGATGAACAAGGACAAATTCAACAGACAGCTTCATCGACTGATGTCGCGATTTCAGGAGACGGATTCTTCACAGTTCGTTCAGAAGAAAGCCTTGATATCCCTGGTGACTTTAAATTCACAAGAAATGGTCAATTCTTCGAGAACGAAAACGGCATTCTTCAAAACTCAGCCGGTATGTTCTTATATGGTTGGGAAGTTGACCCTCGCGATGCTGACCCGAATGCATCGGCTGGTGTAACAGTCTTTAATGCTGACTTAAGTGCATTAGTTCCTGTTGATGTGAGTTTGGCTGCTGGTCAATCTCGTCAAACAACAGAAGGGACATTAGGACTAAACTTAGATGCTGATGAAGTTGGCCGTAATGTGAACTATGATCCCCTTGCTGGTGAAGGTGTTGTTCCCTATCCAACAACAGACCTAGATTTCACACGAACATTGAGAGTGTATGACTCTTTAGGAGCTGCTCAGGATGTTACTTTTGAATTCATCAAAATTAACGGACCACAAGCAGCCGTTGTTTCAGGTGTTCAAGAAGCACAGGAAAATGAAGACTTAACAGGACCTCCATACAACATTGCAGACGGATCGACTTTCGATCTACAAGTTGCTGGTAACCCCGTTGAAACATTCACTGTTGATGTGGCTACAGGCGTTAACCAAATCAATGATCTTTTGGAATTCGTCAATAACTACGCTGGTGGCGGTGTTGCAGATGCTTACTTAAATGATGAAGGATCAATTGTTATTACAGGAACAGGCATTACTGCCGGTGACGATTTAGTTTTAACAGACGGTGTTGGAACGCCTTTGGCATCTCTAGCGATCCCAGCGGGTACTGTGACATCTCAAGGTTTGCCAACAGATAACACAGCCGTCGTTCCACCATTTACAGACACAGTATTCCCACAAATTCAAAATGGTCCGCCTGCAGCCGCATATAATGGCCGTGGATGGTGGCAAGTGAATGTTGTTGGACCAAATATTGCCGTTCCATTAACGCAAGGTCTTGTGAACTTTAACGCTGACGGGACATTAAACGCCCAATCTGATTTAGATGGAAATAGAGACATTGAACTTCGTAATGTTGATTGGGGCAATGGATCAGAAACCCAAAACATTAACATCAATATTGACGGCTTCACACAGTTTGCAGGTCTATATAATGTGAGTTTTGCTTCACAAGATGGGGCCGAGCTTGGACTGAAAACAGGCGTTGAAATTGACCGTGAAGGCTTCGTCAATGCGCGTTTCTCAAACGGAACATTATCAAGACTATACAAGCTTCCGATCGTAACATTTGAAAGTGCAACGAACTTACAAGAGATTTCAACGACATCTTATGTTGAAAGCGCTGAATCAGGTGAGCCCCTCGTCCAAGAGGCTGGTGTCTCTCAAGCGGGCTTCTTAGAAAGCGCAGCATTGGAACAATCAAACGTTGATTTGGCCGATGAATTCACAAAGTTAATCATTTCCCAGCGTGCGTATAGTGCCAATACAAGAGTGATTAACACTGTTGACCAGATGACAGAGGATTTGCTGAGACTGCGATAGAACATCGCAAACTAGACGCTCTTAGCAATATTGAAGTCTTCAGCGGGTCTTATGGCCCGCTGAAGCATTTTAGGGGGCAAAAAATCTTTATTTTACAGAAACATAGATATTTCGCTGTTTTTCGCCATTTTTTCACGATTTTCTGTGTGAACACGAAAGTATGTTAACAACTTCTTAGGAATTTGTGTTATATTCTATAAAGGTATTCGATTCAGAATGAATTGAATTGCAGTATGCAAACCTATAAACCTAGTAAAGGAGAAACAAGATGTCAGGAGATATCGTATTATCCTCAGCTCTGAGGAACAACTTACTATCCTTACAGAATACGCAACGTAATATTGACACGACACAGCTTCGTCTGGCGACAGGTCTACGCGTTAATTCTGCATTGGATAATCCCCAAAACTTTTTCACAGCACAGGCACTCAACAATCGTGCTGGCGATCTTACAAGACTTCTCGATGGAATTTCACAATCGATCAGAACAATTGAGCAAGCCAACACTGGTGTTGAAACGTTACAGAATCTTTTAGATCAAGCCGATGCGATTGCATTGGATGCACAATCAGAAATACGTGCGTCTGAAGGCTTTGCTCGTACAAGAGGTAATGAAGACTTAACAGGCTTCACAGACCTTATTGCGGATTCTGGTGGTGCTATTACGGCAACAACAAACGCATTTGACGTGACAGTTATTGGCGCAGATGGAGTTGACGCGGCTGTTGTGAACATTACAATTACAGCAGGCGATGTTGTTGATGATATCGTTGCACAATTAAACTCAGATGTAACATTTGCAGGCGTGGCGACAGCGCGTGTAACAAACTCTGGTTTCCTAGAAATTGCATCAGATGTTGAAAACCAAGCTATCCGTATTGAAGGCGCAGCAGCGAACTCCGTTGATGCTGCTGGATTTGCATTCCTTGGTCTTGATACAGTTGTTGGCCCGGAAGATGGAAACGGTGCTGTTCGTCAAGGTGGTACAGCGATTGCTGGAAATACCATTATTTCTGCACAATCTGCTGCTCCGCAAACAAATGGTGAATTTGAAGCAAGTGCTCAGCTTACAGATGCTGCTGGTGGTGCAGGATTTATCGCAGCTGGCGACAACGTAGATTTAGCTCTTGTTGTTGACGGAACGCGTGTTGATCTTGGCACTATTGCAGATACTGATTCAATTCAAGCTGTTCTTGATGCAGTGAATAATTCTGGTCGTTCAGATATTGAAGCTACATTTAATACAACAACAGGTCGTATTGAGATTGAAGCTGATGAAACAATTGGTCAGATTGAACTAGAATTCACGGCCAACACAGCTGGTGATATTGTCAGCTTTGGCTTCGGTGGTGATGACGCTGACGCAACATTAGGTGCTATTGGCGATGCCGTTTCAACAGCATTTACATTTGATGGTGTAAACCCGGATGTTGATCAGTTTGAAGAAGACTTCAATAACATCCGTGATCAGATTGATCAGCTTGTTGAAGATTCGAACTATAGAGGCGTTAACCTGCTTTCAAGTGATAATTTAGAAACATTCTTCAACGAAGATCGTTCTAACTCACTAGAAACAGAAGGCGTAGACTTCACTGCTCTTGGCCTTGGTATCACAGTTGGTGACTTTACCAATGCCAGAAATGTTCAAGTCTCTATTGATCAGATACGGGCTGCAACAGCAGATGTTAGAAACTTCGGTCAGTCCATTGCGAATGACTTATCTGTTGTTCAATTCCGTCGTGACTTTACTGAGCAAACAATTAATACGCTTCAGTCAGGTGCGGATGATCTAACAGTTGCAGATCAGAATGAAGAAGGTGCGAACCTCTTAGCCCTACAGACACGTCAGGCTTTGGGAACAACATCTCTATCATTAGCTGCCCAGTCACAACAGGCTGTCTTAAGACTATTCTAATCCACGGTTGGATTAAGATCCTTGTGATCTTAAGACTTAAGCTTAAGATACTAGGATCGAGGGCGGCAGGCTCTAACAAAACAAACCGGCGGGACATCCCTCGCCGGTTTTTTATTTTTTTGAAATCGTCTTAACTTCGTATCAATTTTTGTGTACTATACTATTAGTTAAATATGTGAAGAATCA
>JBCCKS010000027.1:0-24944 GCA_039027295.1 Pseudomonadota bacterium
ATTCAGGTGGGTTTTTAAATATTTTTAGTAAAAAACTAGTAGATAAATGCATCAGAGCTAAATCAAATTACTTTGGTGACGGAAATTTTCAAAGTGGTACTTGGCTCTATGATGTTGAAGAACTAGCTATGGATAAATGTAATTAATCCTGTTTTGCTTTATCAAAAAAATTGAAGAAATTCTTAGTTGTTTGGGCTGCAAATTCCTGTTCAGTCAGATTATAAAGATCAGCCATATATTGGCCAGTAAATCGAACATTGGCCGGTTGATTGGTCTGACCACGATGTGGCTCAGGAGATAAATATGGTGAATCCGTTTCGATCATAACTTGATCTAATGGTACTTTCTTGGCGATATCACGAAGCCATTGAAGCTTTTTAAAGGTAATCATACCTGTAAATGACATCATAAAGCCTTCATCAATCGATTTTTGAGCAAGCCATTCATTTGAGCTAAAGCAATGCATAACGACTTTGGTCTTCCCATCGCAAGCGCCTTCAGCTTTTAGTGTATTGTACGTGTCTTCTTCTGCATCGCGCGTGTGAATAATGAGCGGTAATCCAGTCTCTTTTCCGGCATGAATATGCTTTATAAAGCTTGCTTTTTGATCTTCCGGCTCTGAATTTTTGTAATAATAATCAAAACCGCTCTCACCAACGCCGATAACTTTTGGGTTGTTGTTTGCGATTTCGATAATCTCTTCAGTCGTTATTTTCTGTTCATTTTTATTGCTGGCATCGTGTGGATGCGTTCCTACAGAGCACCAAACATTTCTGTTATTATCGCAAATCTGTAAAAGATCATCCATTTCTTCATGAATACGACAGCAAATGATCACCATACCATCTACGCCATTATCACGGGCATTTTTGACAAGATCTTCAGGCGATCCAAGCCCTTCAATATTGGTATGATTTAAATGACAGTGAGAGTCGATCCACATAATCTAAGACTTTATATAGATTAAAACAACACCTGCAAAAATCATGATGCCGCCAATCATCGTCGAAATATTGATTTGTATTTCCTTGTATAAAATATACGCAAAAAGAAGCGTGAAAATAGGATAAGTAATTTCAATTAAATTAGCGTATGTGGCGTTTTTTAAATTAATTGCATAGTAAATTAAAAAAGTACCTCCAATAAATGCCAATGACATGATGAGAAGATTAATAAGAGTGCTTTTATTTGTCTCTAAAACCGTAAACCCTGATTTAAATCCTTCTGAGAAATAAGCGATTAAAAAAGCAATCACGAAGTAAAAAAAGCCTGTTGTGACCATAATAAAAATAGGTGTAATACCGTCTTTCATAACCTTTTCACTAATTGCGTAGCTTAGGCCCCATAAAACAGCTGTTCCTAACGCGCAGAAAAACCAAAGATTTGCCGAATTTAACATCACTAAGCCGCCTTTTCGACGGGATCTAGCCGCGGGAACACGCCAGAAGGTTTATCGATTTCAGTGCCAGCTTTTAGGGCATAGTCTTTTGAAATATGTTCAAAAAGACGCTCATTTTCCGGGATTTTCAATTGCGATAGTAGCTTATCGGCTGCTTCCGGTGTCACAGATTGAATTGTTATGGCAAGCACGCGTACAACTTCCGCTAAAACATAAAGCACGGTTGCCATACGCTCAGTATCCTCTTTGGCTAAATTCCATGGGGCTTGCACATCGACATAGGCATTGGCATCAATCACAAGGCGCCATACCGTCTCCAGCATACGGTGGAAACGCATCTTGTCCCCCTCTTCCCGAACCGCAGGTATCAATCGAGTATAAGCGTTTGATAACAATATATTATCTTCATTTGTTAAAGTAGAATATTGGGGAATTTTCCCGTCACAATTCTTATAAATCATAGATAAAGTACGCTGCGCTAGATTTCCTAACCCATTGGCGAGGTCACTATTGAGGCGCTGAATGGCATATTCTTTTGAGAAATTACCGTCCTGGCCATGAGGAACCTCCCTCATGAGTAAATAACGGGTTTGATCGAGGCCAAAACTATCGATTAAATCCTGCGGTGCAATCACGTTGCCAACTGATTTTGACATTTTTTGACCGTCTACATTGATAAAGCCGTGGGCAAAGACCTTCTTCGGCATAGGAAGATTAGCGGCCATCAGGAAAGCCGGCCAGTAAACGCAGTGGAAGCGAATAATGTCTTTTCCAATGACGTGGTAATCAGCAGGCCAGAATTTCTTAAACTTTTCATCGTCAGTATCCGGATAGCCAATGGCCGTAATGTAATTTGTAAGGGCATCAAGCCAGACATACATCACGTGCTCTTCATCATCAGTCACAGGAACACCCCAAGAGAAATTATTGCGCGAGATCGAAATATCCTGAAGCCCGCCTTTGACAAATGAGATGATTTCATTGCGGCGCGATTCAGGTTCAATGAATTCAGGATGATCTTCGTAGAGTTGAAGTAATTTCTCAGTGTATGCCGATAACCTAAAGAAATAACTATCTTGTTCAACCCATTCTACAGGCGCACCAGAAGGGGCAAGCTTATATTTTTGACCGTCTGGCCCCTCTCCTTCCGTCAGCTCGCTTTCGGCGAAATAGGCCTCATCGCGGACGGAATACCAGCCTTCATATTTTCCTAGATAAATATCGTCAGGGTTATTGGCGTTAATCTGCTTCCAGATTGCCTTTGAGGCTTTGTAATGTCGCTCTTCAGTTGTGCGGATAAAGTCATCATTCGAAATATTAAGCTGATCAGTCATATCAACAAACTTCGCTGCAATTTTATCGCAGAATTCTTGGGGTTCCATACCATTCGCCTCAGCCGTTTTGGCGACTTTTTGCCCATGCTCATCCGTGCCTGTCAAAAACATGACATCATAGCCATCGAGGCGTTTAAAGCGCGCCATAACGTCGGTTAGGATTTGTTCGTACGCATGCCCCAAATGCGGCGCACCATTCACGTAGGAAATTGCGGTCGTGATATAGAATGTTTTATCGCTCATTTTTCTTGATTTACTTGGTCTTTTTATGATTTATAACAATTTATTATGAAACAGAATAATGCCAAATTAAGCAATCAAAAAAAGCTCTACATCAAAACATGGGGCTGCCAGATGAATGTTTACGATTCATCACGGATGGCTGATATTTTGCGTCCGCTTGGGTATCACGTTGTTGAACAGCCCGATGGCGCGGACATGATTATTTTAAATACGTGCCACATTAGAGAGAAAGCAACAGATAAGGTTTTCTCCGAAATTGGGCGCCTGCGCGAGCATAAAGATAAAAAAGAAGCCGAAGGCGGTAAAATGTTGATGGCAGTTGCAGGATGCGTTGCCCAAGCCGAAGGTGATTTTATTCTAAAGCGTGCGCCGATTGTTGATATGGTGTTTGGGCCGCAAACCTACCACGAATTGCCAGAAATGGTTTTGAAAGCCAATGGCAATGAACGTGTTGTGAATACTGAATTTCCGTCCATCACAAAATTCGATAGCTTGCCCAAGGATAGCGAACAAGGCCCTTCAGCATTCCTATCCATTCAAGAAGGATGCGATAAATTTTGTACGTTTTGCGTTGTGCCTTACACACGGGGCGCCGAGTACTCACGCCCTGTGGAGCAAATTGTGGATGAGGCAAAACGCCTTGTGGATGGCGGCGCAAAAGAAATCACGCTTCTAGGTCAAAATGTAAATGCTTATCACGGCGAAAATAAAGACGGAAAAGTGTGGGGTCTTGGGCGTTTAATCCGCGCGGTTGCCGAAGTCGATGGTTTAGAGCAAATCCGCTATACAACATCTCATCCGTGTGATGTTGATGATGAGCTTATTGAGGCACACAGAGATGTGGAAAAGCTGATGCCGTTCCTTCATCTGCCTGTGCAAAGCGGATCTGATAAAATCTTGAAAGCCATGAATAGGAAGCATACGGCTGAGCGATATCGGGAGATTATTGATCAATTACGTTCTGCGCGCCCCGATTTGGTGTTCTCATCAGATTTTATTGTCGGCTTCCCGGGGGAAACCGATCAGGATCATGAAGATACGATGCAGCTTGTCAGAGATGTTGTTTTTGCTTCTGCGTATTCATTTAAATACTCCCCCCGCCCCGGTACACCGGCTGCAAATATGACGGGTTTGGTCCGTGAGGATGTGAAATCGGCGCGTTTAAAAGAACTTCAGGACTTGCTCAATCAACAATATCTTGAATTTAATGAGAAAACAGTTGGCGTAACACTTCCTGTCTTATTTGAGAGAAAAGGTCGTTTTGAAGGCCAATTACAGGGACGTACGCCTTACTATCAGGCTATTAACGTTCCTGCTAATAAGCGCCTTATTAGTCAAATTGTTGATGTAACCGTCACAAAAGCCTCAGCCAATGCTCTCATTGGCGAAGTGGATTTGGTCGAAAATGTTGCTCTATCCTCATAGTTTTGTGATATAATCAAGTAATATCAATAATTTATAGAGGTTTGTTATATCAAATCATCTCGATCACGAAATTTCTATTACGTATGATAGTAATACGTATCTCCCTATTCTCTTTGGTAGCCATAATGAAAATCTGAGGCATTTGGAAACTTTGCTTGAGATAGATGTTGCTTCACGTGGTAATAGCCTCCATATCAAAGGCACAAAAAGAAGCGCCAGTATGGCAAAAGATATTTTAAATTATTTACACCAAAAAGCCCGTGAAGGCAGAGATGTCACGATTGACGAAATTGAATCCTCTTATCGTTTTTTAATTTCCGATCCCAAAGATATAGGCAATAATAATCAAACACAGGAAAAAGAAATGCCTTTAGATGAAAAAATAGCGATTAAAACCTATAAGAATAAAATGATTGCTCCGCGCTCGCCTAATCAAGCGCAATATATTGAAGCGATACGTAATCACGACATGGTTTTTGGAATTGGCCCAGCAGGAACAGGAAAGACTTTCTTGGCTGTTGCAGCGGCTGTTGAAATGTATCAAGCAGGAAAAATTGAACGCATGGTATTTTGTCGCCCTGCTGTTGAAGCTGGTGAGCAACTTGGTTTTTTACCCGGTGATATGCTCGAGAAAATTGATCCTTATTTGCGCCCAATTTACGACGCCCTCCATGACATGATGCCCGCAGATGAAATCCCTAAAAAGATGGAAAAAGGTGATATTGAGATTGCTCCCCTCGCCTTCATGCGTGGGCGTACATTAAAAAATGCCTTTGTTGTTTTGGATGAAGCGCAAAATACAACATCAATGCAAATGAAGATGTTCCTGACTAGAATGGGCGAAGGTACACGCATGGTTATTACTGGTGATCCTTCCCAGATTGATTTACCCCATCACGCAGTCAGCGGTCTTAAAGAAGCAACGATGGTTTTGGATCATGTGAATGAGGTGCCTTTTATTCATTTTGATGCGAAAGATGTTGTTAGGCATAAGCTTGTGACGAGAATTATTGAGGCGTATGATAAATTTAGTAGTAAAGCCAGATAAGCGCATAAAAGCATGAAGAATAAGATTTCAATTGATGTGACTATCCAAGATCCCTCTTGGAATAAATTAGGGGGAATTGAAGATGTTGTTCGTTTAAGTGCTAAAACAACGCTTGATGGTTCTGTCTTACCAAAAGAGGCTATGGATCGTGATTTAGAGGCCGGCATTGTTTTGGCTAATAACGATCTTTTACAGGTTTTGAATAGAGAATATCGCAATAAAGATAAGCCAACAAACGTTTTAACTTTTGCGAGCTTGGATTCTGATGAGCCACAGAGTGATGGACCGTTAAATCTAGGCGAGGTTTTTGTGTCTTTTGATACGGCCATGTCTGAAGCCTCAGATGAAGAAAAATTCATCCTTGATCATGTGCGACATTTAATTGTGCATGGTGTGCTTCATCTTTTGGGATATGATCACGAAACCGAAGATGAGGCCACAGATATGGAAACGCTTGAAATTCGAATTTTAGAGCGCATGAATGTTCAAAATCCTTATACAAAAATAGATATTTAATTTATTATTGAGGTTATGTTGAAAGAAATGAACGAACAATTAGACGAACCGTCAAGTAGTCAGGTCACAGCTCAAAGATCAGAAAAATCGAGCAGTGGCCAAAAATCAAATAATATATTCCAGCTTTTAGTGTCAAAATTTCAAAAGCCTAAAAATGGCTCTGATGCCATTATTGAAGTCTTAGAAGAATATATTGAGGAGCTAGAGGAAAATAATGAAGAAGCGTCCTCAATTGCGTCTCATGAAAGCGCGTTAATCACCAATGTTCTTAAATTAAGAGATAGAACAGCCACTGATGTAATGATCCCCAGAGCCGATATTATCTCAATCAATGTTGATTCAAATCAAGATGATTTAATGGAGCTTTTATCCAAATATCAATTTAGTCGTATCCCAGTTTACAAAGATAATTTAGATAATGTTTTAGGTACAATTCATATTAAAGATATCTTATCGAATATGGCTCAGCAGTCGGAGATTAATCTTAATTCTTTGATTAGGCCTGTGCCTATTGTCTCCCCTTCTCTTCCAGTTCTTGATCTTTTACTTAAAATGCAAAGTGACAAAAAACATATGGTTTTAGTTGTCGATGAATATGGCGGTATTGATGGGTTAGCGACTATTGGTGATGTGATTGAGTCTATCGTTGGTGAATTTGATGATGAATTTGATACGGAAACAGCTCCTCAAATGGAAGTCAGACCAGATGGATCTATTATTGTAGATGCGCGTTTTAATGTTGAAGATTTTGAAGAGACTTTTGGTGAAATCTTAAGCGAGGAAGAAAGAGAAGAAGTTGATACTTTAGGCGGACTTGTTTTCTTTACAGCAAGCCGAATTCCTGCGCGCGGCGAAGTGATAAAACATGAAAGCGGTATGGTCTTTGAGATTATGGATGCCGATCAAAGGCGTATTAACCGTCTGCGCATACAAAATATTCCTAAGAAAAAACAAGAGTAACTCTTATTGTGCAAGGCCTATTCGTTTTACTATTAGCGCCATTAGCGGGCTATGGACTGTCTTACTCACAAGCGCCTTATGAATATTGGTGGCTGATCTTTCCTTGTTTTTCAGTTTTTTATTTTCTTTATGCGACCTTAAAAACCAAAAAAGCTGTTTTTTTTATTAGCTTTCTTTTTTCGTTTTCATACTTTGTCGGAGGCTTGAATTGGATAGGTAACGCTCTCTTAGTTGAAGGTAATGAGTATCGTTGGGTCTGGCCGTTAGCGGTTATAGCCTTGCCAATATTACTATCTTTATTCTCTGCAAGTCTTTTGGCTTTTTCTGCAGGTCTTACAAAAAGACGAACAACAACAGGATTCTTAGCGTTTTGTATTTTTCTATCGCTTTCTGAGTATTTAAGAAGCATAGCCTTCACAGGATTTCCTTGGAATTTATATGGATATACGTGGCTTGGATTTTTACCGATTGCGCAAATTGCAAATATATTTGGTCCTTTTATGCTCACATTTCTTACGATTTTCTGGGGGGCGTTTTTAGGGTATTTTATTTTAAAACCTCTCAAATCTTTAGTCGTCATAATGATCGCATTAATCATTTTTTCAGGATCATTCGCCTATGGGTATTTAAGGCTTGCAACAGTCCAAGATATTTATTTTGAAAATTACACCTTAAAAATTATTCAACCCAATATTGCTCAAGAAGATAAATGGAAGAGAGAAAAGTTATTAGAGAACTTTGAAAAACATCTTTCTCTGTCTAATACTGAAAGCCAAAATCAAAAACAGATTATAATTTGGCCAGAAACAGCTATATCCGACAATATTCTTATTAGCGAAGAGATTGAGAGAATTGGTAACGAAATATTAAATCAGGATGATATTTTATTATCTGGTGTTTTGGCCGCCATTCCTGATGATCAAAAAATCCAGTATCATAATGCCTTATATAAGTTTGAGAGTGATAGAATTCCAGAAAGGCTTTATAGTAAAAATCACCTTGTTCCCTTTGGAGAATACATCCCGTTTCAAGATTTTATTCCTTTAAAACCTGTTGTGGATTTCACGGGATTTGAACAAGGCGGCGGCTCGATCACCATCATCAATGAGGGCTATCCTAGCTTTTCACCGCAAATTTGTTATGAAATTATTTTCCCACAAAATATGATTGGAAATAGTGAACCACGTCCCGATTATATCTTAACGGTTACGAACGATGCTTGGTATGGTGATAGCGCAGGCCCATATCAACATTTTGCGCAAGCGCGCATGAGAGCGATTGAGCAAGGTTTACCAATTGTGCGCTCTGCGAATACAGGGATTAGCGGCATAATTAACCCCTATGGTGTTATTTTGAAATCTTTGCCTTTATTAGAAGACGGAGTAATTTCTGCTAAGCTTCCTAAAAAATTAGAGGATACGACATTTTATGCGCGTGCAGGCAATTGGACGTATCTTTTGTTTATGTTTTTATCAGTCTCATTTTTCTTTCTTAGAGTAAATAGACGTAAAAAATAAACCTAAGATTGTATTTGCATACAACTATAAGCTTTGGTAATTTCTTTTGTGAAAAATAAGAATAAGGCTTTATGCAGACAGATTTATCGCCACCTTCTATGAAAAAAAAGGGGCACGCTCAAGAAATAGACGTGGCCATAGGGCGACGCATTGTTGATATTCGTAAAAAATATAAACTTACTCAGTCTGATTTGGCTTCGAAATTAGATGTCTCAACGCAGCAAATTCAAAAATACGAAAAAGGTGAAAACCGCCTATCCTTGTCCAAAGCACTGGATTTATGTAGTTTTTTAAAGGTTTCTATCGAAGACTTTACCGAAAGCCTGTATTTAGATGCGGTTGAAGGTCTCTCTGATAATGAACAAGCTGGTTTTGAAGACTTTGACGGGAACATTGGTGTTTTTAAAGATACTTCAGAGCTAATTAAAGCCTACCATTCCATAGAAGACGAAGAAAAAAGGCGCAGCTTCATGAAGGCTACAAAAGAATTAGCGAGAGCTCTTTCAAAAACTTAAGTTTTCTAATAACCTCCGTTCAGAATTTAAAATGAAAGATAAAGATATGAATGCAAATGTATCAACATTACCGAATATAAGTCCGGGGCAAGATGCAGAAGCTAATCTAAAAGATTATATTTTCACAAGCGAATCCGTGTCCGAAGGACATCCTGATAAGATTTGTGACCAAATCTCAGATGCGATCGTTGATGCATTTTTGAAAGAAGAGCCCCAATCCCGTGTAGCTATTGAAACTGCTGTAACAACTGACTATGTCGGAATTCTTGGCGAAACAAGAGGCCCTGATAGCATTACACCAGATGTGATGGAAGAGATTGCGCGCAATGTCATTAAAGACATTGGCTATGATCAAAAAGGATTTAGCTGGAAGACTGCGCGTTTTGATATTCGTGCTCATTCGCAATCAACAGATATTGCACAAGGTGTTGATGCAGAAGGTGCAGGTGACCAAGGGATCATGTTTGGATATGCCTGCCGTGAGACAGATCAGCTTATGCCTGCCGCTATTCAATATTCTCATGATATTTTAAGAGCACTTTCAAAAGCCCGCCACGATGGTGAGCTTGATATTCTAGGTCCTGATTCAAAATCTCAAGTTTCATTAAAATATGAGAATAATCAGCCGATTGGTGCATCTTCAATTGTCGTCTCTTCACAGCATGCCGAATACGTAGAACAAGAGAACGTTCGCGAAGCTATTCGCAAGAAAGTATTAGAGGTGCTTCCTGAAGGATGGATGTGCCCTGAAGACGAATTTTATGTGAATCCAACGGGACGTTTTGTTATCGGTGGCCCTGTTGGTGACGCGGGTCTAACCGGGCGTAAAATCATTGTTGATACATATGGCGGCGCGGCCCCGCATGGCGGCGGCGCGTTCTCTGGGAAAGATCCAACAAAAGTTGACCGTTCGGCCGCTTATGCAGCGCGTTATGTTGCAAAGAATATTGTGGCCGCAGGATATGCAGATCGCTGTACAATTCAAGTTTCATACGCAATTGGGATTGCAAAACCGATTTCATTATTCGTGAATACACACGCAACAGGCAAAGTGCCTGAAAGTGAATTGGTCAATGCAATTAATCAAACGCTTGATTTAAGCCCTAAGGGCATCCGCGATCATTTGCAGCTTAATCGTCCTATTTATGCCAGAACAGCTGCCTATGGACATTTTGGACGAGAGCCTGAGGCAGATGGCGGTTTCTCATGGGAAAAAACTGACCTCGTCGATGCTTTACAAAACATTCTAGGATAGTGATCTCAAACGAAAATTTTTCTGAATGGCGCTTTTATGGAAGACGTCAAGGTCGAAAACTTAATGCCTCAAGAGAAGAAGCATTAAATAAAATCTTGCCTGAAAAAATTATAGATTTTGAAAGCTTAAAATCCTTAAAAGAAATTGATGTTAGCGCCCTCTTCTCCTCTTCTTATGAGAAAGTCATTTTTGAAATTGGTTTTGGCAATGGAGAGCGCCTAGCAGAGATGATCAAACGCAATCCTTCTTATGCCTATATTGCAGCAGAAGCGTATATGAATGGCGTATCATCGCTTTTGTTAGAAAATGGTATAAAGGAATTTAAGAATTTAAGAATTCTGCCTGATGATGCTCTTCCGCTTTGTAAATCTCTTAAAAATAATCAGATTGATGAATTATATATTCTCAATCCTGACCCTTGGCATAAAACCCGCCATCATAAACGTCGTATTGTAAATGAAGAAAATTTAAAAGAATTTGTACGAATTTTAAAACCAGGTGGTTTTTTGTATCTATCGACGGATGTTCCTAATTTAGCAGAATGGATGTTAACATATACGTATAGAAACAATGATTTAGAGTGGCTCGCTCAAAATAGAAGTGATTGGCTAACCGCGCCTCAATATTGGATCCCTACACGATATGAAACCAAAAAAGCAAAAGGCGCAGATAAAATGCATTATTTTCTTTTTAAGAAAAAGTCTGCTTAAATTTTGAGAAAATATTAATCACACAAAGTCTCTTATCAAGATTAGAGAATTTTGTAGAATTTATAAGATCGTGAATATCTTCATTTAACTGCATTAAGTTTTCAAGAGACGTAGTATCGCGCATTTGTTGAAGTGGGGCTATATCAAAAGGCTTAGGCAATCCCTGTTGTTTCGCCTTTGATAAAATCATATCAGATAACATTTTATTCAAAATCTTCTCCAATGTTTCAAATTTTGCGGCATTCATACGTACAAAACTTTCTGAGAAATGATGAATTTGAATATCGTTCCAATTTGGATAGCTGTTAAAAATTGTCTTTATAGATTCAAAAAGTTCAAGAGCATCTAACTCTATAAATTGCTTTACGATACCGAACTGATTTTCTGATATTAGATTAAGGAATTCTTTTTCATCTGGGCTAAAAGCCTCATGCCCAAATTCCTTTTCTAGTAACTTATTAAATTGTAAATCGTTTAATGGACTAAATTGAACAACTCGGCTTCTTGATAGGATCGTAGGCAATAGAGATTTTAATCTATGGCAGACCAAAATTAATAATGTCTTTTTAGGCGGCTCTTCTAATATTTTTAAAATTGAGTTCTGCGCATTTTTATTCATTTTGTCAGCGTCATCAATAATCACGATGCGCCACCCCCCTTCCGAGGATGTCATACGTAAAAATGGCGCTATTTTCCGTGTTGAATCAATCGGTATCTCAGATTTAAATTTCTGCGTTTTGGAATCGAAGGGCAGCTCAACAGACATTAAATCAGGATGCCCTCCTGAGGAAACTAATGCTTGGATAGAAGGATCGTTTATATCAAGTGTGGTTGGGGTGGATGTATCTTTACCGCCGAACATATCATCTTGATTATTGTCTTTGTTCTGAGCAAAAAGATACCGAGCTAAACGATAGGCAAAAGTTGATTTTCCTATTCCTTTTGGCCCAGAAAAGATAACGGCGTGAGGTAAGTTATTACCCTCAATAAGAGATAAGAGTGTCTCTTCAACATCCTGATGACCAACAAAGAAATTAGACTGCCTTGGCTTTAAGAGACCAACATCTTGGCTTTCATGAGATATATCTTCTTCAAATAGAGACATTGAGCCTCTCAAAAGTTTTCTCTTTTAGCCGATTGGCAATGATTTCTATATTTTGAGTGCCATCAATAATTTCAATTCTTTGACTATCTTTTAACGCCAAATCCAAAAAGGCTTGCCTTAAAACTTCATGGCTTTCTGCGCCTTGCTTATCATAATGATCATGAGCGCCGCGCTTTTGAATCCGTTCAATCACTGTATCAACGGGAATATCTATTAAAAAAGTTAGATCTGGAATATAATCTCCAACAATGCGTTTTTCTAAATCAGATATAAAATCCATATCGAGTTTATGTAAGTACCCCTGATAAGCCCTTGTAGAATCAATATAGCGATCGCATATAATAATTTTTCCTTGCTCTAAGGCTGGGTGAATAACATCTTTAATATGCATGGACCGCGCCACAAAAAATAATAAAAGCTCGGCATCTTCTGACCAATTTCCGCCCCATTCATCATGACTGAGAAGATTTCTAATTTCTTCTGCTGCAGGCGTACCACCAGGCTCACGAGTAGTAATAACATCATGTCCCTCTTTTTTTAAGCTTTCAGCTAAAAGGTTAATTTGGGTTGTTTTGCCTGCGCCCTCGCCGCCTTCTAGGCTTATAAAAAACCCCTTAGGCATTATTCCAAGAGGCCTTTAATGAATTGCTGAGTCTTTTGAATGGTTTTATCAACTAATCCAGCTTCAGGAATATCTGTGCCTGCGAGTAAGTCAATTGTTTCGATTTGATCTGGAGAGATTGTAACCTCAATCGTTCCAATTTTTTGATCTTTTTGTATTGGTGCTTCAATGATTTCATCATGAATAAGTTTAATTTGTGGCTGCTCATCTTCAGATTTAGAAATTGTTCTAATAAGATCGCTACTAGCAACTAATGAAACAGAATCCATTTCACCATACAGAACCGGAACAGAACCCATAACCTGATTTTTTTGAATAATTGTCTTATTTATAAAGTTTGATAATGCCCATCTCATCATAATCAGAGATTGTTCTTTACGCTCATCAGCACTTTCCATTCCATTTAAAACCATGACGACGCGGCGGTTATCTCGAACGGCTGAACCTATCAGGCCATAGCCGCCTGCTTCTGTATGACCTGTCTTTATCCCATCTGCGCCAATATTTTCGTATAAGAGTGGATTGCGATTAGATTGTTTAATGTCACTAAACTCAAATTCAGTTTCTTTATATAACTCGTAATAATTAGGAAAATTTTTGATAAGAGATTTGGCCATGATTCCTAAATCTTCTGCTGTCGAGTAATGATTATCATCTGGCCAGCCACTCGCATTCATGAAATTCGTGTTTTTCATGCCTATATCTTTGGCTTTGCGAGTCATATTTTTTGCAAAAGCGTCTTCTGTACCAGCCAAGGCCTCGGCTAAAACAATTGTTGCATCATTTCCTGACTGAATAATCACACCACGCAGTAAGTCCATAACATTCACGCGCTCGCCTACAGGAACAAACATTTTTGATCCGCCTTTTTGCCATGCTTTTTCGCTAACTAAGAAGGATTCATCTTCTTTAATTTTATCTTTCTGCAAGGCATCAAAAACCATGTAAGCTGTCATGACCTTGCTCATAGAAGATGTTGGCATACGGTCTTGTGCGTTCTTTTCATACAAGACCTGCCCTGTTTCATAATCAACAATATAAGCTTGCTTTGCCGAGGTTTCTATCGCTTGAGCATGAGAAAAACCAAAAACTAAAAATAAAACTGTAAGTAAAAAATATTTCATTATTATTGATCCAGAACGATAACGGCTTGAGAGTTGCCTTTTTGAATAAGGCTTGCGATGACTGTTTCTGCTTCATTTTTAGTTTCAAATGGCCCTAAACGCACACGGTAATATGGAACGTTATTCACCCGCGTGAACATGACTTTAGATGGGGCAAGAGCAGATAATTGCTGGCTATAACTTAAAGCATTTTGCTCTTGAGAGAATGCTCCAGCTTGAACATAAATATTTTGATTAAAAGCCGCAGGCTTTGGCGTATAGCTGATAGGAGCATTATTTGTATTTTCAAAAACAGGGGCTGGTTTTTGAGTAGGAACAACTTGCTGATTTTCAATTGTTGATAAAGAAACTTGTGTAACAGGTTTTACAGCAGGTGGCCGAGGACTTTGTGAAGCAACATAAGTATTTTGACTTTGTTGTGGTCTATTAATGTTTGAGGAGGAATAATTACGTCCATATTGTTTTCTTTGATTAAGGGCGATTTCATACCCGCCAGTATCTTGGTCTGCTTTTGCTCTAGCGGCTACATCCTTACTCTCATTTGGAAGCAATTCAATTTTAACCTTTGTTGTGCCTTGGTTCTTAAATCCTAATAAAGCTGCCGCTCTTTCTGATACGTCTAAAATTCTATTTTTAGCAAAAGGGCCGCGATCATTTACTCTTAAAATCAATGAACGACCATTTTGAAGGTTGGTTACACGAATAATTGATGGCATTTGAAGTGTTCTATGCGCTGCTGTGAGCTCATTTTTATCAAAAATCTCACCATTTGCCGTTAGTTTCCCATGAAAATTTGGGCCATACCATGATGCTACCCCAACTTCGGTATGATTAAAGGTCTCACGCGGGTAGTATTTCGTTCCTGCAATTTTATAAGGTGTTCCCACTTTATATGATCCCACCGATTTTGGTGTATCTCCCGGCAATGGAATTTGTTTGGCCATATGCGCGGCAAACTGCGTTTGAGAACAGCTTGTCAAAAAGCCAAGGCATAAAATCAGAAAGAATAAAGTGAGAGGATGGTGGTGCATGTAGTTTACCCGTTATACGCTATTTTATCTGCTAAAAGCCCTACTGAGGTAGCAAAATACGTAGAGCGATTCCAGTCCATAATCGTATTAAAGTTATTATATACAAGATATGCTTCGCCTTGAATGCCGTCTGGTGCAACGATTGAGGCCATCATGTCTTCTTGGGGCAATTGACCCCCGCCTTGTGTCTTCACACCAATTGAAGACCAATATGATAGAGGCTTTTTAATTTTACGGCCTTCCATATTGTTTGGGAAGTTGGCAGGTAATGATACGCGCCTTCCCCAACGCTCACCCTCTTTCCAGCCATTCTTTTTTAAGTAATTCGCACTAGAGGAAAAGATATCGAGCTTGGTTCCCCAAATATCCCGCTTTCCATCATTATTGGCATCAACAGCATATGCATTAAAGCTAGAAGGCATAAATTGGTTTTGTCCCATTGCCCCCGCCCAAGAGCCTTTCATGTTTGAAGCTGAGATATGACCTTCATCAATGATTTTAAGCGCATTAATGAGCTCTTTTTCAAAAAACTCACCTCTGCGCCCTTCCCAAGCTAAAGTTGCCAGGGCTGGAATAACATTAAATCCGCCCGTGTTGCTTCCATAATTTGTTTCAATACCCCATAGAGCCACAATATATTGCTTAGGCACACCATATTGATCCTCAACGGCTTGGAGAGCTTGGTAGTGATCTTGAAGCATCTGGCGACCTTTGCGCACGCGTGTCGGGTTTACAATCATTTCACGATACTGAACAAACGTCTTTTTGCCTTCTGGCTGTTTGCGATCTAGCTCAATGACACGATTTTTAGGCTGAATGTTTGTAAGTGCAGCATTGATAGTTGATTGTGATATGCCTTGCTGCGCCGCGCGGTCTTTAAACCCAATGAGCCAACTATTAAAATTTTCAGTTGATGCATAGCTGAATGTTGGAAAAAGCAAGATAACAAGAAATAACCTAACCATGATAAGAATCCTTAAAAATTAATTTAATAATAAATTACAGTAATGAATGGGCTGCACAAAAGGGATTTCAGGATTTTAGCCACAAAAGACTATAAAATATCGAAAATTTTAGCTTTTATTGATTTTAAGGCTTTACGTATGGGCATTTGCCTATTATTTTGCGGGGCGTTGGAAGAGTGGCAGAGCGGTTGAATGCACCGGTCTTGAAAACCGGCAAGGGTGCAAGCCCTTCGAGGGTTCGAATCCCTCCTCTTCCGCCATTTAATCAAAATTTACATTAATGGCTCAATACGAGTAATTTCACCTTTGTGAAGTTTGTCCAAAGATTCGAGCAAAATTACGCTGGCTGACATCCAATATTTTTGCCGAGCGGTTAGAGCATCAGAAGCTTTATCTGGTAAACAGAGTTGCAGCTCATTACATCTATCGACAATAGGCTGATCATCAAGCTTTGTTGTAATACTGTGAGCAAATTCATTTCTTATGTTACGCAAAATATTAAGTTCTCTTTGCCATTCTTCAGAAATCACGCCTATCGCTCTAGCCGCTTTAATTCTTGCTGAAAAAGTCCCTATTGGTGCGTTAAAGCCATTTAATAATTTATTCAACGACTCTCCTTCAACAAATCTAGCTAAAAGCAATTTTTTTAACGTTTCATCCAGCATAGATGCTGTTATCAATATAGCTCCTCTATCGCTCTCTTCAGATAAGACCTCAAAATAACGAAGATGATCCATTAAATGCGGACATTTTTTTTCCATCATTTCGAGGTATTCTTTTGTATATTT
This sequence comes from Pseudomonadota bacterium, assembly GCA_039027295.1. GTDB lineage: Bacteria > Pseudomonadota > Alphaproteobacteria > Micavibrionales > Micavibrionaceae. The sequence goes on from JBCCKS010000027.1 coordinate 16,558, forward strand.
CATATTTTTTCCTGTTTAAAAAATGAGGTAATATTTATTGATTATATTACTTAGATTTCGAGCAAAAAAAGTACGAGCCAAAGCCCGTACTTTAAGTAAACACAGTAAAACTGCAGTTTCGAGAAATGGTGATTTTCAACCCTCTATTAAAAGTGAAAATCTATAATGGGGATTATATATTTCTCATGATTCAATAATACGTGAATGTGAGAGAGGAAGTCATGTCACCTAATTAAGGGACAAGATTAATATTGAACAATTCCAGTTAAAACAGCTGATAAAGCGGTGCTCCATTTTCCGCTAGCATTTAACTTTTCCGCACTTCTCTTAATATATGTTGAAACAGTATGTTCGGAGAGCTCCATAATTTCTGCGATGACTGAATTACTTTTACCTCTTAAAACCCAGAGTAGAACTTCTTTTTCCCTTTGAGTAAGTGTTTCAGGCGTTTGTTCATGATCTTTTACAATTCGTAAGTAATCATAAAAGGTTGAAAAGCAAATATGTCTTAAATGGGCAATTTCAATAGAATCTTCATCAATTCTGGGGGAATCTGATGTGAATGAAATGTACCCAAAGCTACTTGATGGACCGAATATAGGAACAGTAAAACCATTTTTATATCCATGAGCAGAAAGCAGTTCAAAAAACTTCTTGAGCTCTGGTAGCTTTTCAAAATATCTCTCATCAGAAAGCAAATCCGACCATACTACTGGCCTCCCTGTGATCCGGCTTTTTTCAAAGACTGGTCCTGTTTTATAAAGCTTCTTCTCGGTATAGGTCTGAATAATCTCAGTTGCTATATTGAAATAAGGACAAACGGGGACTGTTTCTCCAGAATGTTTCTTTGGAGGAAATACAAAAAAAACGCAGTGTTTATAGCCTAAAGCTTGAATAGCTGATTCGAAATCATGAAATAATGCCTCTAGGTCTTTAGCAGCAAGAGAAGTTTCAATAAATTTTTCTATATAAATTTTCATCTTCTTTAACATCGCAGTATATATATTTTAGAAGAAATTAAGTTTCAATTTTGAAGCAGCTTTATTAAAGGATTCCTTGACATTTATCCCAATATCCTTATATTACTGAAATCTTTGAGGGATATTTCACTTTAAGAAAAATACTTAACTAATTGTAATTATTGGGAATTTAAAATGTTTGCAATCATTCGCACTGGCGGAAAACAATATAGAGTAGCGAAAGATGATCGTCTTGAAGTTGCTAAAATGGACGCAAAAGAAGGCGACACTGTGAAAGTTGAGCTTATTGCTACAACTGACGGTAAAAAAGTCGATTTTGCAAAAAAAGGTGCACAAATCAGTGCAAAAGTTATTGAAAATACACGCGATGACAAAATTGTGGTATTTAAGAAAAAACGTAGACAAGGATATCGCCGTACAAAAGGCCACCATCAAGACATAACGGTGATCGAAATTGCCGATATCAAAGCTGCATAAATTATTTATCTGGAGGACACAAAATGGCACATAAAAAAGCAGGTGGTAGTTCAAGAAACGGTCGTGATTCAGAAGGTCGTCGCCTTGGCGTGAAAAAATATGGTGGTGAAAATGTCCTAGCAGGCAATATCATTATTCGTCAGCGCGGAACAAAGTACGCAGCTGGTAAAAATGTTGGAGTTGGTAAAGATCATACAATCTTTGCTCTAATGAACGGCTCAGTTCTTTTCTCAAAAGGACGTGGCGGTAAACCAACAGTAAATGTTATTCCAGCAAATGATGAAAGACCATTAGCAGCTGAATAATTTTTTTGAAATAATTTAAGAATAAGGGGAAAGTCAGCTTTCCCCTTTTTTATTGCGAAATATCATGAAATTCCTCGATCAGGCAAAAATATATTTGAAGAGCGGTGATGGCGGCCCAGGAGCCGTATCCTTTCGCCGTGAAAAATATGTTGAGTATGGTGGCCCAGATGGAGGCAATGGAGGTCGTGGCGGTAGTATTGTTTTCAAAGGCATGAATGATCTCAATACATTAATTGATTTCCGTTACACCCAACATTTTAAGGCACCCAATGGCCGCAATGGTGAAGGTAGAAATAAAAGCGGCGCAAGCGGCGATGATTTATACATCTCAGTTCCTGTAGGCACAGAAATTATTGACGAAGATAAAGACACTGTTTTAGCGGATATTACTGAAGAGGGCCAGGAAATAAAATTTTTAAAAGGCGGTGATGGTGGTTTTGGAAACGCGCATTATAAAAGCTCAACCAATCAAGCTCCTCGTAAATCAACGCCAGGCTGGCCTGGTGAAGAGCGTGCGGTCTGGTTACGATTAAAGCTTATCGCAGATGTTGGGTTGCTTGGGCTTTCTAATGCGGGAAAGTCTACATTCTTAGCTGCTGTATCTCGAGCAAAACCAAAAATCGCTGATTATCCATTTACGACACTTCATCCTAATTTGGGGGTTGTAAAGGCTGGTGATTATAGTTTTGTCATTGCTGATATTCCTGGTCTTATAGAAGGTGCACATAAAGGGCAAGGTCTAGGCGATCGTTTCTTAGGACATGTAGAGCGCTCTGCTGCTCTTCTTCATTTAGTCGATATTACTGATGAGCAATTTATTGAGAATTATAAAACAATTCGAAATGAGCTATCACAATATGGCGCAGGTTTGAGTGATAAAAAAGAAATTATCGCGTTAACAAAAATAGACGCCGTCAATGAAGATGAAGTTTTAGAAAAGACAAAAGAATTTGAAAAAGAAATTGGTCAAAAACCGTTTGTGATTTCTTCAGTAGCGCAACAAAACATCAATGATGTTTTATTTAAACTCGCTGATCTAGTAAAAGAAAATAAATCTCATGAAGCCAGCTGATCTTGTTAAGCAATCAAAACGAATAGTCATTAAAATTGGTTCTGCTCTTCTAACAGATGAAGCCTCCGGGGAGCTTCGTAAAGAATGGCTTCATAGTGTTGTAGAAGATATTTTTCAATTAAAACAATTAGGGAAAGATATTATCATCGTTTCATCAGGGGCGATTGCCTTGGGACGTAAATCTATGGATGTTGATTACACGGATGCCCCCTCGTCTATTCCGTTAGAACTAAAACAAGCAGCCGCGTCTATCGGGCAAATTGAAATCATTAAAGGTTATGATGAGGCCTTTCAAAATCATAACATTCAAACGGCTCTCATTTTGCTCAATCCAAAAGATACAGAAGAAAGACGCCCTCATTTAAATGCTCGCGCTACTTTAAATGCATTATTAGAAAAGGAACATGTGCCTATTATTAATGAAAATGACACTGTATCAACGGCTGAAATTCGTTTTGGTGATAATGACAGGTTAGCGGCGCGTGTTGCACAAATGGTCAATGCGGATTTATTAATACAGCTCTCCACGACTGATGGGCTCTATACTGCTAACCCAGATAGCGATTCATCTGCCAAACATATCGAAATTGTTGAACAAATTAATGATGAGATCAAATCAATGGCTGGCGAAGCCAAAGCGGGATTAAGTACTGGCGGCATGAAAAGTAAGCTCAAAGCAGCCAATATTGTCATGAAAGCCGGTGTCAATATGGTGATTACTTCTGGAGTAAAAAACCATCCGATTAAAGCCTTATTAGATGGGGACAAGGCAACAATTTTCAAGGCCTCTGAAAAGCCTTTATCGGCTCGAAAAAAATGGATATCCTCACATGTCTCCACTGAAGGACTCATAATTGTTGATGAAGGCGCTGATAAAGCCCTTCATTCCGGCAAAAGTCTTCTTCCTTCTGGAGTAAAAGAAGCGCATGGGCAATTTCATTATGGGGATGCGATAGAAATTCAAAATGTTGATAAGCAAACACTTGCAATAGGTATTGTACAATATAGTTACGATGAAGCATTAAAGATTATCGGACAAAAAAGCTCAGAAATTCCTAAATTATTAGGATATTCGCGTGGTGACGAGCTTATCCATAGAGACAATTTAGTCTTGACATAACTATCTATACTTTGTTTTATTCCTTATACATTAAGGAAAATAAATGCTTTCACTCTCCATTGATTTCGAACCTGAGTCTGAAATAGCGAAATATCTTGCTCAAGAGTTAGATGCTATAAAAGCAGGCGCTGTATACTCTGAAGACTTCATTCAATGTGGGCAGTATAGAGCTAACAAAACCAACGATGGATGGGATGTTGAAATTTCTCGAGGGAATGATGAATGGGAAAACTTTAGCTCTCCCCCTTGGCAGAAATCAGCTGAGGAAGTTTTAAATATTTTCGCTTTTGAAACTCTCAAACTAAACGCAAACGCTGAAATCCAGAGAAAGATGGTTGAAGCTTTAATTGTAACACTATCTGACACTATGCGAGTTGTTGACAACCCACCTAAAATAAGAATTTCTGATATTAGGGGTTTGATTCAATAGAAAGGATTTAGTCTTGCAAGACTAAGTTTTCTCTTCCATCATAGCGGTTATGAGAACAGATACACCGCAAACAATTTATTTAAAAGACTACCAGCCTACTCCATACAAAATCTCTCATGTCGATATAACATTTGATATTGAGGCAGGACGTACGACTGTTACGACTAAAAGCCAATTCACTAAAAATGATGACAGCAATCGAGATATTATTCTTAATGGCGAACAGCTTAGGCTGGTCTCTGTGAAGCTCGATGGAAAAGATATTGATCCCGAAGTGACTTCAAAAGAAATGATTATATCTAATCCTGGAAAAGATATTTTTCAGCTAGAAATAGTGACTGAAATTGTCCCTGAAGAAAATACTGCCCTTGAGGGGTTATATAATTCTGGAGGTACATATTGTACGCAATGCGAAGCTGAGGGTTTTCGAAAAATAACCTACTTTTATGATCGCCCTGATGTCATGTCGACGTATCGTGTGCAAGTGATCGCGAATAAGCAAAACTGCCCTGTGCTTCTTTCGAATGGAAACTTAGTGGAAGATGGCGAGCTACCAGCTGATCGACATTATACGATTTGGGATGATCCTGCACCGAAGCCTTGTTATTTATTTGCCCTTGTTGCTGGTGACCTTGTTCACATCAAAGATACCTTCACAACGATGTCAGGTAATAATGTGGATCTCTATATTTATGTTCGTGAGGGTGATGAAGGGCAATGCGATCATGCGATGGAATCTCTCAAGAAATCCATGAAATGGGATGAAGATGTTTATGGTCGTGAATATCAATATAATCGTTTCAATATTGTCGCAGTGAGTGACTTTAATATGGGCGCGATGGAGAATACGGCGCTTAATATTTTCAATACTGCTTTGGTATTGGCTCAGCAAGAAACAGCCACGGATACAGACTTTATTCGTGTGGAAAGCGTTATTGCGCACGAATATTTTCACAATTGGACAGGAAACCGTGTGACATGCCGTGATTGGTTTCAGCTTTCTTTAAAAGAAGGTCTAACCGTTTTTAGAGATCAAGAATTCTCAGCAGATTTAAATTCCAGAGCCGTGCAGAGAATAGATGATGTCACACATTTAAGACGTTTCCAATTTCCTGAGGATTCATCTCCCCTCGCCCATCCTGTGCGTCCCAATAATTATATTGAGATCAACAATTTCTATACGATGACCATCTATGAAAAAGGCGCCGAAGTCATTCGAATGTTCTACACACTTTTAGGGCCAGAAAAATACCGTGAGGCCACAGATTTATATTTTGATCGTCATGATGGCCAAGCCGTCACCTGTGATGATTGGGCTAAGGCAATGGAAGATACTTTAGGTGAAGATTTAACGCAGTTTAAGCTGTGGTACTCACAAGCTGGCACGCCAACAGTCCAGGTCCAAACAAAGTACGATGAAGATACTAAAGAGTTTTCTTTAACGCTATCACAAGATCTAAAGCCTACACCTGGTCAAGATAAGAAAGAGCCAATGCATATCCCGGTTGCGGTTGGCTTACTTGATCAAACTGGTCATGATCTAATTGGCACAGAAATTCTACATTTAAAAGAAAAAGAACAAAGCTTCTCTTTTAAAAATATAGACACAAAACCAACAGCATCTATCTTGCGTAATTTCTCTGCACCGGTTCGTCTAGAAACTGATTTAACCAATGATGATTATAAGTTTCTAATGGTTCATGACAGCGATGGATTTAATCGTTGGGAAGCCGGACAGACCTATTACCTCAATACAATTAATCATATTATTGATAGTGAAAGCGATAAAGCTCCCGAAGAGTTTTTAAAAGTTTTTGGAAGACTTCTTGAGCAAGCTGAAGACCCTAATCAAGACCGTGCTCTTTTATCGCGTGCTCTGACCTTGCCAGATATCTCTATTATTGGCCAAGGCCATGATGTTGTTGATCCAGATAAAATTCATCACGCTCGTGAAGTGTTAAAAGCTTCGATCAAAAATCAATTTAAAGATCAATTACAGAAAGTATATGAGCTTTGTGCAGGCTGTGAGAGCTTTAGCATCACGCCGCAATCCATGGGGCGCAGATCACTTCGCAGTACAATGCTTAATTATTTGACCACAACGAACGGCTCTAACTGCGCGGATTTAGCAAAACAACATTATGATACCGCGAACAACATGACCGACCGTATGGCGGCCTTAAGCGCAATTGTTTCAAATACTCATCCAGAGCGGAATGAAGTCATTGAGGACTTTTATGACTGCTTTAAAGATTATTTACTTGTGATCGACAAATGGTTTGCCGTCCAGGCTATGGCTATCCGTGATGATAGTTTTGAACAATTAGAAATACTCAAATCCCATGAAGATTTTAATATTAAAAATCCAAACCGTGTGAGATCGCTTTACGCTGCCTTTGGAATGAATAACCCTGTTAAATTCCATGACACAAGCGGTAAAGGTTATGTTTTCTTGAAAGAGGCTATCATTGAGCTTAATGAGATCAACCCTCAAATTGCAGCGCGTATGGTCACGCCTCTTCGTGAATGGCAAAGATATACATCTGATCGACAGGAAATGATGAAGCAAGCTTTAGATTCCATTTTAAAAACACCTAATCTCTCGCCAAATGTTTATGAACTCGTAAGTAAAAGCCTTAAAGGAGCATAGTAGTAATGAAAGTTTTTAATCTTATCATTGCAGTAATTCTAGTTTTCTCAACGAGCCTAAGTTATGCGCAAGACAAAACAGCTCAAGATTTTTCTCCTGAGCAGATGCAAAAAGCGATAGAGATGTATCAACATGACATGGATATTGTACGACTAATGGATTTAAAGGAAATTGGTGCATTGATCAAAGAGTATAAAAGCAAAAAAGGGGTATATCCTTTTCAGAATAAAACTACGGGAGCACTTATTGTACCTATAGCTACAAAAGAACAGATTGCTAAAATTAATTTTGGAAGGGATCCTAGAAAGCCTGTAGTTTTTCATTACAATGATTTTGTAAAGACATTAGAGGATGGATTAGAGCGAAAAATATCTTTACCCTTTGATCCCCAAAGAGTTTTTAGTGGCCGCCAAAACTTTTATTTATATGAAGTTATAGATGATTACTACACCTTGGCTATTCATCTTTTTAATGAATATGATTTCGCCCAAGAAGTAGGGAAAGATTGGTACAAGGTAGAGGTTAGTAGCCTTCCAAACCCCAATCTTCCAATTTGGGATTATGATGCCCTTATGAACAATAAATCTTTTCAAAATGCTATTGCCATACCTCTTAAAAAAGAAGGGTATGTTGAACCATTTCGTCAAAAATTAAGAGATGAAGTTGGATTCAATTAAATTCGATCAGCAATTTAACCAACCTGTTTGTGGTATTGATGAAGTAGGCCGTGGGCCTTTAGCTGGCCCAGTCGTTGCAGCCTGTGTTTTTATTAAGCCCGAGAGCCAAAACGAAGTATTTTGGGCGGAGATCACGGACAGTAAAAAAATTAGTGCAAAAAAGCGTGAAATTCTCTTCGATAAAATTATTACCCATAGTCTTTATGGCATCGCAGAATTAAGTTCTTTAGAAGTTGATCGTTTGAATATTCATCAAGCTACTCTTGAGGCGATGAAGCTAGCTTATGAGATGGTTGCTGATCAGCTTCCTGATGATGTTATGGCTTTAGTTGATGGAAAATTTCCTCCTAAACTGCGCTGTAAGACACAAACAGTGATTAAAGGCGATTCCCTCTCTACATCTATTGGCGCAGCGTCTATCCTTGCAAAAGTGCATCGTGATCGCCTTATGCATCAATTTCATGAAGAATATCCTTACTATGCGTGGAATTCGAATGCTGGATATGGAACCAAGGCGCATATGGAGGGATTGCAAAAATACGGATTGAGCCCCTATCACCGCTTGTCATTCGCGCCTTGCTCAAAAATAGCAGAAAATATGAAGAAATTACCTTAAGAGTCTTCGCTAGAGTCCTGACTCTAAATAAAAAATTTAATTTTTATCTTGACGGCGAAT
>JBCCKS010000028.1:0-22944 GCA_039027295.1 Pseudomonadota bacterium
GTTAAAAAACTCTTACTGTAGAAATTTCCTATTAAGTAACGAGGAGTTACTCACCGAAAATAATTGTAATATAAAAAATAATTGTTGAAAACCCTTTTTCAATGGGGCAGCAGGCGATGAAAAATAGAAAATTTTAAAAATATTTTTAGAGTGTTCTGAGATTTATTTTTACAGTTTTTATATCTTAATTTTTTTATTCTTTATTTTTTAAAAAGCTGAAAACAGTTTGTTTACAAGGGTTATAAGAGGTTAAAGTTTTGATAGTAGCAAAACAAACAACTCTTATCTCATTAAAAAATACAATAGCAAGTTTATAGCGTAAGTACTTTTATAATGAAGGAAGCATTATAAGTGAGAAAAAAAATTTTCAGGGAATTTCAAAAATACCCTCAAAGTGATTCGTTTTAATTCTATTTTTTAGTCGGTTGATTTAGGAGTGTTTTATAATAAAACATTAACATATCAGATCGGGGAATAAGATTTTTTTGAAAGCTATCCGTGATGCGTTTCATATCCTCAAAGTTAAAAACTTTACCCTGATCAAGAATCAAATCTTCCATCTTCCATTCTGCAAAGCCTCGTGATTCAACTTCGCAATCAATTAGAATTTTACAATTCTCATGACGATTATCTTGTTCGATGACGTGATATAAATTTTGAATATTTTCTTTAGGGCCTTCGATGACTTGAAGATATTTTCCTTTATGATAAATCAAAACGCCGGATATGAGTTTCTCATGATTATTTTTACGTGAGGTTTGAATGATGTTTGACATGGTAGATTCAATTTCATCGGGCGCGCCAACGGCGTCACTCATGTAACAAAGCATATGCATTTCAAAAGACCCCTAAGATATAAATTTATTTTTTGCTTTAAAGCGTTATACCGAATTTTTTTAACATCATGACCATAAGAAAATATAAGATAATGGTCAAGGCGACGGAGAGGGCCAGCGCCGCAAAGTAATGAAGCCCCGCTTTTAATAAATACGGCAACACAAAAAAGAATGGTAATGAGGGGATCACAAACCAAAATGTCGCTTGAGAAAGATCAGCCACGCGATTCACATCTTTAGTTTCCAAATACACCCATGTGAATGAGAGGATAGAAATAATCGGTAATGAGACCACCAGCGCGCCAAACGCCGCCGAGCGTTTTGATATTTCAGACACCGCCGAAACAATCACACCAGAAATCAATGCTTTTATAATGGAGAAGATCATTTATTTTCTTTTTGATAAAATACTAATTCCTTTCCTTACAAAAGCGACAAAGTCCTCTGTATCAGAAAAATAGTTTTTATAAGCATTTCTAATATTATCTTGGTCTTTAGCTTTAACCAAAACTATATCTTGCTTATCAGAAGATGATTTTTCCAATTCAAAATACTTACTTGTTGCTTCAGGCAAAGAAGAAAATGGAGTTATATTAACCTTTGGATTATCTATATCTGTATAATCTGCGGATAATATTAAAGCTTTTTTCTTAAAAACTGGAAACGAAACAGAAATTTTTGTTAGTGCGCTTAATCTTGTAAGCAAATGTATTTTCTTTTCAATTTTTTTAAAATTTAGTACTAGCTCTTTATTAGACATTTTAGGATAGCATGATTTTTTATCTTCATACGCCCTTGAAATTATTTCACTTGCTAAACGAAAAAACTCTTTTTGGTCTTCGCTTCCCTTATCAAATTTAGAATAATCTCCCGTTAAAGCGCCAGCTATTTCAACGGCTGTAGCCCAAGCATGTTGGTGAATAGTTCTAAACTGTATTTCAACCTTCAATCCATCCCATGGTTCGCCACCTGTATGTTGGGCCTTATATATATAGACATCGTGTACGCCCCTATATCCACTTTTAGCAGGGTTTTTTATATAGTTATATGGGTCTTCATTTGCTTTATATAATTTATGTTTAAATCTTTTTGTATCATGAAGTGTTGTTCGATATTGCTGTAAATCTTTTATATTTTGAAAAATTAACCTACAACCTGCAATATCATGCATATTTGCAAGTGCCATAGAAGGTTCTCTTTGCACCTTATCAAAGATAGTAATTCTTCTTTTTAATCTCTGAGCAAAAAAAACTTTTTTACTTTTTATTCTGTTTCTTAAAGTAGATTGCCAAGAGTTTAAAATATGGTTATGTGAAGCCCTCCAGTTTTCAATAATGTTAATATCTTCTTCTGAATAACTTCCCTCTCTAACATTTTTTCCAGCTCTATTTACTTGCGATTTACTGTATAGAGGTTTCGTGTCTCTAGACATAACCTACTCCCATTCAATCGTCCCGGGGGGTTTGGATGTGATGTCATAGGTCACGCGGTTGATACCCTTCACTTCATTAATAATACGTGTGGAGACACGCGCCAAGAATTCGTGATCAAACGGATAATATTCAGCCGTCATACCATCAGTTGATGTCACCGCACGAAGCGCACAGACATAATCATATGTCCGGCCGTCACCCATGACGCCCACGGTGCGAACAGGAAGAAGGACGGCAAAGGCCTGCCAGATTTCATCATAAAGACCAGCATTTTTAATTTCATCAATATAGACCGTGTCGACTTTACGAAGGATATCAAGTTTATCTTCAGTAATTTCACCGGGCATACGGATCGCAAGTCCCGGTCCGGGGAATGGATGGCGGCGAATGAAATCTTCGGGCATACCAAGCGCGCGTCCCAATTCACGAACCTCGTCTTTAAATAGCTCACGCATTGGTTCAACCAATTTCATATTCATGCGTTCGGGCAAACCGCCCACATTATGATGTGATTTAATAGTAACCGAAGGCCCGCCTGTAAAGGAGACAGATTCAATCACGTCAGGATATAATGTCCCTTGTGCCAAAAAGTCTGCGCCGCCAATCTCGCCCGCGCATTTTTCAAACACATCAATAAATAGCCCGCCTATAATTTTGCGTTTTTCTTCAGGGTCAGTGACGCCTTTTAATTTGCCTAAGAAAAGCTCGCCTGCCTCTTCATGAATGAGGGGGATATTATAGTGATTACGGAAGAGATTGACGACTTGCTCGCTCTCGCCAGCACGCATCATACCCGTGTCTACATAAATACAAGTCAGTTGATCGCCAATCGCCTCATGAAGCAAAATCGCCGTCACAGAAGAATCCACCCCACCAGAGAGACCACAAATGACTTTGCTATCGCCAACTTGGGCACGGATTTTCTCAATCGCCTCTTCCCGAAACGCATTCATTGTCCAATCACCAGAACAACCACATATATTATGTGTAAAGTTGCGGTATAGCTCTGCCCCGTTCGGTGTATGGACAACTTCAGGGTGGAATTGCACACCGTAGAAATTCTTATCAGTATTGGCAATGGCTGAGAAAGGCGCGCCAGGGGATGTACCGATGACTTCAAAACCCTCTGGCAGGCTCGCCACATGATCACCGTGGCTCATCCAGACTTGTTCGCTTTCTGCACCATCCCAGTTTCCGGTTAGAAGCGGTGAAGCCTGTTCCATCTTAAATTGGGAACGGCCAAATTCACGACTTTCCCCTGCCTCAACCGATCCCCCCAATTGGTGATTCATGATTTGCTGACCATAACAAATCCCTAAGATCGGTAATCCCAGATCATAAATTTCTTTATCAGGTGCAGGCGCATCATCGTCTAAAACACTACAGGGGCCGCCCGATAAAATAATACCTTTGGGGGCGTAGGCTTTAATTTGATCAATCGGTGCATTATTAAACGGCCAGATTTCGCAATACACACCACTTTCGCGAACGCGGCGTGCAATAAGCTGGGTCACTTGCGATCCAAAATCTAAAATCAGAATATGGTCGTGATGGTTACTGTCGGGGGAGATTTTTTCTGCTGTATTATTCATATGAATATTTAGCCATTCCTGTCTTGCAAAACAAGCCTAAATACGCAATAGAATAACGCTATGCGCAATAGAGCTACTTATTTCATCCTTTTTGCTTTTGTCCTCAGTGTTTTGATGCCTGCGGCCCCGTCTTTGGTGGGCGGGAAAAGCTTTATTGAAATCTGTACGGCGCAAGGAATTGAGCGGATTGCCATCGATAATTCTGATGAGGATACCCCTCACCCGTCTTTTCATGAAAAATGCCCCTTATGCCTCAAAGTGAGTGATGATCAGGCGATATTGGTGGTGCATCAAGTCAATCATGATCTTGTTGATGTGATTGCTGTCTTAGGAGAGCCTTTTCATCAGCCTCCTCTTCCCTATTCTATTTTATCAAGCGCGCCACGCGCACCGCCACTCTCTTAAAAATTTTGCTTATACGCAAAATTATCCCTCAGGCGTGTAAACACGCTACGGGCTCATAAAACCAAATTTTACCAGTGCCGCATGGTCTTAGTGCCTTGCAGGCATAGAAACAGGCAAAAATTTTCCTGAGGACTTTGCAAAGGAAAATTTTAATCAAAGTTAAATAAAGAGAGAAAAATGAAAAAACTATATATCGCAAGTTTACTTGCATTCCTTATCCTTCTGCCCCAGAGCGGATCAGCAGAAACCATACAATTTGGGTCTTATTGTACGCATTGTCATACTAAAGCGAACGCCCATGCTCCTATTGGAGTTATGGGAGACCATCGCCACAGAAAAGGCGAATGGATGGTCTCTTACCGCTATATGCGTATGCATATGGAAGATAATCGCGATGGAACAGATGATTTATCCCCTGTCGAAATTGCAACAACTGTTCCTAACCGCTTTTTCGGAACACCCATGCAACCTTCAACATTGCGCGTTGTGCCTTTGGAGATGACAACCGATATGCATATGTTTGGCGCCATGTACGCGCCAAGTGACCGCATAACGCTCATGGGTATGGTTAATTATATTGACCGTGAAATGGACCACGTAACCTTTCAAGGGGGCGCCGGAACAACCGAGCTTGGGAATTTTACAACAGAGACGTCGGGTTTTGGTGATGTTGGCCTAAGCGCACTGATCGGTATCTATGAAAATGAAACACATTCCGTTCATTTTAATGCAGGGACGAGCATCCCCACAGGCTCAATTGATGAGCGGGATGATGTGTTAGCACCAAATGGTATGCGCCCTACTCTACGCCTGCCTTATGCTATGCAGTTAGGGACCGGGACATTTGATCTGCTTCCAGGCATTATCTATACCGGTCACCACAATAACATGGGCTGGGGGGCGCAATATAAAGCTCGCTTCCATCTTGGTAATAACAGCCAAGGCTATAGCAGAGGTGATAAACATCAAATCACAGCGTGGGGAAGTTATGCTTTCCGACCTTGGGTCAGCGGATCATTGCGCTTCACTGCTGAAACAGAAAGTGAAATTGATGGAATTGATTCAGAGATTGTTGCGCCAGTGCAAACGGCTGATCCTGATAATTATGGTGGGGAAAGTATAAGCGCGTCAGCAGGGCTAAACTTTCTTATACCAAATGGGATCCTAAAAAATCACCGCTTTTCCATCGAAGCCACGTTACCTGTTTACCAAGATTTAAATGGGCTGCAGATGAAACGAGATCATATGGTCACACTTGGATGGCAAAAGTCATTTTAAGCCTCTAATACGTAACGCTTATTGCGTTACTTTTTGCCTCAGGCGGGTAGGCCCGCTACGGCATTTTAAAATATAAAAAAGCCGGAAGAAAAACTTCCGGCTTTTTATTTCCCACCAACTTAAGTTCTATGTTTAAAGGGCTTTCTTAATTTTATCAAGAAGACGTTTGCCTTTTGCACTTAAAAATAATTCCTTACGGCGACGATCATCTTTTGCGGATTTGACCAAAATAATCCCATAAGGCTTGCCCATACGGCGTGCATTTGATAGTGCTCCAATTGTACGAGACATTACAGACATAGAAATTCCTGTTTCTTCTGAAATATCTTTTAAGGCCGCGCCTTCATTATCAGCGATTGTTAAAAATACCAAAGCCCATTGAATTGGAAATTCTGGATCAATGTTTGTTAACTCGCCGAGTGCTTTTTGTAGTTTGTTGAGTTTGGTTGTTGCCATTTGCTGCCCTCCTTATCGGGAACCAGTTATTAGGTGTGTAAATAATCTGGCTATAAGGTATATCAATAATAATTTCCCGATGGAAAGATTTTTTTTGAAAAAATGGCTTTGATCCAAAATCCTTTTTCAATTCGATTGTTAATGCTCTGGTTTTTCCTAATTTTAAGTATAAAAACATTATTTTCCCCTTTTGACTGTTTTATGAAATACGTTGATATTGTGGTTGATTGGCGAAAAGCTGAGGCGCTTTGGTGTCTATATATGTGGCAAAAGCCTTACGCCGATCAGTCCTCACCTGCCAATAAAGACGTGCATATTCAATAGCTTGATTGTGATGAATTTCACCCTCATGCCTTGAATAGCGCTTAATGAGCTGATCTGTCTCAAGAGCATATAATGTCCGCCAGCTTTTATACTGTTTGATAGCATCTCTACATTGCTCTTTGACCGCTTGTTCAATATCACTGAGATGCTTTAAATCTAAAATCTGCATTGAAGCAAATAAATCATTATCATTCATATATTCCCCCCTATTTGTAATGATTTTGACAAGGCGGCTGTTATCTCTAAAAAGAATGAACAAAATTTTAATTTTAAAGCTGGAATAAAAGAGCTTTCCAAGCTATTTATTTGCAAATTGCAAAATGCGAGCTTCTACATCATTGATATTATTTAAAACTTGATCTGCTTTTTTATCTTCAAAAAACTTTAAAATATCAGCGAGTAAATATTCTTTTTCTCCTAAATGGCTGTACAAAGCCCCACGAAGAATAGTCTGGGAATCAAAAAATTGTTCAAAAATTTCAGGTTTTGTAAAAACCGTTTCAGATAAATCAGCTTGTTTAAAAATTGTTTTATGTAAGTCCGCGCCTGAAAAATTGCTTTTGATCAGCTTGCTTTTGGAAAAGTCTCTAAAATGCGCCTTACACAGCCTGAAATCACAGTATTTTAAGTTTGATTGCAAAAGCGAGCTATATGATAAATCAGCACCCCAAAAGGACGTGCCACTTAACTTTACACTTTCAAAATTTACATATTTTAAACTGCAATATCGTAAGTTTGCCTCTGATAAATTAATATTTTGATCAATCGCCTCTCCTAACATTTCTTTTTGCGTTAAATAATCGCCTTCAAATAAGATCTGCCCTGATAGTGATTTTAACTTCATAACGCTCCTCTTTTATAATGGTATAAACCAACTTTATAAATATAAAGATGGTATTAAGAAAGTAATATCAAGTTATATTATTGTTTTTTTAATATTGCTGTGAAGAATCCGTCAGTATTATGATCCTTAGTAAAAAGCCTTAGATAAGGTCCATCACAGGGGCAATTTTCAGAGCCAGATGGCCATAAGTCTTTAATGTTTTGAAGTTGATAATCAGAATGGCTTTTAAGGAATTCATCAACTTGCGATTCATTTTCTTCAATAAATAAAGAACATGTTGCATAAATGAGATATCCGCCAGACTTCACCTTATCCGCAACGCGGTTCAATATATCAGCCTGGATTGATTTGATTTCCTCTAATGACGGGCCATATTGATACCAGCGATAATCGGGATTACGCCGCCACGTGCCAGATGATGAACACGGCGCATCAACCAAAACAATATCCATTGCACCTTCTTGACGCCTTAGCCATTTGCGGTTTTTCTCATCCTCCAATGATCGCACTTCAACATTATGAATACCTGCTTTTTTATAACGACGCCGGCCTTTTTCAAGGCGGCGGCTATTATTATCCATGGCGTAGATAATACCTTTTCCTTCCATTTGGGCAGCAATGCCTAACGTCTTACCCCCGCTTCCCGCGCAATAATCAAGGACGCGCATTCCAGGCTTTGCCTGACAAACATAAGAAATAAGCTGTGATCCTTCATCTTGAATTTCAACAAGGCCCTTATGAAAAGCTTTTGTCGCGCTCATGTAAGGCTTTCCTACAGCCCGTAGACCATAAGGGGAATATGGCGTTTCAATAGTTTCAACACTATCAGCAGCTAAGACCTCTTGAGCCCGTTCACGGGTCACTTTAATTGTGTTTACCCGTAAATCCATTTGGGCTGGGATCTGCATAGCTTGCATATGCGCTAAAAATTCTTCATCAAAAACATTGCGTAATTTCTCTAAATGGGCTTCAGGACATTCAGCAAGAACCTCTTCAGGCATGTTAGAATCATCTAGCGCCTTTCCTTGTAAATTCGCTACGAGTGATGTCTCTGCTTCACTTAAAGGCTCCGGGCAATGTTTCTCACCCGTAAAGCGAATGAGGATATCGTGCTCGGACGATCCTATAAGAACTAAATAGATTAAAATTTTTGTTCGCGCATTGGGCTCTAATTGCTCTTTTTCAATCCACCAATTCAAACGCGCATAAGAACGCATTACGTTATAGACAAGCTCAACAATATATTTGCGGTCTTTCGATCCAATATAACGGCGAAATTTCATATAATCCCGAATGGTATTATCCATTGGAATACGGGCCTCTTCTATCTTTTCAAATATATCAATTGCGGTTTGTATCCGCGCAGCGTCACGCATTATTTTTTATTCCAGTCTTATAGTTTGAGAGTTATGAAGGCGCCTAAAGCGATTAAGGACAAACCAACTATCTTTGAAAAAGTAATAGGGTTTGCTGTTTCAGATAGGATACCAAAATTATCGAGAATAGCTGCCATCAATAACTGCCCTGCGATCATCAGCGCGATCATCGTAGCCACCCCTAAATACGGCACGATGTAAATCGCAACCGTTACAAAAAATGCGCCCAAAAGCCCGCCTGTAAACATCCACCATTTTAAACCCGTCATTTCGATACTCATCCATTTGCCAGACAAGGCAAGACCTGCAACAAGTAAAATCACTGTTCCAACAGCAAAAGAAACAAAAGAGGCCCAAATCGCGTTATCAAGATGTTGTGACAATTTGGCATTAACTAGCGGTTGAAACGCAGTCATTGCACCTGCGAAAATAGCCAAAATCGGGAATAAAAGCGCTATATTCATGTAAGTATTCCTTTTAAATCGCGCCACCCATAACATATTTCACGGGTTTTCACACCGCCTGTTTCGATATTTTGTTTGCCGATTCTTTGTCCGCCCATGGCTTGGTAAAAAGCATGAGCACGTTTATTTTTCTCTAACACCCATAGGCAGAGTGAATTTTTCTTTTTTGCAATCATATCTTGAGCAGCCTCCTTTAAGAGGGCTTTCCCTAAACCCTGCTCAAAATGATCAGGATGTACGTATATGGCATAAATCTCACACACATACAGCGGCCTTATTTTCGAAGTTCCTGGCGGAGGTGTACGTAAATCACCATAGCTGATCAATCCTGCAGGTTTATCATCAAAAAAGGCAATTTTCTGTGTGCCATTTTCAAGAAATCCCAGCCATTTCTTTTCAAAATTCTCTTGAGTCAGCTCGTCTAGATACTCATCTGGCACAATATGTTTCTCAGCAGCTTTCTTACTATCGATATGAATAGCGGCTAAATCAGGAATATCGGCTTGTTCAGCATTACGAATATGAAAAGACATGACAAAATCAACTTATCTGATAAATTCTCATAAATAAATGATTTAGGGGAAAATTATGAGCGAAACAATCAGCAGAACTAAAGTTGTGTTTTTGGGTTTTGTTGCAATTATTTTAGCGTTTATCTTAATGATGCTTTTATATCAAGCCAATAGTGATGCTGCAGGCAAAGACACAGTCTTTGATGCGATTGCTGAAACAATTGATGACACAATCGAAGCCGCAACAGAAGAGAAACCTGAAAAAGTTGAGACAGCTGAATAATTAGTCTTCAGTGCGGTAGTTTGGAGCTTCACGTGTAATAGTAATATTGTGTGCATGGCTTTCTTTAAACCCTGCACCTGTCATACGAACAAATTTTGCTTTTGATTTCATTTCTAAAATTGTACCGCACCCTGTATAGCCCATAGATGCTTTCAGACCGCCAACCATTTGATGGATCACATTACCAACCGGTCCTTTATAAGGGACGCGGCCTTCAATACCTTCTGGAACAAGCTTATTACTCTCTGTTACACCGCCTTGAAAATATCGCTCAGCCGAGCCTTTTACCATTGCGCCAACCGATCCCATACCGCGGTAGGATTTATAAGAGCGCCCCTGATATAAAATAATTTCACCGGGTGATTCATCTGTTCCTGCAAAGGCGCTGCCTAACATGGCACAATCCGCACCAGCGGCAATGGCTTTTGCAAAGTCGCCAGAATATTTAATACCGCCATCAGCAATAACAGGAACAGATTGTTTGCCAGCCACTTCAGACACATTCATAATTGCCGTTAGTTGGGGCATACCAACTCCGGCCACAACACGCGTTGTACAAATTGACCCTGGTCCAATCCCTACTTTTAAGGCGTCAGCTCCAGCCTCGATCAAGGCCTTGGCCGCATCACCCGTTGCAATATTTCCGGCAATCACATCAACTTTTGAACCAACTTGCGATTTAATAATTTTCACCATATCCAAAACACCTTGCGAATGGCCATGGGCAGTATCGATTACAATCACATCAATTTCGGCATCAGATAAAGCAAGCGCCCGATCAATATTTTTCTCACCAGTGCCAATCGCCGCGCCGACACGTAGGCGGTCTTGATTATCTTTACAGCTTTTCGGGAAAGCTTTTGCCTTCTCAATATCTTTGACAGTCACAAGGCCAATGCATCGTTCATCGTTATCGACGACCAAAAGCTTTTCAATGCGGTTTTTGTGCAGTAATTTTTTGGCTTCTTCTCTTGTCACCGTATTATAAGCTTTGACAAGATTATCTGAGGTCATTAACTCACGTACAGGCTGATCGGGATTGTCGGCAAATCGTACGTCTCTGTTGGTTAAAATCCCAACAAGCTTGCCATTGTGACTTTCCGTCACAGGGATGCCTGAGATTTTATTCTGATCCATGACGGCCAAAGCCTCAGCCAGTGTTGCATCGGGAGAAATTGTGATCGGATTCACCACCATCCC
Source organism: Pseudomonadota bacterium (assembly GCA_039027295.1). Lineage (GTDB taxonomy): Bacteria > Pseudomonadota > Alphaproteobacteria > Micavibrionales > Micavibrionaceae. The sequence continues at coordinate 11,004 of JBCCKS010000028.1, forward strand.
TGATTCAAAACGTTTCACTTTGCGCACCATATCAGCCTGTGTCTCAGCTTCCATATTGCGGTGAATGATGCCCATTCCCCCATTTTGCGCCAGCGCTATCGCCATATCAATTTCAGTGACTGTATCCATAGCAGACGACAAAAGCGGAATATTCAGTGAGATATTTTTTGTTAATTTTGTTTTTGTATCAACCGCATCAGGAAGTATTTTGGAATGCCCGGGCACAAGCAATACATCATCAAATGTAAGTGCTTCTTGTTGAATTTTTTTGGATGATTTGAGAGCCATGGCAAATCCGTTTCTTTTTATAAATTATTATTGAATTTGCAGTGTAGTTATAGGGATTTCAGCTCAAAAGTAAAGAGAATTTTGATTGTAAAATTAAAAATACACGTTAAGTAAGTCTCATGACATTGATTTTTCTAAAAGGTATGGTGCTTGGTGCCTCACTCATTATTGCCATTGGCTTACAAAACGCCTTTATTTTACGCCAAGGTATTAAAAATCATCATATTTTTGCTGCTTGCCTGACCGCCAGTTTGATTGACGTATTTCTTATTGGCGCAGGTGTACTGGGCTTTGGGTTATTAATTGAAACATATCCGAGCTTAATCAAATGGATTACGTGGGGCGGCGCGGCTTTTTTAATTGCATATGGTATCAAATCATTACTAAGCGCCATGAAACCCCCAAAATTAGACGAAGATCAAGGAAAGGGCATGATCAAGCAGGGCAGTGCAAAAGAAGTTGTGCTTATTATTATGGGGATTAGCCTATTAAATCCTCATGTCTATCTTGATACAGTTGTCTTAATTGGCGGCTTAAGTGCCTCTTATGGAGAAGAGGGCAAGTACATCTTTGGGGCGGGCGCGATGATCGCCAGCTTTCTATGGTTTTTTGCATTAGGATATGGAGCACGTCTATTAGCGCCTTTATTTGAAAAACCTAAAGCATGGCAAATATTAGATTTCATCATTGCTCTAATTATGTTTGCTATTGCCGCAAGTCTTATTTTTAAGAGCCTTTAAAGTTTTGAGCGATAACGTACGTCTCTGACGACTCTTTGCGGCTTGCAGGGGGCTTAATATGCTTGATTGATTTGAAATCTTTTTTCATTTGCGCCAAAAGATCATTTTCTGTGCCACCCTGACGCACTTTGGCAATAAAAGTGCCGCCCGGTTTTAACACCTGAATCGCAAAATCATAGGCCAATTCAACAAGAGCCATAATGCGCAAATGATCAGTATTTTTATGACCAATTGTGTTAGGCGCCATATCAGACATCACCAGATCAGCTTTTTTCTCGTTCATAGCCTTGATTAGCACTGCTGGCGCATCATCATCCATAAAATCCATTTGAAACAGTTCAGCTCCCTCAATCGGATCTGTTTCTAGAAGATCAAGCCCAACAACAGAGCATCCCTTCTCAGCGGCAACTTGAGTCCAGCCTCCCGGCGCGCACCCCAAATCAACCACCATCATGCCCTTTTCAAGCAAATTAAGTTTTTCATCAATTTCGAGCAATTTATAGGCAGCGCGACCGCGATACCCATCAAGTTGAGCTTTTGCAACATAAGGATCATTTAATTGACGCTTTAACCATTTGGTTGATGATGTTTTTCGGCCTTTTGCAGATTTAACCCTGACCGATGGATCTCGTCTAGTTGTACGTTTTTTGGTCATAATAGAAGTACGCCTGTTGAAAGAATAAATGATGCAAAGTAAAGACTAATCGAAGCCGCCAAATATACATACCCATTTTCATATTTTGAAAAGATCGAAAGCGCAATAAACGCAAATATAAAAAGGCCATACACAATATAGCCCCTAAAGAGTGCATGAATATCCAAAAATGGCAAAATACCGGTGGGATAACCGATACTTTCCATTAATTCCACCTGCATCCGTAATGTAAAAATACAGCTAATAATTAATAAAGTAGCTTTTAACCAATAACGCTTGGTCAGAAAAATAAAGACAACCGGAAGCCATAATAAATCCAGCCAAAGAAGAGCGATTTGTAGCATCTTTATATTGCCTTTTATTTTGTTGTTATTGCCTTATGCGCGCCATATTTTTTTCCATACTAAAGAGTGTGTATACCAAGATCAAAATATTCTTTTTTTATTTGTGCTTTTTCAGTGTTATTTTGCTCTCTCAACAGGCGCAAGCACAAAGTGTTATTCGTGATACTGAAATTGAACAATATCTTTCAAGGTGGTTTGCGCCTATTTTTGAAGCTAATGGCATGCGCCCCGAGCAAGTCAAAATCATTATTGTTCAGAGTAATGATATCAACGCATTTGTTGCAGGCGGATCAAACATCTTTTTTTATACTGGCCTTATTCAGGAAACTGATCACCCCGGTGAATTAATTGGGGTTATGGCGCACGAGCTTGCCCATGTGGCCTCAGGGCATTTAGTTAGAGGACGGCAAGCCTTAGAAGAAGCCTCTTATGAAAGTATTTTAGGCACAATTTTGGGTGTAGGAGCCGCTATAGCCTCAGGGAACGCCAGTGCGGCTGGCGCAGGTTCAATTGCTGGAAATTCTATGGCCCAAAGACGGTTTTTAGCTACATCACGTACGTTTGAATCAAGCGCTGACCAAGCAGCCATTCAATCAATGGAAAAAGCCGGCATGAATCCCGAAGGACTTTTAACTTTCATGCAGAAATTAGAAGGACAGGAATATTTACCAACCTCACAACAATCAGAATATGTACGTACACACCCACTAACAGCGAACCGTATTAACGCTCTGCAGGCCAAAGTTGACGTCTCAAAAAATAAAGATGTCGATTTTGAACCAAGCTGGCATGAACAACATGCGCGGATGCAGGCCAAATTGAAAGGGTTTATAAATCCCTCACAAGTAAGCTGGGCCTACGATGATAGGGATAAATCTATTCCGGCGGAGTATGCCCGTGCCATTGCCGCATACAGGGAAAATAGAATTCAAGAGGCGGTACAAACAATTAATAGCCTTATTGAAAAAGAGCCTCAAAACGCCTACTTTCATGAATTAAAAGGACAAATGCTCGTTGATTTTGGCCGCGTGGAAGAAGCCATTCCTAGTTATGAGCGGGCCTTATCTCTTGCTCCTGAATCAGGATTAATCCGCACCGCTCTCTCCCAAGCGCAAATACAAATCGCAAAGGATGATCAGTCAATCTATAAAGCCGCCATTGAAAATCTAAAGAAAGCGGTCATACAAGAACCCCGCTCAACTAGAGTGCACAGGCTTTTAGCAACAGCCTACGGACGTACAGATCAAAATTCTCTGGCCCGACTTCATTTAGCAGAAGAAGCCCTTTTACAAAGACGTAGCGAATATGCGGTGAACCAAGCAAAAATTGCGCTACGCGGCTTAGAACAAGGCTCTAGCGCAGCCTTACGTGCCAACGATATTATTCAATATGTAAGCGACAAGAAAAGCTGAATAAGGCCGACTTTGCCCTTTCAGCTTTTTATGCGGTACAATATGATATCGATGTAATTATTATTTTTATTTCAGGAGTTTATGAATAGTGAAGTATTTTATTATCGGCTTAAGCGCTCTTTTCTTTCTTCTTCCTCATCAATCTATAAAGGCACAGGAACTTTCAGACGCACAAAAACAAGAAATTGAAGCTTTGCTTAAAAGCTACATTCTTGAAAATGGTGAAGTCATTTTAGATGGCGTGAATAACTACCAAGAAAAACTTGCCCAAGAGCAACAAGAAGCTGCGCAAAAACAAGCTGTTGAATATGTTGAAAAGCTAAGCGCGCAAGAGAATCTCCCTATGGCAGGCAATAAAGATGGAGATATCACAATTGTTGAGTTCTTTGATTATAATTGCGGATATTGCACGCGCGCGCTTGAAGAAATTCAAACCGTTTTAAAACGTGATGATAATGTCAAAGTCATATTTATTGAGATGCCAATCTTAGGCGCGAGCTCCATGGAAGCCGCAAAATGGGCATTGGCCTCAGTTAACCAAGGTAAATATTGGGACTATCACCAAGCCATCATGGAATTCACAGGTGATAAGAGTGAACGCAATTTAGAAAGGCTTGCGAAAGATGTCGGTCTTGATGTGGAACAACTAAAAAAAGATAAAGATTCGCAAGAGATTAACGATACGCTTAACGAAAATATTCAAGCAGCGCAATCTATGGGAATTCGGGGAACACCTGGGTTCATTATTGGGAAACAAGTTGCCCCAGGATATATCCCTGCAGCTCGTATTCAAGATATCATTAAAGAGCAGCGTGCCGCCCAGAGCTAAATAACAACAAGAAAGGCCAGAGTTAAAAGATATGTTTTTTCGTATCATAACCGTTCTGATTGTCATGGCAGGACTTTATACTTTATATGGTATAGGCCACTTTCATTTAATGCACCATCGGATATATAATCCAGTTGTTGATTTTCAGGTTAAAGATGAGGCCAAGGCAGGAACAACTGTTGTTGAATTTTTAAATTATGGGTGTGGTTATTGTAAATCTCTCCACCCTACAATCGAGGAGCTTCTTAGAATTCGCAACGACATCCGATATATTGTAAAACCCGTTGTTTTCGGAGATGGAGCGATGGTTCGCCTGAATCAGATTGTGATCGCCTCTGGTCTACAAGGCAAATTTTGGGAAATGCATGAGGCGATCCTGAATCATCCCGAACAAATTCCTCCTGATAGCTTTTTAGAAGAAACAGCCAATTTATTTGGCCTAGATTACGAGCAATTATTAGAGGACGCACAAGGCGAAGAAGTTAAAAAAATTGCTGATAAGAATTTAAAAGCAACAGAACACGCCAATATTTATGCAGTCCCCGCTTTTGTTATTAAACGAGATATTCATATCGTCACAGATGAAAATCTTCCTGACTTAAAAGACCTTCTTGATATTATTGCGGAGGCTGAAAATTCTTAAATTTTTTTCTATTTTAGTTTTCTCTACTCTACTAATTTACACGCCGCAAAGTTTAAAGGCGCACGGTGACCATGAAGAGTTTGTTCATTTCGGTGAAATGATTATTGCCTATGATGTCTATGCTTTTGCCACAGCTGCCAGCACAAAAAATAGTGCAGCTTTTATGACACTTTTTAATTCTCAAGGCGAACTTGATCGTATTATCCGAGCCGAAAGTAATGTGGCAGAGATTATTGAGCTTCATGAGACAATCATTGACGACGATAGCGGGCGTATGATGATGCGCAAAATCAAAGACATTGACTTACCCGACCAAGAAGAAGTTTTTCTAGAACCCACAGGTCTTCACATTATGCTAATCAAATTGAAAAAGCCCCTAGTAGAAGGCGAAACATTCCCAATGACATTATTCTTTGAAAAAGAGAAACCTCTGGCCATAGATGTAACAATCGTAAAGCCGGGGCATATTCCTAAGCAAATGAATCAAGACCATAGTCACGATCATGAACATTCTCATCATTAATGGGCCTAATTTAAATATGCTCGGCCGCCGTGAGCCTGAAATATATGGCAGTGAAACGCTCCAAGATATTGAAGCGAAATGTAATCAACATGCTGGTTCAAAAGAAATCAATATTGATTTCTTTCAATCTAATTATGAGGGCGTGATTATTGAACGATTACAAACCGCACTTGACCAATATGATGGCATCATTGCTAACATGGCGGCATATACCCATACCTCCATTGCGATTCACGATGCGCTTAAAATGTATTCTTGCCCCATTATTGAAGTGCACCTCTCTGATCCTAAGACCCGCGAGGATTTCCGGCATATTTCCTATATTGAACCCCTTGCTGCTTGTGTAATAGCCGGGCAAGGCTCTGACGGCTACCTGCAAGCCATTGATAAGATTGAAGAAATTATCAATAAATGAGCTGAATAAGGGACGCCTTATGCTTTGACTTTCAAGTCGAAATTCGCTACCAAGAAGAGTTTTAAATAATAAGTAAAAGATAGTTTTCATGAAAATTGATTCTAAAGCGATTAAGAAATTAGCGGCCTTGCTTGATGAGACAGGCCTGAATGAGATTGAAGTTGCAGAAGGCGACGCAAAAATCCGCGTTAATAGAGGCGCAGTGGTATCAGCCGGCGCTGTTGCAGCGCCAGCGGCTCCCATCAACATGCCTTCTGACCCAACTGTCCCACAGGCTGCTACTACAGAATTACCTGATGCAGTGACAGCGGATCACCCTGGTGCCGTGACATCACCAATGGTTGGAACAGCATACACCGCGCCTGAGCCAGATGCCCCGCCATTTATCAAAAAAGGCGACAGTGTGAGTGAGGGTGACACACTTGTCATTGTTGAAGCCATGAAAGTGATGAACCCCATCAAAGCACATAAATCAGGAACAGTAACGCAAGTTCTATTTGAAAATGGACAACCCGTTGAATTCGGCGATGTCTTATGTGTGATTGAATAAATCGTAATCGAGTAGCGAATAAAAAGAATAATTCAAAACGATGTTTAAAAAAATTCTAATAGCCAATCGTGGTGAAATTGCCCTTCGTGTCATTCGCGCCTGTCGTGAGATGGGTATTCAATCTGTTGCTGTTCATTCAACAGCTGATGCCAATTCAATGGCTGTACGTCTTGCAGATGAATCTGTATGTATTGGCCCGCCACAAAGTAAAGATAGCTATCTAAACATTCCTTCTATTTTAACAGCTGCTGCTGTCACTGGTGCAGATGCCATTCACCCGGGCTATGGTTTCTTATCTGAGAACGCACAATTTGCCCGCATGGTTGAAGAGCATGGCTTTACGTTTATTGGCCCGAAGCCAGAGCACATTGAAAAGATGGGGGATAAGGTCACAGCGAAAAAAACCGTGATGGAATTAGGCCTTCCTGTTGTTCCGGGATCACCTGGCGCGGTTGAAAGTGTAGAAGAAGGTTTAGCAATCTGTAATAATGCAGGATACCCTGTTATTATTAAAGCGGCATCAGGCGGCGGCGGTAAAGGCATGCAAGTCGTTCGTAATAATGAAGAATTCCAAGAAGCGTTTACAACAGCGCGCCGTGAGGCGGCCGCTAACTTCGGCGATGATACAGTTTATATTGAAAAATATTTAGAGAAGCCTCGTCATATTGAAATTCAGGTTTTTGGTGATAAGCATGGCAATGGTATCCATTTAGGCGAGCGTGACTGTTCCATACAAAGACGCCACCAAAAGTTAGTTGAAGAAGCCCCTTCCCCCGTTTTACCAGAAAATGAGCGTGCAGAAATTGGTTCTCTCTCAGCAAGACTTGTTCGTGAAATGGGATATATTGGTGCAGGAACAATCGAATTTTTATATGAAGATGGAAAATTCTACTTCATGGAAATGAACACAAGAATTCAAGTTGAACATCCTGTTACTGAGATGATTACGGGAATTGATTTAATTGCCGAACAAATCCGTGTTGCGTATGGTGAAGCCTTATCACTGAATAAAGAAAATATCCGTCTTCGTGGGCATTCTATTGAGGTGAGAATTAATGCTGAAGACCCTGATACATTTATTCCTTCGCCAGGTAAGATAAAACAATTCCATGCTCCTGGTGGCTTAGGCGTTCGCTTCGACAGTGCTATTTATGGCGGATATTCAATCCCTCCTTATTACGACTCTATGGTTGGAAAATTAATTGTTCATGCAAAGACACGCGAAGATGCCATTAACCGCCTCAATCGCGCTATTGTTGAAACTGTCGTTGATGGTGTCAAAACAACGCTACCTTTACATGAATGGATTATCTCACAAGAAGCCTTTAAAACAGGCGACTATAATATTCACTGGCTTGAAAAAGAACTTGCCAAAAAACAGCAAAAATAAAAATTACTGAGGCCATGTTTACAAAAGCAAGCCCTCAACTCTTTTTAGATGCCTACCGCCAAGGAATATTTCCTATGGCAGAAAGCTATGATGATCCTTATTATAATTTTTATGCACCAAATGATCGTGCTCTTCTGCCCATAAAAGATCTCCATATTCCCAAACGTCTTTTTAGAACAATGAAAAAAGGTGGATATGAAATAAAAATTGATACCGCGTTTGAGGATGTGATCGAGGCTTGTGCCCAAAGCCAGTCAGGGCGAGAAACAACATGGATTAATCCTATTATCAAATACTGCTTTATTGAACTACATCACCTAGGGCACGCTCACAGTGTTGAATATTGGCAAGACGGTGCATTAAAAGGCGGGCTTTATGGCCTTGTAATTGGCTCTATTTTTTGTGGTGAAAGCATGTTTTCCAAGGTAGATAATGCCAGTAAAATAGCTTTAGTCCATTTATGTGCAAGGCTCTCAAAAGCTAAATTTTCAACGCTTGATAGCCAATTTGCGAATGATCACTTAATGCAGTTTGGCTTATATGAAATCCCTCAAGAAGAGTATTTAAAGATTATTCAAAAAGAGATGATTGTTGAACGAGATTTTTTACTGGAAGATGTTACAGAAGATCAAATACTAGATGGGTTTTTATCTCTCTAAACGTCTTTGACTTTTACGGTCGTATAGTCTTTGATCTGCTTCATGCATAAACGATTCAAAGTTATGTTCAGTATTTAAAATTGCTGCTCCAACACTTCCATGCACAGAAAGCATTTGTCCTTCAAAAGGAAACTGAACTCTATTTAAAGCATCTTCAATTTCATATCTTCTTTTTTCTACCACGGAAGGCTCGATATCTTTTAGCAAAACTATAAATTCATCTCCACCATTTCTAACAACAATGTCATGATCACGGGTCAACGCTGATAAAGTTTGTGCAACATTAATTAGCGCTAAATCTCCAGCTTGGTGACCATAAGTATCATTTAATGCCTTAAAGTGATCAAGATCTATTGCAAGTAAAGCAGTACCCTTTGAAGGCGATCTTGCGGCTCTTCTATCGCCTTCACTTAATGATGTTTGTAACCTTACAATTTCCTGCTCAATGACCTGTTCTAAGTAGCGGCGATTAAATAATCCTGTTAACCCATCAGTATAACTTCTTTCAGCTTGGCTCTTTGCAAGCCTAGCAAGATTAATCATATGATCTTTTATAATTGAATTGTCACACTCAGCTTCATCAAGCATTGATTGTACAATACCTGGTATTTTTTCATCATCACAATCAGCAAGCGCAATTAAGCCATCAGGCTGATCTTCAGTGCCAAACACTGAGTGCGCAAAATGAGAAATATGTAAATCTGTATCTCTTACCGCTTCTAAAACCATAGCGCAGAAATTAACAATTTATTTACATAATGTTAATTAATTTTAGGGATTAGAGAAAAATTTTATCAGGAAATAGTGAATTTCCTATTCAAAATCAGTAACTTGTGAGCTGTCTCCATTCAAATCAGGAGTGTTAGCCTCTTCTATAATTTCTTCGTCTATTTGCTCATTTTGCTCTTCAAAAGCGTCTTCGCTGGTGGTTTCCTCAGCCTCACTATCAATGAATTCTTCATCTTCTCCAGTAGTAACAATGACTCTATTTTCGATTTCAGTGCTTTTATCGGGGTCAACGCATTCTAAAACCCAAATATCATAAACGGCATGATCCATCGCTGAAACGGCAGGAGATGATGAAAACATCCAGCCTGAAAAGATCCATTCTGACTTTGTTTTTCCAATAGGAATTTCCCAAATTTGTAAGAAGGCTGCATTTTCAGGCTTATCCAACGGATCAGACTGCCGGCAGGCTTGTATTTTAATAAATAAGGAGCCATAGCGGATTGTATCACCAACATTTGCTTCTAATGTTTGTGTACGCGCCGTTGATTTATCAAGAGCCTGAAGGCGGATTTGCGGATAATCCGTCATCGAAGCAAACCCGTGAGACGGGATAAAGCTAATCAAAAACAGAAGTACAAAAAAGCGCATTATGAAGGTGTGCCGCTAAATGATTATTGGCTTTCTTCATCAGAGCCTTGAAGACTGAAAATAAATTGTCCTAAAAGTTGCTCTAAATTTTGTGGTGCTTGCGTATATTGAATTGCTCCACCGGGCTGAATGTAATCTTCAGAAGCTCCTGGCTCAAGCTGCATATACAGGCCACCTAAAAGACTTTCGCTTGTAATAAAGGCGGCTGTATCTTCAGGAAGCTTTACTTCATCATCAATATCCAAGAACACATTCGCAAGATATGTTTCTGGATCAAGCCGAATATCTGAAACCTGCCCCACTTTGACGCCGCTAATCACCACTCTATCGCCTGCATTTAACCCACCAATACTAGAAAAGCGCGCTTTGACTTCATATCCTTCAACAGAGCCTATACTGGCTGAGGAATAGCTAAATGCTAAAAAGATAATAGCGCCTGCCAAAACAACGGCGCCTAAAATGGTTTCAATTACACTATTTTTCATGTCACTTATCCTTTAATCTTATTAATATCTATTCTGGGGGTGTCCATGCTTCGTAATCACCAGTGGCCTTGGGACGCTCCCCACCCTTTAAAATATGACCTGGCGGTCTGTACGCCTTATTCGTCCCTGTCATATTCGGTTTGTGAGGCTTTTGCCATTTACGCCTAAATGAAGGATCATCTTTAGAAGGAATATCATTCGTTTGATGATGCATCCATCCATGCCATTCAGGAGGGATCGCACTTGCCTCCACTTCTTCTTTATAAATGACAAATCGACGCTCACGTTTTTGACCTTTGCGAGGCGCAGCTACATAATATTGATTACCGTACGTGTCTTCACCAACATATTTCGCGCGGGATAATATCTTTGTTGCGATCATGGCAACAGGAGATAAAACACCTAAAAATCGAAAAAGCCTCTTTATCATGAAAATCTTTCTTTTGATTTAATAAGAAATGACTTAAAAATAGGCAGAAATCAAGAGGAGATCACTTTTAATATGATTGATATTGCTGCAAATTTAGAAAAACACGGAATCACGCTACCTGAGACCGTGCCGCCCTTATTTAATTACGTACCTTTTGTTGTCACTGGAAATATGGTCTTCGTGGCAGGCCAAGTGCCTATTGGCGGTGATAAAGAGTATAAAGGCAAAGTCGGCATTGATATGGATGTCAGCGAGGGCCAGAAAGCCGCAAGACAATGTGCTCTCAATATTTTAACACAAGTAAGAGACGCGGTTGAAGGCGATTGGAGCCGCGTTGTAAAATGTGTAAAGCTGAGTGGATTTGTGAGTTGCGCCCCTGGCTTTGAAGAACAATCACAAGTCATTAATGGTGCCTCAGATTTTATGGTGGAGATTTTAGGTGAAGAAATTGGGAAACATGCACGATTTGCAGTGGGGGCTCCGTCTTTGCCAGCAAACTTTGCAGTTGAAGTCGATGCCATCTTTGAAATCAAAAGCAAATAAGATGAAGCATAATTCTCAAAGCGGAAATGTGATCATTTTAATTTTTGTGGCCGTAGGATTATTTGGCGCTCTTGCGTTTGCATTCAATCAATCAAGCCGTACAAGCGCGGCATTTATTACAGACACGCAAGTGAATAATTTTTCAGATCGCTTAATTAGCTATGGCAATGAAGTAAAGAATGCCGTTAAACGTCTGGAATTACGTGGGTGTTTACCGAGCGAAATCAGCTTTGAAAACTTTACTCAAGAAGGGTATGAAAATCCTGTATCACCCATTACTCAAAAATGTCATATCTTTGAAACTGAAGGGGGCGGCCTCACATGGCAAAATGTAGAAAAACAAATCTCAGAAGAGGGCTGGGTTTTTACAGGCTTTAATCAAGTTCTTGGCATTGGAACAGATGATGAGAATATTGGTGATTTGGTTATGGCTTTGCCCGGCATTCGGACAGAAATCTGTAATGCTGTTAATAAAAAACTAGATCGCGATTTTGAATTTCCTCCTGAAGATGAAGGAACATGGGATGAAACACAATTTACCGGAACATATAATGATCAAGAACTGATCGGTAGTGCTCCTAATTTTGAAAATATATTATCTGGGTGTTTTCAAGATGATCAAGATAGAAATGTTTTCTACGCTACACTTATAAGACAA
>JBCCKS010000029.1:0-20547 GCA_039027295.1 Pseudomonadota bacterium
ATATAATTAAGCTTAACTCGCTTTATGCAATTTATGAGGCCGTTAGAAATCATGCGGGTTTAGCCATGCTTCCCGATTACTTAGCAAGCCTTGATAACAATATCGAAGTTTGCATGGAGAAAATACAAAGACCACCTGTCGATATGTATTTTGTTTATGCTGAAGAACGTAAGCATTCCAACCGCATTAACATTCTTCAAACATTCCTGACCGATAATTTCAAAACCAGTAAATTTTGAAATTATATTACTTTTTTTCAAATACTTACTGAAAAGTTGTGAAAAAACTCCTTTTCAATGAATTTTTTGTTTACAGCAAAAATGAATAGGCGTATAAACCCAGCAACCTTAAGGTTTTCCTTAGAATTTCTTTAGGTTGGAGGATGATTTTTTTATTTTTAAAAGGATTGTCCTACGTCACAACTTTCCACAAAGTTGACCTAGACGTGAAACCTCCCTGTTCAACTTAAAGCCGGGTTTTCTTACTTGTTAAGAGCCCGGTTTTTTTGTGCATTTTCCCTAAGATAAAAATAATCTTTATTTTTGGAATATAGAGGCAAATCAGGCTATAATTTATTAAGCGAAATCAATAGCTTCTTCAGTTCTAAATCAATGAGTCCTTCTGAACATAACGCCATACCAAGAGATCAAAAAGAAACCGTCATTGCCCTATTCAACTACGGGGGCGGTATACGGGGGCTAATCCCCGCTCATATTATGAGCCGCATTGAAAAAAAGACCGGTCATAGAATGGCAGAGATGGTTGATATTTTCAGCGGTCCTTCGACAGGCGCAATTTTAAACGCAGCCCTCACCCTTCCCCATGACGACCACCCGCATAGACCCAAATATAGGGCCCGTCACATGGTCATGTTTTATGAGCGTGAAGGCGCCAATATTTTTCCGCAAGATCGTTTTCGTGAGCTACGTGGTCTTTTGCATGATTTTAATAATCGCCTGACGAAAATCGGTCAGTTAGAGAGTATTTTTAAACATGGTCATTATTCTCCCAAACATCTCGATAAAGCGTTACGTAGGCTATACGGTAACAAAAAACTTTCAGACAGCCTAAAAAGCCTGATTATTCCTTTCTACACATTGAATGGATTAAACACCCCAGATGCATATCACCAACAAAACCCTAGCCGCGCAACGCAGCATTATGCTCGCGAAGGGGGACATGCTGTATGGCTTCGTAATATGCGCTTGCATAATGGTAAGCACCATATTAATAGCAATCCGCAAGTCTCACTTCATGATGCCGTGATGGCAAGCTGCGCTGCCCCTACCTATTTTCCCTGCCATCACTTTGAAATTGAGTGGCAAGACCAGCGCGGCGTTAAAGAATATGCCGGTATTGATGGAAACATATTTGATAATCCAGCTGTAACCTATTATGGGTCACTTCAAAAACAACTGGACCCCCATCAAAAGATTGTCATGATTGGTTTAGGTACAGGCTATACCAACCAATCCATTGAAAAATCGCAATGGGATCGCTACGGATCACTTGGCGTTGTTGATCCCGTCAATGATCTACCGCTCATTAATATCTTTTTTCATGCATCTGAAACAGCACTATCACACAGCCTAACGCATGAATTGGGCGATGATTTATACATGTTCAATAAGACAATTACTGATGGTGACCCTAAAGCGCCCAATGCGCGGATTGATGACGGCTCTCCTGAGAATTTGAAGAAGATGCGTAATTTTTCAGAAGCTATCATGGAAGAATTCTCCGGCCAATTAGATGATGTTTGCGAAATTCTTGTCCAAAATAGAGACAAAAAAGAAACACTGAGAACCGAAACCAAAAAAGAGAAAAAAGGATTCTTTTCTTTATTTACTGATAAGTAATTATCCCCGAAAAAAATTTTCACCACTTATTTTTTACAAGACATAGTCCAGCGATTCACGCATCATGATTTTGCAATAGTGATAAAGTAAAAGATGTCAATTCATCCAACCCACCTTCACCCTCTGTCAAGCCAAGACAACAGCCTCCCCTTATTTGAGCGTTATTTTCAGGATTATGACGCTGTAAAAGAAAATACTAGAGATATACTTTGCGAAGCCTGGCAGAAAAATATTTTGCCTGAGGGATGGATAAGAAAAGATTTCACAGATCATGATAATGGCATGACTTTTCCCTGTTACCGCGCAGATGCGGGGGAGCCTTGGCTTGAAATCCGCTTCGCCTTAGGATTAAACGCAACGGCATTCGCCTACCGCCGCGCCGTCAGTTTTATGAATTCAATTGGCATTTCTGTTGTGATGATGGAATTACCAAATACAGGCTTAAAGACAGAATTTATGCCCGCTTACGTGAAAGGTAACCATCGTTTTTATAATGATGATAGCCTGCCCATTCATCAAACATCGAAACCACGTATACCTAGGTTACAGATGGACCATTCAACCAATGGGCTTTGCACAGGCCTTAATGAGTTACAAGAATCGAAACGATTAGAAAATAGTAGAAAGTTTATTGGGGCCATTTCGATGGCCTCTTTTTTTGCGCTTGCAGGCGCTTCAAAATTATTTCATCCGCGCCGCAGGCAAGCTTTTAACCGAATGTCACACCCAGATACTATTCATCTTCGAACAGAGGAAACACGCATTGGCCGATATTACTCATCTTTACTGAAAGTATTAGGAGAGCCTCAGGTTTTCAGTTCAACCAAAAACCCTCCTTATGCAGCAATATTCGAATTAGTCGCCTATGCAGAATATTATGTCGATGCGCTACTCAATAAAGATCAAAGCTCTGGTGTAAAACGTCTATACATCGTACCTAAAAACGATACAGTCGCCTGCCCTAAAACTTTAAAAAAGGTCGCTGATTTGCTGGGCGGCGAAACCTTCAAAATGAAGAACTATCACAATCCCCTTTTGGAAAGTCCTGAGAAACTGATGCGACGTCTTGTCCAATTTGCCTTTGAGCAGTTAGGAGATGTAATTCATGATTTACCAACCCAACGCGCAGAACAATTTTTAGAGGAATCACTCGCCGCAAAAGCAGAGCGAAAATGGCTAAAAACCATAGGTGTATTGATTCCAGGCGCTTCAAAACAGGCCAAAATGCAACCCTCATAGCCTACCATTGAATAACTTTTAACTTTTTATTCCATAGCTCAAAAATAGGCGTAAAATAAACATAAGTTAAATTATGTAATATTGAATTGGTCGTTTATGGGTATTCTTACTGACTGGGAAAAACCAGTAGAATTAACTGAAACACGAAAAAAACCATACGTTATCTTTTATGGCGAAGGTGGTGGTGTTAGGGCATTACTTCCTTTAGGCGTGCTCGCGAAAATTCGTGAAATGCGTGATCAACATTTCATACATGGCGTAGACTGTTTGGCTGGCCCCTCAACAGCTTCAATTTACATGAGTGGGTTTAACAGAGCAGACCCCAAAAACCCTTTGCAACCTCTTCGCTCAGAGCAAGAAATGATTGATCTCTACAGAGTAAGTTGTCCTGAAATTTTTCATTTACACCATATTCGTAGACATATTCCAGGAGCAAAATATGCAGGAATGAACAAATATGATCCTGCTATCTTGGAAAACTTTTTAGAACAACTGCTTGGAGATATGGCTGTTTCTGATGGTATGAAGTCACAATTAGTTCCTGCAAAAGCACTAAAAGGAAAAAATATTCGTTTTGTTTCGATGAAAGAAACCCCTGAAGCTAATTTCTTAGCTGAAACACCTTTATATCAAGCGGTTATGTCGTCCTGTATGCATCCTGGCTGCTTCCCTAGTTATCGTATGGAAACACCTGTGGGATCTTATGACTTTATTGATGGAGGGCTCTTTGAACACCCTCTTTTTTTATATCAGGAGGTTAAGAAAATGCTTCCAGAAGGCGCTGACATTCATATGGTTTACATGTCAACAGGAACAGAACCTCATCATAAATTTGATGCAAAAAAATTTAGTGCTGCAACATTAATGGAACAGTTTAGTATTCGTCATGGTATGCCGCTTGCTGCTGAAAAAACAACTGGAGTATTTAAAGAAGGCATGCGTCATTTACGTGCTGAGCTAGGTAGTAATTTCATTGAATTAGAATTTAATCTTGATGAAATTTTCCCAGCAAATGCAGTTCCTATAGTTGATGACGTAACGCTTACGACTTTGGAAGCTTATGAAACAGCAACACAAAAACTTATAGATTCCCGAATAGATGTAATTCGTCAAATATCTGATTTATTAAACTATCGTGAAACTTGGGATACAAACCAAGCTGAAAACTTAACCATAGATACACAAAATACAGAAACAATTAGCCGTGGATTGTTAGATAGAATTATTCATTCTTTTGGTGGCAGAAAAACTACGTCAGCACCAATACCAACCACCATTCATTAATCTAAGCCGCTGCAGAAGCCTCGCCTAGAAGAGCACTACACGCACGTTGAATTCTCTCGCACGCTGAT
The DNA here is from genome assembly GCA_039027295.1 of Pseudomonadota bacterium. Taxonomy (GTDB): domain Bacteria; phylum Pseudomonadota; class Alphaproteobacteria; order Micavibrionales; family Micavibrionaceae. The sequence continues at coordinate 4,451 of JBCCKS010000029.1, forward strand.
GTGAGAGCCTCTTCGCTTGTGGCATAAGAAATCCTAAAGTGCGGCGATAATCCAAAGGCTTCACCATGAACACAAGCCACCCCTTCAGATTCAAGCAAATAACTGACAAAATCCTCATCAGTTTCAATTGTTTTACCATCGGGCGTTGTTTTACCAATCGCGCCAGCACATGATGGGTACACATAAAATGCCCCTTCTGGATTAGGACATTCAATGCCCTCACACTCATTGAGCATATTCACAACCAAATCACGGCGGCCTTGGAAGGCCTTGATCCAGTCTTTTAGAAATGATTGATCACCGTTCAGCGCTTCTACAGCGGCTGCTTGAGAAATAGAGCTAGGGTTTGAAGTACTTTGCCCCTGAATTTTTGCCATCGCCTTAATAATGTCTTTGGGCCCGCCCGCATAACCAATCCGCCAGCCTGTCATCGAATATGATTTTGAAACGCCATTCACGGTTAATGTACGGCCCATTAATTGCGGTTCAACTTGCGCAGGTGTCACAAATTCAAAATCACCATAAACAAGATGCTCATACATATCATCGGTCATCACATAGACATGATCATGTTTTAAAAGAACGTCAGTCAGCTCTTTCATATCATCATGCGTGTACCCTGCCCCTGTGGGATTAGACGGGGAATTTAAAATCACCCATTTTGTTTTGGGTGTAATGGCGGCCTCTAATTGCGCCCCTGTCATTTTAAAATTTGCAGAGGACGGGCAATCAACAATCACAGGCTCCCCTTCGGCTAATAAAACCATGTCAGGATAGGATACCCAATAAGGCGCAGGAATAATCACTTCATCTCCTGCATTAACAGTGGCCATTAACGCATTGTAAAGAACCTGCTTTCCGCCCGTGCCAACAGAGATTTGATCACGGCCATACTCTAACCCGTTATCCCGTTGAAACTTTGCAATAATGGCATCCTTTAATTCAGGCGTCCCATCCACATTGGTATATTTTGTTTGCCCATTATCCATGGCTGTCTTGGCCGCATTTTTAATAAAGTCCGGCGTATCAAAATCAGGCTCGCCCGCGCCCAGACCGATAATATCTTTTCCAGCCGCTTTTAATTCTTTCGCTTTGGCAGTCACAGCCAAAGTAGCAGACGGTTTAATGCGCCCAAGGCGGTTTGCAATAATAGACATTGTTTACGCTCCAATTTGTTTTTCTAAAGTGATGCTATGATTTTCTAAGAACTCTTTCAAGGGTGAGAGAAGCGGATTTTCTAAATTCTCTTTTAAGTAACATTGTAAGCGCGGTATGTGCGGTAAAAACTGCTCTCCTCGCCCCTCATCAGCAAACTTTAAGAAAAGCCCTATCACACGGCAATGAAATTGCGCAGATAAAATACAATACCACGCCTCAAAATTTTCTCTCTCTTCGGCGTTCATATCGGCGCAATATTTATCTTTCATCGCGGCAATAAGATCGCCCGGCACAGTGACGCGGGCATCATGAAGTAAGTTGAGTAAATCATAAGCACAAGGCCCCCAAAAGGCATCTTGAAAATCAATAATCCCGTAAAGCGGATCTTGTCCCTCACGTATCATTAAATTTTCTAAATGGTAATCAGCCAAACAGATTGTATTGATAGGTTTGGGAAGACTATTTTCTATTTGTTTCCAGACCGCTTGATACTCTTGATGTGTTTTATCACTTATAACCATTCCGCTATCAAAGGGCATGTAATAGTCGACAAATTGCGGCAAACGATCCCAAATCAGGGTATTTTTATAAGGGGGGAGGTTTAAGTCATTAGGGGGGCTTGAAGACTGCCTTATTTGAATCAGAATATCAGTTCCCATTGAATAAAGTTGCTCTTTATCAGCGCCAGAGTGAAGCGCATCACCAAAGCTTTGATCTCCAAAATACTCAATCACAGCCAAACCCGTATTCAGATCAGAATGGTAAATTTCGGGTGCGTTGATATTGATCGAACGCAAATACTCATCGATTTTTATATAGGCGCCGAGCCCTGTCTCCAAAATACCGGCTCTACTCATATCCATCAGCAAAGCTTTTTGAGGGCCCTTCTCTAAAAGATAATAACGGCGCAATCCCATATCGGCGGATAAGGGCGTTATGTTTGAATCCTGCCAGCCGGCATCGTTTAAAAAAGATGAAAATTCATCCTCTTTTAACGCAGTCTTGAGAGACACTTACTTGGTCTCACTCTTTTTTATGATTTGATTGATGGCGTCAATATGACGTTGTGATACGCCTTTTTTACCAGTCGCAGGGCCATAATTTTCTTGGCCGAACTGGACGCTCCCGCCTTTTGCAATGGCCTTTAAAATATCCAATCCTAGCGTGTCTTTTTCTCCTTCGGGCAGAGATTCGGGTGCTTTGGGAACAGGCTCAGGTTTGCGTTTGCCGCTCATCACTCTATTGACGGCGTGCGCGGTAATTCCAACCATGTGGGGTTTGACAAGGGTGCGGAGTAATTTCGGATCATCCATCGCCCATGAAATGATTTGCTGACGCGCTCTTGTTGAATTTCCGCGATGTAGATGAAGGGCTTCTTTTATTTTTTGCTCAACGTAATCCCAAGACATGATTTTTACTCCTTTATGAATATTATAAGTATTTTTGCCTAAAAATCGCTAAAAAGCTTGTAATTTATTCACATTCATAAAGATGCGAGCTCTTGCATAAAGCTGCGAACGCCACTGACGCGTTCTGTAGGTGTTTCCCAGTTTCGAGGGGCAATAATTTTCTGATCTTTCGGGCGGATTTTGACGCTACCCTTTTTGCTATCGATCCATTGCATGACTTTATCTGGCTTTGCCGGCGTATCTTTATAAAACCCAAAAACGAGCCCCTTCGGCCCTGCATCTACGCGGTCAACATTTGCCTTACGGCATAGCTGTTTAATCGTCATGATGTCGAGTAAGTTTTCAACTTCTTCGGGCAGATCCCCAAAGCGATCAATCAGTTCAGCCGCAAACCCTTCAACGCTTTGCGCGTCTTCCAATTCGGCCAAGCGGCGATACAGACTCATCCGCACACTTAAATCAGGAACATAATCTTCGGGAATTAACACAGATGTCCCCATATTAATTTGCGGCGACCATGAGGTTTCTTCCAAATCATCAGGATCGATATCGACACCTGATTTTGCCGCCGCAACGGCTTCTTCTAATAATTGCTGATAAAGCTCTATCCCAACCTCGCGCACGTGACCAGATTGTTCCTCGCCCAGTAAATTCCCCGCCCCGCGAATATCCATATCGTGTGAGGCAAGCTGAAACCCTGCGCCCAGCGTATCGAGTGTTTCAATGACCTCTAATCGTTTTTGACCCTGTTTCGTGAGGGCCTTTTTCGGATCATGCGTTAAGTAAGCATAGGCACGGACTTTAGAGCGGCCAATCCGCCCGCGAATTTGATAAAGCTGAGCCAGACCAAACATATCGGCGCGGTGAACAATCATCGTATTCGCGCGCGCAATATCAATTCCGCTTTCAATAATATTCGTAGCGAGCAAGATGTCATATTGACCATCATAAAAGGCGCTCATTTTATCTTCAATTTCACCGGGGCTCATTTGCCCATGAACGCGAATAGCTTTCAGTTCAGGGACGAGCTCATCAAGTTTTTCTTTCACTTCGTCTAAATCTTTAATGCGCGGGCACACATAAAAACTTTGCCCACCCCGATAATGCTCCCGCATTAAGGCTTCACGAATCACAAGCGGATCAAAAGGAAGCACAAAAGTCCGAATGGCCAAACGATCAACGGGCGGCGTTGTGATAAGACTCATTTCTTTCACACCTGTAAGAGACATCTGCAATGTACGCGGGATTGGAGTTGCCGATAAAGTCAAAACATGTACATCAGATTTTAATTCTTTCATACGCTCTTTTTGCTTTACGCCAAAACGTTGTTCTTCATCAACAATCACAAGCCCCAAATGAGAAAATGATATGTCTTTGGCGAGAATGGCGTGCGTGCCAATCACAATGTTCACATCACCATTGGCCATACCTTCTTTCGCTGCCCTGATATCTTTCGCACTGACCATCCGTGACAACTGCGCAATCTTTAGTCCAGTCCCCTGAAAGCGTTGAACAAATCCTGCGTAATGCTGGCGCGCTAATAAAGTTGTCGGGACAATCACAGCGACCTGAACGCCAGACATAGCGGCAACATAAGCCGCGCGCATCGCCACTTCGGTTTTTCCAAATCCTACATCACCGCACACAAGACGATCCATAGGATGGTCGCCATTTAAATCATCAACCACATCATTGATGGATCGTAATTGATCATCTGTTTCTTGATAGGGAAATCTTGCAGAAAATTGATTATAGAGATCACTATCAACGCTTAATTTTTCACTTCGTTTGAGGATACGGCTAGCCGCTATTTTCATCAGCTTATCCGCCATTTGAAGGAGGTCTTTTTTCACGCGCGCTTTCCTCGCCTGCCACCCTGCACCACCTAATTTATCAAGCTGGGTTGTGCCTTCATCAGAGCCAAAGCGCGAGAGCACTTCAATATTTTCAACAGGCACATAGAGCTTATCATCACCTGCATAAATAATTTTAAGGCAATCATGAACGTGGCCAAGCGCTTCTAATGTTTCAAGGCCTTCAAATCGGCCAATCCCATGATCAATATGAACAACGAAGTCGCCGATATCGAGTGAAGATACCTCCGTGAGGAAATTATCGGCTTTCTTCTTTTTCTTAATTTTACGCGCCAGGCGGTCACCGAAAATATCCTGCTCAGTCATGACGCAAAGATCATCACTGACAAATCCATTTTCTAAAATGAGAATAGCAATACCAACTTCGTTCTTTTTAATTTTGTGAATGTCATCTTGGCTATAACAATTTTTAAACTTGGTAAGACCAACCTCTTTCATCATAATTTTGAGGCGTTCGCGTGACCCTTCACTGTAGGTCGCAATAATAACTTTTCGGCCTTCTTTTTCTTGGGTGGCGATGTAGTCTTTCACAACATCAAGAAGTTGCGGCGCATTTTCTTTTCCTGCCTCACTTCTGGCATCTGCAAAATCTCGGGATTTTTTACCACCACCAGTTTCTGCACTCTTACTAGGGGCTTGAAAAGATGACAATTGATACGCGCTCTCAATCTGTTCAATCAAATCTGATTCTTTCAAATAGAGCCGTTCAACAGGCATAGGATTGTAAATGATGTTAGTCGTACTCACATCACTGCCTTTTTGACTGCTTCGTTTTTGAGCAGATTTTTGAAGCGTCACACGTGCCTGATAAAAATCATCAATTTGTACGAAGCGTTCATTTAAAGCGTTATAGGCATTGGCATCTAATGTGATGTCTTTGTCTTGCACATAATCGAAAAGCGATTGGAGAGGCTCATCATAGAAAAACGGTAACCAGTGATCCATTCCGTTATAGCGCCTGCCTTCTGCAATGGCATTATAAAGCGGATCATCATCACGCACTGTTCCAAATTCTTCACGATAATTTTGTTTAAAGCGAATAATTGTCTCTTCATCAAAAAAGAATTCTGTCACAGGATTCAAAGAAAACTGATCAAGGTTTTCGGTCGTTCTTTGTGTGTCACTATCAAAATATTTGATGCTTTCGATATCTTCACCAAATAAATCAAGGCGGATAGGGTTGTCATAGCCGGGTGGATAAACATCAACAATGCCGCCGCGTATGGCATACTCGCCTGCTTCACGTACAGTTTCTGTACGGATATAGCCGTTATTCGCCAAAAATTTCTGAAGCTTATCGATATTTAAAACACAGCCTTTTTGAGCATGAAGACTGGCATTGTCAAAAACACTTTTGGGCATCACTTTTTGTGTCACCGCATTGACAGTTGTTAGAAAAATACGTGGCAGGAATTTATCATCCTGTTCCCACACCATTACATCACTTAAGGCCGAAACACGGCGAGCCACAATTTCATTTGTGGGAGACACACGATCATAGGGCAAACAATCCCATGCCGGAAAATCTATGACTTGAATATCAGGAGCGAAAAATTGAAGGAGGTCTTTCAGGAGTTCAACCCGACCATCATCAAGGGCAATATGAAAGACAATCTCTTGATTTTTGGCGGCGTCTCTAGCGCGGCTCGCCAAAATACGAGCATCTTGGCCTTCTGGCGCACCATAAATCGTTTGAATAGACTTTATGGTGTGCTCATCTTCAGGAATGGAGATGGATAAACCACTATCTGACATGGGTCTTATGTTCTATTAACTTTTTGACAATATTATTATCATAATTAGCTGGGACATCCGCACGCCCGCAAATCCAGTCATAAATATCAGGATCAGGCACTTGTAGAAGGTCTTCATAGATTTCAAGCCCATTATCAGAGAATTCTGGAACGAACTGATCGGCAAAACGGCCCATAATCATGTCCATCTCTCTTGTGCCGCGATGCCAAGAGCGAAAAATCAATTGCTTGCGTTTATGTTCAGTCGTTTCTACCATGGTTGCAAAAGGATGTAACACAAGAAGATATGGCTCGTCCATTTGAATTAGATACTCTTTTCCGAAGCGTTACGGTTTTGCCGGGCGTGGGGCCGAAAAATGCCAAATTGCTGGAAAAGCTTACAGGCGGCAAAGTTCTCGATATTCTATTCCATAAGCCTGTTGATTTCGTTGATCGTCGATATAGCCCTAAAATTCTAGACGCAGAAGATGGGCGTATTGCTACACTTGAAGTCCGTATTGAGGGCTATAATTTTGCTCCGCGGCGAGGCATACCCAGCCGAATTAAAACCACTGATGGGACAGGCCGTCTTGATTTGGTGTTTTTTAGTGCAAATAAAGACTGGCTGGCTAAACAACTGCCCATTGGTGAGGTACGGATTATCAGCGGTAAGTTAGAAAAATATCAGGGAAATTTACAAATGGTTCACCCAGATGCTATCGGAACATCTGATGAGCGTGGGCAAATTGAAGCAATTGAACCTGTTTATCCGCTAACGGCAGGCGTAACGAATAAGCTGATGCAAAAAATCACTAAAGGCGCGGTTCAACTCGTGCCAGAGTTACCAGAATGGATTGACGGCTCGCATCAGCAAAAAAATAAATGGCCAAGCTGGGACAAAGCAATTAAAGCGCTTCATACCCCAAAAAGTGAGAGTGATCTCTCCCCCCTGACAAAAGCGCGCGAAAGGCTAGCCTATGATGAACTGCTCGCCAATCAATTGGCACTTGGCCTTGTTCGCCTTCATCAGCGAAAACAAAATGGGCGAAGCTGGCCGATCAGTCAGACATATCGTCAGAAAATTTTAAGCACTCTTCCTTTTGATCTTACCAACGCACAAAAACGCGTCATTGATGAAATTGATACAGATATGAGTGCCGATCTAAAAATGCTGCGCCTTATCCAAGGAGATGTGGGAAGCGGTAAGACGATTGTTGCCGCCTTGGCCATGATGAATGCTGTTGAGGCTGGTGCACAAGCCGCCATTATGGCTCCGACTGAAATCTTGGCACGTCAGCATGAAGAAAGCTTTGGTCCGTGGCTTGATGCGGCGGGCATAAACTACGTTACGCTCACTGGGCGGGATAAAGGCCGTGAGCGAAAAGAAATTTTAGAGGCGATAGAGAATGGTAGCGCACAAGTTATTATTGGCACACACGCCCTATTCCAAGACAAAGTGGAATTTAAAGATTTAGGTCTCGCTGTCATTGATGAACAACATCGCTTCGGCGTTCATCAACGTCTTAACCTTTCACAAAAGAGTAAAGGTACGGACGTACTTGTTATGACAGCCACTCCTATTCCCCGCACACTTGCACTCACCGGCTATGGCGATATGGAAGTCAGCCGGATTGATGAAAAACCAGCAGGACGTAAACCGATTGATACGAGGCTTTTCCCTAAAGAAAAAGTGGACGTCATGATTGAAGGCGTTCAAAAACAGATTGATAAGGGCGCGCAAATTTATTGGGTGTGCCCTTTGGTTGAAGAAAGTGAGAAACTAGACCTTCAAGCCGCTGAGGAACGCTATGATATTTTGCGTGAGCGTTTCGGGGCGAAAGTCGGCCTTGTTCACGGCCGGATGAAGCCAACTGAAAAAGATGAGATCATGTCAGCCTTTGCCCGTGATGAAATTAAAATTCTTGTTGCTACAACTGTGATTGAGGTGGGCGTCAATGTTCCCAATGCTTCGATCATGGTTATTGAACAAGCGGAGCGGTTTGGCCTGGCGCAGCTTCATCAGCTTCGTGGCCGTGTGGGCCGGGGGTCAAATAAATCTTACTGTTTTTTATTATATGCCCCTAAATTATCTGAAACCGCAAAAGAGCGTCTTCGTATCATGCGTGAGACAGAAGATGGTTTTATCATCGCCGAAAAAGATTTGGACCTTCGTGGAGGCGGCGAAATCTTAGGAACACGCCAAAGCGGCCTACCAACATTCAAATTAGCTGACTTAAGTGCACATGGAGACTTATTAGTCGCCGCACGTGACGACACCAAACTGATTCTCCATAAAGATGAAAAATTAGAGGGAAAACGCGGCCAAGCCTTGAAAACCCTCCTTTATCTATTTGAGCAGGATCAGGCCATAAAAAGACTTCAGGCAGGATAGTTAAGTCACTGATTTCATTCAATATTATAAGAAAAATTTGCTTTTCTTTTTAATCTTATGTTAATTTGCGCGTATTATTATCATATACGAATAGAGCGTGGAGAGAAATATGAAAGCTTTGTGGGATAAAGTAGCAGGTAGAGCGAGACGACTGAAAGCAAACTTTGATGCTCGTCGTGGTGGTGGGGCACCGACTGAAGACGCCCCAGCTGAACTTCCTGAAAACTTCTATGAAGACGGAATAAAAACCGGAAACGAACTCAATACATTTGTTGGCGGCCTTCTTGTCCAACAAGGCGTTGTATCAGACGAAGTTGAAAAAGTTGCCGGTGAAATCCAAGCCTTAGCCCGCGCTGTTGTCACAAAATATCACAATGGAACAGCACAAGAAAAAACTGCTCTCACAAAATCAGGTCTTATTACAAAAACACGTGACGGCCAAAAAGCTTTTGCGACAGGAAAATTATTTGCCATCGCCGACGAAGCCAAAGATTCAAAAACTCTTGAAGAAAAAATAAAAGCAATGCGCGATGCTCTCGCCGCAGAAGTGAAGAAAGCAAAATTATCAGGTAATGAATTAATCACAGAAGATGATATCAAAGCAGCGCAAAAAACTGTTGATGATCGTCAAAACCTACCTCGCGACTATCCTGATGCTCCAGCGATTGTCCCTATCTACAAAGCATTAGATCCAGATATTGGAAAATTTGCGACAGATATTATTCCTCTTCATGCTGTTATTCGAAGTGGTGTGGCAAGAATAGCTGCGGGAACACCTGATAAAGAAGCTGCAGAAAAAGTTCAAAAGTTTAATATGCTTCGGATCGATGATCGTGATCCTGATGAGATTAAAGAAATAGTCTCAGCAGCCCGCCGTGTAAACGCGTATGAATTAGACCCTGAGAATAATAAACTCGATCCAAAAGATTTTGAAATCTTATCAAATGGCGTGAGTACAGCATTAGAGAATTTCAAGAAAAATGGGAAGTCATTAGCAGATAAAGGATTGGCTGATGCTTCTTCTCTTATAGCCACTGTTGAAGAATATCTGAAATTTACTCGAAAAGTTTCTGATATTCAGAATGGTGTTAATCCAGAGAGAGATTCTTCATTAAATTACGATGATAAAGAAAAAATTACAGCTCCTGTAATCGGTGATGAATTCCTTGATAATTTAATTGATCACGCAGAAAAAGAAAAGAAGAAAAAAGGCTCTCTTTCTGCTGAAGCACAAAAGTATCTTGATGGTTTTGGTGGAAAAGAAAATCTAGATTTTTGGAAAACATTAAGAGAATTCCGCGAAGCCTTTAAGCTAGGATTTAACCTTGAAAAACTTTCAGTCAACTTTGAATTAGGATTAAAAAACGGAAACTTAAAGTTCCTTGTTGAAAATCTGGAAATTGTTGATGCTCAAAAAGGTCAAGCAACCTTTAAAAGCAAAAATGATGGCCATCAGTTTATCGTAACACCCACTCAGATAAAACATGTTGATCCAGATGGAGTTCTTTCACACCAAGAAGCTATTGAATGGATAAGCATTGTTATGCAGAACCCTCGTGCTATGCAAAAAGGTATTGGGTTAACAGGAGCGCCTGAAAATGTTGCAAAATTAAAAGCAGCTTATGATGAGTTGGCAAAAAGCTATGGGCAAAAAAATATGCCTAAATTGTTAAATGGATCAAAAGGATATCCAAAATTTGATGCTGAGGCAGTTACAGCAGAAACCACATCTATGAATGAACATCTAAAAGAATTTAGAACAGATGATGGAAAAGTTGATTTTGAAAAATATAGCGCTGCCAGAAAGCCAGATGGCGAAGATGGTGACGATCCCTCATCAAAAGCCGATGGCTCTCTTAATATGGGTGGAGGAAAAGCAAAGCCAAAAGCTCCTGGCGGAGCAGACGGATCTTAATCTATTTCCTTTAAGGTGGGCTTATAATTCCGCCTGATACGATCAGCTTAATCCCCTCTTCCACGCTCATATCCATATAGATGAGGTCTTTTTTGGGAACGAAAAGAAGAAAGCCTGATGTCGGGTTTGGCGTTGTCGGCACAAAAATATTAATCGTCTCGCCTGACGTTTTATCTTGAACCTCACCTTTAGACATTCCTGTCACAAAGCCCATCACCCAAATCCCTTTTCTAGGGTATTCAAACATCACAACCTCTTTAAACGCATCAGATTGCGAGGTCATCACCGTTTCCATGATTTGCTTAATAGCTACATAGATTTTGTTAATGACAGGTAACCGCTCAACAATATATTCAGAAATGCGAACAATCAGGCGGCCAAAGAAATTCTTCGCTAAAAACCCAACAACAATGAAGAAGATAACTGTGATAACAAAGCCTAAACCGGGTAGTGGGAACGGAAGATATGTATTGGGGTTAAATTCAGAGGGGATGAAAGGCGTAATCGCTTCATCAAGGAATTTTAAAAACGTCCAGACAATATAAAATGTAATCGAGATCGGTGCCGTGACCAAAATACCAGCGAAAAAGTAATTTCGAATGCGTGTCAAAAGCGTGACTTTTTTAATATCACTCGATTTATTTTCGTTTAGCGCGCCTTCAACATCGCTTGGTAAATTATCATCAACCATGTTTATATCTTTAGTTTTTCGTTGAGGTAATCAAGCACTTTATCAAGCGCAATACGCTCTTGCGCCATTGTGTTTCGCTCACGCACTGTCACGCTCTGGTCCTCTAATGTCTGACCATCAATTGTAAAACAGTAAGGTGTTCCAATTTCATCCTGACGAGCATAGCGTTTGCCGATATTTTGTTTGATATCAAGATCAACGGAATAATGTTCACGAATTTCCATGTAGAGTTTTTCTGCCACGTCCGGGTGCCCATCTTTGGCCGTGAGCGGCAATATAGCTGCCTTTTTCGGTGCCATTTTCGGTGTGAAGTTTAGGTAAACCCCGCTTGGCCTGCTGTCATCTGGCGTATACGCTTCACACAGAACAGCCAGCACACCGCGTGTTAAGCCAGAGGCAGGCTCAATCACATGCGGCATATATCTCTCGTTATTACGTTCAGGGTCAAGATATTCGAGCTTTTGTTTGGAGTGCTGTTGATGCTGCGTTAAATCAAAATCACAACGATGGGCGATTCCTTCTAACTCACCAAAATCCGGATAGGTAAACGGGAAGCGATATTCGATGTCAGCTGTTCCTAACCCCTCTTTGGCATAGTGTGACAACTCATCACTATCATGGTCGCGCATCTGCATATTGGCATCCGTTAAGCCGCACGCTTTCCAGAATTTTTGACGTTCTTCAAACCAGAAATCACGCCATTTTTTGGCTTCATCCGGATGGCAGAACCACTCCAATTCCATTTGTTCAAATTCACGGCTACGGAAGATAAAGTTTCGGGGGTTGACCTCATTACGAAAGGCTTTCCCGATTTGTGCAATGCCGAACGGCATTTTGACGCGGCTACTATCCAACACGTTTTTATAATTAAGAAATATACCTTGCGCCGTTTCCGGTCTTAAATACGCAATGTTATCTTCACTCGCCGTTGCCCCAACATAGGTTTGGAACATCAGGTTGAAATCTTTAGGCTCGGTGAGTGACCCAAGCTCTTTTGCATCGGGCGCTAAAATTTTCGCATAATCTTCGGAAGGCAAATCAACGAGAACGCTACGATCAAAATCTTCGGCTTTTTTACCCTTCCCTACTTTTTTAAGGCGCTTGGCTTCAAATTCATCATCATCTTCAAAAACCGCAATCCAGCTCCCCGCCCCATCTTTTGGAATAAGGACAATAATATGATCAGCGCGGTAACGCTTTTTCGTCTCGCGGCAATCAACCATGGGATCGGAAAAACCGCCAACATGCCCTGAAGCCACCCACGCTTGCGGGTTTTGAACAATCGCACTATCCACCCCCACAATTTGAAGCGGGTGACCATCTGGCCCAATCGGCGGCGTCGTAACCATCGATTTCCACCAAAAATCACGTAAATTATTCTTAAGCTCAGTGCCCAACGGGCCATAATCCCAAAAGCCATTCAGGCCGCCATAAATATCAGAGGCCGGAAAGATAAAACCGCGCCGCTTACACAAAGCGACAATATCCTTCATATCAATAATAGAGTTCGGTTCAGGGGTTTGGTGGGCTGGTTGCATGAAATCACATTTTTGAAAATTATTTTTTTCATATCATAAAAACAAAAGGACTGATTTGAAAGGCTTTTTAAGAGGCTATCTCTATTTTCGGCTCATAAAGCACGTCAAAATTGACGGAATTTGCGATAAAGCATTTCTCATGCGCCATATGATGCAGCTCATGAGCGACGGGCAACTGCTTTTCATCGATAATTTTGACGTTTGGGCGCAAAGTCACATTTTGAAACGCCCCGGCCCCGTCTTCGCGCTCAATCATTAATCCTGTAGCCTTATCTGTATAGGATACAACCATCATCTCATTTATGGATGCCAGCGCCAAAAACCATAATTCGTGACAAACTGACAGCGAAGCCACAAGCATTTCTTCAGGATTCCATTGCGAGGAATTACCCAAAAACGCGATATCGGATGAACCGATAATATCCGGCTTTCCCTTGGTTGAGATAATGCTTTCACGGCTGTAAGACATATAATCCCGTGTTCCATGGCCTGTATTGCCATTCCATTTTACAGATACTTCGTAATTATGCTTACGGATCCCGGGCTTTCGCTTTTTATCTTTTCGAATAATAAACATGGAGAATTATGCCGCCGATGTGATGGCAACCCATCCTAAAACAAGCCAACCAATCATGAATGAAATACCGCCTATCGGTGCCAACCTTGCAAATTTTGGTTTATTTAGAACAGCATAAAGGTAGATGCTAAAGCAAAATAACAACACTGCAAATGTAAAAATCATTGAAACCCAGAACAACCCGCTTTCTAAGCTTTGTGGCAAATCAGCATAAAATGCTAATCCTATAGCCGCAAGCAAAGCTGAGTAAATCTGGTTATACCGCACACTGACAATCACATTACGATAGACGTCTTCGCTAATTTTCTTCTTGAGGCCATGCTCGTTATAAGCCCCAAAAGCGACAGATACAAAACCTAAAATAGACGCAATGAGTAACACAATATTCATTTTAAATACTTCCTAAATATAGTTTAAAACTTATCAGGGTATTTATAGTTCCTGACTTTGGGATTTTAGAGAAATACGCTAAATTATGGGCATGAAAAAAGAAATCTTTGCCCCCTCTGCCGAATTCGTCGACGGCGCCCATGTCAATAAAGATCAATATGATACGCTCTATAAACAATCGATAGAAAACCCAGAAGAATTTTGGGGTGATATTGCCAAGCGCATTGACTGGATCAAAGTCCCTCAAAAAATTAAGAATACGTCTTTTACAGATGATGTTTCGATCAAATGGTATGAGGATGGGAGTCTAAATGCTTGTTATAATTGCATCGATCGTCACCTTCCAGAAAAAGCGAATGATGTCGCGCTGATTTGGGAATCTGATGACCCCAATCTTTCACAAGAGATTACCTTTGCCGAATTAAAAACAGAAGTCTGCAAGTTATCAAATGCGCTCAAACAACGCGGCGTGCAAAAAGGAGATCGCGTTACAATTTATATGCCGATGATCCCACAGGCCGTTTACGTCATGCTGGCCTGCGCGAGAATTGGCGCTGTTCATTCTGTTGTCTTTGGTGGCTTTTCGCCAACATCTTTAAAAGACCGTATTCTTGGTTGCGATAGTAAAGTTGTGATTACGGCAGATGAAGGGATACGCGGCGGTAAAACTATTCCTTTAAAGGCCAATACAGACGAAGCCCTAAAACACTGCCCCGATGTAGACACCGTCATTGTCTATCAACATACAAACGCCGATATTCACTGGGTTCAAAATCGTGATTTTAGGTGGAGCGAGCTTGTTGACTCACAAGATGAAGACTGCGCGTGTGAAGAGATGAACGCTGAAGATCCTTTATTCATTCTTTACACATCAGGCTCAACAGGAAAACCAAAAGGCGTTCTTCATACGACAGGTGGATACTTGGTCTATGCCTCCTATACTCACGAGATAACATTCGACCATAAGCCAGACGATATTTATTGGTGCACGGCTGATGTAGGGTGGATTACAGGTCATTCCTACATCGTCTATGGCCCTCTTGCGAACGCGGCAAAAACTCTTATCTTTGAAGGGGTTCCCAATTACCCAGACTGGTCACGCTTTTGGCAAGTGGTTGATAAGCATAAAGTCAGCCTTTTTTATACTGCCCCCACCGCCATTCGCTCACTTATCAAAGCCGGTGATGACTTTGTGAAGAAAACCGATCGATCATCTTTACGCTTACTTGGCACGGTGGGTGAACCGATTAATTCAGAAGCATGGCATTGGTATTACGAAGTCGTTGGTAATTCAAAATGCCCTATCGTGGATACGTGGTGGCAGACCGAAACAGGCGGCCATCTCATCACGCCCCTTCCCGGCGCGACGCGGGCGAAGCCTGGCTCTGCCTGCACCCCTTTCTTTGGGATTCAGCCTGCCATAGTCGATAAAGAAGGCATTATACAAGAGGGTGAAGCCGAAGGTGCATTATGTATGCTCGATAGTTGGCCTGGGCAAATGCGCTCGCTCTACGGAAATCATCCACGCTTTATAGAGACGTATTTCAGTGCCTATCCCGGAAAATATTTTACTGGTGATGGCGCAAAACGTGACCAAGACGGATATTATTGGATTACTGGGCGGATTGACGATGTGATTAATGTCTCAGGCCACCGGTTGGGGACAGCCGAAATTGAAAGCGCGATTGATGAGCACGAATATGTTGCCGAAGCCGCCGTTGTCGGCTTTGCCCATGATGTGAAAGGCGAGGGTATTTATGCCTACGTCACATTATGTGAGGGGCAAGAGCCGAGCGATGATTTAAAAAAAGAAATTATTGCTCTTGTCCGCGAGATTATTGGCCCGATTGCCACATTGGATGTTATTCAATGGGCGCCGTCCCTCCCCAAAACGCGCTCAGGGAAAATTATGCGCCGTATTTTAAGAAAAATTGCCGCCAATGACTTTGATAATTTGGGAGATACTTCAACCCTTGCCGACCCCAGCGTTGTTGAAGACTTAAAAGCCGGCGCGCAAAGCTAAGCTCCCGCTTTAATCCCTAATATAAGTTCCAATCAAACGGTTCATCCCTAAAATATTAGGCTCCACCTTTGCAAGGAAGTCATACAGGCTTAAACCCGCCTCAATCTCTTCATCTGTATCGAGCGCCAAAATCCAAAAATAATAATGGTGCTGGCCATGACCGTTGGGGGGCATCGGTCCACCATATTTTTGATCACCAAAATTATTGATACCGTTCGTATAGTTGCTATCGCCTTCGGGGAGAGAGGTCACGGACGCCGGAATATTATAATAAACCCAGTGAACAAATCCGTAATTTCCATCTGCAGAGACCAGCGGCGCATCAGGATCATGACAGAGAATAGCAAAAGCTTTTGATCCTTCCGGCGCATCAACCCAGCTTAGCTCGGGTGAAACA
>JBCCKS010000030.1:0-19965 GCA_039027295.1 Pseudomonadota bacterium
CATAATACAAAATGCACTTAGAATAAACGCAGTAATCATTAACCTTTTCTAACTATTATGTTTTTGTAGTTTTGCATTGAGTGCTTCTAGTACATTATATTTACTCATTACCCAACACTTCCCTCCAAGCTAATCCCGACTAGCTTTTGGGCTTCAACAGCGAATTCCATAGGAAGATTCTGCATCACTTCGCGGCAGAAACCATTGACGATTAAGGCCACTGCCTCTTCCTCACTCATCCCGCGCTGCTGACAGTAAAACATTTGGTCTTCACCAATTTTGCTTGTTGTCGCTTCATGCTCTAATTGCGCACTTGGGTTTTTTGTTTCGATGTAGGGAACCGTATGCGCTCCACATTGATCGCCAATCAGAAGTGAGTCACATTGCGTAAAATTCCGCGCCCCTTCTGCGCCCGCCAAAATTTTAACACCGCCGCGATAAGTCTGGTCAGAATTACCTGCTGAAATCCCTTTTGAGATAATACGGCTTTTCGTATTTTTACCCATATGGATCATTTTTGTACCTGTATCGGCCTGCTGACGATTATTGGTAATGGCAACTGAATAAAATTCCCCTTGGGAATTATCACCTTTCAAAATACAGGACGGGTATTTCCATGTAATGGCGGAACCTGTTTCCACTTGTGTCCAACTAATCTTTGAATTCGTACCTTCACACAAACCGCGCTTGGTCACGAAATTATAAATTCCGCCTTTGCCGTCTTCATCACCGGGATACCAGTTTTGAACGGTTGAATACTTAATTTCGGCATCTTCATGCGCAATTAATTCAACCACGGCCGCGTGCATTTGGTTTTCATCGCGCATCGGCGCGGTACAGCCTTCTAAGTAAGATACATAAGATCCTTTTTCCGCGATAATTAATGTCCGTTCAAACTGGCCTGTATTTTCGGCATTAATCCGGAAGTAAGTCGATAATTCCATCGGGCAGCGTACGCCTTCAGGGATGTAAACAAATGACCCGTCTGTGAAGACAGCCGTATTCAGGCAGGCATGTTTATTATCGGCAAAGGGAATAACGCTTCCTAAATATTTCTTCACAATCTCAGGATGGTTTTTAATGGCTTCTGAAATCGAGCAGAAGATCACCCCAGCCTCTTCTAAATTTTTCTTAAATGTCGTTGCGACAGAGACAGAGTCAAACACGGCATCAACGGCAACTTTTGGCGCGCCTTCTACGCCAGCAAGAACCTCTTGCTCTTTTAAAGAAATACCCAGCTTCTCATAGGTTTCCAAAAGTTTTGGATCAACTTCATCCAATGACTTTGGCTTATCTTTGAAATTCTTTGGCTGCGCGTAATAATAGGCATCTTGGTAATCAATCGGCGGATGTTCAACCTTTGCCCAATCCGGCTCAGGCATTTTGAGCCAATATTGATAGGCTTTTAAACGTAGCTCTAACATCCATTCAGGCTCTTCTTTCTTCTCAGAAATCATACGGATGATGTCTTCGTTAAGGCCCTTGGGCGCATATTCCATCTCAATATCGGTTTCAAAGCCGGCCGTATATGTGCCAAGGCTTTTCACCTTATCAATGGTTTCCTGATCAATCTCTGTATTAAACACTTCACTCATAATTCTTCATTACCTGTTTTAAACTCATATTTTCCATGGCCTGCACCAATGCCGCATTGACCTTATCCCACCTGCCGTGAATGGAGCATATTGAAGACCTCTCACAGCAATTTCCTGCACTACTCACGCAGTCCGTGATCGCGATTGGGCCGTCTGTTGCCTCAATAATGGACGCAATTGATATTGTCTCTGGCTGAGACGGTAAAATATAACCGCCAGAAGGCCCCCTCACTGATGCTATAATGTTTCTGCGGGCAAGAAGTTTCAAAACTTTTGAAACTGTTGGGTCAGGCAATTTCGTCTGCTCAGCGATATAAGAGGCGCTAATTGGATCATTGTGAGGGCGCGCAAGCACCTCCAACACAACCACTGCATAATCGGCCATTTTTGATATTTTTATCATCTTTTATTGCAACTCATTCTCAATTAGTACTGATTTAGTCCTATATAATACCATAGAAATAACAGCTTTTTGCCTAAAATCAAGGGCTATGCCCTTAAATCATTTAATTTTTTTCATCATCTGGACGTTAAATAATTTTAAATATTTACGAATTATAGTTAGAGTATGACTGGGGAAATAAACAAAATGTTCACAAAAGAGGCTTTAGGAGCCCAAGAGCCAGGAACGATTGAAGAAAGTGCGTTTGATGGATTTATTACATCAGCGCTTAATATTGATGGGGTCCACCCCCGCTAACTTAAGATAATTTGATCTAAATCTAGCTCTCTATGTTCAATTTCAATGATCCAGATATCTGGATCTCTTTGAGACGACCTTTTTAAATACTCATCGGCCTGCTTTTCATCAATCGACTCATCTGCGTGGGTTTTAATCCATTCTAAATCACCATCCAAATTCCGCTCTTGCGTTACGATAACCGCTTTGTTGATACAGTTGGATATTTTAAGGAATATCAAACCATCCATCTTCTCACCTCTTTGTAAGATGTAGGCTGGGATATTTTTTGAATTCAATTCTTTGATTTTGGCTTCAACCCATAAATGAGTTGGGGTTCTATGCTGTTGTTCAAACATTTATAATTTTACGAATGTAATGATCGCAGCTGCCAAGGCAATAATATTAATAAAATGAAAGATGTTTACTTTAAGGTAGTCTTTGGGGTTTTCTTCTTTCGACACATATTCAACCAATTCAGTTGATGAGCTTTTCTTTTTGAAAAAATTATATTTTGTCGCTTTTTTTGAAATTAATGACTTTATCAACGAGAACAAAGAAAAACCGAGCGCGTAGAGAAGGATAACAAGTAAAACTATTCTGATCATAAATTAGTTTTTCTGAAATTTACGGCCATAAAGCTCAAGACGGCATTCGATTAATTCATATCCTAAATCTTCAGCGATTTTACGCTTCATATCTTCAATTTCTTGATTTTGGAATTCGATGACTTTGCCACTATCAAGATCAATCAGATGGTGATGGTGCTCATCATTGACTTCATAACGCGCATGATCACTATCATTAAAATCATGCTTATAAACCAAGCCTAATTCATCAAGTAAGCTGAGCGTCCTGTAAACCGTTGCAATACTAATTGAAGGATCCATTTTTTTTGCGCGTTCATAAACATCTTCAACAGATGGATGATCGTGCGCGTGTGATAATACTGATAAAACGGCTTTTCTAGGGGCTGTCATCTTTAAGCCCGCTTCTACGCATTTCTTTTCTAAATCAACGGAAGTCATGATCTAATCCCTTTCAATAAGACCGTTTATAACAAATTAATTTAGATTATGAAATAGTTCGTTCTTTCGGGAAGATAACGGTCACTTTTGTGCCTTTTCCTTCCTCAGAATGCAGCTTAATTTCCCCATTATGTAATTCAACCATAGCTTTTGCTAAAGGCAGACCAAGCCCTGTTCCTTGATAAATACTGCTTTTATCCGGTTCATGAATTTGCCCAAAAGGTTCCATGGCTTCGTTCAAACGATCCGTAGGAATCCCAACCCCCTCATCTTCAATTTCAATCGTTATTCGTTTTTGTTTATCTGTTTTAATGCGTAGATAAACTTTTCCATCTTTGTGGGAGTACTTTACAGCATTGGTCAGAATATTAATCAAAATTTGGCGAATAAGGCGCGGGTCTGATTGAAGACGAGCGAGATTCTTCAGGCAATCAAACTCGACTTTAATATTACTGTCTAAAACACGGGACGTCACCATACGAACCACCGAACCGGCGAGCATTTTCAAATCAACTTCTTGTTCAGATAATTCCACGCGCCCTGCTTCAATTTTAGACATATCTAAAACTTCGTTGATGATCTCCAGCAAGTGACGCGCACTTAACAGAACATCGGCATTATATTCGGTATATTTTTCATGCCCCAAAGGCCCGAATGTTTCATTCATCATCATTTCAGAAAAACCGATAATGGCATTTAATGGTGTACGAAGCTCATGGGACATATTGGCTAGAAATGCGGATTTGGCATTGTTGGCACTATCGGCTTGCTCCTTTGCAAATTTCAAAGAGAACTGCATTTGTTTTTGTTTGGTGATATCAACCAGGGTTGTAACTTGAAAGCGGCGCCCGTGGCTTAACTCCATTGAAACAGTTGTGTAAAGAGTATTGGCAATGGCACCATCTTTACAAATGATTTTGACTTCACCATTCGCACGTTGTCCTGTTTTCACAAAAGTTTCATAATTTTCATTTGCAATTTCATGCTCATCTTCTGTGATAAAATTTATGAAATCTTTGCCTAAAACGTCTTTTCTGTTCCATCCAAAGATACGTTCAAAACTATCATTCATTTTGACAATGCGGCGATGACGATCAAAGACTAAAATACCAACTTCACTAGCATCAAAAATTGATGTGAGGAGAAGCAGGGCATCATCGCGTTCACGCTCTACAATAGAGCTATCAGTTACATTGGGCTGGCCAATCACATCAAGCCACATAAGATCGTCATTTTTATCATAAATTGGATTTACCCAAAAACCAGGCACTCTCATATGACCAGGAAAGCTTGGTAGCGACGGAATTGTCACTGGCGATTTTTTCTCAATACAAGCCGCAAAAGAGTCTGACATTCTCTTTGCATTGGCGGGATTAAACAAATCATCGATAGAATGATCAATCACACCATCCTCATCACGATCAAAAAATTGAATAGCCAGATCATTTGCAGCAATGACAAAAAAACGATCTTTGCGCTGTTCAATAACAAATCGAACAACGGGCATTTGATCAAAAATTGCTTCGTAATTTACAATTTTATTGTTCATTTTTATTTTTTAATTGGCCTTTTTAAGTTCCAAATAATCGATCGCCTGCATCCCCTAATCCTGGGACTATGAATGCATTTTCATTTAAACATCGATCAATCGCTGCAGTATATATTCTAACAGAAGGGTAAACGGATTTCACTTTTTCCAACCCTTCAGGCGCAGCAAGTAAAATCATACAACTGATACTGTCTAAATCCGCTCCCTTTTGGACTAAGATTTCAATCGCATGGCAAAGCGAATTCCCCGTAGCCAGCATGGGGTCTGTAACAATAATATCTTTCTTATCTAAACCTTGGGGCAGCCTTACAAGATATTCTTTAGGCAGCTTAGTTTTTTCATCTCTATAAACACCAATATGACCAATTTCTGATGCGCTTAATATATCTTTGACGCCATCACTTAAGCCTAAACCTGCTCTTAAAATAGGCACAATGACAGGATCACCATTTTTAAGAACTTTATGATCAATCGTCTCTAGAGGTGTTTCTATCTGAGCCATGCTTTCAGAGAGATGGTTTGAGACTTCATAGGTCATAAGTAAAGAAATCTCATGCAGATATTTTTTAAAATCTGCACTCGTTGTATCTTTATTTCTTAAACGGGCTAAACGATCATTGATAACGGGATGATCAATTGTAAAAACAGAGTGAAATGTTTTGCTTTCAACCAATCCCATATTTAATTTTTTGCACCCATGAATTTTTGTAATGGGCTTAGTTCCAGCAAACGAAGCGAGACGTTTCCTTCGCTCTTATGCTTATCTAAATCTTCTCTCATACATTTAAGAAGATCATCAATTTCATCATATTCTACAGGTTCTGACAAAAAATAAGAAAATGTAAAATCTACATCTTCTTCTTTTAATAAAATTGTTAGACGATCTGTTGCAGCTTCCCCGCCTACAATATCTGTTTGCTTTAAACTTAATAAGAAATGACCATCATCGAGATAATATGAATCATCAAACGCTCTTAAGCATTTTTTAATGACACGGACACTTGGCTCCAAAAAACGATCTTTTTGAGCTTCATCGAAGCCATCAATACGCAACATCACAAGAGAAAAAAGGGTCCCTTGTCGACGCAAGCGTTCCATTTCTTTCTTTTGATCACTTGCAATATGTTTTGGCTTTCTTAAGCCTGTTTGCGTGTCATATTCATCACTGTAAGTGTCTTGTCCCTGATCTAGCTGCGCAAGTTTTAAAACAAATGAGTTATAAAGATTTTTTAAGTCGAGAAAATCATCGTAATCGGGACGCGTTTCAGATTGTAGTGTTTCTGCAATCGCATTCCCTTTTTTGATCATATCGGCATAAACATGCGCCAAGCCAGTCACAACCTGACTATTTAAATCATATTGGCCAGATTTCTCTTCAAGCCATTTTGGAAAACTTTCAGGCGCTGTAATCTTATCGACTTGTGTATCTTCATCTAGATAAGAAATAGAGACGGCAATGTGACCAAACCACTCTGAATAATCCTCAAATAAAGGGGCAAGCGCTGCAGATTTTAGATTTTCGTTATTTTCCAATGCCATAAAGACATATTATCGAAATTTTATTCGGGAAGCCATTCTTTTTCGAGCGCATCAAGCGTGTCATTTTGTATAGCTTCACGAACTTCGCGCATAAGGCGATTAATCACAGCCACATTGTGCTGAGAAATGATCTGGAATGCGAGCATTTCTCCAGCTTTTAAGAGGTGATGAATGTAGGCTTTTGAATAATCGCGCGAGCATGCAATATCCATTGACGGATCAAGCGGCTCGGGATCGTCTTTATATCTTGAATTGACTAGATTAATTCTTTCATTCGGTTCGCCTTTCATTAACGCCATACCGTGGCGCGCAATCCGTGTGGGCATAACACAATCAAATGTATCAATGCCATAGCGAACAGATTGGAAAACATCCTTAATTCGTCCAATGCCGAGGAAGTGAATAGGACGGTCCGGGTGGTTGATTGGATGCACAGCCTCTAAAATACCGTACATTTCTTCATCACTTCCGCCTAAACATCCACCAACTGCCGTCCCAAAGAATGGTCGGCTGGCTACATACTCTGCGCTGATTTTTCTTAAATCGTGATAAACGCCGCCTTGAATAATACCATAGAGACCTTGTGTCCCATCATGCATTTCTGAAAAGGCCTGCAAGGATCGATCGCCCCAGCGCATGCTCATCTCCATCGATTTCGCCGTATAATCACGCGTCACTTGATAGGCCGTACATTCATCCATCTGCATGATGAGGTCCGCGCCAAGTTTTCTTTGTAATTGCATGGAAATCTCTGGGCTGAGTGTTAGCTTCTCACCATTTGAATATGATCTGAAAACCGCGCCATCTTCATTAATCACAATCAGGCTCTCTTTTTTAGGGGTGATATTACGGCCTTTAATCTCATCAGCGCATGTCCCATGCCCCATGGAAAAGACCTGAAACCCTCCACTATCAGTGAGCATAGGGCCATTCCAGTTCATAAATTTATGAAGGCCGCCCATCTTTTCAACCAGATCGGCGCCCGGCTGGATCATTAAGTGATAAGTGTTGGCTAAAATAATATCTGTTTGCGCCTCTTCCATCTGCGCAGGCGAGACATTTTTAATAGAGGCTTTTGTACCGCAGAAAATATAATTAGGTGTTTCGATTGTTCCGTGCGGAGTTTTTAATTTCCCAACGCGCGCGCCGGACTTTGAATCCTTATAAGTAACTTCAAAACCAAAATTCGGATATTCAATGTTCTGATCAAAAAAAAGCCCGTTTGAGCTTTCTGAAACGGGCTTTGCGGATTGAGCTTTACTCATAATTTAAAAAGACTTTTAAAGTCTTATTTCGCTGCGTTACGCGCTTTTACTTTTTCAACTTCGGCTTTAATAGGACGAAGAGCAGGATCAAGCTTCGTTGGCGCAGTATTCATTAAAAATGAATCAATACCGCCTTTATGATCAACTGTGCGAAGACCGGCTGCTGAAACGCGCACTTTAATCTTACGGCCTAGTGTTTCACTAAATAAGCTTGTGTCCTGCAAATTCGGCTGAAATGTGCGCTTTGTTTTGTTATTGGCGTGAGATACGTTATTTCCCACCATCTGTTTTTTCCCAGTAATCATGCATTGACGACCCATGGCTTTGATCCTTTACATTTATGGATTATTAAATTCTGGGCGGACAATACTGGAATTTCCGCTCAAAAGTCAAGCCTTTGAAGCGCTAAAAAGGCAAAAAGCCGAATGAAAGACCATTATTCGCAAACATTAGGCTAAATCCTAGGCTCGCTAACCATAAAAGATGCGCCATGAAGAGTATATATGTCACACGGTGCAGATGCGCTGATTCTAGCTGAGCTGTCGCTTTTTCAGGGCCAATCCATGCTCTCTTGATGACGGCTCCGCTTAAATCTGCCGTTGTGCCGCCTAACGAGACATTTAAGGAATAAGCGGCGGCTGTTACCGGAAGCCCCCCTTCCCCATAAGATGCTGCACCTTTGGTTTTACCTAATCCTAAAAAGGCACGAGTCATACCCGCTGTCGGCGTCAGTAAGCCCGCTAGACAAATCAATAATCCTGCCAAAATATTAGGAATGTAGCCTAGCAGTTTTTCCAGCGCGATCATTGCTTCCCCAAAGCCATTGGAATGTCCGTCTTTGCCGAAACGCCAACTCATCGCAGCCAATCCAACGTATAAATAAGCACCTGGTAGTCCAGCGATCAAAAACCAAAAGATTGGCGCAATTAAAGCCTTATCAAAAGACCGAAGTGCGTGCCCCATAGCCACTCGCGTGATTGTAAAATCGTCATTCTTGCTTAAATCTGTGCGGGTTGAACGCGCAATCGTATAATACGCACCGGGTGTCACCTTCTTTTCATTCAGCGCGCGGTAGAGCCTGCCCATAGACGCAAATACCGCCCCGGAACTTAACAATATCGATAACGATAAAATCTCAATCAGCGACCAATATGTGTAGGTTCCGGCCAGCGTCTCAAATAATCGTCCGACGAAGAATGTGAAGGCGATCACAACAGCACATAAAATAAAGCCCCTAAAGATCAAATCCCCTTTAAGACGGCCTGGTTTATCCATCTTATCGCCTAACTTACCAAATGCGATATCGATAATATGCCACATGAGTGGATTGGCATTGCCATGAAAGCCGCCC
Organism: Pseudomonadota bacterium; assembly: GCA_039027295.1. GTDB lineage: Bacteria > Pseudomonadota > Alphaproteobacteria > Micavibrionales > Micavibrionaceae. Next base: position 9,007 of record JBCCKS010000030.1, read on the forward strand.
CGCACCACTCCAACGACAAAAACAAGTAAGAACGCTGCAATAGCAATCAAAATGCGATCACTGGAAAAAATGTTTTCCTGATAGTTTTCAATAAGTTGGCTAAAGTTATCCATAGGTTCCATAAAAAGTCTTGGACATGTAATAAAATTATTCGCTACGCTCGAAAGTAATAATAAAGTTTTAATTCCTTGGGGGTTCTCATGTTTTTCGGTCCTTATGCTACTCTAGAATTTTGGCAAAGAGCAACTGCTCCATTTATGCCCCTACACCAGAGTGCGGCACAAGCCTTCGATGCACAAGCAAAAATTTTAGCTCGTACTCCCTTCGCCCCCATATCAAGAGCGCTGTCAACTTATCATGATGTTATGGCACGGGGATTGTCACACTATCCGCGTCGCCCTTTTAATATTCATTTTGTCCAGTATAACGGGCAAAAAACCAAAGTTTCTGAAACAGTTGCGACAGATAAAACCTTTATGCGTGGGTTAGATTTTAAACTAGTTGATGATGATGGCCAGCCGATTGAACGGAATGTTCCAAAAATTTTACTTGTGGCTCCTTTATCGGGGCATTTTTCAACATTACTGAGAAATACAGTTGAAACCTTACTTCCTTACGCTGATGTGCGCATCACTGATTGGAAAAATGCTCAAAACATCCCTGCCTCTGCTGGAAAGTTCGATCAAGGGGATTACATGCGTCATCTTGTTGAAGAAATGCAGGATATGGGGCCAGAAATGCATCTTGTCGCCGTTTGTCAACCTGGCGTACCAGCGATTGCAGCGATTTCTTCCATGTCGGAAAAAGACGATCCTAACCGACCTTTAAGTCTTTCTGTAATGGGATCACCGATTCATCCTTCCGCCAATATGACCCAACCTGTGGAATTGGCAAAATCACAACCCATGATGTTTTTTAATGGTTTGTGTGAAGATGTCCCCTTCCCTAATCAAGGTGCGGGACGTTTAGTTTATCCGGGATATCGCCAGCTTATGGCATTTGTAATGATGAATACCTCTCGTCATATGAATAGCGGCAAACAATATGTGGTTGATCTATTAAGAGATGATTTTGATAGCGCAGAGAAATTTAGAAAGTTTTACGATGAATATCTTGCTGTCATGGATATGCCAGCTGAATTTTATCTCGATGTCATTCAGCAAAACTTTAAAAACGAAGACCTTGCCAATGGAACATTGGTGTTAAACGGAGAGCTTATAAACCCAGCAGCAAATAAAGACGTTCCGATCTTAACAGTCGAAGGTGGAACTGATGATATTTCAGCGGTTGGCCAAAGCCTTGCCGCCCATGATCTATTTTCTAATCTTCCTGCGCACATGAAATTTGCCCATTTACAAGAAAACGCAGGTCATTATGGGATTTTCAGCGGCAGTAAGTTCCAAGATTTTGTAGCGCCTCATCTTGTTGGTTTTCTTCATCAAGCCGCAAAAGAAAAAGGTATTCAATATGACCCTGTCGACGTGCCAACGCCAGCGACTCACTTACACGCTATGCAAACAAGTTATAAGCGTTATAATGAGCAACATCCACAACCAGAACAAGTGAGACTTGCCGCGTAAGGAGATGAATATGCTTTTCTTTCAACTTCAGATAGCAACCGTGCAAATGGGCCTAGAAATGGCGCGGCAACAAATGCAATTAACAACAGATTTCATTGGCGCAAGTGCAGAGTTAATGGGAGAAATGGCAGATAGCGTTGAAATTCCTAGTTTTAGGTCCACTCCAGATTATGAAACTGAAGGCAGAAACATCATACGCCCTGCCGCCTGGAATTAACCTAAAGTACCTTGCCCTAAATCTTTATAAGTTTTAATCTGCCTCAATAAGTAGGACAAAATGGCGAAAAACTTACAAATACCTCTCCAAACACTGAAAAAGGGTGATATTTACGCTCAAAAAGTGCTGAAAGCACTGCAAACCTATCCCTTTAACGATATTTCGCCTGATCTAGAGCTTACAATCAATCCAAGATCCAAAAGAATGGCCTTAAGAGTGGATGTGAAAAGCCGTAAGGTTCGTCTGGTCATGCCTGTGCGGGCCTCAATGCGATCCGCTTATCGCTTTGCTTTAGAGAACAAATATTGGATCAGAGAGAAAATTGGCGAACTACCTGAAATTATTGAATATAAGGATGGCTCAAAAATTAAAATTCTAGGCAAGCCTGTTACAATTCATATTACTTATAATCCAACTTTAAAAACAACGTCTATTCAATTGATAAACAATCAATTAGAGGTGCTTACAAATAAACAAGACCCATCGGCACGTATTCGCCGTTTTATTATTCAAATGGCCAAAGAACACCTAAGTGCCCTATCTCATGAAAAAGCCGCGCTCATTCATAAGAAAATACTCAAAATTGATGTCAAAGACACCTCAAGCCGTTGGGGAAGCTGTTCGTCTGATGGACGCCTAAGCTATAGCTGGCGACTCATTTTTGCCCCAGAACATGCTTTTGATTACGTTGTTGCGCATGAAGTCGCGCACTTGCAGCACATGGACCATTCTCCTGCCTTTTGGGATGTTTGCGAAAGCCTGAGCAATGACTATTCACGCGGGAAAAGCTGGATGAAGAATAAAGCAGCGGAGCTTATTCAATATGCTTAAAGCTATCGAGCGCACCCTGTAATATAATTTGGGCAGCGAGCTTATCCGTAATACCGGCTTCTTTTTTCCCGCGTTTATCCCTAGACTTATCCCAATAGTCATCCACAGCTTGTGTGGATAACCTTTCATCCCAATAAGCGATAAAGAGCTTCTGCCCAAAGATTTCTGGATGTTTGGTCATTTCATCTGCAAAAGATCGGGTCACATCGCATCGTGGCCCTTCTGATCCATCCATATTCAGCGGCCAGCCTAAAATATAGCCTCCAACTTCAAATTCCTTAATCAGCGCATCTAATTTTTCAATATCTTTTGAAAATTTTGTACGGCGAATTGTGTCTAGCGGCGTTGCCAGAGTTTGCTCACGATTACTAATCGCAAGGCCAATCATTTTACTTCCCAAATCCAGACCTAAAAGCCTCGTATTTTTGGGAACCGCATCATGACAATCTTTTAGTAATCTGATTTTCATATCTATATTTTGTTTTGGTTGGCCGTAGCGGGTTTACCCGCCTGAGGCATACAGCAATGCTTTAGCATTGCGTATAAAAAGATTAAACTAATAAATCTTCAAACGAAGAGCAGAAAATGTCAAAAAGGCTTTGTATCGTTCTAATTTTGCGTTTAAAAGAGAAAACATGACAAATACACTTTCAAAACAAGACATAGCCAAAGTTGCATCTCTTGCACGAATTGAAATGCAAGATGATGAATTGGAAAAATACGCTCCTCAGCTTTCGAATATTATTGGATGGGTTGAGCAACTTTCAGAAGTAGATACAGATAATGTTGAGCCTCTCGCCAGCGTTGTTGATATCAAATTAAGCCTGCGTCAGGACGAAGTAACTGATGGCGGCTACCCTAAAGAAATTTTAGCCAATGCCCCCGAAGAGCTTGAAGGCTTTTTCGTGGTTCCCAAGGTAGTTGAATAAACATGACTAATTTTACAGAACTGACAATTGCTGAGGCTCTGAAAGGTCTCAAAAACAAAGATTTTACAGCCGTTGAGCTCACCAAAGCACATATTGACGGCATGGAAGCCTCAAAAGAGCTAAATTGCTTCATTACTGAAACGCCTGATCTGGCCATGGAGCAAGCCGCAGAAAGCGATCAGCGCTATGCCTCTAATAATGAGCAGGCGCTTGATGGTATCCCACTAGCCATGAAAGACCTTTTCTGTACAAAGGGCGTTCAAACAACGGCCGCTAGTCATATTTTGAAAGGCTTTATTCCCCAATATGAGTCAACCGTTAGCCAGAATTTGAAAAATGCCGGCTCTGTCATGCTGGGGAAAGCCAACCTCGATGAATTTGCGATGGGCTCTGCCAATATCACAAGTCATTACGGCAATGTTCTCAGCCCTTGGAAAAAGACAAGTGACCCAAGCGCTGACCTTGTTCCTGGTGGATCATCTGGGGGATCAGCCTCTGCTGTTGCCGCGCGTATTGCAATGGGCGCAACGGGAACAGACACAGGCGGATCAATCAGACAACCTGCAGCCTTTTGTGGGATTTCAGGAATTAAGCCTACATATGGTCGTTGTTCACGATGGGGCGTGGTTGCGTTTGCGTCTTCGCTCGATCAACCGGGATGTTTTGCGCGTACCGTTGAAGATAACGCACTACTTCTTCAATCAATGGCTGGATATGATCCAAAGGATTCTACAAGTGCTCAAAAAGAAGTTCCTAATTTTGCGGCTGCCCTCTCTGGCGACATGAAAGGCTTAAAGCTTGGAATTCCCAAAGAATATCGCATGGATGGGATGCCCGATGAGATTGAAAAAATTTGGCAAGACGGCATTGCTATGGCGAAAGATGCTGGAGCGGAAATTGTTGACGTCTCTCTCCCTCATACAAAATATGCGCTACCGACTTACTACATTATCGCGCCCGCCGAATGTTCATCGAACTTGGCACGCTATGATGGTGTTCGTTATGGCCTGCGCGTTGAAGGCGAAGACCTCAATGATACATACTCAAAAACAAGAGCCGCAGGCTTTGGTGATGAAGTCAAACGTAGAATCATGATCGGCACATACGCTCTGTCTTCTGGATACTATGATGCTTATTATATTAAGGCTCAAAAAGTACGCCGCTTAATCTCGGAAGATTTTATCAATGCTTATCAAGAATGCGATGCTTTATTAACACCAACTGCGCCCAGCGCGGCATTCGTTATTGGTGAAAATGAAGATGATCCGATCAAAATGTATTTGAATGATGTCTTTACTGTTCCTTCCTCTATGGCAGGAATGCCGGGAATGTCCGTTCCCGCCGGTTTGAATGCTGATGGTCTCCCTTTAGGTTTACAAATTATTGGCCGCCCATGGGATGAAGAAACTGTCTTACGGGTTAGCCATGCTGTTGAAAAACAAGCAAATTTTACGGCTAAACCAGAATATTCAACAAAAATGGCGGCATAATCTAAAAATGGGGTACAATAAATGATGCGATTATTTTTTACATTTCTCACTCTTATCTTTTTCACATCATTTACAGGCTCTGCTGATGCGGCTACGTCGATCACAAAGACCGGTGCAAAAGCATATTATGAGAATTGTAAATCACGCCCTGATCCAAATATGAGTGCGAATACGCAAGATCATTTATGCGCTTGTACGGCTGCCCAAATGATGAAAAACATGAAGGTCGAAGAAGTGCAAGCCATGTCATTACAAAATGAACAGGGGCGCGCCGCGACAAACAAGATGATTGTTGAAGTTTACGCGCCATGCATGAACCATCCAGCAAAAGAATTATATTTGAAAAATTGCTTAGAAAATCCTCAGACATCCTCGATTGCGAAAGATGTGAATGCAACATGTGAATGCATGTCTGATCGTGTGGCGCAATATTTAAAAGAGGATGGCCCAAAGGTTTTTGAAGGAATTTTATCACGCAATCCTAATATTGCTGATCCTATGGCGGCTCTCTCAGAAGATCCTGCCTTTACGGCCTTTGCGCAAAAGCAAGTCGTTTCCTGTATTCAGTAAATGTCTAAAACCATTACCGGAATTTTAATAGGCTTAAGCGCCTTTAGCATTCTTGCCTTTGGCGATGTCGCAATCAAAGCCATGACAAGCTATATGGATACGCTCAGCGTTGGCCTATACATGAACTTATTTACAATTTTGTTCTTAATTCCCCTGATTCTTTTCTATGGGCCTAGAAAGGCATTTCATTCCCAAACATTAAAACTTCATATTTTTAGAAGCTCTCTAATGTTAGGCGTTTATCTGTGCGTGATTTTCACTTTAGAAAACTTATCTTTGGCCTCATCTTACACAATCGGCTTTTTGATGCCGTTTGTTTTAAACATTATTGCGTTCTTTCTCTTAAAAGAAAAAATATCAATTCATCGCTGGGGTGCAATTTTTGTAGCCTTTATCGCAGTGCTCATTGCAATGCGCCCAGGAATTGAACCGTTTAACATTGGCTATCTTTCTGCAATCGGAATTGTACTCTTAGTCTCTTGTGCCTTTATGACCGTTAAATATATAAGCAAAGATGATCACTGGCTGACATTTATTGTATATCCCATGACCATACAAACATCGATTATTGCAATCATTATGATGTTTCAAGACATTCCTCTCATCCAACCAATTGAAGATAGTGCTTTAATTTGGCTTATTCTCGGCGGGTTAGCTTTCACAAGCGGCTTATCTCTTATGCCACAAGCCATCAAAAGATTAGATGCCTCGCTTTTTGGTCCTCTCTTTTATATTGCTCTGCCATGGGGAATATTTTGGGGCTACATTATCTTCAACGACCATATTGATCTCTGGACGCTGACAGGCGCTGTGATTATAATCTTAAGCGGATTTTATTTAATCCATAGAGAAAAACACGAAAACAGTCAGCTATTATAAATGTCACTCAAGCTTAACGATAAAAAGGGTATGATTTTTGCCCTTCTAGGGTTTAGTTTTTTTTCAATTGGCGATGTTTTTATTAAATTTCTTGCCGATGATGAGTTTACTGCCGTTGAAATCGCGTTTTTCTTAAACCTGTTTTATTTACCTTTTCTAATTATTCTATCTCCCGTGATTGGCGGAATAAAAGCGACCTTAAGAACGGAGAATTTATGGCTTCATGTGTTAAGGGCTTTGCTTGGTGTTGTAGTATTTATTATTAACATCACAGCTTTCAAAATTTTGGGGTTAAGCATAACCTATGCGCTTATTTTTGCAGCCCCCTTCTTTGCAACAATAATTTCTCATTTCTTTATGCCAGATACTGTGCATAAGCATCGATGGATTGCTGTATTAATGGGGTTTGTTGGTATTCTTATTGTCTTAAGGCCAGGCGTTGAGAGCTTTCACCCCATTGCTTATTTAGCCCTCCTCTCTGCTTTGATTATAGCAATAACCAACATTCTTGCTCGAAAAATTGGTGAGCATGAACCCTTAATGGCCTTTTCTTTGTTTCACACCATCATAGGCTTACAAGTTTTTGGTGTATTGAATTTTTGGGACGGACAGGCAAACCTCCCTCAAACTAATGATTGGCTATACTTTTTCGCCATAGCTGTCTGCCATATGATTGGGATGCTCATGACCTCGAGAGCCTTTAGCATAACTGACACCTCATTTGTGGCCCCTTTTCATTACGTTCAACTTTTATGGGGAACAGGCTTTGGAATATTAATTTTCTCAAACGTACCAGACATCTGGACAGGGCTTGGTGCAATGATTATAGTCTTTTCCGGAATATATATGATTTACCGTGAGCGTATTCGCAATCAGCATATTACAACTGGTGTAACCACTCATGGAACAATTGATAAAGATTAGGAATAGCTAAAATGTCACATGCATTAGTAAAAGGCGAAACTGGGGAATGGGAAATCGTTATTGGTATGGAGGTCCATGCCCAAGTGATTGCCAATTCAAAACTATTTTCTGGCGCGGCTACAGAGTTTGGTGCTGAGCAAAATACTCAAGTTTCATTCGTTGATGCAGCTATGCCGGGAATGCTTCCCGTTCCTAACCGTGCTTGTGTTGAACAGGCTGTAAAAACAGGATTAGGGTTAAACGCTCAAATCAATAAAACATCAGTTTTTGCCCGTAAAAATTACTTTTATGCTGATTTGCCTCAGGGCTATCAAATCTCTCAATTTGAACATCCAATCGTTGGAACAGGTGAAGTTGAAATTGATCTACCTGATGGCACAAGCAAGAAAATTGGTATTACACGCCTGCACCTTGAACAAGATGCAGGAAAATCTATTCATGATCAGCACCCCACAAAATCATTTGTTGATTTGAACCGCTCTGGCTGTGCGCTCATGGAAATCGTATCTGAACCTGACATTCGTGGGCCTGAAGAGGCTGCCGCCTATCTTTCAAAACTTCGTATGATCTTACGCTATTTAGGAACATGTGATGGAAACATGGAAGAAGGATCAATGCGCGCTGATGTGAATATTTCTGTTCGTAAGCCTGGGGATGAGTATGGGACACGCGCCGAAATTAAAAATGTGAACTCTGTGAAAGCTGTTCAACAAGCCATTGATTATGAAGTCAACCGCCAAATTGATCTGATTGAAGGTGGTGGTGAAGTTGTTCAAGAAACGCGCCTTTGGGATCCTAGCAAAATGGAAACACGCTCCATGCGTTCAAAAGAAGAAGCGCACGATTATCGCTACTTTCCCTGCCCCGACTTGCTACCTCTTGAATTAGAAGATGACATGATTGAACGCATTAAGGGGGAATTACCCGAGCTTCCTGATGAGAAAAAGCACCGCTTCGTCAATGATTACGGTTTAAGCCTTTATGACTCATCTGTTTTGATCGCTGAGAAATCACGCGCGGAATATTTTGAGAATGTTGCCAATGACAATGATCCCAAATTAGCCGCGAACTGGGTTATTAATGAGCTTCTAGGCGCATTAAACAAAGATGATAAGAAACTTTCACAGAGCCCTATTTCTGCAAAACAATTAGGTGGTTTGATTGCGCTTATCAAAGACAACACAATTTCAGGAAAAATTGCTAAAGATGTCTTTGCTGAGATGTATCAAACCGGCAAAAATGCAGCGGATATTGTTGAAGAAAAAGGCTTAAAGCAAGTCACAGATACAGGCGCTATCGAATCCATCATCGATGAGGTTTTAGCTGAAAACCCTGACAATGTAGCTGCGTTTAAAGGCGGAAAAGATAAGCTTATGGGCTTCTTTGTTGGTCAGGTGATGAAAAAATCACAAGGCAAAGCCAATCCTGGCATGGTCAATGAGCTTTTAAAGAAGAAATTAAGCGAATAATTCCCTCTATTTGATTTTCTTACCTACGAATTCATTATACAATTCGTTTCATGAGTGAAAAATACGAATATAAAGTCGCAATCTATCGTGAAGGAGTTTTAGGCTCCTTATTTTTAGGTAGCTCCAAAGTTGACCCTGTAAAATTTTCAGATTTTTTGAATAAAAGCGGCTCCGAAGGCTGGGAAGTCATTACTATGGAACGTGAAATTCGAAGAATGCTCCTCTTCTTTAGCCGGGAAGCTTTCCTTGTTGTCATGAAAAAGAAAGTATAATTGCCATGTCAAAAGATATGTTTTTAAAGATATTAATGGGTACGGTTGTGGTGGCTGCTGTTGTATCCATCATTCAACTATGGGTACCCTTATTTGAATGGCATGTTTACTTAAAAATTATTGGAACGCTTGGAATTATATTCCTTCTAGTTGGCCTAATGATGGCGATCAAAAGTGATTTCCAAACAAACAAAGACCTTAAAGACAAAAACTACCTTGATTAGATAAAGGATAAAATAATGCCTCAGTTAGAACGCGGTGATAATGGCCCTTTAAATCAAACTATGCAGTCGAAGCAGCGCGTTGTTGCTGGCCTCAGCTGGGATGCCCGTGAGCAAAAAGTGGGGCTGTTAGATAAATTCCTCAAACATGACTCGCAACATGATTTGGATATTTCCTGTTATATCTACAACCGTGACGGCGAATTTGTTGATTTTGTTGGCGCGGAAGCTCAAGATTCAATGGATCAAAGCGAAAGTATCTACCATAGCGGCGATGATATGAGCGGCGAAGGCGAAGGGGATGATGAGCGTATCTCTGTTGAGTTGGCCTCTCTTCCCCCTGAAATTAAAACGATTGTCTTTTTGATTGAGGTGAGAAGTGCACATAATTTTGAAGATGTGTTGAATCCGCAAGTGCGCATCGTGGACAGTTTTAAAGAAGAAAACCTGCTCTTTATCGATATCAATCATGAAGAAGGTAAAGAAAAGAATGCCTTTGTTTTTGCAGCACTGAATAAAGATACTCGTGAAAGCCCAACAGGTTGGATGCTTCATCATGTTGCTGATTACCCAAACTTAGAGAAAATTGAAGATTGGGGCGAATATTTGAAACGCTATTGCACTTGAATACCAACTGAATGATTGCTAAAAGAAAGGAACAAAGGTCGCGACGGCGACCTCGCCTAATCGTTTAGGCGAAAGCCCCTTCATGTTTTGTGGGGCGTTTAAACGTAAAAAAGGATACGTGGCCGAGTGGCTGAAGGCGCTCCCCTGCTAAGGGAGTATGGGGTTTATAGCCTCATCGAGGGTTCGAATCCCTCCGTGTCCGCCATTTTTATTCAACTAATCCATCTCACTTAAGGCTACACCGTCGAAAGTTTCACTTTCGCATTCAGAAAACCACGGTCCGAACTTATTGATAACAGCAGCAATTTGTTTGTCATTGCCACCATTATTTACATTATCTGTTGAAAGCTGCTTATCTGTACTACCAGGCCACATTAAAATCATATGATCTTGCTCAATTTTGTACGTTGTTGAATTTTGAAGTCTTACCATTGCGTGAAGCCAAACATCATCTGCGTGAGGAGCAATCTGCCTAAAAAGAGGCTGATCAGTCGTTTCTTTCGCTAATGAGCCTGGTGGGTATAAAGCACCTGCGCCAGATGTTACAAAAATATTTTTAGATGTTATAGGACCAGAGATTGCCCATGCCCATTTCTTATAAGGTATAGGAAAGCCATATTTATCAAATTTAATACCATGGGCACGAAAGCAAATAATTGTTTTACAATCACAATTTTTTTGCTTCCATCCCTTGACTAACTGCGATAGCCACTGACGACTATATAAAAGGTCGTCATCTGCAGTAACCAAGACAGCATCCGGAAATTCTTCTAAAGCTGGTATAATTTTTTTGTAAGATTTTAAATCTTCACAAATTCGTAATTCAAAACCATGCGCTGGTTTATCTTCATTTTGAATATTCAGTATTTTTTGAGCTTTTTTCGAGGCAGCCTTTATCAGAGCAATAACATCATCAGGTAAATCAGCGATGTCATCTTCTGCAAGCCATA
>JBCCKS010000031.1:0-19795 GCA_039027295.1 Pseudomonadota bacterium
ATCGCCCGCGCTGATTGTCACCGCTCTCACACTGGCGCTTATTATTTTGCTGACTCAATCCTTAAAATTTTTAGAACTCATTATTGAATCTGGCGCGTCTAGCACGGGCGTTTGGTCTTTAGCATTTTTTGCTATGCCACGTTTTATAGAAGTTATATTGCCTATTGCTATGATGATTTCAATTTTATTCATCTATCAAAAAATGAATAGTGATAGTGAGCTTGTTGTTTTTCATACAAGCGGGCGATCCCCGTTCGAATTGGCAAAACCAGCTTTGACGATTGCGTTGATTACAACCTTTATCCTACTTTTTATTACTATCTGGCTCTCACCTAAAACGCTCTCCCTTATGAATAATATGCGTGATGTGATTAAGGCGCAGTATTCAACCGTCTTTTTAAAAGAGGGTGTGTTTAACAGCTTTGGACGTCACATTACAGTTTATATCCAAAACCGAAATGCGGAAGGCGAAATGGAAGGCTTACTGATTTACGATTCTCGCCCTGAAAATGAGGTTCCGAATACTGTTATTGCAAAAAAAGGTGTCATTGTTTCCTCTGAGGAAGGGGATCAGGTTTTGGTTTATGATGGATCAAAGCAGGATATTAACCCAAGAACAGGCACACTAAATAATCTAGAATTTGAAAGATATTCTATTGACTTACCGCAAAGTGAAGCTGTTCGTCAAAGGGAGCGTGACGCTGATGAGCGAACATTTTTTGAACTGCTTCATTTAAGCAATCTCCAGGACTTAGGGGAAGAGCGATCCTTTTATCAAATTGAATTACATCGCCGCGTTATAGGGCCATTTTTGTCATTATCTTTTGCCATGGTGTCTTTAAGCTTTATTTTGCTTGGGCCTGTAAGCCGCCGTGGAAATTCTGGTAAGATTAGCCTCGCAGTCGCAAGTGTGATTATTCTTCAGGCACTATACTTAGTTGCGTTTAATCTATCTCAAACCTCAGTCTGGGGCTTAGGATTTTTATATATTATTGTGTTCTTGCCTATTTTTATGTCCGCCTTTTTGCTCAGTAGTGTGAGTGAAAAAATAAGACGATCTGTATTTTTTGGGCAGGCTTAAATGAATATATCACTTTCGACTTTAAATATTTATTTGGCTAAAAAATATTTTTTAAATTTTTTGGCAGTCTTATTTTTTCTTCTTTTAATTATCTATATTTTTGATTCTATTGAATTATTGCGACGGGCTGCCGACCGCAATGACATTGGTTTAAGTCAGGCACTTTTGCTCTCCTTTTTTAAACTTCCGGAGGTCGGGCAAAAGATTTTTACGTTTTCTATCTTATTTTCATCCATGATTACGTTTTGGCAGCTTAGTAAAAAACATGAGCTTGTGATTATGCGCTCAGCGGGTCTTTCTGCATGGCAATTTTTAATTCCTATTATCTTTGCCGCATTTTTAATTGGGGTCTTTAAGATTACGGTTATAAATCCTGTCAGCGTTATGCTCTTAAAAAATTATGATATTTTAGAAGCGCGCTATTTTGATAAGAGAGATACGCCCATTACTCTTTCTGATCAGGGTTTGTGGTTAAAGCAAGAAACAGATAATAATTCTGCAGTTGTTCATGCCAAAAAACTGAATGTTCAAGATTGGTCCATTGAATTAGCAACAGTATTTATTTTTGATAATCAGAATGATTTCCAAAAAAGGATAGATTCGCCAATTGGCTACCTGCGAAACGGGGTATGGGAATTTAGAGATGTCATTGAAAACTCTCCAGGATTTTTGAGCGAAAGAAGCCAAGTTTTTATATTGGAAACTCCTATTACACGGGAGCAATTAGAAGAAAATTTTTCATCACCTGAAACCGTTTCATTTTGGGATTTTCCTCAAGTCATTGAACAGCTCGATGCAACGGGCTTTCGCTCTAGCTCTTTAAAAATTTATTATCAGGTCTTACTCTCACAACCTTTATTATTTATTTCAATGGTCTTACTGGCGGCCTGCGTCTCGATTAAGCCGGCCCGAATGCAAAATAGTTTCCTACTTGTTATTATTGGCATTGGAATGGGTTTTGCCGTATTCTTTTCATCAAATTTCTTACAAGCCCTTGGCGCATCGGAGCAAATTCCGTTATTTATTGCCGCTTGGTTTCCAGCCATCATCAGCTTTTTATTGGGAATAGGGTTTTTAATGAACTACGAAGATGGATAAAATATGTAAAATAATATTTTGTTGCGTTTTAACTATTTGTATATAAATTCCCTTTAAGTTGTTTATGAAAGGTATTTTATCTTTACCGTTTTTCTTATTCGGGGCAAACTTATCAACGAAAAAATTAGAATTAAAAAATGATGAAATCATCCGTAAAACATTTTGGTCTACTTGTATTAAGCTCAGCATTTCTGTTAAGTGGCTGTGCATCTTCTCAAAATCAAGATGTTTCAGAAGTTTATGATCCCTTAGAAAATATTAATAGAACTACACTAGATATAAATGAAGCTGTTGATGAAGCTTTAATTGAGCCAATTGCTAGAACATATGTTGAAAGAACACCATCAGGTCTTAGAACAGGACTAAGTAATTTTCTCCGTAATTTAAACAGCCCTATTGTAATTGGAAACCAGCTTTTACAAGGCGATCTTGAAGGTGCAGGTAACGCAACTGCAAGAGTATTTATCAATACACTCGCTGGATTTGGTGGCATCGTTGATGTAGCTGATTTAGGTGGTATTCCTCATGAAGAAGAAGATTTTGGTCAGACGCTGGCTGTATGGGGTGTTGGTGATGGAGCTTATTTAGTTCTTCCTCTATTAGGACCTTCTAATGTGAGAGATACTGCCGGCAGAATAGTTGATAGTTATGCTGATCCTCTTCGTATCTACTTAAATAATATTGACGAAGATCATTTGAGTTACACAAGAACAGGATTGGAAATCTTATCAACGCGCGCTGAATTACTTGATATTATTGATGATTTAAGACGTAATTCATTTGACTACTACGCAGCATTGAGAAGTGCTTATGTCCAAAATAGAAGAGCGTTGATTAACGATCAATTTCCTCTTATGAGCGGGCCTGATATACCGGATTATGAAGACTTTTAAGTCATTCACCATAGTTAACTAAATAAATATCAGTCAGAAAGTCCAAGTCATGAAAACAATCATACTTACAATTTTTGCATTTTTCTTTTTCGCAGCACCAACATCTGTTCACGCGGCACTTTCTTCTTCGAAAGCGCAAGATTTTGTAGAGTCTATGGGCGCCGAAGCAATTTCATTTCTCAAAAATAGCAATTTAAGTAGTTCTGCTAAGCAAGAGAAGTTTAGAGCACTGCTGAATCGTAACTTTGATTTAAAAACGATTGGTCGTTTTGCAATGGGACGCCATTGGAGAACAGCGACACCCGAGCAACAGAAAAAATATTTACGACTTTTTGAGAATATGGTTGTCGACATATACGCAAGTCGCTTTCAAGAATATGAAGGTCAGAATTTTGAAGTTAAAAGTGTGAGAGAAGCTGGAAAAAACGATTTTATTGTGACGTCACATATTATTCCTCAAGGCGGCCAGACTGTACAAGTTGATTGGCGCGTAAGGGATAGAAATGGATCACCTAAGATTATCGATGTGATCATTGAAGGCGTTAGCATGTCTTTGACACAGAGATCAGATTTCGCCAGCGTGATACAAAGAGGCGGTGGTAATGTAGCCGTTCTCATTAGTCATTTAGAAAAATAAAGTCCTATCGTGGCTGCATAAATTGCTGAACGGATTGCCTTATCCCGCCGCCAATTTCTGAAATACTGCCACCAATTTGTGATCCAAACTGACTACCGCCAATAGTTACATATTTCATAAGGCCTTCTGCAGCATCTCCATTTTGATCATTAAAGGCTGGTACTTCTGCATTAATCCAACGAAGAATTTGATTAGGAATTAAGTCTATAAGCTTAAAGCAGCTTGTTCCAATCATATAAACAATAATCGTATATAGAATTGTAAAGAAGAATTGATCAACAGGTCCTCTAAACGCATCGTTTAATTCTGCTCTTTGAAACTCAGATACTTCCGCGGGAATGTTTGGATTTTGAAAACATAGATCATTTGCTCGGGGATCATGCCCAGATAAATTTGAAATCACCACATAAAAAATCTCATTCAGCACTCTGACCATTCCTGCAAAAATTGTTACCGCAGCTAAAAGCCCGAAAATAATAAGAATAGGTCTAATAAAGACTTCAAAAATCAGGAAGTATCCACCAATTGCAGCGTCCCCTGGGATACCTTCACCGTCAATTCTTAAATGTGCTAAGGCCCATAGCGGCATTGCAACAACAGCTTCAAATATTCCCTTAATCCAATTTCCTACGGCAAAAAAGAAGTATAAAAATGGCAAGAAAGGTAGAACATAGAATAGAACAAAACCAATTAATAATCCTACACCAGCAAAAATACTAAAAAAGCTTGATGCGGCAGAAAATGTTGCTGCAAATTGTGTTGGTAGGATTGATCCTAATGCTAAAACGCCAGATGCTGCAAAAGATTGAATAGAACGATCGAGCATACCTTTGCCGAGCATTGAGAGCTGTGCTAAAGGATGTATATCTGTATTTTTGCAAATTTCAAACAAACCTTCACTTCCCAAGACAACATTAATCACATCAACAATTACATTATCTGTTCTTTCTAGCTGTCGTTCAGTAAATGAATCCGGATTATTCCAAAAGCGATAAACTTGGTTCAGTGCAACTGAAATATTTTCTTCAATGGGAAGCTCTTGATTCATTTCTACGGCTCCTGCAGAAAATCTTGGTGTAAAACGATCCATAATATTTGGCGTTCTGTCACTTTCACCCCTATCATCTGCTATTCTTTCCATGACTTGTGGATATAAATATTGCATTGGTACATGCTGGATAGCAGTAACAAGGGCACCATTTTGCTGTGCAATTTTATTGTACCAAATTCCTGCACCAGCCCAACCATAGTCACGTAAGGATTGCGGCATAGTCCAGTCACCATTTGCGATTTGCTGTTCTACGGCTCGTCTAATTAAACCGCCATTTCCATCTGGGCCTTCCATATATTCTACTAAAAAGTTACTCCAATCTGTAATGTATTCTTGGGTAGGCGTATCAGCATAATCAATATCATTATTTGGCATATTAATATCGACGTAATTTTGAGCAAATTCTTCAATTTGCATCATACCATCCCACATATCTTGGATGAGTGTGTAATAGCCTGTATGGATAACTGCAGATCCGGGTTCGCTTACATCTGTAACTTTGAAATTTAACTGCCCACATATTGGTGCAACACTTGCATTAAATGTTCTAAAATTTTCTTCATCTTGTACGCCAAATACGACTTGTATGTCTGTGCCGCCAGATGTTGCTGTTAAATCTTGAAATGTACTACCAATGAAAGGGACGGCCACATAATCACCAGCCCCTGTATCTGCAGCATTTGTTTGAACAATAGCCCAGGCTTCAACACCCAATTCATTACCTGGAACATTATCCCAAGTATTGGGGTCAAACTCATCTTCATTAAACGCTGAATTATAGGCAATTTGGCAAGCTTTTGTGACCATCATAAAGCCTGGTAGGTGGGATAAGTCAGTCGCTTCTGGCTGAGCAACAATTTCATCTGTTTGCCCTAAAAGAGTCTCGCTTGCGTCATTAATAGTTTCATTAAATAAAACCCATCCTGTTGATGCCAAGCCAGATCCTAATTTAGCAGCCCCTAAAGTTATATATTGGCCTGCATTCATTCCATAAGAGATGGGAATAATTAAGCCAAAGAAAAGAATAGTTCTAGGAACAGCCCATGATTTGTTAAATCTTTGTCCAAAAGGAATTCCTGACTGAGCAGTTTCCGCAACAACAGCAATAACTAGATATATAAGAATCATTGCACCAACAATGAAAATTCCGATGCTGTAAAATTCTAATAAGCCGTGTAAGGCTTGATGAAAAGGTGTATTAGTTGCTTCTTGTGAGCCAAAGAAATCTGGGATGCCAAAGACTAAGTCAAGTAAACGATAAGCTATGTCACGTTCAGGATTTGGTGTTACAAAAAAACCTTCAATCGTAGCGGGCATTGTTTGCGCATTTGCGACAGGAAAAAGTGCATAGGCAATAAACAAAATAAATTGTAGAACCATTATAATGATTGCGGCAATGACGCAGAAAAACATTATAATTTGATCTATATTTTTCCAAGATATTTCTAAGTGATTTGCTGCTGCCGCAATTGATTGGCGCACTGAATATGTTCCAATATTTTCAGATTTTAAATATTCATGATTATTGGGAAGGATACGAACAGTGTTGTAAACAACAGCTATAAGATACGCTAGATAACCAAAACCTGATCCAAATAGTGAAGCAGCCCGCGGTAAAATACCCGGTAGAAATGCTGTCTTTAAAATTTGTTTCTTTGTAATATCCATATAGTCATACTATTGCTTTAAGTTTTACGCTTAATTATTTCCGCGCATAGCGAAATCTGCAGCAACACGTCCAAAGCTACTTGCTGCTTGCGTTGCACCTTGTCCAGCTTGCTGTAATTGGCCACCCATAATTCCGCCACCAACGGCTAGTTTTGTAACCAATCCTTCTGCAGGTTCGCCAGCTTGGTCATTAAATGTTGAAACCCCTGCGCCCATCCATCTTAGAATTTGGTTTGGAATAAGATCAATAAGCTTAAATGATGCCATTCCAATCATATAAACGAGAATTGCATAAACAATTGTAAAGAAGAATTCATCAACCGGGCCTCGTAAGTAGTCAATTGAACCTGTTGGCGCACCTGCGGCACTGTCAAAAGCTTGTCCACACTGTGATGAGTTAGCTGTACTAAATCCTGATAGGTTTGATACAACAAGTGAGAAAATTTCGTTCAAGACTTTAATCATAGCGCCGAAAATAACGACTGATGCAAGAAGTCCAAAAATAATCAATATAGGTCTCAAGAAGATTTCAAAAATTAGGAAATATCCGTTAATAGCTCCATCACCTGGAAGGCCCTGACCATCAATTCTTAAGTGAGCTAATGCCCATAAAGGTACGCCTACCATAGCTTCAAATAATCCTTTAACCCATCCTCCAACAGCAAATAGGAAGTATAAGAAAGGCATAAAGGGAACTACATAATAGAGAATAAACCCTATTAAGATTCCGATACTTGCAACAGAGACAAAAAATCCTGAGGCTGCTTGCAGAGCAGGACCAAAATATGGTGCCAATATTCCAGCTGCACCAAATCCTAGACCAAATCCTAAATTACGAATAGCAGCTTCTACTAGAGCTTTTCCTGCTGATGATAATTGTGCCAGAGGGTGATAGTCAGCGTTAGCACACATATCAAATAGGCCCTGTGTTCCTAATACGACATTAATGGTGTCAATAAAGGCATTTCCTGTGAGCATATCATCATCTTCAAACCAGAAGTCAAATGTATCCCCTAAACCAGCAGCTATTGTTCTTGAATCTTCAGAATTATATTGAATTTCACTTACTTCAGCGATGCTAGGATCATAACATTCTGTAGGGCTTGTATCATCGTTCTGCTGCCTATTTTCATTACAAGTATATGTCATTAAATGAGCATATTGTGATACGTTTGGCTTATTCATTACTGCGTTTACAAGAGCGCCATTTGCACTAGCAATTTGATTATACCAGATTCCTGCACCACCCCAGCCTAACTCTGCAATACGAGGATCAACTTGATATTCTCCTTCCATGCCTACAGCGGTAGCTTCAATTCCACCGGCTAAGTCATTTTTGAGTGTTTCAACCCATTGTACTCTTAATTGTGGATCTGGGTCTTCTTCCTCTTGATGACGTAAGCGAGACTCAATCATTCTATATGCAGCTTCTCTTATTTCAATACCACTATCATTTGGTCTTATGTCGCCAACTTGCCAATCTGGATCTTGAGGATTACCGTCCTCGTCAAAATTATCGGGATCATTACGGTAGGCGTCAAATTCTTCTTGTGTGTATCTTGTGTCATTTAATCTGTCTTGGATAGCTTGATCTATAGCTGCTTGATCCGCTGGGCTTAAGTTATCAGGGTCTAAGCCCAAATCGTCAATTATAGCTTCTCGTGCTTCTCCTTCTGCTTCTTCCCCTGCATTCCACATATATTCAGTATAAATCCCGTAGTAAATAGCCATTGAATTGGCAAATAATGTGAAATTAGGCATTCCATCGTCAGGAGCATCAATTGCGGCATTATCAACATTTGTAAAAACTAGCTCTCCACAATGTGGGAAAACATTTGATGGAGCATCAGGATACGCTTCCGGATCAAACACACCAAAGCGAATATTGATAAATTGATCGTCATATAGCCAGTCTGGCGGCGAATTAAACACATCAGCTGTAAAAGGTTGTGGGTCATTCATATGACTTGTATCTATGATCCAAGCTTCAATTCTATTACCAACATCAGGCACTTGAATTTCATAAGCTCTTTTACAAGCATGGGCCATAAACATAAACGCAATCCATTCTTTGACTTCAGGAGGGTTGGGTCTCGCAATGAGTTCCTCACCATCTAGAAGAGTATCATTCATAGTTTCGTTGAATTGAATCCAACCATTCGAAGCAAAGCCTGATCCAAATTTAGCAGCATATAAGGTAATCCATTGACCTGCATTAAGGCCATATGAAATAGGAACTAAAAGACCAATAGCAGCCACTAATCGTATTGGCGCCCAAACATGGTTGTAACGTTTTCCAAAAGGTGTTCCTGTTTGCGCTGTTTCAGCAATAATTGCAAAAATGAAGTAGGCAAGAATAATAGCTGCAATTACAATCAAGCCAATGCTATAGAATTGAAAGAGCTGATGAAGTGCAATATGAAATGGTGTCTCTGTTGGCTCATTCGTTCCAAAAATACCAGGAACTCCAAATACTTTATCTAATAGACGAAGCGCAACATCATTTTCTCTTCCATCAAGGACAAAAAATTCACCGTAGTTTGCTGGGGCATCTTGCGCGCTTGCGCTGCCGATAACCATAGCAAATAACAAGAATACAAACTGAATGCCAAGAAGAATGATACCAATAATAAAAGCAAAGAAAATAATAATCTTATCAATATTCTTCCATTTGAAATCAATATTTTGAGCAGTTTCCCTTAAAACATCACGAATACCATATGATCCAATCATTCCTGATTGTAAATAACGATGATTATCGGGAAGTAGATTAACAGCGCGGTAAGCCATCGCCATAAAACAAGCAAGGTTTTTAAAACCACTCGCAATAATTTCATTTAAGCGCGGCTTAATTTGTGGAAGTAGCGAATATTTTAATACTATACCAATCATTTATTGTCCTCCGCGCCCAGCACTAAATCGTCCGCCACTTAAGAAATCAACTGCTCCGCCCCCAGCTCCACCAATTGCTTGTCCGGCTTGGTTTAGACCGCCAGCTAGTTTGCCGCCAATCTGGTTACCACCAATTGCTGCATAACTTGTTAGATTTGCCGCAGGATCGCCTGCATTGTCATTAAATGCGGATACGCTTTGTCCCAACCATCTTAAAATACTATTGGGAACTAATGTAATCATTTTGAATGATGCCATTGCCATCATGTAAAGAATAATCGCATAAACAACTGTAAAGAAAAATACATCAATTACTTGGCGGGCACTTGTGCTTCTTTCTCCACTTAAATCAACATTGGCTGTGTTCAAGACCACAAGATCAAATAGCTCATTTAGAATAGTGGCCATAGCAGAGAATATTGCCATCCCACCAATGAGACCAAACACAGTTAAGATAGGACGAATAAAGATTTCAAAGATAAGGAAATATCCATTCATTGCCATTTTTCCAGGTATACCTTCTCCATCAATTCTTAAATGAGCTAGCGCCCATAAAGGTGCGCCTACCATAGCTTCAAAAATACCTTTTACCCATCCACCTAATGCAAAGAAAAAGTAGATAAAGGGTAAAAATGGTAGAATGTAAAATGTGATAAAGCCAATTGATAATCCAATAACGGCAATAGATGTAAACATTTGGCTCGCGGCAATGAATCCAGCACCTAATTGCGGGGCAAGAATATTTGCTGCTCCACCAATAACCGAAGCAGAAAATGACATTGCTAAGTTACGAATAGCACTTTCAACTAACCCTTTTCCTAAAGCTGATAATTTTGCTAATGGGTGGATTTGTACAACATCTCCATTGGCGTCAGTTGCCGTTTCACGAATATTAATGAGACCCTCTAATCCAAAGATGGCTGCAATTGTATCAATAAAGAAGTTATTTGGATTGTCAGCATTATCACATGTCCAATATTGATAAATATCATCCATAATAATGGCATACTGCATTTCATTAACCCCAAGCTCCATATCTTGGTTATCCGCTTGGTTGGGGTTAAATCGTTCACAAACCTCTGCTGATCTATCTGCGGCTTGTCTATTATCTAAAACTTCTTGCATAACATCAGGATATGCGCTTGGATTAGGGGCATTCATCGTTGCCACGACATACCCTCCATTCATTTGAGCAATACGGTTATACCAAATCCCTGCACCGCCCCATCCACGAATACGGATTTCATTTTCAAAATTAAAGTTGGCGCGGTCGGCTGCATTTTGATAATGAGCTAAAAGTTGTGCTTCTATACTTGTTCGATACGGAGAAACAATTGTCTCTTGCATAGAGCCGTCAGGATTATAGATTGCTTCAATGGCAACTCTATTTGTTGTATGCCTAACTTCAGCATAGGCCTCTCCTAGTTCGTCCAGCATTTGATCGATCCATAGTTGCTGAACAAGTCTGTAATATATCTCTTGAGGATACCCTAAATCACCGCTTTGCACCGGAGAAACTGATCCTGTTGTACCTCCTACACCAAGTGAAACTGTATTTGTTTGTGTTAGGGGAACTGTAATAGGAACGGTGACTTCACCACAAACAGATTGCCATTCATCATCTGCATTATCATATCCAAATTGAATCTTAATATCGCGACTATAATTAGCATTGGCAAGTGTTACAAATGCGCCATAACCGAATGGTAGCGTATTAACATTACCATCGTCTAAAACCTGTAAGACTCGGCCTTCAATCGTAATATCTTCAAATAATCGATAGCCATGCTTACAAGCATGAACAACACTCATAAATTCTACAAGTGCCTCTATATCTGGTGCTTTACTAGGTGAAATAAGTGTTGCGTTATCTGCGCCTAGAGGATTTGAATCTGCAAGGCTATCATTAAATCGAATCCAACCAGTTGTTGCAAAACTAGATCCCAATTTAGCGGCATATAATGTAATCCACTGGCTTGCGTTTAAACCGTAATTCAAAGGAACGAGAAGTCCAATCGCAATTACTAAACGAAGCGGCGCATAAATGTGACTGAAGCGCTGTCCGAAAGGTGTTCCGGTTGCCGCTGTCTCAGTGACAACAACAATCACGTAGTATACAAAGACAACGATAGCAACAACAAGGATCGCCATATTATAAAACATAAATAATCCATGAAGCGCTGTATGGAATGCGGAAATACCTCCATCAAGAGGGCCAAAGAAATCAGGAATGCCAAACACTTCACGCATTAAATGAAAAGCAATATCTGTTTCTGGGAATTGCGTTTCAAAAAGCCCTGGTAATGGATCGGGCGTTTGGGCGAAAGCGGTTCCGCTAAACATTAAAATCAATAATGAGATAAATTGGAAAAAGACCAGAATAATTCCTGCTAAAATCGCAAAGAATATAATAACTTGGTCTAAGTGATTTTTGTCGAGCTTCACATGATTGGCGGCTTCCGCAATCACCTGACGGACTGTAAAAGTTCCTAAATTATCACTGTTTGTAAAAGGGTGATTGGCCGGAAGAATTCTCACACCTTGGTAAACATAGGCAATAAGAAATGCTAAAAAGCCAAACCCGCCTTTTGTTAATTCCTTAATATTCGGAATGATTTCGGGCATGAATAAATAGCGCAAAACGCCGCGTGCTCTGCGGCCTTTGGTCTTATTTTGTGCATCTATTGATTGTGTATTTGCCGTCATTCCCCTCAAGCGCTTTTCTATCTAACTGATAATAAAAGACTATTTCTTATACTATCATATGAATTTACACATTTTCTCTATCTTATAAATTGTATCATAAGAAAATGAGTAGATACCAATTTGGATGGTTTTCTGACCCCAATTAAGAAAATACCATCAAATATTTAAGGGAATCTGAAGGATTATAAGAAAATTTATATAATAATAACAGTAACTTAGCCTGCTTTGCGCAGAGGTTTGTATTTTATACGGCTGGGTGTGTCTGAATCTTGTCCCATTCTGCGTTTTTTATCGGCTTCATAGTCTTCATAATTGCCTTCAAACCAAACAACCTGAGAATTCCCTTCAAACGCTAAAATATGAGTGGCGAGCCTATCTAAAAATGCTCGGTCGTGCGAAATCACAACAGCGCAGCCTGCAAAACTCTCTAGAGATTCTTCTAAAGCTGACAATGTTTCAGTATCCAAATCATTTGTTGGCTCATCAAGCAGGAGAACATTTGCGCCGCTTTTTAGCATTCGTGCAAGGTGAACACGATTTCTTTCCCCTCCAGAAAGCAGACCAACTTTTTTCTGTTGGTCTGGCCCTCTAAAATTAAACGCAGATACATAAGCGCGTGATTGCATTTCAATTTTGCCAAGTTTCAGTAAATCATTCCCTTCTGAAATTTCTTCCCAGACTGTTTTGTTTGGGTCTAGGGCATCACGGCTTTGATCGACATAGCCAAGCTTAACGGTGTCACCGACTTTAAAGCTTCCTTCATCGGGCTTTTCTTGATCCGTGATCATTTTAAAGAGAGTTGTTTTTCCTGCGCCGTTCGGTCCAATAATTCCAACAATGCCGCCGGGCGGTAATTTAAATGATAGGTTTTCAATGAGAAGACGATCATCAAATCCTTTGCGTAAGTTCTCAGCTTCAATGACAAGCTCACCAAGGCGTGGCGGCGTTGGAATGACAATCTGAGCATTTCTTGTATCACGCTTTTCTGACTCTGCTAGCATTTGATCATAGGCCGCAATACGCGCTTTTGATTTCGCTTGGCGCGCCTTTGCCCCTTGCCTAATCCAGTCTAATTCACGCTGGAGGGTCTTTTGTCTTGCTACTTCTTGTTTGGCTTCAAGATCCATACGTTTAGCTTTTGTTTCTAAATATGCTGAATAGTTTCCTTCATAAGGAATGCCTTGCCCACGATCGAGCTCTAAAATCCACCCTGTTACATTATCAAGGAAGTAGCGATCGTGCGTCACCATAATAACAGTTCCTTCATAATCACTAAGGTATCTTTGTAGCCATGCAACACTTTCTGCGTCTAAGTGGTTTGTTGGTTCATCGAGAAGAAGAATATCTGGTTTTTCTAAAAGCAGACGACATAAAGCAATGCGGCGTTTCTCTCCGCCTGATAAATTTGTAACGCCTGTATCTTTTGGCGGACATCGTAGCGCATCCATTGCCATTTCAATTGTTCGTTCTAAATTCCATCCATCAACAGCGTCAATTTTTTCTTGTAGCTCACCCATTTCAGCCATAAGAGCATCCATATCGGCGTCGGGATTGCCCATTTCACCGCCAATTGCATTAAAGCGATCAATCATGGTTTTGACATCACCCATTCCATCCATGATGTTTTCGAACACATTTTTATCTGGGTTTAATTCTGGCTCTTGAGCAAGATATCCAACACGTACACCTTTCGCAGCCCAAGCCTCACCTTGAAATTCAGTATCTAAGCCAGCAATAATTTTCATCAATGTTGATTTACCCGCACCGTTCGGGCCCAGTACACCAATTTTAGCACCGGGGAGAAAGCTTAGTGTTATATTTTCCAAAACTGTCTTGCCGCCAGGCCAGGTTTTGCTCACATCTTTCATTACATAGACGTATTGGTAAGAAGACATATAAATTTACTTTCTTTTTGAACTGTTTGATGTCTAAGAGAATTAGCATATAGTGTTAAAAAAACAAAGCTATATAGCAATACAGATATCTATGCCAAACGACCAAACATCCAAACATTCTCTAATGGAAGCTACGAAATCCAGAGCTTCATTTTCAAAACACAGAGACTCTCTTGGCGCATCGGGATTTATTAGCCCCTATGACGATGAACATAAAGGATCCTTCTTGGCAAATCCTGGTGACACGGCGATCGTAAACCCTCCGGCTGAAGGTTTGCCCGATTTTGAAATTGGCGTGGCTTGGGACAATGTCAAAAAGAAAGAGAGCTTTTTAAGTTCACTTTTGAAAAAAGATAAAAGCAAAGGTATAGATTTGGATTTAGGCTGCTTATATGAGCTTCATAATGGTAAGCGCGGCGCTATCCAAGCATTCGGTAATTTTTATGGCACTTTAGATGATGAGCCTTTTATTAAACTATCGGGCGATGAACGTACGGGGGAGGCTGCCGGTGAAGATGAAATGCTTTTCATCAGCGGTGCAAACTGGCCCGAAATAAAAGAATTGATTATATACGTCTATATTTATTCAGGCGCGTCTAATTGGGATGAGGTCAAGCCACAAATCCAAGTTCGTGTTCCTGGTGAAGATCCTATGATTGTTAGTTTAAAAGCACGCCGTCAGGAATTAGCGGTTTGCGCTGTAGCCGGTTTAGAGAATGTCCGTAAAGGAATTAAGATGACCAATTACATGGAATATTTCCCGGGTCACGCAGAAATGGATCGCGCTTTTGGTTATGGTCTTGAATGGTCTGATGGCGCAAAAAACGATAGTGAATTTTAATGCAACCGACTGAAACAGAACTTCTCATTTTATCAATTGGGGCTTTAGGCCTTGGTATGTACCTTTTATATAAAGGGGGGGATTGGACAATTGACGCTGCTGTAGCTATTGCACAGAGACTAGGTGTATCTCCTTTGGTCATTGGTTTTACAATCGTAGCTTTTGGAACCTCTCTTCCTGAACTCATTGTTTCATTAAATGCTCACTTGGCTGGGTCTTCTGGGATTGCGATTGGAAATGTTATTGGATCAAACATTGCTAATATTCTTTTAGTGATTGGTGTTACTGCTTTCTTCGCAACACTAACAGCTGCCCCAAAAGATATTTTACGCGACATGATCATGATGTTGTTAACAAGCTTATTAATGGTCTACCTTATTTTGCAGGGCACAATCACGCAGTTTGCAGGCGGCGCTATGGTTGCCTTTTTATTAAGCTATGTGGTTTGGCAATATGTTATGGCGGCGAAGGGTAAGATTGACGTTGATGATATTGTTGATGAGATTGACGATGTAAAATATAAAAGCCTATTTCAAAGCTTCTTCTTTTTATTTTTAGGTATGATTGCTATTGCTGGCGGCGCAGAATTTTTAGTTCGCGGCGCAAAAGTCAGCGCTGTAATTATTGGTGTTCCTGAAGATGTGATTGGATTAAGTGTTATCGCTTTAGGCACGTCACTTCCTGAGCTCTCCACTTGCATCATTGCGGCAATGAAAAAACAATCTGATTTAATTATTGGAAATATTTTAGGGTCAAACGTCTTTAATATTTTAATGATCTTAGGTATTACAAGCTCAGTAAAGGCTATTCCTGGTGATGCTATTGCCCCTCAAATTCTTTCACTTGATATATGGGTGATGTTAGGTGTCGCTGTAATTTTCTCAGCTATCTTGCTTCTGTTTAGAAAAATTAATAAATACACAGGCTTTGTCTTCGTTGGCGGATATGTATTTTATATTGGCCTTATTTATGCGCTATACTTACAAGATAAAATACCAAATGTAGTGAGCTCTTATGGTTGATGATATAAATCCTGATAATCCAAACCCTATCAATCCTGATGGAACACAAGATCCTTTTGAGGTGAAAGAAAATTCTGAACAGGACTCTGAAGACAGCCTAGATGATGCACCAGAAGTTTTTTATCCGGATGAACCGCGAAACAAAATTAAAGTTGGTGATGAAGTCAACCTTACCCAAAAGGATCCAACACTTCGTGAAATTACGATTGGTGTTGGCTGGGATTTAAAAGCCTTTGAAAGTGATCCCCTTGATTTAGATGCGAGTGTTTTTCTTCTCGATCGTAACGACAAAACACGCATTGATGAGGATTTTGTTTTCTATCATAATTTACGAGACTTAGACGGTGCGGTAATTCATAAAGGAGACAGCCGAACAGGGGCGGGCGATGGTGATGATGAAACAATCACTATTGACCTTACAAAATTATCTTTTGAAGTTTTAAAAATAGCATTTGTTGTATCTATTTATGACATGGAATTTAAAGGCCATGATTTTTCAATGGTAAAAAATGTTTATTTCCGAATTGTAAATCAGAATACAGACTCTGAATTGTTTCGCTTTGAGTTAGATGACGAACTCACCGAACATGATGGGCTCCTGATTGGTATGCTCGAAAGAGTGGGGGCTGAATGGGTATTCAATGCAATAGGTGAAACCATTGAAGGCGGTCTTGGAAAAATTGCCAGTGATTATGGTTGCGTTATTGTCGAGAATATGGCTTAGATTTCAAACTATAAAATCTACATTCCAGATTTTACACCCATAAGCTGCTGCGGTTTAATCTTTGGCGCTTTACTGCTTCCGCTTCCCTGTTGATCACTAAAGCGATCCTTCTTCTCAATAATCTTCTTAATTAGATCATCAAAATCTGGAATTTTCCCCATTTTTAATTCTTGAACGCAAGCATGAAAGAATTCTGCAGCTTTTCCATCCCAGTCATAGACTTCTGCTTTCGTCTCCCCTTTGACTTTAGAAAGTTTAATATCCCATTTATCACCAACAGCAGGGCGAGCAACCATCCAATAAATTTGCTCTAGCTCTTTTTCATCCCCTTGCGGCTCATCACGCATCAGCTGCATTTCTGCTTCTAATTCTGTTTCGTCGCTATCCATGCGGACTTCTGCGTTACAGGTAAGGCCTTTTTCATCATCATACGCGGCCCACGGGCATGTTTCGTAAGCCGACATGATATAGCCAACTCCTAATTTATCGCATAATTCTCGTAAACTTGCGCGCATACCCCAATTATAGCCTATTTATGTGGTTTTTTCTTAACTTTAACTAGGGTTTTACTTCTTTTTGACCGTTGCGTCCAGTTTATCTTCGTTGGCAAATTCGATAGAAATATCTTGCCCTTCGCCAACAGAATGACTGTTTTTCAATAACTTGCCGTCAGAATCGTACACAATCGCAAATCCACGATTGAGAATTGATTTTGGTGAGAGACTTTGCAATATACGCTCATAACTGGCTAATTTTTGCTGATTAGTCTTAATTTTAAGGCTGAAATTTTGAGAAAACTGTTTTGAGACGTACTCTATGTTTTGCCGCTTTTGTAAAATGAGAGACTTAGGGCTCGTAAGTTTTGCTGCTGTGCCTGATAAAACAGATTTCTTTGTTAAGACGAATTTTTGCAACCCAATCGATAATTTCTCAGATAAAATATCGATATCCTGTAGCTTTGTTTCAATAAGATTTTGTGGGTTTCCAATTTTGAGAACTTTATTTTCGAGCGCGCTTTTGGATTCAGCAATGAGACGCGCCATAGATTGGATCAGCCGTTGATGATCATCTTGAATTTGAGCCATAATTTGGAGGCGAACAGGGACAGCCATCTCTGCTGCGCCTGTTGGCGTAGGCGCGCGTAGATCAGAGGCGTAATCAACAAGCGTTGTATCTGTTTCATGACCCACAGCTGTGATAATCGGAATGGAACAGTCTGCAACTGCGCGTACAACATTTTCTTCATTGAACGTCATTAAATCTTCTAACGATCCCCCGCCGCGCGCTAAAATAAGGATATCTGGTTTTGGATCTAATGCTTCAAAGCCTTTGATTGCTGCAACAATCTGTTCATCCGCCCCGTCACCTTGGACTTTGACGGGCCATAGAAGCGCATGGCGCGGAAACCGATCTCTCAAACGATGCATAATATCTTTTATGACTGCTCCAGTAGGTGAGGTAATAATCCCAATACGCTCAGGTAAGAATGGTAGAGGCTTTTTCCGCTCTTTATCAAATAAGCCTTCTGCTGCTAACTTCTTTTTGCGCTCTTCCAGTAACTTTAAAAGCGCGCCCTCTCCGGCAAGCTCGATTGATTCTACAATAATTTGATAGCGTGAGCTTTTAGGATAGCTTGAGACTTTGCCTGTCACCAAAACATCCATGCCATCTTCAGGCTTGATTTTGAGTCGCGATAATGTCCCACGCCAGCAAATAATATTGATATTCGCATTTTCATCTTTGATGTCCCCATAAAGATGCCCTGATGCTGCTAGCTTTAGTCCAGAGAATTCACCCCGCACACGAATATGCCCATAAGACTCTTCTAATGTTCTTTTTAGAGACAGCGCTAAATCAGAAACACTTAATTCAGGCACGTTTGACGTGCTTTTAGCGGCGCTTTTTGCTTTTGGTTTTTCATTTCTATCAGCGGCTGCAAATAAATCATCAGGAGGCATAATCAAAAGATAGACAATACTCTCTGAATTGGGAATAGATAATTATGAGTGATCCTCTCTTTCTCTCTTAAGATATTCGGCTGACGATGCTCAAAAGCTTTGATATAATCTTTTCATGACAATCTCATACGAAGCCCCTCTCAATGAAGATGAAAATACGGTTATAAAACGCTATTTGTCTCAGCTTGAATGGAATGACGCGCTCGCAAGCGAGGTCAGCGCTGAAACAATTGACCTCATCAAAGCCATTCGTAAAACCCGCAGAAAGCCCGGGAGTCTTGAGTCATTTTTTCAACAATATAGCCTCAATACAGAAGAGGGCTTGGCGCTGATGAGTATGGCTGAAGCACTTTTACGGATTCCTGATTCTCATGTCGCCAATAAACTCATTCGCGACAAAATTGCTGGCACAAATTGGCTCAAAAATAAAAGCGATGATAAAGACTGGCTTACCAAAATTGCAGGTGTTGGCTTAAATATTTCTGGCTCAACGATGAATAGCCTCCTTTCAAAATTAGGTGAACCCGTCATCAGAGAAGCCATGGTTCGCGCCATGAAAGTTTTAGGAAAACAATTTGTTGTTGGTGAAACGCTTCCTAAGGCGATTAAAAAATCTAAATCTTGGGAAGAAAAAGGGTTTCGGTTTTCCTATGATATTTTAGGCGAAGGCGCACGCACCTTTAAAGATGCTGATTACTATTTTCAAAATTATAAATCGGCTTTAGAAGATTTATCGAATAATGAGACAGCGACTAAAAAGAATTTTGGAATCTCTGTGAAGCTTTCTGCGCTGCATCCCCGTTTTGAACTACTCCATACAGATTTTTGTGTGCCTTACTTGGTTGATAAACTGACTGAGCTATGTGAAATAGCCTCTGCAAAAAATTTAAGTTTCACAATTGATGCCGAAGAAGTTGCACGTATTTATCCGACGTTAAAAGTTTTTGAAGGCTTGCTTGAAAAGGATTTTAGCAAATGGGAGGGGCTTGGAATAGCCATTCAGGCCTACCATAAGAGCGCGATAAGCGTCATTGATTATGTCTATGATATCGCTCAATCAAAAAATAAAAAAATTCAAGTTCGCCTTGTGAAAGGTGCGTATTGGGATACTGAGATCAAACATTCTCAAATCAACGGTCATGATCAGTATCCTGTTTTTACAAGAAAAGAAAATTCTGATTTATCCTACTTGCTATGCGCTCAAAAACTTTTTGACTACGCGGATCATATTTATCCAATGTTCGGAACGCACAATGCGCATACCGTTGCCGCTATTCAAAAAATGGCGGGTAAGCGATCTTTTGAATTTCAAAAACTATACGGTATGGG
>JBCCKS010000032.1:0-19580 GCA_039027295.1 Pseudomonadota bacterium
AAGCAATTTTATACATTATCTCATAATGCTCATTGATTAATTTTTCAAAAGCATCGGCATTGCCAGATTTTGCTTTTTTAATAGTTTCTTTTAGAACGCTATCTTCCATAGTTTATTATTAATAAGACGGCAAAATATTATCAATCCTTGGAAAAAATTTATTCAAAAATGGTCAAACGAAAGTAGATTAAAACTCTTAACTGAAAGATTATAAAAAACTTGCCTTATTTTCTATAATATGCAAATTAATTGGCATAATTAAGGAGATAGCCATGAATGCAATGACAGATGCAAAAGTCTTTGAGGATGCAAAAGCGCCAATTAATGATGCTTATCATAGTGCAAACTTTTCAAAAGTAGTTGATTATCTACGCGATAATCCTGAACTTCGCTCCGGAAAAGAAAATCTAACAATAAGACTTGAGGCTAACCGTTCTTTTTCAGGGCGAGATGAAACAGAAACTCCTGTAATGAGCATTGATATATACGCCACAAGAAACGAAAATGGTGTAGAAGAAGTTGCAAGTCTTAGTATTACGATCTCTGGTAAAAATGAATTTAAAATTGCCGCAGAAGGTTTTGGCGGTGAAATGGATTTAGAGTTCAAACAAATGCGCGCTGTAAATACTCGTTTTTCTGAATGGATGAAAAATATAGAAGCGGCAACAGATATTTCAGATATTGAATCTCAAATTAGACAAAAGGCTGGTGTTAGTACAATGTCAGGAACCAGAACGCCTGGCAGACAAAGACATGAGGGACAAAGAGCTGCTTCGCCTTAATTATAATGTAAGTATTTCTAAAGGAACCGCTCTCTTGATAGGTTTTTTATCAGCTACGTTATCCGCCACATTGTCATTGTAGTGATCGCACACATAGTCTTCAAACTTAGATAAGATATCTCCAAAAGCTTCTTCTATTTTTTCAAGAATAGGCTCTTTATAATCAAAAGGCGGTTCACTCTCTTTTAAATCATCGAGAACTTTTTTTAATATTGCTCGAGCATCTGCTAATTGATTTGCCATTTTGTTATAAGCAAGAATATCATCTTCAAGGCATGTCTGCTGCATATCATCAAAGTGACAAGTTAGTTCATGAAAAAGTCCAATAAGAACTCCTGCTTGAATACCTTCAAAATCATCAGCAACCTCTTCACACTCAAACTCTTCCCCAACATTAACTCTTACTGAACCTTTATTTTTATTTCTATTTTTAATTTTTTCAAATGCAGTACGAATAAACAATTCAAAATACCTATTAAAATCTATAAAGCGATCGCGGTGTAAATCAGCTTGTATTTGTTCTAATACTGCTATTTGAAAGTTACCAGCGGTACCCTCTTCGCGCATTCTTGCGATCTTGCTTGCAAGTATCTCTTTAATTCGTGGTTCATAAAAATCTAAAGAAGCGTCATTATCACCACTAAAGGAGCTATCCCATTCCGTTTGCATCATTAGAGGAATAAGAAAATTTCTGAAAACTATATCTGTTGCTGCTTGCTCCACATCACTATTTTGGCAGGCTGCCGCATCAGCTATAAAAGCATCAGCAATTCTATCAGCAGTCAATCTTGCCAAGGAATCATAATGCTCCCTATAAAAAGTATCTAGTCTATGGCGGTCTCCATCTGTGTAAACTTCTGCGTCTAAACTAGATTCTAAAAAGTTAATCTTAGCATTGAGAGCTCCAAGTCCTTGCACATTTAAGTCATCTGCTGAAAAACTCATTGGTTTTTCTATGACAATACCATTAATTGCTGATCTTAACTCTGGACAATCCCAATCCTTATCAAGCACTAATATGCCCTGATCTGTATCTAGCCTTACAATGTCGTAAACAGCTTTCCAGGAGATGGTTTCTAATACTGTGATATTGGCTCCTTCTTCACGCTGTTCAAAAACCTCTCTAGCTGTTTTTGTAGAATATCGAGCTTCTCTAAAAAAAGAGCTTTCTTCTAAACAGTACACCTTACGTTCTGGATCGTAATCTTCTGCAGACCATCCTATAAATCCTTTTTCTTTAGCGATTCTATTTAATAAGCTTTCTAATTCAGGATATTCATCATCTTGATGTGTAAGAAAAGGAGGACGAATTCCATTTTCATATAAATCCCCATCTAATAAAATTTTTGAAATCCCTAAATCTGATCCTTGTTCATCTCTAATAATCCTAAATGAATGATAAGGATCTAATTCTTTCTTCATCAGACCAATTAATGGGGTTTGGCTTGCAGGGTCTCTATAAGCCTCATTAAAGACACCTTCAGCCGTTCCAAGCATTATAAGCATTATATCTTTAGCCAGATGAGGCCAACGATTTGTATAGTACGGTCTATATTCCCAGCTATTCCTCGCTGTTCTTAAAGATGCACCTTTGTCGCTACCTATAGCAACTTCACTAAAATTTGTCATAGATGTTGGATCTACATCTAATTCTAAATTATGATCTGCTCGAAATCTTGTAAGTAAACCAAGTAATGCCTGCTCTTTAAAACCTTCAGAATTAACGTTGTCATCAACCATCATATTTTGATCGCCATTCCATATACTAAAGTGTAAATGTCTATCAAACGGTCGGTTAGAAGGGATAACTCCAAACTCCTTACCTGCCTGCATAAGACGCTCCAATATCCAATGATATTTCTTTATTGCTAAAAAAGGATCACTGGTAACATCTGTTCTAACTTCAGACATATCTGCATCATCCCACCAACCCTTACCAAGACCAAAGTCACCAAATCGTGGTTGTATAAGTCCTCTTAGTCCCCCCTCTCTTACACTTAAGATGTTCATTTTAGCTAAAAATCCATTGAGTACTGCACGTGATGCTTCATCAGGATTTTCACTATGCATACGTCTTTCTAGTTTTTCTAACTCGTATAAAAGCTCAACCCTGCTGTTAAAAAATGATTTCGCAGCCAGCTCTCTCACTAAATCATCATCATCTGAAATTCTCTCACGAACCTGATGGTAAGCTTTTCTTGCAGACTCTTTCGGATCAATAGCTGCAAGTCTAAAATGATCACGTAAGGTATAAAAAGGAGCATTCTCCGGATTAATTTTTAAAGCTGTATTATCAGCAGGAAATTCTGAAGGTAAAAAAGGTATAAACTCAACCTCAACGCCTAATTTCCAGTCATAGCCTCGCTGCTTCCAGCGTTTATACTGTTCAGCAATCACCCTAAGAAAAATATCATTCAAAGGCCAAGTAGCAGGAGCCACTTGCAGCGGATATGACATTAAATTGTTCATGATATCTAATAGGATAATAAAATTATTATGTCAATTATATTTTGCTAAATTAACTTTAGATAAAACTTGTATTATGAATAATCTATTGCATTATTCATAATATCTTGCTAGAAATTCCTTCTCATTGATAATTATTAAAAACTATGGATTTACGAATAGAGCCGCAGCTTATTAAAGCACTCAGAGAGCATTACCGCAGCAAAGGGATGAGCGCGGTCAAAACAGTTGATGTGTTAGCCAAAGGACCGGATGAAACATTAAGTCCGCTCTCAAAAATTGCCAAAGATTTTGATTTAGAGCATACCGGCAGAGCAACCGTTGCGACTGTTGAGCAAGAAGATGATGGCTCTCTGTCACAATTTAAAACGCAAGGCGTGTTAAAAGTCACACAGAAACCTAAATCAGTAGAACAAAAGCATCCTTACCCTGATCAAGACGCTTTTAATCTATATCTTGAAATTATTCATGACCCTAGAGGACTTTACCAAGGCGCAACTGACCACGTCGCTAATAGAGCGCGTTTAAAAAAATTATTTGGAAGCTTCGATGATGAACATATTTATGATCTTTTAAATCGTCTTTATGAATATGGTCTTTATGATTTGCTAAAAAATAATTTAGACAACCCTGAAGAACAGCAAGTTAATGAGCTTCCTAGAGTCCTTCGAAAGAAAATGAATAAATGGGAGAAGCTTCCTGAGAATGAATCAAAATTTGATGGATCACAAAAACCTCCTTCAGAAATAATTGATCAAACACCTGTGGCGCAATTATTCGGCGCAGATGGGACGCATATTTCAACTCGAACAACAAAAGCTCCTTCGCCTGATACTCAAGATACACCTATTGAAGACGATGAAGCGATAGCAAAAGCCAATGGAAATATCCGAGAAGCCAATCCTGCTCTGATTTCAGTGCTACATGATTTCAATGATTCATTAGAGTCAGGTCTGTTATCACGTAATAACGAAGATGAAGCTTTAGCAGAGATTGCAGATAATTTCGGTCTTCAATACCCGTCTTTTCTTTTAGTAGCAGATGACAGTAAGCAGGTGCAAATAAACCGCTCAGATGAAATAAGAAAAAGTTTATCAAGAGCTATTAGACCCAATGAAAATCCTGATCAAGATGCTTACGACTTATTTGCTCATCTCATTTACGTTAATCGGTTAAATACAGTTATATCTCCTTTAAAAGAGTTAGAAACACCCGTTTCAGAATTAAGAATGAACGATATCATTAACGAAGAGAAGGAATCACGTGCTCAGGCTCTTGAGCCTTATAATGGTTTAGCTCTCAATGCATTAATTGATCGTCTAGCAGGGCATGACCTTTTAGGAATTTTTAAAGATCAATATCGAATTCACGACGGCCAGGTGCAAACTTTATTGCCGAGAAGACTTTATACTTACATTACAACTTGGGAAGAAACGAAAGCTGCTCTACAAGGTAGGCACTCTGGCCCGCAAACAAATATGCCGTCTATCCCTGTCCAATTTAAAAGTGAATTAATAGAGATTACTCGTGCTGGACGGGAAGACACCGTCAGCGCACAATTTTTAAGAGATGGCTTTGTAAGCCTTATTGAGAAATATAAGCACAACGATCTTGTTACTGAGATGGTGCAAGTTCGTGACATTATTGAAGCTGATCCTGATGAGTATAGAGACGGGCTAAAGCTTGTAAAAAGTCTTCTTGTAGATTCATCAAGGAAAATGACCGTTTTCTTTTCTGCATCAAGCTTAAAAGATGTCGGTGATGAAGACCGCGCACAGATTGCCCGAAGAGAATATATCAAAACTTTTAAAAATATGTCTGATGAAGAATTACATGGCATTTTAGGGCGTCTTGAAAAATTTAATCTCGTTGAAGAACTAAAGTTATCAGCGGCTGATAAGGACCGCTCCCTACTTCCTGCAACTTTAGTCAAACGAATTGAAAATTGGCAAGTCTCACAAATCTCTCAAAACTTTGACGATCAGACCGATGAAGATTTTACTGCAGAAGTCACAATGGATGGTGGTAGAATTCGTTTAGCAACAGGTAGAGAGCCAGAATTTTTTGAAACAGACAACGATATTGATGAATTGACAGCCAAAATTAACGCCCGCATTGCAGAATTACGGGAAGAAGCAAAACAAGAAAAGTCTTCACGTGGTATTCTTGGTGAAGCTAATCCTGAATTATTAAGACGTTTAAAAGAAAATGATGAAGCTCCCACAGCAGGAACAGGCAGAACAAGTAATACTTTAACTAAAATTATTGAGGAATTTGGTCTTATTGATAACAGAACTGCTTTTGAAAGAGATCATATCT
This sequence comes from Pseudomonadota bacterium, assembly GCA_039027295.1. Taxonomy (GTDB): domain Bacteria; phylum Pseudomonadota; class Alphaproteobacteria; order Micavibrionales; family Micavibrionaceae. Next base: position 5,568 of record JBCCKS010000032.1, read on the forward strand.
CTGGTAACCTTTCTTTAGTCCTCAAGGGAACAGATGGATCTTTAAGAGCCAACGTACAAGCAACAAGACAAAATCTTTACAGACCTCCCGCAAGTGCAGACCAAGACGCTGTTAATTTATTTACACATATCATCGTCGATAGCCGCATCGATATTATTGATACTCTTGCAGAGCAAACAAAAAATAAAAAAGAAATAAAAAGTCTTCTTACGCGTAAATATGATCAGCTATTTAAAACAGCTGATAAAGAAGAAATCTTTGGTATTTTAGATCGGCTTGATCGCTATGGTTTTACTGAGTTACTCAAAAGAAACCTTGGGAAAGTTCCTGTTGCTCCAGGATCAAAAACAAAAAGGCCTGCTAGTGTTTTACCCAAACGCCTCAATGGAATTGTCCAAGAGTGGGAAGATGCTAAATTAGCAAGGAACCCGATATATAGCGACCCTGCGATACAAGCTAAACAAGAATTTTTTGATCAAACAGGACCTCATGAAATTTTAGGCTCTATAGTATCTAGTGCTAAGTTAAGTACAGATGAATTTACTAATGCTGATCGAAAAGTTGCTTTATCAGTAGAAGATAAAGATGGAAATTATCCTGTTATTCCTTATCTAAAAGCTGCAGATATTTTGGATATTTCTTTTGAATTAAGGAAGGCTCTGGTTTTCAGCAGCCTAATCGCCAACTCTTCAAGAGCTGCTGCAGAATATAGGCTAGAAAACCATGGTCGTTATAAAAACGCAGATCCTACCACTCAATTTGTAGAAGAAGAAAGACTCATTCAAGAAAGTCTTAAAACTCTAGAGCTTCGCAATATAGCGTGTCAGATTGCGGATAAATATGGACTTTTGCCTGCGCTCTTTTTCACTTCGCGCAGAAAAGATAGTTTCTTTGAGAGTGATATGACAGACGACATTGTTCGTTACTGTGATCAGAACAAAATTGATCTACACGCTCAATTAATTAATTATTCTCTACCTGAAATTGCAACAGAAGATGATCTTGATGTTGCAACAGACTCAGCTCCTGTAACGGCGCCTACACCTAATCCAGCACCAGTAAATAATCCCTTACCTCGTGAAATAAATGAGGCAGATACAGACCCGCTTATTGGTCATGATGAAAAGCTTATAGAAAAGCAAGATTGGTATGATGCTATACCAGAGCATTACTACTACAGTGCTCTTTTGGGTCGGTATGGCGTTAGTGACGAAGAATTTCAAGTTGTAAATAATAAAATTAAAGCATCTTCATCAGGATCAAGAGATCGCGAAAGACATATTGCGAACTTAATAGATCGCGTAGAAAAATCTTCTTTTCAAGACAACCTAAAAGCTTTCGCTACAACCTATTGGGTAAGTGGCTTATCATATTATGAGATTAATAAATTAAATTATGATCAATATGGCGATCCTTTTGAAAGGTCTTATGAAGACGTTTTAGAAGAAAATAAAGGGTTTTATAAAAAAACCTTCAGCACAGCCTCTACTAGAAACAAAATTTTTAAAGCTCTTAAAAATCATAACGTCCTAGCCGATTTTTATTTTTTTGCAGGGCGCCCTGATACATTTATACCACCAGAAGCAAGAGAGCTACTCAGAGAGTGGTGCAAGGGGAAACATATTGATCTCAAAGCTATTTTGGTTGAGCACAAAGTGCCTATTTCACCGAGTGATCCTATAAATTCCCCGAGAGCAGGTAAAGAAACCGACGAATATTTAGCTTTTCAAAAAAATGTAGATTATGGCCAACCTCGCATGGAACGTGATTTCTATGATGAGTTCCATATGCGTGTTTTGACAGAATCAAGACAAAGACAAGCAAGAGATGAAGAAAACTATCAAAATGCTTATCAAGAAGAGCCAGAATTAGACAACCTATCGAATCCAACAGATCCAGAAGATAGTCCAGAAAACAAGCCTGAAGATAATCCAGCTTTATTACCTTATCCTGCACCTCAAGAAGAAATTGACCAATATGGTATTCCAAGAACAATTGTTCCAGGCCTATTGCCAGAAGGTGCTAAAGCAGAGCTAACCGAAGGAGAATTAACAGGTGAATTTGAAGGTATGGTTCAACAATCGCGCCGCGGAAAACGCAATGTTATTATTCAGCGCGAAAAGCGTAATTTAGCAATTGAAGCATTAAAGACTAACCCAGAGATTGACCCTGAGTCTATTCATGAATTTACTCATCCAGATTTTGATAAAGCAGAAGGTCAATATTATACGGTTATTCATGCCGCCACTTACCCTGACAAGGACGGTAAAGTAAACTGGACACAAATGGCTGTGAGTATCGCCAAGGGCGATCCAACGCTTGTGACTAAGCACTGGGCTATCTGTGATGCAGCAACAGGCAGAAGTAAAATATCTATTAATGATCTCCGTGATAACTTTTTAGTACAGCGTATTCGCTTTTATGAGAATGATCCCGAAGGCTATAAACAAAATGTGAATGATGTTTATACTATGCGTCAAGAAGACGTAACACCGGTGATGAAAAGAGCGGTGCAATGGGAAAAATTAGCAAAACGCGGTGATGACTTATCCGGACAAGTTCTGAATTCTTATGCTGAACATATTCGAAAAACAAGAAGCCTCATCCGCATTAAAGATAAACCAAAGCATGAACTTATCATTGAAACTGGTGATGAACGTAATGATCCTGAAGATCCTTATGTTTCACTTTTATACCGTACCCGTTGGGATCGTGTGATGTGGGCCTTAACAACAGATGGCGGAAAAATTCCTAAAATGCTAGAGGTCACAACAGAAAAACAACTTGCTTTGTGGGTGTTAGATCAAGATGAAAGCTTAATGGAACTTGTCAATAATGAAGACTTAGAATGGGCATTCTCACCAGATGAAGACGAGCCAGATTATTCTGAAAACGATCCTGTTGGCCAAATTGTTACGACTGCAGATGCAGCATTAGCAGGTACCGAAAAGTCTGCAAATGATCCCACTATCACACTGGATGGTGGAGAATATACAGAAGCTCAACTTAGAGCTGCCTTAAGAAAATTTGAAATATAAAAAACTACGTTTCTCAAGCCTCAGTAGATTTTGAATGATAACTGTTTAATTTTTATATGAAGCGGTATGAATAGTTTAAGTTCTTGCCACCAAATATGTCACCAAAATCAAATTCAACACTAAGCTATTGATTTTAAAAATCTAACTCCATAATTATTATTCTGCCATCAATAGTTCCTGCTACTATTTTTTCATCTTTATAAGAGGCACAAATAACACAAGTTTTTAACCCATCTATTATCAATTTTTTTGAATATATTTTCTCTCCATTATCAAATTGTATGAAACCTACTTCACCATTAGTTAAAGCATAGAAAACGAGCCCTTTTTTTTCTATGGGGGCTAAAACGGTTGTTTGAGATGGTACATTCAACGACCATTGTAACTTTCGATCTTGCAGATGTCTTGAACAAATAAAACCTTCTGTAGGGTGATCGGGATCAGAATTATAATATATAGCAGCAAAGATAAAACTGTTCTCAAATATACAGCCAGTAATATCTTCAATAGATCCATTTTTAGGTCCTATGAAAGGAACAGTTTCTTGTGATTTTTTAGTTTGAGGGTCAATATAGAAAAGATGATGGTTTCCGTATTTACGCTTGTTTTGTCCTCTTGTATAAAAAAAGAAACGTTGATTATTAATTCTTATGTATTGTCTAAAAGGAAAATAATTTCCTAAATCTAGATAATTGTCTTCATCATGTATTAAAAAATCTCTCGTTATAGAGCTTTCTCCCTCGACGTCCCTTAAGAGAATATCTTCATCAGAAGAGATAGATATAGAAACAGAGTAATCAAGTACTTTAACTGCTTGAAACTTCTGTGTTTCGATATCAAATTCCAAGATTTTTGAATGCGTATCTTCAAAATCAGTATTTGAAAAAAGATTAAGAAAAATTGAATCTTTATTTTTAGAAACAGCTAATTCTAAACAAGAAAATCCTTCATCCTGCGAATAAACACTGAATGTTCCATTGGTGTTCCAAATTTCAAGAATATTCTTATCAGATGTGCAGGCTATAAGATTAGAACTCAGCCAATCTATGTCCCATACACAGCTTTTCATCTTATAATTTAAATCTAGTTTTTCTGAAAAGGATTGTAGTTTATTTTTTATTGACGCCTGATGATTAAAATCGGGCATATATATTTCCAAATAGGTACAATCAAATTTACTATCGTTAAAATAGAATGGTTTATTAAAATGAATTTTTTGGTTTGAAGAGGATACTGAAATGTTCTCTTGAACAAAAAGCCCATAAGAATGATCTTCTTCTTTACTATAGCCAGTTGTTAAAATATCAACTGTTTCTCCGTTATTAGAAAATTCACACCTTAGGACCATGATCGAATCTAAAATGCTTGTTATTTTGTTATTTTCCCAGTTCCAGATTAATAATTCCCCTTCAAAGTATTGTCCCCCATCATACTCACCAGTTGCCAACGCTATTAATGGCTCTGCAGGGTGAAAAGCCACATCTTTAATTTTAAAATTAATGGCATCTTTAGAAGAAATTAATTCTAAGGTGGACGAGTCAAAAATTGACACTCTATTACAAAAATAATCATCAGTTTTGATAGAGCGTAATTTAGAAAAGGGTTCCTCTACATAAGAGGAAACCACAAGATATTTTTCATTCTCAAAAACTCCTGTTGGTTGCCCCAGACAATCAAAAGGAGACTTAATCTCAGTTATATCATTAATTTTTAAATTCATTTTATATCCTGTTCACTAGTATCTAAACACTTTAGAAAATATTATTTAACTAATATGCTAAAAAAGATTTAGAGCGGATGAGGGGATTCGAAACCTCGGCTTTAATTTTGACAAAAGATTAATTCATTATGTGTAAAAGTTCTAAGATGTTTTTTATAATAGCAATACATTCTAATCATTTCACTTTTTTAATTTTATGTTGTCTCGACTAATAACCACTACTTCTACTCTCTTGGCACTTTTTTAAAAAATTACAATGAGCGTGAGAGAGCAAAATATAACAGATTAGTTTAGTATTTAAAGCCTCAGTAGATTTTGAAAAATAGCTGTTTGATTTTACTGATAGTGAATTTCGGCATCTGTGAGTTTTGCCCCCATTTATGCCCCTAACTTAAAGCAGTAAGCCACTAGGCCAGTCTTAAAACCTCAAATTAACCAAACTTACCACTAATATAATCTTTTGTTTGCTCATTAATCGGTGCGCTAAATATCTGCTCTGTTGTTCCAGATTCAATAATCCGGCCCAAATGAAAGAAGGCTGTTTGATCAGAAACACGCTGCGCTTGTTGCATTGAGTGTGTGACCATAACAATAGTGAATTTTTGAGCAAGCTCAGTAATCAATTCTTCAATTTTTGCCGTCGCAATAGGATCTAGCGCAGAGCAAGGCTCATCCATAAGAATAACTTCCGGTCTTGTTGCAATCGCACGCGCAATACATAAACGCTGTTGCTGCCCACCGGAAAGCGATGTTCCAGGCGAAGACAATCTATCCGACACCTCCTCCCAAAGCCCTACTCTCTTGAGAGTTTTTTCAACCAGCGCATCCATCTCATCTTTTGTTTTAACCAGACGGTGAATTTTTGGGCCGTAAATAACATTCTCATAAATTGACTTCGGAAAAGGATTGGGTTTTTGAAAAACCATCCCTATTTTTTGCCGCAACAATATCGTATCCGTATTTTCTTTATAGATATTAAAGCCATCTAATTTAACTTTTCCAGAAACCTTACACCCATCGACATAATCATTCATCCGGTTCAAACACCGAATGAATGTCGACTTACCGCAACCAGACGCCCCAATAAGCGCTGTCACCTTATGCGATTGAATATCAAGATTAATATTATAAAGCGCTTGCTTATCTCCATAAAAGACATTTAGGTCTTTTATTTTCATACGCATATCCATTTGCGCATCTTCGTTCCGCTGTAATTCTTTTTCTTGTGCTTTCATTTTTACCACTTTATTTCAAAACGGCGACGGATATAAATCGCCAATAAGTTAATTAAAATCATAAATGCCAGTAAGACTATAATGGCTGCTGATGTTTTTTCAACAAAACCCATTTCGGGGTTATTCGCCCATAAATAAACCTGAACAGGCAAGCTTGTTGCGGGATCCGTAAAGCTTTTTGGAACATCTGCAACGAAAGCAACCATACCAATCATAAGCAACGGTGCTGTCTCTCCAAATGCGCGCGCAACACTGAGAATAACCCCCGTCATGATGCCGGGTAATGCATAGATAAACGTATGATGAAAAACAATTTGTGTCGGTGTCGCACCCAATGCAGCAGCAGCGTAACGGATCGAAGGAGGAACAGCCTGCAAAGCATTTCTCGTTGCGATAACAATCACAGGTAAAATAAGCAGGGCTAGAACCATGCCGCCAACCAACGACGAAGAACGCGGCAAGCCGAAAAAGTTTAAATATATAGATAGACCGAGCAAACCGAAAATAATGGATGGGACTGCTGCTAGATTGTTAATATTGATTTCAATAAAATCTGTAATCCAATTCTTCTTCGCAAATTCCTCTAGATATATCGCTGTTGCAACGCCGAGCGGAAAAGCCATCAGAACACAGACTAATATCGTCATGAAGGAGCCTAAGGTGCTCACCAGGATACCTGCTTGCTCTGCCTCTCTTGAATCTCCATTGGTAAAAAATGCCGTATTAAATTTTAACTGCATCTGATCTTGGGCTGAAAGCTTTGTTATCCAAGCCGCTTGTTGCGGACTTATATTACCGCCTCTTGCAGATTGCTCTTTAAATTCTTGTTTGTAAAAAACACTGACCGCACTTGATGCAGGAAACCAGATGTAACCGGCACTACCTACTAGATTTGGATTCTCTTCAACAAAGTTTTTTAAAACATCCGGCGCTTTACGGCTTACCATTAAAAACAGCGCGCGCTTGTCTTCTCGGCTTTGTGCTTCAGGAAACAGCTGGAGTAAAGAATTCTGAATCATTTGCCGATAAGAATTATTATCCAGCGCTCCCTGATCTAAAGCGACGGGAAGCTTTATCTGCGCTTCAGACAAAGATGTTTTACCCGCGGAAAATATACTGAATATCAAACTAAACAGGAAACAAGAGGCAATAAGAATAGCGATAAAACCCGCTCTTTTAAAACCTGCTTCTTTTCTTTTTCTTTTTCGAAGCCATAAATGTTTGGGCTTTTTGCTGTAAGCTTTATAAATAAAAGGGCTTTTCTTTTTCTTTACCCTTTTAAACGCCAAACGTGTCTGTCTTTCAATCAGATTACTCATATTGTTCCCTGTATTTCTTAACGATAATCAAAGCGAAGATATTGAGAATCAACGTCATAAAAAATAAAGAAAATCCCAAGGCAAAAGCGGCCAACGTTTTTTCACTGTTAAACTCATGGTCGCCTACCAACAACGTAACAATTTGAACGGTCGCTGTTGTCACCGATTCAAGGGGATTCACCGTTAAGTTTGCCGCCATTCCGGCCGCCATCACAACCACCATCGTTTCTCCCACACCCCGCGATACACCTAATAAAAGGGCACTGATCACACCGGGTAGAGCCGCCGGTAATATAACTTTCTTAATTGTTTCTGAATGAGTAGCGCCGATTGCCAATGATCCAAAACTCAACGATTTTGGCACCGAACTGATAACATCTTCCGACAATGATAAAACATACGGTGTAATCATAATGCCCATGACGGCACCCGCTGTTAAAGCACTTTCAGAAGCAATGGATAGACCAACCGTGTCCCCAAATGATCGCAATATTGGCGCCAAGGTAATAATCGCAAAATAACCATAAACGACAGATGGAACGCCTGCGAGAATTTCCAAGATCGGCTTAAACCAATCTCTAAATGACTTACTGGCATAAACAGAAAGATAAATTGCTGCATATAATCCCAAAGGCCCCGCAACAGCCATCGCAATTAATGTAACAAGAAATGTTCCAAGAAACACCGGGACTGCACCAAAAGCACCAGAGCTTCCCGCTTGATCCGCTCTAATAGCTGTTTGTGGACTCCACTCAACACCGAAGAAAAATTCAGTCAGTGGAACGGTTGAAAAGAAATTAAAAGTTTCGGACATAACCGAAGCAATAATAAGAACTGTAACCATGACGGAAACAGCTGTGCAAAACCATAAGCCTGAGACAATTAACTTTTCAAATTTAGCCATAATTACACATTGCTCTTAGATACATGGTTATACGACAATAAAATAGCCGTCGAAACGGCTATTTCAAATTATTACAACTTGCTCACATTAAAAGTTCCACTGTGTCCGCATGCTATAGATTGTAGGATCATCATTAGGAACAACAGCATTACCATCACTATCTACGCTAATGATGTTGGCCATGATGCGAACATTATTGTTAAGATGCCAGTTAACACCACCTGTCAATATATCAACCTCTCCACCGGCAATACCGCCATCATTGAGATCTAAGTTTTCGATGCGTCCAACAACCTCAACAGCACCAATACCACCATCTTTCAAATTGAACGGTTTCTTCGGTTTAACACCGCCAAATTTTCCAGACTTTCCTTTATAGCCTCGCGTTTCGCCTGTAAGAATGTAACCTGCTTGCACATAATAGCCGTCAAATTTTGCATCCTGTGCGCCGCTATCACGACTGAGATCTGATCGAATATATTCTGCTTGAGCACTGAAAGGTCCAAAGACACCTGCAGCTTCCAAACCAAACACATCAACTGTATCTGTATTCGCAATAACACCCGTATCAACAATACGCGGTCCATCACCAGTTCCAGGGCGAGCACGGAAGCGTGCCTGATTATCTCCCAATCTTCTATGAGAATAACCACCACCGACATGGACAACATTCTTCGTATCTGGGTCAAATAAACCCAAAACATTGGCAGAAGCACGTCCTTCGATGCTTGTGTCCTCATCATCCGTTTGGTTCGTGACACCCGCCCCCGCACCAAAGACACCGGCGCCGAGAGACCAATGATCATCACCCGCAAGAACGTTCAAACCCAGTCGACGCCCCTGCAACAAAGCATTAATCGGTGCGGAACGTTCAAGAAGACGAATGTTGTTTGAGCTTGTTTGTTGTTGAAGCCCCATTTTAGGCCTTTGGTGACCAGCGACAAGATCAACAACCCCAAACCCTGAATATTTAAGATAAAAGTCCGTCAGCGCGACAACATCGCCACCAAAATCAACTTCTGCTTTATAGGATAGATCATCCCCTAGCTTACCTTTCGCACCGAGACGCGCCCGTCTTATATCTGTATTACTACTTCTGTCAGAAGCATCATCATCAAAATGAGTCACATCAAGGTGCATACGCGCCAGCGGTTGGAACGAATATTTTCCATCGGCTGACTCAATCTTCGGCGCAGGTTTCATCGAAATTTTTACAGCACTTGTATCAACTCCGCCTGCTGCAGGTTTAATATTCGCAATCGCTTCAGCCGATTCTTCCTTGGCTTGTTCTAATTGAGCCGCTTGTTGTTGAATGGCTTGAGCGGATTCTTTCTTTGCTTGCTCAAGCTCAACGGCTTGCCTTTGAATTGTCGAGTTTTGCTCTTCAACAACTTTAGACAAATGCTGAACCTGATTTGACAATGATTGAAGTTGCGCCTGAATCTGCTCCATTGTCATCGTTTCCGAAGCCAATACCGGATTTGAGCCAAAGCTTAGAGCCAGCACCGAAGCGCATAATAAAGTTTTCTTAAACATTTTTTTCCTTTTATTTAAAATTTATCAATGTTGAAAATGGCACGCATTAATTAGCAGCCGCTGACGTTAAAGTACTCGCGCGTGCCTGCATTGTCGTTAGATCTTCTTCAGGGAGAGGAATAAGCCCCTTCTCCGCCAAATAGCCAAATTCACCAGCGGCTTCCTCACCGACAAGCTCTCTTGCGAACTCTTCCAAGCCAGGTGTTGTCCCAATATGTTGATCTTTGAAGTAGACAAACAAAGAGCGTGACACGCCATATGAACCATCAGAAATATTTTCAAAAGTAGGCTCAATATCTAAAATTAAGCTCGCTTGAACACTATCTTTGTTCTGATCAAGATAACTAAATCCAAAGACTCCCAAAGCACTTGGGTTGCTTCGTAGTTTTTGAACAATCAGATTATCATTCTCACCAGATTCAATGTAGTGACCGTCTTCACGCATCAAATGGCATGTTTTCTTTCTCTCTTTTTTGTCCGGATAGGCCGCTTTGAACTCAGGCAAGTCCTTACAAGCAGGCTCCATGACAAGCTCGACAAAAGCGTCTCTTGTCCCTGATGTTGTTGGCGGGCCATAAACTTCAATTTTTGCTTCCGGCAAGGAAGGATCAATATCGCTCCATTTCTTATTCGGATTTTCAATTAATTTGCCATCCGCAGGTATTTCTTTGGCCAATGCCTGAAAAATCTGACTTTTGGTTAAGTTGTACCGTTTTTCTTTTTTCGAATTCGCCAAAACAATACCGTCAAAGCCAAGTTTAATTTCAGTGATGTTTTCAACGCCATTTTCGGCACACATATCAACTTCACTTTGTTTGATGGCACGGGATGCATTAGAAACATCAGGATGCTTTTCACCGACACCAGCGCAAAACAACTTAAATCCGCCACCTGTTCCGGTTGATTCAATAATGGGTGTTTTGAAATCTGTTTTGTTACCAAATTCTTCGGCCGCAACCGTTACAAATGGATAGACAGTCGACGATCCAACAACTTGTATTTGTTCGCTTGCATTTGCAACGGATGGCAAAGACAACATCGCCAACGCTGTGATAGATAGTATTGTATTCTTCATGACAATTTTCCTTTCTTTTTGTCAATTAACCTGTTTTTTTTAGAATCATTTGATTGTTTTCTTCATAAGATTTGATCAAGTTCTCTATTTTTTCCTTAAGAGCCAAAAACGCTTCATCGAATGCAGTATCAACTTGTGCCTCTATACCTGTGGCTTTTGCGGGATCTGAGATAAACCAAGACAATGTACTCGGCGTACCAGGAAATGCCGGACATTCTTCATTGGCGGCATTTTTGCAGACAGTGATAACTACATCGATTTCTTGATCAGTAAATTCATTCCATGACTTACTACGCGGATCCTGCAAAATAATATTGTTTTTTCTAAGCGCCTCTAAAGCTTTCGGATGCACTTGGCCGGTAGGCTGGCTGCCGGCACTAAAGGCTATAAACTTCCCTTCTCCCAAAGCATTCATCAACGCTTCTGCCATAATCGAGCGGCATGAATTTCCCGTGCAAAGGAAAAGCACACTGATCATTTGCTGCATAGGAATATTACCGATCACAAATATTCCCTCTCACGCACAAAAAAAGCCGTGTAAATTACACGACTCGAACCAAAACGGATAAAATTAGAAATAAACGAAGATTTATCATAGTTTCTGAGCAAGATTGCACTGCTCAGCATATTGCGCGCCGATACTCTAGCAAACCTTGAGTTCCTATTCTTATTACAGGAAGTGCTCATTGATAAATAAATCTTTATTTGTTTGTTAATGATGCTACTAAAACATTTGTAAAAAAAAGCGCAAGCCTTTTTTTAATTTTATTTACATCCTTGTTCTGCAGTCTCAGACGAGCTGGCGGTTAGGCTCAAGCCTAAGTAGATTTTAAATGATAATTATTTGAATTTTAATAAAGTAGCAATCCGAGCACCTGGCTTACGCCTCCAAATATGCCACCACATGCCTCTCGTTTAAAATAACAAAGAGACATGTGAATAGCTTTTACCTCTAATCTTATTACCTTAATCGACGAAGCCTAAAACTTGCATCTCATATAATTTCTTATAATGAGACTCTTCATTCGTCAAAAGCTCGGCATGGGTGCCTTGTTCAACCACATGACCGTTATCAAACACCAAAATACGATCCACATTCTTGATGGTTGAAAGACGGTGCGCAATTGTAATGGTTGTGCGTCCCTTCATCAGCTCTTTCAAAGCCATCTGGATATAATGCTCTGATATTGAATCCAGAGAAGAAGTCGCTTCATCCAAAATCAAGATTGGCGCATCGGATAAGATCGCCCGTGCAATCGCTACACGCTGACGCTCGCCACCTGATAGTTTGATTCCGCGTTCACCAACTAGCGTATCATAACCTTGTGGCAACCCTTCGATAAATTCATGCGCGTAGGCTTTCTTGGCCGCTGCGATAATATCATCATAAGAAGCATCCGGCTTGGCGTAAGCAATATTGTCTGATAGCGTTCGGTGGAACAGAATAGGATCCTGCGGCACCAAAGAAATGGCTTGGCGAAGCGAACTTTGCGTTATATCCGCGATATTCTGATTATCAACGCAGATTTCACCGTTTTGCACATCGTGCAAACGCTGTAACAATTTCACAAAGGTCGATTTACCTGATCCTGAATGACCAACAAGTGCTACTTTTTCACTTGGTCTGATATGAAGTGAGAAATGCTTATAAAGTGGATCACCCTGATTTTTATAGCCAAAAGTAATATCGTTAAAGACAATATCGCCCTTACCTCGTGCATAGCTTTTTGCGTTCAGTTTGTCTTGCACGGCAATATCTGTCTTCCAGAAATAAACGACATCTTCCATGTCACTGATTGATTTCTGGATATTTTCAACAAACCGCCCGATTTCACGCAAATAGCCATTCATCATGAAAAAGGATGTGACCACCATGGTAATATCACCCGCGGAAGCGATCCCTTCACGCCAATACCAAAAAGTCAGGCCCAACATGCCGGCCAACATGGTAAAAGTGATAAAGCTACGAACAAAATCAACAGTATTTCCCGATAAATAAGCTCGCAATGTTTTTTGAAGCCATTCTTCTGATGTGCTGGAAAACACCGCATCCTCGCGATTTTCTGACCCGAAAGCCTTAACCGTCGGATTGCAGGTCACAATATCAGCAGCCACAGCGCCCACCTTGGTATCCGCTGTTGCGGATGCGGTATAGCGTGGTGTTAAATACTTTATTGTGATGTAAACACTGAAACACACATAGAGCGAAGCAATCGTAAAAACAAACAATCCAACCCATGGCATAGCCAAAATCAGCATCCCTGAAATACCAAACAAGATGATGACAGCAGGCCATATGCCTAAGATAAAGCTATCTTCAAACATTTCAAACGCACTACGGGCACGGGTAATTTTACGCACGGTGGCACCAGCAAAATTATTGCTGTGCCAGTTTGTCGAGAAACGCTGCACTTTTTCCATGGCATCAATCGAGATGTCATGCATCAGCTTTGTTTCAAATCGATTATAAAATTGAAACGCTGTCCAACGGGCGGCAAAAAAAACAAAGGACAATGTCAAAATGGCAATGATTGTATTTTTTGCTTCTATCTGGTTTGCTTGAAAATCACCGCTGAAATGATCTACTAGACGACCGATATAGGTCGGGAAGACAACATCAACAAGCGTTGACATAGTGAAGAAGAACAACGCCCAAAACCCTAAGACTTTTTGTCTTTTCCAGTAACTCCACGAAAATTTAAATATATCTTTATAACTAACTTTTTCTAACATAATTCAATTCCAATTCTTCAAACAACAGCTTGTAACAAGCCGATAAAAGGGACTGGACGGTCTTTAGAAAAATAAAAGAAAATTTCGAAGGAAATTATATGTCTTGAACTTTTAGAGGTGGCCCAGCCATAGCGATGCGCTCCGGGCCATCACTATGCGTTACATGAGGTAACGCGGTACGGACCCGGAAATGATCGCATTAAACCCTTGGGGTATATGTCTGATTGCTTTAAGCATCATTTCCTCTTTTTAATATGTATCTATTTTATGCCATAGAATGGTTTGCAAATGCAATATAAATCAATGGATTTTGGTGGCAGGATTCGAACCTGCGCATGGCGATACCAAAAACCGCTGCCTTACCGCTTGGCTACACCCCACCATAAAGTGGATATGACCCGATATTAAAGGTTTTAGGATGGTGCCGCAACACGGACTCGAACCGCGGACCTG
>JBCCKS010000033.1:0-18952 GCA_039027295.1 Pseudomonadota bacterium
GCAGGTGAGAGCTCTGTCTGAGCAGGCCAAAAATGAAGGACATGAATTAATTATGCACGCCCCGATGGAAGCGATTGATTCTAGCGTGCCCCTTGGGCCAATTTCGTTGACAAGTGAAATGAGTCATAAGGCTTTCCAAGAATCTTTTGAACAAATGGCTGATAGTTTTGAAGGGTATGTCGGCGTCAATAATCATATGGGAAGCCGTTTAACGCAAGCACCAGAACATATGGCGTATCTAATGGAAGAAATTCAAAAACGGAATTTATACTTTTTGGATTCAAAAACTATTCATAATTCAATTGCCTACCAGACCGCGCAAAATTTCGGAATTCCAACAATTGAGCGGGATGTTTTTTTGGATCATGAAGATACACCGGAATTCGTAAAATCTGCTTTACGAAAAGTTGAAAAAATCGCGGCTGCTCGTGGAAATGTTGTAGCGATTGGCCATCCGAAAGAAAATACAATGACCGCGTTAAAAGAATGGATTCCGACTCTAGAAAATAGAGGATTTGAGCTGGTTCATTTAAGTGAGATTATTGATTTTCAGCCCCAAAATTCTGATAAGTTGGTTTACCATATCAACGAATAGATAGTGCGTTTCACGTGAAACACTTTTATGTCAATATAATAAAATCAATTAGTTGGGATTAAATTCCTAGATTATCTGTGGATAACTATTCTTCAAACTGATCTTTAAAGTCTTCTAAAGCAAATGCGTAATTCTTCCAATAATTGATAGAAGATGAGTAAATTGGTTGTCTCACTTGTTGCGTACTTGCCGTTGTTACAGAGCGCTTATTTTTATGAAATTGCAGGCAATTTTCTTCAAATTCTAATTCACAAAAATTTAAAATCTCTCTGATTTTCCCCTTCGGCGAATTCACTAAATTCTCATAATTTAAGCTAAGAATATCTTGTTCGATTATTGCCTTCCAATTTTCCATTATTTCTAGATGTTGATTATAGAACTTTATAATTTCTTCTAGACTGTAGGCATAGGGAATATGGCCTGAAAATTTTTTCTTAAATATCGATAAAGCCACATCAAGAGGATTTCTGTCGCAATAAATTATTTTTGCATCAGGGAAAACACATTTTACAAAGCCTAGAAATCTAAAATTCATCGGCATTTTATCAGTAAAATAAATTTGACCGTTTAATTGATCCTTAAGGTGAGCCAGGTAGTTATCTTGATATGATTGGAAGAGAGTGGAATCAAAATCTCGCTGTTTTTGTAGTTGTATAAAATGAGTAAAGTCATTCTGAATATTGCTTAACTCACCCGCTCCATAAACTTTAGAATGACTAGATAATATTTGTTCCACCAATGATGTGCCAGAACGAGGCATACCTATAATAAAAATAGGGTTAAATTCGCAGTTATTAGCTTTATTTTTACTAACAAAATCTTTGCTAAAAATTTTTTGCGCAGATAGTAAAAATGTTTGCGCCTTTTCAACATCATATTGAAATTGAGACCTCCTTATCTCGTTGGCTTTTTGATAATTCTTAAATGATGTTTGATAATCTTTTTTTGATTCATAAGCTCTGCCTAATGCAAAAAAGAGGCTTTCAGAGCTAGGAGCGTTATTTTTTAAGGCTTTCGCTAGCTCTTCCATTTTTTTAATGTGCTCAAGATTTTCATTATCTTTATAAGATGAGATACTTGATAAAATATAATGGGCTTCGAAATTATCAGAACTATTAATAATTTCTTTTAAGATGGATTTTGCTTCGTCTTTATGGTTATTCTCAATGAAGAGACCAGACAAATTTAATTTTAAATCTATATCATTTGGAAAGATATTTATTCCCGCCTGTAAAGTTCTTATAGCTTCATTCATTCGGTTTAAATGCTTTAAAATAAATGATTTAGTTGAATATAATTCAAGCATATTAGGATCGCTTTTTAGACCTCGATCAACCAGCGGTAGAGCTTTTAAATATTGCCCTTGCTGGGCGTAAATTAAAGAAGCATTAGCAAGCGCCGAAGCAAAACTTTGATCAATTTGCAAAGCTTCTTCAAAAAACTCTAAAGCTTTTGCTCTATTGCCTGCGCGGGCATAACAAGTTCCAATTTTAGATATATAAAGGGGGGTTTTAGGTTGAGTTTGATTTAATTGGCTTAAGATTTTTAATGCTGGATTAATTTGACCACTCTCTAGAAGGGTGTTGGCTTTATTGAAAAGGTTATTTTCGTTTGTGTTCAAGGTCTATTAATTCCGGCTCAATTCTAACACATCTTGGGCGGCTTGGAGGATAGCGCGGGCTTTGTTTTGGCTTTCTTGATATTCAAATTCTGGATCACTATCTGCAACTACACCACCGCCAGCCTGAACATAGACTGTGCCATCTTTAACCAAAGCGGTACGTAGCGCGATACAAGTATCAAGCTCACCATTGCCGTTCAAGTAACCAACGCATCCAGAGTAAAAACTACGCCGGGTTGGTTCAAGATCATCAATAATTTCCATGGCACGAATTTTAGGCGCGCCGCTGACGGTCCCAGCAGGAAAACCAGCAAAGAGAGCATCGAGGGAATCTTTATCATCACGCAATTCCCCTTCGACATTTGAGACGATATGCATGACGTGAGAATAAAGTTCAATTTCAAATTGTTCGGTGACTTTAACGCTTGCCTCTTTTGCAACGCGGCCCACATCATTACGGCCTAAATCGAGTAGCATCAAATGCTCTGATCTTTCTTTCGCGTCGCTTAAGAGTTCGGTGGCGAGTTCCTTATCTTCCAATGCGTTTGCCCCGCGTTTGCGGGTGCCCGCAATAGGCCGAACAGTCATAATATTGTCACGAAGGCGGACAAGGATTTCGGGGCTGGAGCCAACAAGGGCGAAGCCTTCAAAGTTAAAAAAGAACAAGAACGGCGAAGGGTTTAATCGGCGTAATGAGCGATAGAGCGTAAAAGGCGGTAAATCAAAATCCATAGAAAAGCGCTGTGAGATTACCGCTTGAAAAATTTCTCCAGCGTGAATGTCTTCAACGGCTTTATTGACCTTATCGTGGAATTGCTGTCGGCTCATATTACTTTTTTGTAAGGGCGCGTCTTTAAATTCAGACTTCCTATTGATCAGTAATTTATTTAAAGGCTCGCTGAGCTGTCTTTCAATTTGATCAATGAGATCATTGGCTTCTTTGTAGGCTTTGGCCGCTTCTTTATCAGAATTATTCACATGACTTCTAACAGGCGTCGCTAAGCACATCATGTTCTGAACATTGTCAAAAATGACCATTTGCTCTGGCCTGATCATAATGCTTTCAGGGATGTCTAGATCATCTGGATTGCTATTTGGGATATCTTCAATCCAGCGAATGCAGTCATACCCCATAAAACCAAACAGCCCAGATGATGCCATGGGCGGCAGAGAATCGTCGACGACATCAATATGGCTTTCTGTCAGATGAGCGCGCAGGGACGTCACTGGATCACGCTCATCAACATTATGGCCAGAATAGGTGACGCCGTTCTCGTGTTTCCAGATAAGATCTGGATCAAAGCCAATAGCGGAATAGCGACCTAATGTTGCGCCGCCCTCAACAGATTCAAGTAGAAAAGAGTAGGGGGCTTCCCCTGTTAATTTCAGAAAAGCGGAAACAGGCGTTTCTAAATCAGCGGGAATCCATTTCCAGATGATTTGCGTTTTGCTGGCTAAAAAATGCTGCTCAAATTCTTCAAATGTGACTTGTTTGCTGTATTTAGACATTAGGAAGTTGGCGTTTCCCCATAAACTTGCTGTAACAGAGCCGCATTAATTTGAACCTTATATTCATTTAGTAAGGCTGTAAGATATTGCCCTAAATATTCTTGAGCTAAATATTCTGAATTTTGCTCTCTCAATTCAGCAATTTTGTCTGAAGATTTTTCAACATCCGGCAGAGTTATATTTTTCACCTGGCCAATAATAATGCCATCATTGTTATTCAGCTGAATGGTTTCACCCTGCGCGGCACTAAAAACCTGCCGTATATTGGGGAGCGTCATCGGATTTTTTGCTTCTGCGCGATTTAGCTTTGTAAATGTTTGAATGCGAGAGCCGGCTTCTTTTGCAGCATCAGCCAAGCTCATTCCCCCTTGGATAGACTGGAGCATCTGGCTTGCGCGCAATTGATTGCTAAGGCGTTTTTGTTCATTAATCCAATCATTTTGAATTTGGGAGCGAACCTCTTCAAACGGTTTGTAAGAGAGTGGGACGATTTCATCAATGCGAGCCACAACAAAACGGCCATCAGCCATTTCCATCACAGGGGTAGATTCGCCAATATCATAATCAAAGGCTGCTTCTAAAATCTTTGCTTTATCACCTTCGTAGCCTTTCAGCCTATCTGTCCCGTCTAAGGTTGTTCCTGAGACAGTGATTTTAGAAAAACTTTCTGTTGTTAGGCCCAGCTCACTGACGAGAGTTTCTAAAGGCTCCCCACTAGCAAGCTGATCATCAAGCGTATTGGCCGCTTCAATTAATTCATCAGCCAAACGATCATTGAGAAGGTTATCTTTGATCGATCTTTTAACCTCTTCAAATGGAGTGACTTGCGGCTCAATAATATCTTTCACAAGAACAATATTCCAGCCAAGCGGCGTTTCAACGGGCCCAACAAAGCTTCCTTTTTCTGCGGCAAAGACTTGCTCAGATACGGCTTCGATCAGACTGTCTTTTCCAAATGCATTCTCACCTAGATAACCATCTTTGCTCTCGGTGACATCTTCAACAGCTTGCTCAAAGCTGACATTCTTGTCTTGGATACGGTTTAGAATTTCTTGCGCGCTTGCCTGATCTTTTAAAATGGCTTGCTCGAGTGTGCGACGCTCTGGTTTTGAATAGGTTATAATATTCTGATCGTAATAGGCTTTTGCTTCTTCGTCAGTAATGGACACATTCTTTGCAACCATATCGCTTTTGAGTGTGGCGAGCGTGATTGAGCGTTGCTCAGGAATAGCAAATTCAATTTTGCGTGCCTCATAGAATTTTTGTAAATTCTCTTCACTTGGCTGTTCCACATCGCTTACAGAGGCATGAGTTAAAACAATGCCTTCAAAATCTCTCGCTTCATTTTGGAACTGATAAAGGGCCTTGGCTTGTTCAAGCGGTAATTCACGGGCATTTGTAGCAATGGCTTGCGTTAAAATAGTGACACTAATTTCATTACGAAGCGCGGTTACAAATTCATCTTCTGTAATTCCTTGAGAGCGGAGCGTTGTGCGCAATGCCTCACTTTTAGTCATGCCTTCAATTGATAAGGATTCGGATAGGCGGCCAATTTCTTGGGCAACAACTGTATCATTGGCATAAATCCCAATTTTCTGGGCCTCTTTGGCTAAAATACGAGTTTGAATTTCGTTACGAAGCGCTTGGTCAATTAAGCCCATACGGTATGCTTCACTTGGCGCTAAGCCCTGACGCGCTAAAACTCTACGGACTGTTCGATCAAATTCTTGAATTCCGATTTCAATGCCTTTGCCTTTGGCAACCACGTTTGTGCCTAATCCCCCACGGAAAAAGCCGCCAACATCGGTTAAGACTAAGCCCCCCACAGCCATGGCCATAAAGCCCAATAAGATGTACTTTAAAAATCCGCCTTTGGTGCCGTCACGCATTGCTCGTAACATTATTTTAAATCCTTTTGTTTCAAAATTTTTAATACTATAAAGAGGCTTAAATTAATTCGCAATGCTTTGCATTGCTGTTTTGCCTTAGGCGGGCAAGCCCGCTACGGCCTCATCTGGTTAGCTTTGTTTTACAACCCGTAGCGCGTTTACGCGCCTGAGGGAAAAGCCGAAGGCATAAAGGCAAAGAAAACTTTTAAAAAAGGAGAGATTATGAAGAGATTAATAGCGGGTAATTGGAAGATGAACGGGTCGTTGAGCGATAGCATGACGCTTGCGCAAAATATTGTCAGCGGCATCCAAGATGATCCACAAATCTTAGAAAAAAATGATTTTCTTATATCTCCCTCATATCATTATCTTATTCCTGTACAGGAAGTTTTAACCTCGGCTATATCTCTGGGCGCGCAAGATTGCTCACCATTTGAAGACGGTGCCTATACAGGTGATATTTCAGCCAAAATGTTGAAAGAGGCGAGTTGTGAATATGTGATTTTAGGGCATTCAGAACGCCGACAATATTATTCAGAGAGCAACATGCTGGTGAAGCAAAAAGCCGCTATTGCGAACGAGAACGGTCTGATTTCAATCATTTGTATTGGTGAAACCGAAAGCGAGAGAGAACAAGGGAAAGCCTTGGATGTAGTGGGTGAACAGCTTCATGCCTCATTACTAGAGGGCGCAGATGAAAAAAATACAGTGATTGCTTATGAACCCGTCTGGGCGATTGGAACAGGAAAAACAGCAAGCCCCAGTGATATCGCGGAAATTCATGATTTTATCCGTCAAGAGCTTAAGTCAAAAATAAACAATGCTGATCACGTTCGGATTTTATATGGTGGTTCAGTTAAACCAGCCAATGCGGCCGAGATTTTTGCAGTAGACAATGTAAATGGAGCATTAATTGGGGGCGCATCGCTTAAAGCAGAAGATTTTTTAGGGATTGCTAAAGCATAAATCGCAGTATAGACAAAAATAAAAATATTCTTTAAAAACACATTCCATGGAAACAGTCGTACTTGTCATACATCTTATTTTAGCGCTCGGCATTATCGGGCTCGTGCTTCTTCAGCGATCTGAAGGAGGCGGCCTAGGTATTGGTGGCGGAAGCGGCGGCCTTGGCGGTGTAGCCTCAGCTGGGACAACTGCGAATGTTCTAACAAGAGCGACTGCCATATTCGCTGTAGCCTTTTTCTGCACAAGCCTGTTGCTCGCCATTTTAGCTGGTCGTCAAACAAGCACAGAAAGTTTGTTAGAAAGTTTAGATAATCCCCCATCTATTGTTGACGCGAGCGCAGAAACAAGCGATAACAGAATCCCGGATGCATCGGCTTCCGGAAGTGAAACACAAGAGACTAATTCCTCATCATCTTCTGAACCGTCAGTCCCGCTTTCCGAAT
Source organism: Pseudomonadota bacterium (assembly GCA_039027295.1). Taxonomy (GTDB): domain Bacteria; phylum Pseudomonadota; class Alphaproteobacteria; order Micavibrionales; family Micavibrionaceae. The sequence continues at coordinate 7,024 of JBCCKS010000033.1, forward strand.
AATTGGAAGCGTGTTTTGATTTTAAAAAATCCTTTGTATTGCAAAGGGTTATAAGAGTTTTTTAATGACAAGGTTTATTTTTATTACAGGTGGTGTGGTGTCTTCTTTGGGGAAGGGCCTCGGTGCCGCAGCATTGGGGGCGTTACTTCAAGCGCGCGGATTTAAAGTTAGACTTTGTAAATTAGACCCATATTTAAATGTTGACCCCGGAACAATGAGTCCATTCCAGCATGGTGAAGTCTTTGTGACTGATGATGGTGCGGAAACTGATCTTGATTTGGGACATTATGAGCGGTTTACAGGAAACCCTGCAACCCAAAATGACAATACGACAACAGGCCGTATTTACACCAAAGTCTTACAAAAAGAACGTCGGGGCGATTATTTAGGGGCAACGGTTCAGGTGATTCCCCATGTCACAGATGAAATTATCGATTTTATGAAAGAAAAAGACGGAACAGCCGATTTTGTTTTATGTGAGATTGGCGGAACGGTAGGTGATATTGAATCTTTGCCATTTTTGGAAGCCATTCGTCAGTATGGAAATGAATTGGGGCGGGAGCGGGCCTTATTCCTTCATGTCACTTTGCTGCCGTATATTCCGGCGGCAGGAGAGCTTAAAACAAAGCCAACACAGCATTCAGTCAAAGAGTTGATGTCAGTCGGGATTCGTCCGCGTATTCTTCTTTGTCGTGCAGATCGCAATATCGATGAAGATGAGCTAAAGAAAATTGCGCTGTTTTGTAATATTGAAGAAAATAAAGTGATCCCTGCATTGGATGCGTCATCAATTTACGAAGTGCCTTTAAAATATCATGAAGTTGGGCTTGATGAACAAGTTATGGACGCGTTTGGTATTAGTGATGCGCCAGAACCGAATTTAGAAGAGTGGGAGCGTATTAACCGCCGGATCAAAAACCCCGAACATGAAGTGACGATTGCGGTTGTTGGGAAATATACAAACCTGAATGATAGTTATAAGTCATTGAATGAAGCCTTAACCCATGGCGGCATTGCCAATAAATCAAAGGTCCATATTAAATTTGTAGAGGCAACTTTATTTGATGAAAGCGCCGATGACATTGCCCGTGAATTGCAAGATGTTCATGGCATTTTGGTTCCTGGTGGGTTTGGAGAGCGGGGCGCAGAAGGAAAAATTAAAGCCGCGCAATATGCTCGAGAAAATAACATCCCGTATTTTGGGATTTGCTTTGGCTTACAAATGGCTGTCTTGGAGGCCGCGCGAAATGTTGCCAATATTAATGATGCGAATTCAACAGAATTTAACGATAAGGGTGAAGCGGTTATTGGCCTGATGACCGAATGGGCCAAAGATAACCAGCTTGAAAAACGATCAGCCCATGGTGATTTGGGAGGGACAATGCGTTTGGGGGCGTATCCAGCGGCCTTAAAAACCGGATCAAAAGTGGCCGAGATTTATGGCGGCACAGAAATTTCAGAGCGTCATCGCCACCGTTATGAAGTGAACATCAATTTTAAAGACCAGCTTGAGCAAGCTGGGTTTGTAATGTCGGGCACATCGCCAGATGGTGTTCTACCAGAAATTTGTGAGCGTGAAGATCATCCATGGTTTATTGGTGTACAATATCACCCAGAATTGAAATCAAAGCCATTTGATCCGCATCCTTTATTTGTCAGTTTTATTGATGCAGCCGTGAAACAAAGCAAGTTGGTTTAACTTAATCTTTGCACTTGGTTCTGGCCTGCGTTAAAACATTAGCCATGAAAACTGTATCTATTCAGAATATTGAAATTTCCAATGAAAAGCCGTTTGCCTTAATTGCAGGCCCTTGCCAGATGGAATCGCGCGACCATGCCTTTAATATGTGTGGGGCGTTGATGGAAATCACAAAAAAGCTCGACATTCCTTTTATCTATAAAACATCTTTTGATAAGGCTAACCGTACAAGTCTTTCTGGAAAAAGAGGGATGGGATTAGATGCGGCCCTGCCTGTTTTTGCCGATTTGAAAAAAGAATTCGGTATGCCGACATTGACGGATATTCATACAGCCGAGCAATGTAAGCCTGTTGCCGAAGTTGTTGATATTTTGCAAATTCCTGCGTTTTTATGTCGCCAGACAGATTTATTGCTAGCAGCCGGGGAAAGCGGGGCGGTGATTAATGTGAAGAAGGGGCAATTCTTGGCGCCGTGGGATATGAAGAATGTGGCCGATAAAATTGCCAGCACGGGCAATGAGAATATTTTGCTGACTGAGCGCGGTGCAAGTTTTGGATATAATACATTAGTGTCTGACATGAGAAGTCTGCCGACGATGGCGCAAACAGGATACCCGGTTATTTATGACGCGACGCATAGTGTTCAACAGCCCGGCGGTCTTGGTGGGTCGTCAGGCGGAGACCGGACAATGGTGCCCGTTTTGGCAAGGGCGGCCGTTGCCGTTGGCGTGGCGGGTGTCTTCATGGAAACACATCAAGACCCCGATAATGCGCCATCCGACGGGCCAAATATGGTTAAGTTAGAGGATATGGAGGGCGTGCTCAGCACGCTCAAAGAATTAGATCAGGTTGTGAAAGGATAGATTATGAGTGCAATTTTAGATGTCAGAGCAAGGCAGATTTTAGATAGCCGGGGAAACCCAACTGTTGAAGTTGATGTACTTTTAGAAAGCGGTGCGAAAGGCCGCGCGGCAATCCCAAGTGGAGCGTCGACAGGGGCTTATGAAGCGGTCGAATTGCGTGACGGTGATAAAGACCGTTGGAATGGTAAGGGCGTTGAAAAAGCCGTTGATAATGTGAATACGCACATCTTTGATGCGCTTGTCGGATCGGACCCTGAAGAACAGCTTCACCTTGATCAGCTTATGATGACATTAGATGGGACAGAGAATAAAGGCAGCCTTGGCGCGAACGCAATTTTAGGCGTCTCACTCGCAATGGCACGCGCAATGGCCGATGAGCTTGATTTGCCGCTTTATCGTTATTTAGGCGGTCCTAACGCGCATGAATTGCCAGTGCCGATGATGAATATCTTAAACGGCGGCGCGCATGCCGATAATCCCATCGATATTCAAGAGTTCATGATTATGCCTGTCGGCGCAGAAAGTTTTAGTGAGGGCCTTCGTTGCGGCGCGGAAGTGTTTCATGCCTTGAAAACAGAATTGAAAAAAGCAGGGCATAACACCAATGTGGGAGATGAAGGTGGCTTCGCCCCCAATATTGAATGTGCGGCTGATGCGCTTGATTTTATTATGAATGCCATTGAGGCAGCAGGATATAAGCCCGGGGCGGATGTTGTGATTGCCCTTGATAGTGCGGCAACAGAATTCTTCAAAGATGGAAAATATCATATGACAGGTAATGATAAACCCATGTCATCAGATGATATGGTTCAGTTTTATAAAGAGCTTTGTGATGCTTACCCGATTGTGTCTATTGAAGATGGCTTGGCCGAAGATGATTGGGAGGGTTGGATCAAATTGACGCAAGAAATTGGCGATCACGTTCAATTAGTAGGTGATGATTTGTTCGTAACAAACCCAAGCCGTTTGAAAGACGGTATTGAGAAAAAAGCCGCAAATGCAATCTTGGTGAAAGTGAACCAGATTGGAACATTGAGCGAGACATTAGAAGCGATCGAAATTGCAAAGCGCGCAGGTTTTGGCATCGTCATGTCGCATAGAAGTGGTGAGACAGAAGATTCAATCATTGCAGATTTGGCAGTTGCCACAAATTGCGGTCAAATTAAAACAGGATCATTATCGCGCTCAGACCGTAATGCAAAATATAATCAGCTGCTAAGAATTGAAGAAGAGCTTCAAGATTCTGCTGCTTATAATGGCGCACTATTTAAGCGTGAAATAAAAAAGCAAAAAGCACAGACCAAGAAGGCTGCGTAACTTTAAGATTTTGATTGATAATTACATATCTCTTTGATATGTTAATTTCGTAAAGAACAAATACCCATTGTTTTGGGGTCTAGGCGGGGAAGCTAGGCCTCACAACAGAGAGGTAAAATATGTTCTTTAAACTACAAAACTTCAACAGTGTTGCAGGTTTCTTTTCTCACTATTCTGGCTTAGCTTTGCTAGGATCTGCTGCGTTAGCTATTGCACAGCCATGGACACTTATAGTTAGTGGGGCCTTTACAACAGGTTTGATGGCTTGGTCATTAAAGTCAAATAAGGATGTTTTAGAAAACGGTTTATTAAAACACCCTCGTGCCCATAAATTTTCTCCAAACTTACAAAGAATTGTTGATCGACTTTTTGAGCGTTCAGGCTTAGGTGAGCATGAAGCTGTTGTCTATGATTTCCAAACAAAAGTTGAGCCCGATAAAAAAGAAGGCCTACTTCATAAATTAATAAAAAGGACATTAGACAATGTTGCTTCTGTTCCAAACGCAGCTGCATTTAATATGGGTAAGCCTGTCATTATTATATCAGAGCCTTTGTTAGAGCTGTTAGATGATGACGAAGAGGAGGCTGTTTTAGCGCATGAATTCGCACATGCCGCTGCCAAACATCAACATGTTGCTTTGCCCCATAAACTATTATCTTCAGTTATGAAGGTTTCAAACAGTCTTGTTGTACTCAATGAAATGATTAACGCAGGGGTTGTAGGTATTAGTTTATCACTTGTTGCTGCAGGAACATTATCGAGCGCAGTAAAAAGACTACATCCTAAAGGACATCTTCTAGAAGATGAAGATGATTCAGATACGCCCGTCTTTCTTAGAAAACGAGAAAAAACTATGCGTGAGTTAGCAGAAATCAAAAGCGTTAAAAAATTTAATGCGTATGTTAGTGGTGCAGGAGCGACAGCAGTGACGTCACTTTTTAATCCGCTATATTTGCCCATTCGTTTATTAGCAGGGGGAATTAATTTATCAGCAACATTTCTTGAAAAAAGCTTTAGCCGTAATAAAGAATATCAGGCCGATCGGGGAGCCACTGTCTTAGGAGCAAGTCCACTTGCAATGATCACATCTCTTCGTAAACTTTCCGAAGTTCAAAAAAGGAGTATTCAAAAAGCCTGGTATCCAGATCAAGCTCCACAAAGCGGTAAGCTTAGTAAAAAATGGAAAGAGCAATTTACAACTCATCCTTCAATAGAAAAGCGTATTGGTCGTTTGGTCGGTATCGCAAAACAGCAGGGTTATTCTGAATTTGAAATTCACAAGGCTGTTCATGGAAGGTTGCGTATTCCAAATACAGTGAACATCCCAGAATCTCACATTATTGAAACAGCAAAGGCGTTTTTAGGACAGGAGGATATAGGTATTGATATGGTAGGACCTTTAAAGAAATCACTTATTCCATCAAAATTACATGCTGCTTAAAAATGTTGACATAATTACTACCTTAATTATTGTAGGTAAAAAAAAAGGAGAATAATTATGTTTTCAAAAAGCACAGAAGAAAGAACAAGTCAGGCACTAAGACTTTTAAGAGCTCATTATACGCCAAGAGCGTGGGCTAGAACCGTTGGTTATGGTAAAGTCCCGAATAGCAGAAACGAAAACAACCCTAACATCGCAAAAAGAATTTCTTTTTTGAGATCTGTTGCTTTTCATCGCGCATAAAAAAGTGAGTCTTTTGAGTCACTTAGCGCAATTAAGGTCTTTTTTGTTCTCACTTTGTACTCATTAAGTCATTGAATCTATTGAATTTTTTCTATTGACGCGTGATTCGCAATATGATTCGATAGAGACATGAGAAAGTTAATTGAAAGCAGACATTTTTTAAAGCGCCACATGGTTGCGATTATTTGTTTCTCACTCTCTATCTATTTCTCATACCACTTGATTGCGGGTCCTCGTGGATACTTCACTTTGAAAGATAATCAAACTCAGATTGAAAAGCTGGAAGAAGAGCTTGCTTCTTTAAGCGCTGAAAAAGAACACGTAGAAAAGCGTGTTGTGATGATGCGTCCAGGTTCTATTGACCGCGATTTACTAGAAGAACGTATTCGTTACACTTTAGGATATACTCTTGAAGGCGAGTATATTTTGCTACAAGATAGCCTATAGCGACATTTAAATAATCACTATATATCAATGCATTACAAAATAATTATGAAATTTTGTGGGGTTTTTGCTGTTTTTTTCTGGATTCAGTCTTTTGAAAGATTTAAAAAGGCTCATTAAATTTACTTTATTTTTAGCGTGTAATAAAATGAAGGGTAAGTGAAGGGTATGAGTAAAACTAAAACCAAACAAGCCAAGTCAAATAAGACATCAGGCAAACCCAATCTCAAAACAATTTCGAATTCTATGCCATCTCCTACATTAGATGAGATGAAAGATCTTTATAAAGAGATGCTGCTTATTCGACGCTTTGAAGAAAAGGCCGGGCAGTTATACGGAATGGGACTAATTGGTGGTTTTTGCCATCTTTATATTGGGCAAGAAGCTGTTGTGACTGGAATTCAATCTGTGCAGCAAGATCAAGACACAGTTGTTACAACCTACCGTGATCATGGACATATGCTGGCGCAAGGTATGGATCCAAAAGGCGTGATGGCTGAGCTGACAGGGCGCAGTGATGGATATTCCCGCGGTAAAGGCGGATCAATGCACATGTTCTCGCAAGAAAAAGGCTTCTTTGGCGGCCATGGAATTGTGGGCGCGTCTACAGCCATTGGAACTGGCCTCGCATTTGCGCATCAATATAAAGATGATGGCGGTGTTGCCATTTCTTATATGGGCGATGGGGCGGCCAACCAAGGGCAAGTTGCGGAATGTTATAATATGGCTGCACTTTGGAAACTACCTTGTTTATATGTGATTGAAAATAACCGCTACGGTATGGGCACATCAACAGCGCGTCATGCGGCGGGTCAGCTTTACGCCCGTGGTCAGGGGTATGGCATTCCCGGTGAACAAGTTGATGGTCAGGATATTTTTGCTGTTCAGGCTGCCGCGCGCCAGGCGTTAGATTATATTCGTGATGGCAACGGCCCTTATATTATTGAGACAATGACTTATCGTTATCGTGGTCATTCTATGTCAGACCCAGCCAAATATCGTACAAAAGAAGAAGTTGATATTGAGAAAGGTAAAGATCCTATCCAGCGATTAAAAGCGATCATGGTTGATGATCATAAAGCCGATGAAGAAGAGCTGAAGCAAATCGATAAAGACATTAAGAAGCGGATTAAAGAGGCCGCAGATTTCGCACAAGAATCTCCAGAGTTGCCAGAAGAAGAACTTTGGACAGATGTTTTAGTAGAGGTTTAGATGATGCCTAATAAATCAATCAATATGGATGTTGTTCATGGAAATCCTTTTGCAGACAAAGTTGCAAAAGAGCTATCCGAAGAATTTTTATTTTGGGTTGCAGAGTCAGATAATCCATCAGATTTTGTAGCTCAGCACGGCTATCAAGGCCAAGAAGCAAAAGCTGTGATTGAAGCTGCCTATGCAGCGAATGCGCGTAGGTTGGGTTTAGAGAAATTACATTAGAGAGTAGAGTAAAATGACAATTCAAGTATTAATGCCCGCATTATCACCCACAATGACCGAAGGGAATTTGGCCAAATGGGTAAAAAAAGAAGGCGATACAATCGAAAGCGGTGAAGTGATCGCCGAGATTGAAACTGATAAAGCCACAATGGAAGTCGAAGCCGTTGATGACGGTATCCTCGGTAAAATTTTAGTGCAAGAAGGCACGGAGAATGTTTCTGTGAACACGCCGATTGCCGTTTTGTTGGAAGAGGGCGAAAGCGCTGATGATATCGATACGGCGGAGGCGAGCTCCCCTGCACCTAGCGCAAGCGAGGAAATGCCAACAGAAACAGAAGTGAATATTCCAGCTAGTGCTCCTGCAGCTCAACCCACAGGGGCACATGTTGAAAATCGTGACATATTATATGCACAAGGTGTTGTAATTGAACCGCCAGCCTTTGATGAAGCGCCGTTTATGAATAATGTTGAAGAGCAGACAGTGCGTGTCGCCCTTCGCGACGCGATGGCTGAAGAAATGCGCGCCCATGATGATATTTACGTTATGGGAGAAGAGGTCGCTGAATATAATGGGGCTTACAAAGTTACCGAGGGCTTGTTAGATGAATTTGGGCCTAAGCGTGTGATTGATACGCCGATTACAGAGCATGGTTTTGCAGGCCTTGCGGTTGGGTCAGCCTTTAATGGTTTGCGCCCGATTGTTGAATTTATGACGTTCAATTTTGCTATGCAGGCAATTGATCACATCATTAATTCTGCGGCCAAGACATTATATATGGCGGGCGGTCAGCTTGGATGTCCGATTGTATTCCGCGGTCCGAACGGGGCGGCGTCCCGCGTTGCAGCACAACACTCCCAATGTTTTGCATCATGGTATGCGCATATTCCAGGATTAAAAGTTGTTTCCCCTTGGAATTCAGCCGACGCAAAAGGACTTTTAAAAGCGGCCATTCGTGATCCGAACCCGGTTGTGTTTTTAGAAAATGAGTTGGTTTATGGTCAAAGCTTTGATGTGCCAACTGATGAAGATTACGTTCTTCCTTTGGGGCGAGCAAAGATTGAGCGCGAAGGATCAGATGTTACAATTGTTGCGTTTTCAATTATGGTGGGTAAGGCGTTAGAGGCCGCAGCCGAATTAGCCAATCAGGGGATTGAAGCTGAAGTGATTAACTTAAGAACCATTCGTCCACTTGATCGATGGACTATCCTTGAAAGTGTGAAGAAGACAAATCGAATTGTGTCTTGTGAAGAAGGCTTCCCATTCGCAGGGGTTGGCGCGGAGATTGCGGCGTTGATTGGTGAGCATGCTTTTGATTATATGGATGCACCATTGAAACGCGTGACAGCGGCAGATGTGCCATTACCGTATGCTGCGAATTTAGAAAAGCTTGCCGTTCCACAAACTGAACAAATCATTCACGCAGCTAAAGAAGTTTGTTATGCCGATTAAGGTTTTAATGCCGGCTTTATCGCCGACAATGACAGAAGGAAATTTGGCCACATGGCATAAGTCAGAAGGCGACAGCGTTGAATCTGGCGAAGTGATTGCCGAGATTGAAACAGATAAAGCCACGATGGAAGTCGAAGCTGTTGATGATGGCATTATGGGCAAAATTCTAGTTCCAGCGGGAACAGAGAATGTGAAAGTCAATGAGCCCATCGCCCTACTGCTAGAAGATGGCGAAAGCGAATCTGATTTAGACAATGTTGATACAAGTGCACCGCCACCAAAAGAATTAAAAGAAAAGACACAAGAAAAGCCAAAGAAAGAGATCAAACAGGAGCCTACAATGCAAGCCAGCACACAAGCCTCTCAAAATTCGAACCGTATTTTTGCATCGCCTTTGGCCAAGCGTATTGCCAATGATCGTGGTCTCGATTTATCAACTATTCAGGGAAGCGGGCCAAAAGGACGTATTGTCAAAGCCGATGTTGAAAATGTAAAAGCGGGAGCACCAAGTATAGCTTCCATGTCATCTAATACTGCCGCTCTCCAACCGACGGGAGATCAAAAAATCAATGAATTCGGAATGCTCTACACTGAAATTCCAAATAATAATATTAAGAAGATTACAGCGCAGCGCTTACAAGAATCAAAACAGCAAGTCCCTCATTTCTACCTCACAATCGAATGTCAGATTGATGAACTAATGCGCACGCGTAAATTAATGAATGAAGCGGCGAGCGGTGAATATAAGCTGTCCGTCAATGACTTTATTGTGAAGGCCTGTGCAAATTCTTTGCAGGCTTATCCAGCGGCGAATGTCTCATGGACAGATGATGCCGTTCACCAATATGTCCATTCGGATATTTCTGTTGCGGTTTCCACGCCCAACGGCTTGATTACACCAATTGTGAAGCAAGCAGAAACGAAAGGCCTAAAAGAAATTTCAGCTGAGGTGAAAGATTTGGCTGGAAGAGCCCGTGAAGGAAAATTAAAGCCTGAAGAATTCCAAGGCGGAACATTTAGTGTCTCTAACCTCGGCATGTTTGGGATTAAAGAATTTGGCGCTATTTTAAATCCGCCTCAGGCCTGTATTCTGGCCGTCGGTGCGGGTGAGAAGAAACCTTATGTTGACGGTAATGATGTCAAAATCGGAATGTTTATGACTTGTACATTATCTGTTGATCACCGATCCGTTGATGGGGCAGTTGGCGCAGAATATTTGCAAGTATTAAAGCGCTATATTGAAAATCCAGCATCGATGTTGTTGTAAGGAGATGTGAGATGAATAAATTATTTTTAATCGGATTAGTATTTCTTTTGGGGGCGTGTACGTTTGGTCAAGATGAGCCAGAGCGTGAAATTGTAATTGAAAAAGTGCCTTATGATGAACGCACCGTAACAATTCAAGCCAGTGAAGCGTTTACATCCTGCCCTCCACAAGATCGCCAAGAGGGACGTTGTTAATATGGCTGATACAAATTTTGATATTATTGTGATAGGTGGTGGTCCGGGCGGATATGTTGCGGCTATTCGCGCCGCGCAGCTTGGGATGAAGGCCTGCGTTGTCGAAGCCAATCATTTAGGGGGGATTTGTTTGAACTGGGGATGCATCCCGACAAAGACGCTCTTGCGGTCCAGTGAAATTCATCACCTTCTCAACCATGCCGATCAATATGGATTTAAAATTAATGACTTCTCATATGATTTTAAAAAAATAGTTGAACGGTCAAGAGGAGTCGCAAAACAACTCTCAGGCGGTATTGCGCATCTTTTAAAGAAAAATAAAGTCCCTGTCTTTGATGGTTTTGGAAAGATGGAAGGCAAAGGCAAGGTTTCCGTTACAAAGGATCAGAAAAAGGTCGTTGATTTAACAGGTAAGCATATTATTATTGCCACAGGCGCGCGGGCGCGCGTTTTACCGGGGATGGAACTTGACGGAAAAGTTGTCTGGACATATCGTGAAGCGATGACGCCAGATAAAATGCCGAAATCTATTTTAGTTGTTGGATCAGGCGCTATTGGTATCGAATTTGCCAGTTTTTATCGCAATATGGGCGCAGAAGTGACCGTTGTTGAGGTGATGGATCGTATTTTACCTGTTGAAGATGCCGAAATATCTCAATTTGCGCAAAAATCGTTTGAAAAGCAGGGCATGAAAATTATGACCAGCGCAAAAACTACCAAATTTGATAAAGGCAAAGATAATGTGACGGTTACCGTTGAAAAAGGCGGTAAAGCTGAGAAGATTACTGTTGATCGTGTCATTATGGCCGTGGGTATTGTTGCGAACACAGAAGATATTGGTCTTGAGAATGTAAAGGGCGTTCAACTTGATCGTGGTCATATCAAAACAGATGGTTATATGAAGACAGGTGAGCCGGGCGTTTACGCCATTGGTGATGTTTGCGGTGCGCCGTGGCTTGCGCATAAAGCCTCCCATGAAGGTGTGATTTGTGTTGAGAAGATTGCGGGACAAAAGGATGTTCACCCGATTGATAATAGTAATATTCCAGGATGTACCTATTGTATGCCACAAGTCGCAAGCGTGGGCATGACCGAAGCCGCCGCAAAGGAAGCAGGACATAAGTTGAAAGTTGGACGTTTTCCGTTTCAAGGCAATGGGAAGGCGATTGCCCTAGGTGAGCCCGAAGGCATGGTGAAAGCCATTTTTGATGAAAAAACAGGCGAATTGCTTGGCGCACACATGATTGGGACTGAAGTCACAGAAATGATCCAAGGCTATGTCATTGGAAAGACTGCTGAGCTGACCGAAGCCGAATTTATGCATACGATTTTCCCGCATCCAACATTGAGCGAAATGATGCATGAAAGTGTGTTAGACGCCTACGATCAGGTTATCCATTTTTAAATATGACTTTTGACTTAATTCTCAGATTATGTGAATTATTTGTTCAATTTATTATAGGGGCTGGTTTAATTTGGGTTGCTCTAGAAGCAAACAAAATATCTAAACTTAGTTTTTCTAAATTAACAGATAGTGAGCGTAATAAAATTGAAGAAATTTTTCAAATCACGC
>JBCCKS010000034.1:0-16783 GCA_039027295.1 Pseudomonadota bacterium
TATACTTGATAATATTTAAAAGAACATTTTCATTAAAAGTTCTAATAACATTCATTTCACTAATCCTGATATTTTTAGGTATTGATCACTTTATTAGTCATAATCATTGAAATATTTGATTTAATTGAGAAAAATTGAATGAAATTTGCAAATATTTACCTTTCATTTGCTTTTTTCAGGTAAAAATAAAGAATATATCTAACCTTTCTCTCAAAAGGGGCAAATTCATGGACTTAACTCAACTTCTTGCATTTACGATGCAAAATAACGCTTCTGACTTACACTTAAGTTCTGCAAGTCAGCCTATTATTCGTGTGCACGGCAAATTGAAACGCGTAAAAGCCGATGTGCTATCAACAGATGACGTGCGGACAATGCTCTATTCTGTGATGTCTGAAGAACAGAGAGCTCTTTATGAGAAAGACATGGAGATAGATTTTGCTATTTCCTTTGGAGAAAAAGCACGTTTTCGTGTGAATGCGTTTAATACAAGAAATGGAACAGCTGCAGTGTTCAGGGTTATTCCATCAGCTATTCCTACGATGGAAGAATTAGACTTGCCCCCAGCTATGCGAAAATTTCCAAAGCTTGAAAAGGGTATTGTTCTTGTTACCGGTGCAACCGGAAGTGGTAAATCAACAACGCTTGCCTCAATGATTAGCCATATTAATGAAACTCAAAGTAAACATATTTTGACAGTTGAAGATCCGGTAGAATTTTTTCATACATCAAAGAAAAGCCTAATTAACCATAGAGAATTAGGACGAGATACCCATAGCTTTAAAGCTGCACTGAAGAGTGCCTTGCGTGAAGACCCAGATGTGATTCTTGTTGGTGAAATGCGAGATTATGAAACAATTTCTCTTGCTCTATCGGCTGCTGAAACTGGCCACTTAGTCTTTGGCACCTTGCACTCAAACAGCGCTGCGAAAACTGTCGACCGTATTATTGACGTGTTTCCAACAGGAGATAAAGAAATGGTTCGGGCAATGTTATCTAACTCTCTTGAGGGCGTAGTTGCTCAACAGCTTTTACGAAAAGCTGATGGTAGTGGACGTGTTGGTGCTTTTGAAATTTTAGTAGGAACAAATGCGGTTCGTAACTTGATCCGTGAAAACCAAGTGCCTCAAATCTACTCTATGATGCAAACAGGATCACGATACGGGATGATCACTATGGAAGAGGCAATTAATAATCTTGAAGAAACAGGTATTATTTCAAATGATGAAGCTAGATTAGCTCTTGCAAAAGCAGCCGACGAAGGCTTTGGAGACGAAGATATTATTGAAGAAGAAGACGATATTAACAATGTTGCAACAGCTTCAGATGGTAATAAAAGCAAAGAGGAAGAGGGGGCGTATTCCTTTTGAGTGAACCAGCCGCTTTTAAATACCTTACACGAATGAATGAGCGCGGAGCCAGCGACATATATTTAACTGTTGGTAAGCCTGCGACACTTCGAGTGAATGATGAGCTGGAACATTGGGGAGATGAAATTCTCAATGAGGAAAATGTTACCTCTATTATTCAAAGCATCCTCACCACAAAACAAAAGCGCGATTTTCAAATTAACATGGAATTGAATACCTCTCTAGATTTGGGAGAGTTTGGACGCTTTCGTGTGAACATTTTAAAGCAACGCCAAAGCCCTGGTCTTGTGATTAGAAGAATTCAAACACAAATTCCTAGTTTCGAAGATCTGAAATTACCACCGCTTTTAGAAAAGCTATCAATGGAAAAAAGGGGGCTCATTCTTTTAACAGGGATGACGGGCTCAGGTAAATCAACAACTCTGGCATCCATGCTAGACTATAGAAACCGCCATCAATCAGGTCATATTTTGACGATCGAAGATCCGATTGAATATTACCATGAGCATAAGAAAAGTGTTGTAACGCAAAGAGAAGTTGGCGTTGACACAAGTTCATATGAAGTTGCGCTGAAAAATTCACTTAGGCAAAGGCCCGACGTGATTTTGATTGGAGAAATTCGTGATAAAGAAGTTATGGAGCAAGCGCTGACAATTGCCGAAACGGGGCATCTATGTCTTGCAACCTTGCATACAAGTAACGCTTATCAGGCTATTGAGAGAATTGTGAACTTCTTCCCAGAAGATCAAAGTAAACAAATTCGCTTAAATCTATCGATGAACTTAAAAGCAATAATTTCGCAACGATTATTACCAAAAGTTGGAGGAGGGTTAGTTCCTGCTCTTGAAATTATGATAAATGAAGCTTTAGTACGTGAGCTTATCACAAAAGGAAATTATGAAAAAATAACAGATGTAATGGAAGCTAACAATAAGATTGGCATGCGTAGCTTTGATCAGTCACTTATTGAATTATATAGCGATAATCTAATTACTGAAGAGACAGTTTTATCTCAGGCTGATAAAGCCAGCGACATGAAAGTCAAAATGCAGTCTATCCAGCTAGGGCAAGATGGCAGTGATTTATCAAATATAGACACTTCTATATTTAAATAAGGAAAATACCCCTTAGGGGCTTTCCGAAATAGCAAATATCAGTTACCTTTGTAGAAGATTCGTTGCCAATAGCGGCAAACCTTTTGGTGTCTTACTTATTCAAAAAACTAGGAAAAATAATGGCTAGTCAAAAATCTAAAACAGCTTTTCTTTTAATTTCCATATGCTCTGTATCTCTGTTCCTTTCTGGCTGTGAGTTAACGCAGAATTATATGAAACAAGATAGAGCAAACTCAATGCAACCTCAGGACTATAGAGATGCGTTAGCGCAAAGAGAAATTGACCCAATTCCTGAACAAAGTCAGACAGCTAACATCCCGCCTTTACAGCCTTATGTTGTACAACCGAATGAAAATTACAGACCAATGCCTTTAGTATCTATTTCCATTAATGGAAGTGTGCCTTTACGTGATGCTCTTTATGAAATAGCAGAACAAGCTGAATATGATATTGAATTAGATCCGAGAATTCGCGGATCTATTATCTTCTCAGCTCGTAACAGACCGCTTGATATGGTCATTGAGAGAATGGCTGATATTGCAGGTCTTCGTTACAGTTTCGAAGATGATATGTTGCGCGTTGAACTAGATACACCGTATCATGAAATTTATCGCGTGAATTATCTTGCTCTGACAAGAACAAATAGCGGATCTATTCGTAACAATATCTCAGTTGTGCAAAGTGATGGTGCAGATACAGGATCTGAGTTTTCTGCAGCTAATGAGAGCATCATTGATTTTTGGGGAGAGTTAGAAACGAATTTAGAACAAATTTTAGATTCAAACAGAGACTCCAACCGTTTAGCAACAGATGTGGATCCTGAAATTACAGTTGCTGATGCAAATCCAGCTCCGGTTGATCCTATTGTAATGGATGAGAATGGAAATATTTCTGAAACAGGTCCAACTGTGCAAGTTCAGGCTCCAGAAGCTGTTTTGAATGTTACATCTATACCAGTAGATAGTGAAAGAGAGCTTGATGAAGATCCATTTGCAGCTCGTTTCTCCATAAACAGACAAGCTGGCTTGGTTTCTGTTTTCGCTCCAGAAAGAATTCAAAACAAAATTGCTGACTACATGAGTGAGCTTAAGCGTTCAGTTACGTCTCAAGTTTTAATTGAAGCAAAAGTTCTAGAGGTTAGTCTTAATGACCAATTCTCAGCAGGTATTGATTGGGAAGTTCTTTTTGATGGAGGCGCTAGAGGCGGTCTTGGTTTTGGTCCAACAGCTGTTGGAGGGTTAGTTAGAGGTATTTTAGACACGAATACTAATGTTGCGTCTAACGCAACAGGCTCAATAATTAGAGGTGACTTTACTGCAGCCGTTGACGCTTTATCAAGATTTGGAACAGTTTCAGCGCTCGCAAGCCCAAGATTAACTGTATTAAACAATCAGTCAGCAGCTTTAAACGTTGCTGAAAATATTGTTTATTTTGAAGTTGAAGTGGAGACAGTGTCATCAGATGCAGGGTTCTTAACTACAATTGATACTGACCCTAGGGCTGTTCCTGAAGGTGTTCTCATCAATGTGCAGCCTGCAATTGATTTAGACGCTCAGACAGTTTCAATGGCAATACGCCCAACAATTACAACGATTACAAGATTTACAAATGATCCAAACCCCCAATTAGCAGCGGCTGGAGTAGAGTCTCCAGTTCCTAATGTTAATGTACAAGAGTTTGATTCTGTTATTAAAATGCATGATGGGCAAGCTGTTGTGCTGGGAGGCTTAATTCAGGATCGTGTAGATACAACAAGAAATAAGGTTCCTGTTGCTGGCGAAGTTCCTGTTTTAGGAGCACTTTTCAGAAATCAATTTGATCAAGTTGAAAAGACAGAGCTTGTTGTATTTTTGAAAGCTACTATCGTTGATGGTATTGATACTGTTCATCCAACAGATAAAGACTTGTACAGACAATTCTCAAACGATAGACGTCCATTCAGATTGTAAGATTTAAAAAGTAAGGTTTTTTGTCTTTATGATTAAACATCTTATTTTTTATGTTTTAACGGCAGCTGTTAAAGACAAAATATTTTTATCTTACCTAGCATTAGTTGCCGTTACGACCAGTCTATCAATCTTTTTTGGTGCTTCATCCGTTAATGAACAAGACCAATTTGCAATTGTTTTTACAAGCGGGTCTCTAAGAATTATTTCCGTTTTTACCCTTGTCTTATTCATTGTTTTTTACTTTGCGCGATCTTTTGAAAATAGAGATGTAGAATTTCTTTTTTCGAAACCAATTACGCGCTGGCAATATATTATTTCTCATTTTTTTGCTTTTACACTTCTGTCATTTCTTATTGCAACAACAGAAACATTAGCTCTCATGCTAATTAGTGGAGAAAATATACAATACTCAATTTTACTGTGGGGGTTATCTGTGTTTGTTGAGCTATCAGTTATCTCGGCAATATCAATCTTTTTTGGCATAGCATTTTCTAATGCTGTTTCAGCGACATTATCAACTTTTGGCTTTTACGTTTTAGCCCGCTTGATAGGCGATATAATTGGAATATTAGAGAGTGGAATATCAAATATTATTACCGAAACCCTTGGTAAAGTGATGCTTGTTATTTCATTCTTTGTGCCGAGGTTAGATCTAATGGGGCAATCGTCATGGTTAGTGTATGGTGTTGAAGACTTTAATATAATGGCTTTGTCGGCTCAAATGATTATCTTTCTAGGGCTTATTCTTTCAGCGACCTATCTAGATTTAACAAGGCGTCAATTCTAGAAAATGAGACAAAAGAAAACTCTTCCCTTTTCTGTTTTTATTTTCTTTCTTATCATGATGATATTATCTTGGTTCTATACCAAGGATTTAGAAGCTAAATGGTTGAATGTACCTCCGGCTCCATCTTTAGAAAGATCAGCTATCTTTGCTTTGGGGGATAGCCAAATGGCATATAGATTTTACACGATTATGCTACAAAATCTTGGAAATGTTGGGGGAGAGGTTCAGGCTCTAAAAAACTATAATTATAATCAGTTGAAAGATTGGTTTTTCTTGCTTGATCAACTAGATTCTCAGTCAGATGCAGTCCCGCTGCTTGCAGCTTATTACTTTGGAGCTGTGAATGACCCTGATAAGCTTAAGCGTGTAATTGACTATTTAGTGATAGTTGGTAGCCGTCCCGAGGGTGAGAAATGGAGATGGCTTGGTCACGCAGTGTTTATTGCAAGGCATGTCATTAAAGATAATGAGCTGGCCTTAGATCTTGCCTATAAATTAGCCGCTAATAAAAGCCCTGATTTAGCAGACTGGGCCAAACAAATGCCTGCTTTTATTTTACAAGAAGAAGGAGATACGAAAGAAGCTTTTGATATCATGATGAGTATATTAATTTCTAATGTTGATACGCTACACCCCGCTGAAATTAACTTCATGACGGACTATATTTGTAATACTATTTTGATAAACGCCCCAACAATCGAAAAACCGGAGTTTTGTGATTAGTAATGCAGTCCGTTTTGCAATTTAACCTGTTAGAAATTTTAAGCCTTCTTGGCTTAGTGCATTGTGTTTACATTGCTGTCCATTTAATCGGCCGTAGTACAAATTTATCGCAAATTGTAATTCCTGTTTTATTTTTTATTGTGCTGGGTACAGCATTTTTCTTAAATCTAGCGGAAAGACGATGGGATTCTGAAATATCAAACTATGAGTTAATGAAATGGCTCTTTTGGGGATTGATTCCTTGTGTAAGTAGTTTGTTTGTTATTCAAATCATTAGAATTACAAAAGGACCTAAGCTTTATTTTTGGTTAGCGCCGATTACGTTTATTTTAACAATCACATTGGCTTCAAATCTTTTTTACACTGATACCCCAGAACCATTATTTTATATCCTGACAACTTTAATCATTGGCAGTGTCTCTCTATTATCAATATGGTTTTATAGCAAAAGCTGGGAGCACATTTTAAAGACTGTTAATGGAAAAGAGCGATTTTGGATTGTGATGTCGCTTATTTTTATGAATACAGGTTTACTAGGTCTGTATCTCATGTCTAGTTTTGTTACGATCGATAATATCACCTTTGATATATCAAGAATTGTTTTAGGTATGGGATTTGCGTATTTGGGTTCAACTAGTTTATTCAGAATATATCCGCATCCTATTGAAATAAAAGACCAAAAAAATGATCAAAACGGAAAACTATCTTCTCAAGAAAAAGAGATAGCTCTTAAAATTGAAAAACTCATGATTATTGAAAATATATATCAGGAGCCAGGCTTTAATCGTACAAATCTTGCGCAAGAACTAAGTATTTCTGAAACGCAATTATCAAGAATTGTAAAATCCCATTTTGGTAAAACAGTGCCTAAGCTACTAAATTATTATAGAATTCAAGATGCGAAAGAGCTTCTCATGGAAACTAAGGCTGATATTGCTACAATTGCCTATGAATCGGGATTTAATTCAGTTGCATCGTTCCATCGTGTATTCAAAGATGAAGTGAATACATCGCCGAGCGAATTTCGTAAAAACAAGCATAATTCGTAAATAAAAAGTTAAAATCTCATCATAGATTATTAAAATAACACCTCATTTTTTATTTTTGAGATAATCCAAATCACTTTATACTTCATAATTAATTTATAACTCATTTTATAAGTTATATTTTCGTTCAAAAATTAAGGAGAAACGCTTTGACTATTCATACGAACAAAGAGAGTGGTTTTACACTCGTTGAATTAGCAATTGTGATGATTATCATCGGGTTGTTGATTGGTGGGATCTTAAAAGGTCAGGAATTAATCGGAAATGCGCAAACAACCGCAACTATTGCCCAAATTAAAGGGCTAGATGGCGCATTATCTACATTTAATGATAAGTACAATACTTTGCCAGGTGATATGGAAGATCCTGATGAAAGATTGGCAAACTGTGGTGGTGCCTGTAACACAGATGGTGATGAAAATGGCCGTATCGATGGTCCAAATATTGATGATTTACCAGCTTTAAATGAAGAAGGTACAGTTGCATTCATACATTTAGCGGCTGCTGATCTTATCTCAGGTATCGATATCGATTCTACTGGTTCTGCTGATAATGAATTTGGTAGTGCTTTACCAGAAGCTGAAATTGATGGTGGTTTCTGGATTGGTTACGACAATGACGGTACAGTTGGCGGTGTTGCTGACTCACGTAGAGGTCACTATTTGGTTTTAACACAATTAGCGGCTAACACAGGCGGTGGTGATGGTATTCCTGCTGTAACAGCTGGCCAAATTGACCGTAAAATGGATGATGGCCTTCCAGAATCTGGTGATATAAGAGCGAGCGGTGCTGCATGTACAACGGGTGCTGCTGAGTATGATGAAGCAAACCAAGCTTCAGAATGTGACGTGTTCATTCGCGTTCAAAGCTAATCATTAAAAGATTTAAAAAAAAGGCCGCTCAATGCGGCCTTTTTCGTTGCTTCAAAAATCTTATTTTTATTTCTTCACAATGGCTTGTAATAAATCCATAGGCATTGGAAGAACAACTGTTGAACCTTTGGCCGCTGTAAAATCATCCAAAGTATTTAAATATCTTAATTGCATTGTTTCAGGGCGAACCGCCATAATCTCTGCGGCCTCATCAAGTTGTTTTGCAGCCTGTAATTCCCCTTCAGCGTTAATGATTTTAGCGCGTCTTTCACGCTCTGCCTCGGCTTGCTTGGCGATTGCACGAACCATGGAGGTATCAATATCAACATGCTTAATCTCAACATTCGTGATTTTAATACCCCAGCCTTCAGCTTGGGCATCTAAAATTTCTTGAACATCGGCATTCAATTGATCACGCTTTGATAGCATATCATCCAACTCATGTTTCCCTAGAACAGAGCGCAAGGTTGTCTGCGCCAATTGACTTGTCGCAAGGCGAAAGTTCTCAACACGGTTAATGGCATAGTTTGGATCAACAACACGGTAATAGACAACCGCGTTCACTTTCACCGATACGTTATCTTTTGAAATCACATCTTGCGAGGGTATGTCTTCAGTGCGGATACGCACATCAACTTTTTCCATGATCTGGATAAAGGGAATAATAAAACGCAAACCGGCATCACGCATGCTTGAATATTTACCGAGTGTATAGACAACACCGCGTTCATATTCTTTTACAATTTTAATTGAAGATGCAACAATGACAACGGCAATAAAGAGTACAAATACTAAAATAGGCATTAAGATTATCCTTTCTTTTTCATGATATTTTCGTCATCTCCGCCAATGGGGATGATTTTAACGCGCATTTTTTCAACTTTGGAAATAATGATTTCTTCATCTTTTTTCAGTGATAACGCTTCGTCAGAGTAAGCCTGCCAGTTTTCGCCTTGTACAAAAACACGGCCTTCAGTTTTTTTCCATTCTAAAACTTTTCCAATGTCACCAATCATGCCTTCAACGCCAGATGTCATTTGACGCTTGTAAAGCCGATATGTGTAAATCCCGCCTGCAATAGAGCCTAGTAGGGCCAGAACAGCTAACCCAATAAGAATATTAAGATCAATAGGCATTTCTTCGATATATCCTGTTTGATGAAGTTGAACGACACCAATTAAGATTGACGCCGCCCCGGCAAAGCCAAAAAGGCCAAAACTGGGAAGAAAAAATTCTAATACAAAAAAGCTAAAACCAATTAGGATAAGGGCGATTCCTCCAGCGCTTACCCATTGTGAACTTGATAAGATTGTGTCTACTTCCATGATTTAAGCTGCCTTTTTATAGTTTTGTTGTAAGTGCTCAATAATTGCATCTCCCATTTGAGACGTAGTAATTTCTGTACAGCCCTCTGCCATGATGTCAGGCGTTCTCTGGCCACTCGCCAAAACATCTTGAACAACGCTTTCAACTAGATCCGCTTCTTCAGACAAATTAAGGGAATAGCGTAACGCCATCGCTAAACTCAAAATTGTTGCGAGAGGGTTTGCTTTATTTTGTCCGGCTATATCAGGGGCAGAGCCGTGAACAGGCTCATACACGCCAGGCTTGCCTTGTTTCCCTAAAGAGGCAGACGGTAACATCCCTAAAGAGCCTGTGAGCATTGCGGCCTCGTCAGAGAGAATATCACCAAATAAATTATCTGTTACAATGACATCAAATTGCGAGGGATTTCTTAAAAGCTGCATCGCGCAATTATCGGCATACATATGCTCTAACTCAACATCCTTAAATTCTTCGTGGGTATTAGACACAACTTCACGCCAGAGCTTTCCGCTCTCCATAACATTGGCTTTCTCGCAAGAGGTCACTTTATTGTCGCGTTTTTTCGCTAAGTCAAAAGCAACACGTGCAATACGATCAATTTCATAGGTCTCATAGACTTGCGTGTTAAAGCCGCGCTTTTGGCCATTACCTAAATCTTCAATGCCGCGCGGCTCACCAAAATAGACGCCGCCAGTTAATTCACGAACAATGAGAATATCCAAGCCTTTTACACTTTCGGGCTTTAAGGTTGACGCATCAATCAAAGCATCAAATACGATTGCGGGACGTAGGTTGGCAAATAACCCCATTTCTTTTCGCAAGCGAAGTAATCCAGCTTCAGGACGCTTGTCATAATCAACATTATCCCATTGCGGTCCGCCCACGGAGCCCATAATGACAGCATCTGATTTTTTACATTTATCTAACGTTTCATCGCTAAGGGGAGCGCCATATTTATCGTAAGCGGCTCCACCAATATCATCTTTTTCAATGGTGAATGTGATATTTTTATTTGCTGAAATCCATGACAGAACTTTTTCAACTTCGGCCATGATCTCATGACCAATTCCATCACCAGGGAGAAGGACGAGGTTGTAAGACTTACTCATAAAGCCAATTCCTTTTTTCTTTATCTTTGCTTTCAAAATCTTCGATAAAATTTTTCTTTTCTAAAGTGAGCCCAATATCGTCGAGGCCATTCAACAAGCAATGTTTTCGAAAGGGATCAATATCGAATTCAAATTTGATCTTATTGCCGCGAATAATTGTCTGGCTTTCTAAATCAATTTCAAATTCACCATCGGGATTGTCTTCAGCCTCCTGCATTAATTGATCAATCTGCTCTTGGGGGAGGGCAATGGGCAAAATTCCATTTTTAAAACTGTTATTATAAAAAATATCTGCAAAAGAGGGCGCTAGAATACAGCGAATACCCATATCTAGAATGGCCCATGGTGCGTGCTCTCTTGATGAACCGCATCCAAAATTCTCGCCTGTTATTAGAATAGAGGCATTCTTATAGTCTGGTTTATTTAAAACAAAATCATCTTTTTCACTGCCATCTTCGTGGTAGCGAATATCGTTAAACGCATGAATACCGAGGCCAGTGCGTTTGACTGTTTTTAAAAACTGCTTAGGAATGATGATATCTGTATCAACATTGATCATTCGCAAAGGGGCAGCAATTCCCGTTAATTTCGTAAATTTATCCATAGATTTAGAATTTAATCCCGTGCTTGTATAAAATCAATAAAAGCTTCAAGGGTTTCTGGGCAAAATGCATCTTTGTATTTATCACCAGTTTTAAGCCGTTCTAATGTCTCTTCAGGTGTTCTTTGATGGTCTTGGTGGGGACGATAGATCATATCCCCGTCATATGCATCAATAATACAAATCGCTTTCATGGCTTTTCCCATGTGATCTGCATCCACTCCATAACGGCCTTCGCCATTTATCTTTTCGTGGTGGTACATTTGAACGGCTTTAATGACATAGATATGAGCATGCGTATTCAGCTTTTCCGCTTCTCTTGCAATTGCCTCGTCGATTAGGTTCTCGCCGCGCGCTACGTGCTTTCTTTTTTCTGCGCGTTCTTCATCAGATGGTCTGTGCGGTAAATCCCATATGGCTGGATCATAATCAGGATGAATTTTACCCAAATCCTGAAATAAATTGGCCTGATAAAAGTTATATCCAGCTTTTTCAGAGAAGCCCATTCTTTGAACAAGAAAGTCTTGCGCCAATTGCGATGTTCTTTTTAAGTGATTGGCAAGAACTTTGCCGTAATCATTAACACCACCGCCATAATTACAAATATCATCCCAAAGACTCTCTGCAACAGGATGAAAATAGCTTTTTAAAATATCATCACTTTTATAGTCGTAACTCTCTAAAAGCTGATCAATATTAGGATTGGGCCGTAACATGACCCGTTTATAGCCGCATTTTTTGCATAAATCTAAAAGAAATTAGGAAAAATTAACCATTTTTAACGCTAAAGAGCGTCCTGACAGCATCGGAAGCCTATACCTTCATTATGTTGCTTTGTTTTAGGGTAGTTGTTGATCACCGTATATTCGCACGTGAGGCGCATTGCTTCATCTGGATTGCCTTCAAATGCTGCCCCATAATATTTTGTGCCTAAATACGAATTACCAACAATCACAGCATTATTATTCGGCCCAAGGGTCATTTCTGAAACATTTCCATGCATGTGATGTAAGCCAAGCTTATCACTTATACATTGTGGGTGTGAATTGGTCTTACCGGCATGATCGTTTTTATCATATCCTTTTGACCGTCCGAAATCACAGTTTCTCAGCATCTCTTGCGTGTTATTAAAATATCGCTTTGTAACGCTTCCATCACGGCAGGCAACCCGCCATTCCTCTGTTGTGCAAATACGTTTCCCAGAGGCTTCACAGGCCTTAACGGCATCTTGAAAGGTTAGCTTTGTTGTTGGGATTTGACCTGCGACAGACCATGCCTGTCTTTGTGAAATTACGGCTTCGTACTTATCAATAAAGTAAGGCGATATACCATCAACATTTACTATCACCATATCATCAGCGGCTTGCGTCCATGTAGGGGTAGGGACGGTATTTCCTGAATAGCTCTCATAAACATATTTCCCAGTATCTTTTTTATTCTGTTTCTGGGAAGAACTTGCTTCTACTGAACTACCAAAAAACTCGTTGATCGTATCTCTTTTAACGATAACGATTGCAGCAAGTGCAAACAGAACAATACCAGTGACAAGTTGAACACGTTTTGATTTGTTCATTTCCTAAATTTCACACCCCTGAATACCAATGCGTCTAGCGGGAATATCTTCACAATGCGGTGCTCTGGCTCTTGGTACTTCAATTATATCACTAAGAATACTAGGAATATTATTGAGCAAGTCCCCAATATCTGGTGCTGGTAATACTTCAATATTGAACTCTGGCATCACGCTAGGCGGAGTTTCTACCTCTTTATCCTGAGCAGAGGCTGCTGTCGCAAAAGCAACAAAGAATAAAACAGGGGTTGAGATACCAAATGGACGCAAACAAAACTCTTTATAATGATTTAAGATATCACATCATATATTACGTATATCTGTCAATCGTCCTTGTATTGCCGCCGCCGCTGCCATAGCAGGGCTCATAAGGTGGGTGCGACCACCGCGGCCCTGACGGCCTTCAAAATTACGGTTCGATGTGGAGGCGCATCTCTCACCTGGCTCAAGTTTATCGGCGTTCATCGCCAAACACATGGAGCAGCCGGGCTCACGCCAATCAAATCCGGCATTAATCAGGATTTCGGCGATCCCTTCTTCTTCAGCTTGCTGTTTCACAAGGCCAGAGCCGGGGACAACCATGGCTAATTTTACATTTGGTGCTATCACTTTGCCTTCAACGACTTTAGCCACGGCACGTAAATCTTCAATACGGCCATTTGTGCATGACCCAATAAATACTTTATCAATTTCAATGTCTTGTAATCGTGTACCTTCTTTTAAGCCCATGTAATCGAGCATCCGTTCAACAGATTGCTGCTTTGCCGGATCGTCAAAGTCTGACGGGGAAGGGACGCTTCCTGTAATTGGCATCACATCCTCTGGCGTTGTCCCCCATGTCACTGTAGGTTCAATATCTTCTGCCTTTAAGACAACCTCTTTATCATATTGAGCGCCTTCATCACTTGAGAGTGTTTTCCAATAGGCAACTGCTTTATCCCAATCTTCGCCTTTTGGAGCCATCGGGCGGCCTTTTATATATTGGAACGTTGTTTCATCAGGGGCAATTAATCCTGCGCGTGCGCCGCCTTCAATCGACATGTTACACATTGTCATACGGCCTTCTATCGAAAGATTACGCACTGCTTCGCCTGCATACTCTAAGACATAGCCTGTGCCACCAGCTGTCCCAATAGTTCCGATAATCGCCAAGATCATGTCTTTGGCGGTAACACCTTCCGATAATTGGCCATCAACGGTAATTCTCATGGATTTGGCTGGTTTTTGAATCAAAGATTGCGTGGCCAGCACGTGTTCTACTTCAGATGTACCAATGCCGAAGGCAAGAGCGCCAAAGGCGCCATGCGTCGACGTATGAGAATCTCCACAAACAATCGTCATCCCAGGCTGGGTAAAGCCTTGCTCTGGGCCAATAATATGGACAATACCTTGGCGTTTATCAGACATATCGAACAGCTTAATGCCAAATTCATCACAATTTTTTGATAGGGTTTCCACCTGAATACGGCTTTCTTCATCCGCTATCCCTTGTGAGCGGTCTGATGTTGGCACATTATGATCACACACTGCTAATGTTGCGTAAGGTGCGTAAACAGGCCTACCTGCCAAACGTAATCCTTCAAACGCCTGTGGTGAGGTCACTTCATGGACCAAATGGCGATCAATTTTGATCAAACAGGTGCCATTCTCATCCTCGTGGATGACATGATCATCCCATATCTTCTGAAATAGTGTTTTTGGTGTGCTCATATTAATTATTTCCTTAATAATAGCTTATATCTCATATTTTGTAGGGATTTCAATAGGATTTAGGACAAAATTAACCTCGTATTTCATTGTATTTTGAGCGTTTTTATATTAAATGTGTCCCTGTGAAGAGTATTATAGCAAAAAATACTTGACATAATTTACATAACAATATATGTTTCATGACTTTTAAATTTTAAAAAAGGTGTGTGGAAATGAAAAGATTAGCAAGGGCAACAGCTGTAACAGCATTAGTATCGACAGTCGCAGGATTTTTGGGCGGTAACGGAGCAGACGCCCAAGAAATCCCAACAACAAGATTTAATGAGAGAAGCGGCATTACATCATGTGAATTAGGTCCTGATGGCCCGCAAATGACTAAAGACGGCGAGCAGATTTACCTTCCTCACGCTTTAGTAACAGAAACACAAATCTTAGCAAGCGATGGTAGTGTTGGCGCAACGCGTATTTGCGATCGTACAGATCGTAAAGACAATTTTGTTGCGACAACTGATGTTACAGAAGCTGATAGCTATGTCGGTTTAAATTTTGGTTGTGTAGTTCCGCGTGGTGACAATCAAGGTCAGGTTTTTGCAAGAAATCCTGAGGCTTCACATCCAGTTACAATTACAGCAGAATTTAAAACAGAAGCACCTGAGATATTTGCAAATGATGAAAATGTTGTTGGTGCTTGTGATGCTGAATTTGAGCATAACGGCCAAACTTTTGAGGGGCGCGTACCTGCCTATGCTTTCGTCCAACGTGGAATATAATTAAACTAACGATATTATTAAAAAAGGCGGGCTTGTTGGCCCGCTTTTATTATTTAGGACAGAATTTTAAAAAGGCTTTGATATGAAAATTACTTTTGAAGATATTGCTTTTTGCACCGTTATAGGTGGGTTAGGAGCTTTCGGAGTGTCATTGCTTCCAGATATAATAGGAGATGATTTCTTCAATGCTACTCGGCCAGATATTATAGTGCATGAGGGGGAAATCTTTACTGTTGAGCCATCAACACAGCATTATGCCAGTATAGTCGGTGGAGAGCTTATCATTTGGGATTCTAAAGAACGCGCTATGATTGATAACGCACATATTATATCTGAAAATTTTGAAACGCCGGGGGAGCGGCTCGGTGATTATCTTACAAATGGTGATCCTCATGTAGGCGACGTTGTTTACAGGATTGGGGAAGACGGGCCAGTTCAACGCACGAGCATTGTAAGTACATTCCCTTCAGGAAGTTATTATGTTCAAACAAGCCCGCTCCGAAGAGAGCCAACACTTTAGTTAGTTGTAAAAAAAGCGGGTTATTTAACCCGCTTTTTGTTTTGTTCTATAATAATTTAAAGCTTAATTCTCAGACTCTGCTTCAGGAGTTTCAGCTGCCTGTGCTCCTGCTTCCGCCGCTTTGGCTTCGGCTTCTTTTGCCGCAATCTTATCAGCTTTTATCTTTTCTTGCTCTTTGCGGCGCTCTTCGCGGGCTTTTTCTTTATCGGCCTTCTTCGCTGCGCGCTTTTGTGTTTGTGTCATATTATCTTGTGTTTCATCAATTTGAACTTCAAGACCGTGACCAGATGTTCTTTCAGCAATACGCGCTGATTTACCACGACGATCACGCAAGTAATAAAGCTTCGCACGACGCACAGAACCGCGTCTTACAAGCTCAATGCTATCAATACGTGGCGAGAAGAGCGGGAATACACGCTCAACGCCTTCACCAAGACTAATTTTACGCACTGTAAAGCTTGCATTTGTATCATTTTTCCCTGAGCGGGCAATACAAACACCTTCATAGGCCTGTACACGCTCACGGCTACCTTCACGGATTTTCACATTGACTTTAACTGTGTCACCGGGGGAGAAATCAGGGATGTTCTTGTCAGCGTTTAATTTTTCAGTATAACGCTGCTCAAATTTTTGTAATGTATTCATTCTTAACTCCATTTATCAGGGCTCGATAATCAAGAAATAAGTATTTCAAGGCAGCCCAATTATCTTTTTATTGGTTAATTTTGCGCTTTATGACAGATTGATTGACAAATTACAAGCTAAAACTATTGAAATTTCGCGTGTTTCATTTGTGCTGCAGGACGATAATGAGAGCTTTTCCTATTTTTCCATAGCGAAATAGGGGTTTGGAGCATTATTTTTAGATCAAGGCCAAAACTTTGATGTTTAATATATTTATGGTCTAAAGATAAAATCTCTTCTGGAGATTTTGAATTCTTGTCATTTATTTGAGCTAAACCAGTAAGGCCTGGTCTTACACTATTTCTTAAGTTGTCATTAGCTAATAATTTTTGAAATGTGGTTACAGGGCGAGGACCAACAAAGCTCATATCTCCTTTTAGAATATTATACAGCTGCGGTAACTCATCTAAACGAGATTTTCTTAGTAAAATACCAATTTTAGTAACCCTATCTTCGTCTGGAAGGGCATGGCCTTCATCATCATAAATCTCCCGCATAGATCTAATCTTATTAATTATAAATGGGCGCCCATCTAAGCCTATTCTCTCTTGTTCGTAAAACGGTTTTTCTTTAAATCCGTGGGCAGCAGACATTGTAAAAGCAAGAGTCAGTACAATAGGTGTAGTAACAA
>JBCCKS010000035.1:0-16616 GCA_039027295.1 Pseudomonadota bacterium
CTTTTTGATAGATTATACTTTAGCCCAAATCAATCCGTTCAAAGGACAACTGTCCGTCATATAGAGATGTCAGAATAATAAAAAAATTTATAATTCTGCGGGGCAGGCTATAAATATGGAAGATCCTATGAGATCTAAGTATGTAGAGCAAGAAACAGAATTATTAAAAGAGATTACATCATTAGATCTTCATGTACTTTTTTCTAAATATTTAAAAATAGATTTAATTAATTGACATAATTATACAATTTATATATTTTGCCGCTATGTCTGTGGCGCCGAATGTTTTAGAATTTCAAAGAGAGATAGCAGCAAGTGAAGGCCTTAGAAGAGGGGTAAGGCTTCGTGGGCTTTGGCACTTAAACGTAACTTTTGATATTAGAAATTCTGCTATTCACCCTAACATACTAAGGGCTGACGAGGCCTTTTTAGCCAAAATTGTCGCAAGCGTCCCGAGAACAAAGTATTTTGGAGGCGGACGAGCACTTGATTGGTTGCACTCTTTGGCCGATCAATATCGTGTTCCTATAAAGCTTTATTCTTGTCCGATTGAGCATAAAGCCTTAGATGACCAGAATTTAGATGCGATGTATTTAAGGAGAGGTTATACAAGAATGAGTACAACAGGACTAATGATACGACAGCCTCAATAGCTTTTTAACTTAAAATTTTTATATGAACCTTCAAATACAATCATTTTCAAAACCTCAAATCATTGGAATTCTGGCTACCATTAGTGCGGCGATTATCTTTGGAGTCTATCCGCCAGCCGCAAAAGCAGCCTATCAGGAAGGCGCAAATATTATTTTTATTGTTTTGATTACCACCATATGCCGGATGGCGGCATTAAATATCGCTGTTCTCATTAAACGACATAAAATCTTTAAACGTAAAGAGGACTATAAATTCACGGTTCTGGCAGGAGTTTGTCAGGCCTTGAGCGTCATTGGGATTTTTGGCGCAAGTTATTATTTACCCGGCGCGGTGGTGATCATCATCATGTTCACTTATAGCCTGATGCTATTGGCGTTTTCAGCGTTTAAAAATGAGATTAAATTGAATGTTGTGAATATAGGAACAACGATTTTTGCGCTCATTGGATTGGGACTTGTTCTAAAAGTTTATGAGTACTCTAATATCCAAAATATCATAGGGATCAGCCTTGCTTTTATGGCCGCTCTGACGACCTTTGCCCGAACCTATATTTATGGTCAGCAGGGAAGAAAGAGAAATCCGCTCACTGTGGGAGCAGAAAGTTTTATCGTTGCCTCACTATGTGTTTTATTACTGATGTTTTGGGAAATGCCAGAAATTCCTTCTAGCCAATTCGGAATTACCATGACCGCTTTATGCGTTGCTGCCTCAGTTCTAGGAACATTTGGGATGTTTTATGGCGTGGCAATGCTAGGACCTTATCATTTTAGTATGCTGATGAAGCTAGAGCCTGTTTTTACAACAATTTTTGGAATATTACTTATCGGTGATTTACTAAGTTTGAGCCAATATTTTGGAATTGCTGTCGTGCTGATTAGCCTGATTTCATTACAATTATTTGACAGACAGAAAACGTAATTAAGCCCTTAAAGCATGGGCGGGATATCTGGAAATATCCCTTATAGGGGACGTGCCTGTATGACGTTTAGATGCAAAATCATCAGCTATAGCTATAGCTTGAGCTTTTTGTGCCTGATAGTCTTTAATTCTAGCAAAGTGTACTTTCCTTAGTTGTGATGCGGGTATGTATTGATCTAAATGTCTGTAGCATGCCTCATTCACTCGCTCTCTTACGTCAACATGCATTAAGACATTGTCTGTTCTTGCCCGCTGCTTCCAAGAATATTTTAGCATAGCGTCAAAATCAGGACGCTTTCGAAGAGGGAAGGTGACATAAACAATATCTGCTTCATCTAGCGCTCTTGCCATATCGACTTCGTCAATAACTTCTGTCTCTGCAATTCTTAACTTATCTTGTCGTTTTAGATTTTCAATTTTGTCTTCTGTAACATCAAGGTTGTCCTCATCAACCGTTAAGCAAGTTAATTTAGAGGGGGCTCCCGCATCTCCGCCATTTGCAGTAACAATCATTCTCTGCGTTACATCGGAGATTCTGTTAGGATCCTCATCATCTAGTTCTCCAATTACAAGAACTTTTGTTCCTGCTTTTAATCCCCCTATATCGCGTGCAATAAGCCATGGTCTAATAGGTTGAATATTGTCGCAAACATTGGCAATTATAAATCCAGAATCTCTTGTTAATTTAGCGATAATATCATCAAAATTTTTGTAAAATTTAGCATCTCTAGAGGCCATTCTGGCGGCGGCCAAGTAAAAACGATCTCGAGCTGGTCTATCTAGACCGTATGGGTTTGCAATTCCGCTTAAATATTGCAACGCAAATGAATATGCACTCTCACCTGTATAAAATCTTCGCTCTCTGTAACGATCTAAATTTGGTATTGATGATAAAAGGCTTTCATGTCCCATCCAAATACGCCGCTCACAATTTTCAGCAGCTATAACTTTTGAGCTGAGATGGCAGTCCATCCATCTTTTTGTATCTTCAGTCAGTTCACGTTTTCTATCTGCATAGAAATCAACGACAGCTAAATTGTTTAATGTTATTGGATTTTGCATGTTATTTCTTAAGAATAATATTATGAAAAGTCAATTAAATTCTGTATCTCAAAAATTTATAATCAAAACATATGATGTAAAGAAGCAGTTTTTGTTGTTTTTTTGCATAAATTTTCTTATTTTATCTTATGACGTACAATACTGAATTATTGGATCGCGCGAAGCGGCACCCTGAAAAACAGAAAAACCCGGATCGTCCGATGGGCAAAAAGCCTTCATGGATCCGTGTAAAAGCAGGGCAGGGGAAAACCTATAAAGAGACACTTGATACCGTCAAAGGGCTCAACCTTACAACTGTGTGTGAAGAGGCGGGATGCCCCAATATCGGTGAATGTTGGGATAAAAAACATGCGACTTTCATGATTATGGGTGAAGTCTGCACACGCGCTTGTTCTTTTTGTAACGTTGCAACAGGGAAGCCAGACGAGCTTGATAAGTTTGAGCCATTACGCGTTGGTGTGGCCGTTGAGAAAATGGGGCTTAATCATGTTGTGATTACCTCTGTTGATCGTGATGATTTGAATGATAGTGGTGCCGACCATTTTGTAAAAACCATTGAAGCGATCCGGTTTAAAGCTCCAGAGACTACGATTGAAATTTTGCCCGGTGATTTTCGTGGAAAGGAACACGATATTGATTTGGTCACGCAAGCACGGCCCGATGTGTTTAATCATAACTTAGAAACTGTGCCGCGTTTATATCCGACCATTCGTCCGGGTGCTCGGTATTTCCGATCATTGCGATTATTGCAACGCGTGAAAGACGTTGACCCAACAATCTTTACAAAATCAGGGATGATGGTTGGCCTAGGTGAAACAAAAGAAGAGGTCGCGCAAGTTATGGACGATATGCGCGCCGCCGATATTGATTTCATTACAATCGGCCAATACCTACAGCCTACACCGAAGCACGCCCCCGTAGAACATTTTTGGACGCCAGAAGAATTTGAAAGTTTAGAGAAAATGGCGCGTGCAAAAGGGTTTTTAATGGCCTCTTGTACACCGCTTACAAGATCGTCTTATCATGCAGGGGAAGATTTTGCGAAGCTGAGAAAGGCCCGCGCAGAAAAATTGGCCAAAGCCGCAGAGTAATCATGCTCTCTCATTTTGAAGAAAAATATTTGCCGTATTCGCGTGAGAAAATGTTCGCGCTTGTTGCAGCTGTTGATCAATACAAAGAATTTGCACCGTGGTGTGTGGCAAGTCGCATTAAAAAATGGGAAGGCGATGACGTTTTCCTTGCTGACTTGATAGTGGGATATAAAGTCTTCAGAGAAAAATTTTCATCACGTGTTTTCTTAAAAGAGCCTGATGAAATCTATATCGAATATCAAGAAGGCCCCCTTAAAAATCTCAAAAATAAATGGGTATTTAAAGAAGCTGATGATGGAGGATGTTTGATAGAGTTTTCCGTTGAGTTTGAATTTAAAAATGCAGCGCTTCAAACGCTCGCGAATTTATTTTTTACTGAAGTTGTGAAAAGAATGGTGAGCGCCTTTGAAGCAAGAGCTATCGAATTATATGGAGCCCCTAACTCTTCAGGCTCTCCACAATCTGCTTAAAGGCTTCGCCTCTTGTTTGCACGCGAACAGCATGACGATCTCCATCAAAATTGAGCTTAAAGATTTTTGTTTCCTGATCTTTTAACGCTAACCCCATATAGACTAATCCAACAGGTTTTTCAGGGCTGCCGCCTGTTGGACCGGCAATGCCAGTCACTGATATAGCAATGGTTGCTAAGGAGTTTTGAAGAGCGCCTTCAGCCATTTCTTGCGCGGTTTGTTCGCTCACGGCGCCATGCATCTCTAGTGTTTCAGTTTTCACAGCAAGTAAATCCATTTTGGCTTGGTTGGAATAGGTCACAAAGCCACGATCAAAAATTTCAGAAGATCCGGAAAAATCTGTGATGGCGGCTGCGATCATTCCACCTGTGCAAGACTCTGCGGTTGCCAAGATTGCTTTATGGTTTTTTAAAGCGTCAAAGGCTTGTTTAGCTAAATCCTGCATAACGTGCTCCTAAAACAATAAAAGCCGCGAAAATACCTGCGACTACATCATCGATCATAACGCCAAAGGGGCCTTTTAGTTTTTTGTCTAAATATGAGATAGGCCACGGCTTTAGGACATCAAAAAAACGAAAAGCGAAAAAGGCTAAAATAATCGATATCGGGCTTATCATCGCAGGGATGAGGGCAATGAATATTCCTACAGCTTCATCAACCACAATCAGGCTGGAATCCTTTTGATTGACCATGCCTTCAAATTGTTTAGAGGCCCATAACCCTATGATAAATAATAAAAAAGTCGCGATTAACAAACCGTAAATTCCAAAGAAGTAGAGCGTCAAAATTCCAAAAGGAAGCGCCGCAATGCTGCCCATTGTGCCAGGTGCAGGACGGAGTAACCCAGAGCCTCCAAAAGTCGCAATCCAGGTCGCGGGGCTTTTTAGATCAATATTTTGTAGATTTTCTCTGGAAGCAATGAAACGCATAATTTAGCTCTGGCTTTTCAAAAGCCCTTCATATCCTTGTTTTTCGCTTTGTTTTGTCATATTATCCTTTGCATTCTTTGGAGATTGAAAATTCATCCCATTGAAGGAATCTGCTTTAGAATGCAGAATAAGCTTTTATTTGAAAAGAAAAATTTATGAATCATTCTGCGCCTTTAAAATCAATGCGTCCGAAAGGAAATTTCTGGCAAGGATTTGTTGACGCTATTTTAGGGCCCAAAAGCCGTATAAGCGGAATGAGACGCAAATTTATGAGCCGTACTTGGCAGACAAAACTCTCTTGGTTTTTGATTATTGCGGCGATTGCGAGTGGTTTTGCAACCTATGCCGCCTTAACAGAAACGCCGCCTTTTGGTGATGATCCACAAATGGTCATATGGCTGTTAAACCTTGATCTGATTTTGCTTCTGACATTAGGCGTTTTGGTTGCGCGGCGTATTGTGAGCATCTGGAGTGGTCGCAGACGTAATTTGGCAGGCTCACGCCTTCATGTGCGCCTTGTTGTGATTTTTAGTATTATGGCAGCCTTGCCGGCAATTATTATGGCTGTCTTTTCGGCGTTCTTTTTTCATTTCGGGGTACAAAGCTGGTTTAGTGAGAATGTAAGAACAGCCGTTTATGACTCCCAGCAGGTTGCCGAAGCTTATTTAGAAGAACATCAGCAGGTTATTCGCGCCGATATTTTGGCGATGGCCAATGATATTGATCGCCAAGCGACCATGATGATGGATGAGCAGGCGGCCTATGATAGAGTTTTGGACACGCAGAGCCTTTTGAGAAATCTATCTGAATCTTTGATCTTTGACGGTAATAACAGAATTCTGGCTAAGTCAGGTCTTACATTTTCTCTCACGCTAGAAAAAGTACCGGATTACATGCTTGATCGCGTTAGAGAAGGCGAGGTTGTTGTCCTAACAAATGAGAATGATGACCGTGTGAGAGCGTTAACAAAACTCAATAGTGGTCAGGATAATTTCTTATTTGTTGGCCGAAAAGTTGATCAATCTGTTCTCTCCTTTTTGGCATCAGCGCAGGATGCTACAGAGCGATATCAGCAATTAGAAAGTAGTTATTCAGGCTTGCAAATCACAGTGACGTTAATTTTTGTTGTTGTGGCATTACTTTTAATGATGGCGGCGATTTGGGTCGGAATTGTTTTAGCGCGTCAGCTTGTTACGCCGATTGGAACATTAATTTCAGTATCAGATCGTGTGAGGGCAGGGGACTTAGAGGCGCGCGTTCCAAAGCGTGAGCAAATTGAAGAATTTGATTATCTGGCAGATTCCTTCAACAGGATGACCAATCAAATCCAACAGCAGCGTGATGAATTAATTGCTACAAACAGGCAGCTTGATGATAGGCGCCGATTTACTGAAGCCGTACTTGCAGGAGTACCCGCAGCCGTTATTGGCATTAACGCGAAAAATGAAATTACATTCGTAAATACAATGGCTTCAGACTTACTATCCGCCGCCGGTGAATTGGTCGGGCAAAGCCTCATCGATTTAGTCCCGGATTTAGATGAAGCTTTAGAAAAAGCCAGAAAGCGTCCTAATAAAGTCACATCGACTGAATTATCATTTATTACGCCAGAGAGTAAAAAACGAATTTTAAACATTCGAATTGCAATTGAGACAATAAACGAAACCGATCACAGCGCTGTTGTAACTTTTGATGATATTACCGAGCTTCAATCAGCACAAAGAAAAGCCGCATGGGCCGATGTTGCGCGCCGCATTGCGCATGAAATTAAAAACCCTTTGACGCCTATTCAGCTTTCGGCTGAGCGTCTCAAACGTAAATATAAAGATGAGATTAAAAGTGATTTGAATACGTTCGAAGCCTGTACGGACACAATTATTAAGCATGTCGGCGATATTGGGAAAATGGTGAATGAGTTTTCAGATTTTGCCCGTATGCCGGAGCCGAGTTTAAAAAGACAAAAAATTATCTCTGATTTAAAAGAATTATTATTATTTCAGAGATCAGCAAATCAAGATATTGAATTTGAAATTATCGATGACACAAAAAAAGATGTTTTTATCTATTGTGATTCTCAACTGATGAGACAAGCTTTTACAAATATTCTTCAAAACTCAATAGATTCATTATCGGAGAAATTGAAAACAGATAAAGATTTTCAGGCAAAAATAGCTATTTATTTTAGTATTACAGATGAGAATTTTATTCTTTCGGTGAGTGACAACGGTCTGGGGTTCCCAGAGAGTAAAGAGGGACAGGATTTAACCGAGCCTTATATTACTTATAAAGAAAAAGGAACAGGGTTGGGGCTCGCGATTGTAAAGAAAATTATAGCTGATCATGAAGGACAACTTCTTTTGGGTGGCAATGAATATATTCAAAAGCATAAGAAATGGAATGATTTAGGCGGCGCACACGTAACGTTTGTTTTGCCTGTCGCAGACAAAGATAGATTATCTGAAGATATAAGGAAAAGTGCATAGATGGCTGAAACAATTTTAATTGTTGATGATGAAGATGATATTCGCGCGCTTATTCGCGGTATCTTAGAGGATGAGGGCTATCAAATTCTTGAAGCCGCAAATTCTACCGATGCTTATGCAGTTTTAGAAAAAGATAAACCTGACTTATTGATTTTGGACATTTGGCTTCAGGGTAGCGAAAAAGATGGGATGGAAATTTTGGAAAGCTTAAAAGAGCTTACCGAAAGATATATTCCTACGCTAATGATTAGTGGTCACGGCACAATTGAAACAGCTGTAACAGCGATTAAACAGGGCGCTTACGATTTCATTGAAAAGCCGTTCAAGTCAGATCGTTTACTGTTAATGATTACAAGGGCTTTGGAGACTGCAAGGCTGCGTAATGAAAATCGTATTTTAAAAAACCAATCGAAAAAAGATGATCATAAATTAATTGGCGATAGCAACGCGATTAGAAATATCCGCAATCAAATCGAAAAAATTGCACCGAATAATAGCCGCGTTTTGATTAAAGGTGAGGGGGGAACAGGAAAAGAGATTATTGCGCGCGATATTCATCTTCAGTCTACAAGGCGTGATGAAGTGTTTATGGCTTTAAATTGTGCAGCGCTTCATCCTGAACGATTAGAAACTGAATTATTTGGCGTTCAAGATAAAGGTGAGGAGAGTGAAGGCGTTTTATCTCTATGTCATGGCGGCACATTATTTCTAGATGAAGTTGTCGATATGCCTCTTGAAACACAAGGTAAAATTTTACGCGTGTTACAAGAAAATCAATTTTTTCCGGTAGGGTCGCATACGCCCATTAAAACAGATGTGCGCGTAATTTCGTCTACGAATAGAGATATAGATTTAGCGATTCAAAAAGGCGATTTCCGTGAAGATTTATTGTATAGGTTGAATGTTGTCACATTAGAGGTTCTGCCTTTACGAGAGCGCCGGGAAGATATTCTTCCCCTTACAAACCACTTCCTTCAATTTTTTGCTGATCAAACAGGGACTAAACTCCACGAGCTTTCAAAAACAGCTAAAACTAAGCTGAAATCCTACTCATGGCCGGGGAATGTCAGGCAGCTGAAAAACGTTATGGAGTGGATTACCATAATGAATCAGTTTGAGGATGATGCTGACCTCATTGAAGAAAGGCATTTTCCACCTGAAATTACTGGAAAGCTTGATCAAATAGATAATAGTGAAGCAGTAGATTATTTTTCATTCCCTCTACGTGAGGCACGTGAAAATTTTGAAAAAGATTATCTCACAGAGCAGATGAAGCGCTTTAACGGCAATATTTCACAAACAGCTGAATTTATTGGTATGGAGCGCTCTGCGCTTCATCGCAAGCTAAAGTCTCTTGATATTTCGCTTGATGACGAGCACAATACTCAAAAGAGGCAAGTCGCCTAAATCAACTCTAACGCTCTTTAGGACAATTTATGCGTGTAATCATATGTGGCGCCGGTTTGGTTGGATATAGCATTGCGTCTTATCTTTCTCGGGAAAATAACGATATTACAGTTATTGATCATAGCCCATCTGCGATCAGCAAAATTAATTCTGAATTGGATGCAAATGGAATTGTTGGCTCTGCTGCTAGTCCAGAGATTATGCAGGCGGCAGGGGCGAATGACGCCGATATGGTCATTGCGGTTACCGAGAGTGATGAAGTGAATATGGTATCGTGCCAAGTTGCCCATTCATTATTTAATGTTCCAAAAAAGATTGCGAGAATAAGAGATCAGGTTTTTCTGGATCCTATTTGGGCAAATTTATTTAGCCGCGCACATATGCCCATAGATGTCATCATTTCACCTGAAATGGAAGTGGCGAATGCGGTTGAAAAACGCCTATCCGTTCCGGGTACGACCTGCATCATGTCCTTAGAGCAAGAAAAGCTTATGTTCTATGGCATATATTGTGATGAGAATTGCCCGCTTGTGAATACGCCTTTACGCCAATTGGCTGAATTATTTCCTGATATCCACGCCAATATTGTTTTGATTAATAGAAATGGAAAATCTTTTATCCCTAGCCCGGATGATCAAATGTTGATTGGCGATGAGGTGTTTTTAGTGTCCATCACAGATCACATTGATCGTGTTCTATCAGGCTTTGGCTATGAAGAGGAAAAAGCACGAAAAATCATTATCGTTGGCGGCGGTAACATTGGCTTAAGTCTTGT
Organism: Pseudomonadota bacterium; assembly: GCA_039027295.1. GTDB lineage: Bacteria > Pseudomonadota > Alphaproteobacteria > Micavibrionales > Micavibrionaceae. The sequence goes on from JBCCKS010000035.1 coordinate 9,790, forward strand.
GAACCAACTTCATTCTTCTGACCATAATATTCGTATCAAGCTTATTGAGTCTGATCATGACCGCGCAGTGTTTTTAAGTGACAAGCTGGAGGATATTACAGTCATTAATGCCTCTGGCCTTGAGCGCGCAATTTTAGAAGAAGCGGGAATTGATAAAGCACAAACATTTATTTCAGTGACTGAAAATGATGAGACAAACATTCTGTCTGCCCTGTTGGCAAAACAATATGGATGTAAGCGAGTTTTTCCATTAGTGAACAAAAATACACTAAGCTCATTAACAGCATCATTAGGTTTAGGTGCGATTATTTCACCCAAAGCCTTAACAGTCTCAACAATTATGCGTCATATTAGAAGAGGGCGCATTAAGGCCGTTCATAATGTTCCAGGTAATATTGCAGAAATTCTTGAAATTGAAGCATCAGATACTTTGACGTTTTTGAACACACCTTTGAAAGATGTTGGTTTCCCAAAAGACACAGTTGTTTGCAGTATTGAAAGAGATAATGAAATTATCATTCCTGATAAAAATTCAGTGATTAAAGAAAATGACTCTGTGGTTATCCTCGCCTTGAGAGGTCAAGCGAATAAGATTGAGAAAATGTTCTCGGCTTCAATGGATTTATTTTAAGAGATGGCGCGGTATATTTATATTAATGGGCAGTATGCACCTTATCATCATGCGGTATCTCACGTTGAAGACCGTGCCTATCTTTTTGGTGACGCTATTTATGAAGTGATTGCTTATATTAATGGCTATTATGCCGATGAGCGTGCGCATCTCGACCGATTGGAGCGATCGTTAAAAGAATTGAAAATTGAAATGCCAGTCAGCCGCAGAAATTTACAGCTTTTGATGCGTGAAGTTATCCGCAAAAACAGGCACAAAAATGCGGCGATTTATATTCAAATATCAAGGGGCAGAGCCAAAAGAGATTTTAAATTTCCAGCCAATGATACTCCGCCAAGCCTTATGATCATGACGTGGGACTATGATTTTGAAAGCAAGGCCATTGTTGAAAAGGGCTTACGTATTAAAACAATGAATGACCTTCGATGGAAACGCCGTGATATCAAAACAATCTTACTTCTTCCCCAATCAATGGCAAAACAAGAGGCTGTTGATTGTGGATATGATGATGCTTGGATGGTTGATGATCATGGCTTTATTACTGAAGGATCATCGAATAACGCCTATATTGTTAAAGATAAAAAGATCATAACGCGTCCTGTTTCATGCGATATTTTAAAAGGCGCAACGCGCAATGCGATTGAAAAGTTATGCGACCAATCAGATTATAAATTTATTGAACAAGATTTTACTCCAGAAGAAGCCTATGAAGCGGATGAAGCGTTTGTTTCTAGTGCAACAGCAATGATTGCCCCTGTTGTTGAAATTGATGATCATAAATTGGGTAACGGTAAGCCTAGTGAAGTTTTTCATTTTGTTCGAAAAGAATATCTTGATTATGTTCATGGTTTAAAAATGCAGCCTATGAGTTGGGAAAGTGGTTTAAACGCATGATTGATAAAAAGGCTTTATTATTTGATTGGGATGGAACGCTTGTTGATACGTGTGGCTTAATTTTAGATGCACATAATCATGTGCGTGAATTTATGGGCCATAAAAAATGGACGATGGATGATTTTTTAGGACAGGCTAGTCAATCAGCACGAGAATATTATCCAAAAGTTTATGGCGAGCGCGCAGATGAGGCGCAAACATTTTTATATGATTATGTGGAAGCGCATCATCTTGATTATATACAGGTGATGGAAGGCGCTTTAGAGTTTTTACAATATGCCCGCGCAGAAGGATATTTGATTGGGATTGTCAGCAATAAACGCCATAAAACGCTTTTACGTGAGATAGATTTTCTCGGCTGGCATGAGCATTTTGACTATGTGATTGGGGCAGGGGTTGCAAAGACAGATAAACCAACGCCAGAGCCTATTTTTATGGCTGTTGATCAAATCAATGATCAGGTTACATTAAGCGATGTTTTGTATGTTGGTGATACTGAGACTGACCTTTTAGCTGCTCAAAACGCACAAATTCCGGTTATTTTTATTCAATCTGATAAAGAACGCCCTGATTTGATTGAGAAATACGCTCCTTCTGCCCATTTCTTGTCATTTTTGGAGTTTGCAAACGCTTTTAGGGATGTGAAAAGCGAGGATCAAGCCAATATTGCGATTAATGGTTGATGATTTGTAACGATATCTATAAACCATACTAATAAGAAGAGACATATAACGATAAGGAAATAAGAAATGTCCGATAAAAATCAAAATCTGCAAGATGTATTTCTCAATAAAATTCGAAAAGAAAAAATGACTGTCACGGTCTTCTTGGTTAATGGTGTGAAGCTTCAAGGTATTATTACATGGTTTGATAATTTTTCTATGCTGCTGCGCCGCGAAAGTCATGTGCAGTTAATTTACAAGCATGCAATTTCGACAATTATGCCTGGCGGTCCACTTAATCTTCAAGAAGATGGTGGAGCAAGCGAAGGTGCAGAAGACTCTAAAGAGTAATCTTAGGAGCGATAAGCACTGTATACGCACGAGCCTATCCCGGAAAAAGCAATTATTGTTCACCCGATTTTTACCGCGGATTTCGAATCGCGGCATAGTGACGTTGAGCAAGCCATAGAAGAGGCAGAAGGATTAGCAGAAGCAATCTCTCTGCCCATTCTTCATTCTCTGCACGTCAATATTAACAAAATCAATCCTGGCCGTTTGTTTGGTAAAGGCACAATTGAAAATATTGAAGCCTGTATCAAAGAGCATAAGCCCGATATTGTGATGGTGAACCATACATTATCGCCTGTCCAACAACGTAACCTTGAAAAGCAGTTTAAGAAAAAGGTCATAGATCGTACAGGCTTAATTTTGGAGATTTTTGGAGAACGTGCACAGACAAAAGAAGGCCGCATTCAAGTTGAATTAGCGCAATTAGATTATCAGCGCTCACGTCTTGTGAAGTCATGGTCACACTTAGAAAGGCAGCGCGGTGGAACAAGCTTCGTTGGGGGGCCTGGGGAAAGTCAGCTTGAGATTGACCGTCGTTTAATTGATCAGCGAATAGTGAACCTAAAAAACAAACTTGAAAAAGTTCGAAAGACACGTGATCTAGCACGAAAAAAACGTGAGCGCGTGCCATATCCAGTCATCGCTATGGTGGGATATACAAACGCAGGAAAGTCTACCTTGTTTAATAAAATAACGGGCGCAAATGTATTTGCTCAGGATTTATTATTTGCAACATTAGACCCCACAATGCGGCGTTATAAATTACCCTCTGGGAAGACTGTTATCTTTTCAGATACTGTGGGGTTTATTTCCGATTTGCCAACGCATTTGATTGAAGCCTTTCGGGCGACGCTTGATCAGACACAATATGCTGATGTCATTTTGCATGTGCGAGATACGGCGCAAAATGATTTTGATGATCACAAGCATAAAGTGATTTCGATCATGAAAGATTTAGGCATCAATTATGAAGAGGATGAGCGTATCTTCGAAGTGAATAACAAAATTGATATTTGTAAATCTTCACGTAAAAATGAAATAGAACGTCACGCTGCTTTTCATGACAATATTATCCCTGTCTCAGCAGAAACAGGTGAGGGCATCGATGACCTTATCCAAAAAATCGATGACTTTCTTGCACGTCAGCATGAGCGCATTGAATATGAGGTCAAGATTGAAGACGGAAAAGCTATTGCCTGGCTGTATCAACATGCCGATGTGATCGATACAAAAGAAAGTGATGCGGTCTCAAAAATTATTGTTAATATAGATCCAGCCAATAAAAATAGATTTGAAGGATTATTTGAATATGCCGGCCATTCAACTTGATGCAGTAGCAAATTATATTCGCGAAGTTGCAGCCGATAAAATTGAGCCGCGATTTAAAAAGCTTGGCGATGCAGAAATTCAAACAAAGTCTGGCCCCAATGATCTCGTGACAATTGCAGATATTGAAGCTGAAGAAGATTTAACAAAAATTTTACAAGATGTTCTTCCCGGTTCTCACGTTGTGGGAGAAGAAGCCGTTTCACGGGAAGAAATTGATATGTCTTTGCTTAGTAGTAAGGAGGGATATGTTTGGGTGATTGATCCTGTTGATGGGACAAATAATTTTGCGAATGGTCGTCCTATTTTTGGAACGATTGTTTCACTCAATAAAAAAGGGGAAACTTTATGTAGCTGGATATATGATATCCCTAAAAATCGTATGGCCATTGCAGAGCAGGGGGCAGGCGTTGAAATTAATAATATCTCAAGACAATACCCAACCAATGATAATGCTTTAAAAGATTTGCGTGGATTTGTGAGCCGTAAATTCTTGCCAAAGAAAATGCAAGAGGAGCTAAAACCTGTCCTCGATCAATATTTTGGTAACACTGAAACTTACTTATGCTGCGCACATGAATATTTAGACATTCTAGATGGTGAGGCTTATTTCTCTTTATATTCGCGTATTCGTCCGTGGGATCATTTGGCTGGGGCCATGATGCTGAATGAGGCAGGCGGCGTGATCCGCAAATGGGATGGATCACATTACAAGCCTGGTGATGAAAGAGGTGGCCTGATCAATACGCCTCATCAAGAGTTATGGGACGAAATATTCGAATTATTAATTAAGCAATATCTTTAATTAAACACATAATTCCAAACGCTGCTGGCTGCGCCAGATGCTAACTCTCCTGTGGCACCTGCAACAGTCTGAACAACATTAACAAGGGCAGCTTGTGTATATGCTCCGCCTGTTAAGGCTATATCAACGCCTATTCCAGTAATAATCGGGTTAGCCTTTGCAAAGTCATACGCAAGAGATCCTGTTTTTCTTATTGTCGTTGTTGCAGCATTGATTGTCCCTTTAACAGCAGACTGAAAAGCAGAAGTTATTCTCTGAAAACGTGTAGGCGGTGAAGAGTTATCATTTTCGCCAACAAGATCAGTGGCTTCAAAATTCTGTCCTAATCCATTAACATCCATTATCCTGTCTTTTAACCGCCCGGCTAAATCATCCATAGCGTTTTGGTCTAATGTGACTTGAAATGAAAAGGGTTCTTCTGAAATTGCAACTGCTGACATAACACGCTCCTATAACTTGAATAAACTCAAGCATAGCTTAATTATGTAATATGTCAATATTTATGCAGCTTTTACTATTTTCCAGTAGTCGAGCATCTCGTCAACATTAAGATCAGACATGGATTTATGATCTTTTTTGATAAGAGTTTCCATCTGAGAAAAGCGTTTAATGAATTTATCGTTGGCCTTACGAAGAGCCTCTTCGGAGTTTATGCCTTCCATTCTGGCGTAATTTACAATGCAAAAAAGAAGATCACCAAGCTCTTCTTCTTTATGCTCTAGCGTAGAAGCCTCTTCAAATTCTTGAATTTCTTCTTTGAGTTTATCAAAAGCTAAAGAAGAGGAGGGCCATTCATACCCAACTTTAGCCGCTTTCTTTTGGATTTTGTGTGCGCGTAAGAGAGCGGGTAAACCTTTTGTAACGGACGATATACCGCTTTCTTTTTTCTCCTTATCTTTTTGCTGATCCCATATATCATTAACATCCTCAGCATTTTTAGCATTCTGATCACCAAAGACATGCGGATGACGTGAAATCATTTTCTGCGCAGAGTCTTTTGCGATATCTTCAAATGTAAAATACCCATCTTCAGAGGCTATTTGCGCATAATAAATGACTTGGAAGAGGAGGTCTCCCAGCTCATCTTTTAAATCAGACATATCTTCACGCTCAATGGCATCGGCAACCTCATAAGCTTCTTCTAATGTATGAGGCATGATGGTTTGATATGTTTGCTCTAAATCCCATGGACAGCCGCTTTTGGGGTTTCTTAACGCCGCCATAACATCGATCAATTTTTGAATAGAAGACATTTTCAGCCTAATTATTTGTTTTTAAGGAATATGTGATATTCTGTAATAGTTTTCGGTCAAAATAAAGAAAAGAGAGAAAACTATGCAAACAAATGATCCCGTTGCGGCAGGCCTTCATAGCGTTTTACAGACGTCTTATAGCTTATTTTTAGTTGAGCATAATTATCATTGGAATATTGAAGGATCGAAGTTTGTTTCTCTCCATGCTTTGTTTGAAGAGCAATATAATGAACTATTTCAAGCCATAGACGCTGTTGCGGAGCGAATGCGCGCACTGGACTCATATGCATCGGCTTTTGACGACGGGACTGTAATGACAGCGATGTCAAAACTACCAAACCCATTGGAAGAAGTAAAAAGCGCAGAGAAAAGAGCTACAATGATGGTTCAAAACCTTATTAAGCTTAATGATGTTGTTATAGACGCTTGTAAAGACGCTAAAGATGCAGCAAGCGAAGCGAATGATAATGAGACAGAAGATTTATTGATTGGACGCATCACAACGCATCAACAGAATAATTGGATGCTGAAAAGCGTTATTAAAGAATAGAGATAGAGGTTTTTTAGTAATCTCATTATGTGAGTAATAATGATGTGATAATATATATTATGTAAAATAACATATTATTTGTCTTAAGGGTTATAATTTGAAAATTCTATTTTTTATCAGTGTTCTTGTAGCATTTAGCATAAATATAAGCAGTGTGAATGCTTCTAGATCAATGCCTGCACCTGTCTGTGGGATCATTGGCAAGGTCATCACAGACGAAATTAGAAAAGAGCCTGGTCGTGGTCTTTCTCAAGGAACAACTTTCGAATATCGCGATATAACCATTCAACTTGATGAAGTTACCATTGAAGAAGATCAGCCTTATTTAGAGTGCCCTGAATCAAACAGCACTTTTACA
>JBCCKS010000036.1:0-16462 GCA_039027295.1 Pseudomonadota bacterium
CGAGAGGATTTGAACCTCCGACCCCTTGCACCCCATGCAAGTGCGCTACCAGGCTGCGCTACGCTCCGATCAATCATGTGATACGCGTCTTCACACAAAAAATCAATTATTTGATTTACTTTTCCGTAATTCTTGATTATAAAATCTCATAATTTATGGAGAGGTGTTATGCAAGATTTACCAATAGCCCAAAGACCAACAGGATATGAAGAGTTTTTAAGAGTTTCTCAGACAGGCACTCTAGAACAAGCACGTAAAGCTTTTGAAAGTGCTTTTGGCTCTTATAAAGCAAGACATGATATTGCAGACGCCACATCCATTATTTTTGAAAAAGTCTGTAAAGAGACTCGATTTCAAATCCCTGTTTCAATAGATACAGAACTGAAAATGATTTTTAGAAGAAACCCTATTGTTGCAGAAGTTCTTCATGCAAAAAAAGTAGAGTTAGAAACGACTGCTCAACCAAGACCAGCGTTAGCAGCTTAATTATTGAGCATTGCTCGCATAGCTTTGAGCTCATCTAACATAATCTCTAAAACAGCGCGCTGTTGATCATTCATTTTCTTTGCTTGAGGCTTAGACTCAACATCAGCTGGAGCTTGTTGTGCTTGGCTTGTCTCAAAAGAGACTTTTTGTTTTGCTGGAGAAGAAGCATTCTGGTTTTGAGCCTGCATAACAAACTGCGCTTTCCCCTGCTCTCTTAATAGTTTTTGCACGCCCTTAATCGTGTACCCTTCTGTGTATAGAAGATGATGAATTCTCTCTAGTAACGATACATCTTCCGGGCGGTAATAACGACGCCCGCCGCCACGCTTCATAGGTTTAATCTGTGAAAATTTCGTTTCCCAAAAACGCAAAACGTGTTGTTGAACGTTTAAATGATCGGCCACTTCACTAATCGTACGAAAGGCATCCTTTGATTTTTTGACTTTAGACGAAATAGTCTTCGAAGCTCCAGCTTGGTCAACAGGTTGCTGAGGCTGAGCCGCTGATTGATCTTCAGCTGGACTTTGATTGGTTAATGGGGCTTGATTTAGATAAGAGGAATTCATTGATTATCCTTAATGTTCCTTAGGTATTAAAATTTCCATCAGTTGGCGTTTCAGATTTTGCAGCCAACATTGCTTCTGTTGCTTTGTTAATTTTGTCTTTTAAAACATGAGATGCCTTGAATGTAAGAACCTTACGCGGCTTAATAGGCACTTCAACTCCAGTTTTAGGGTTACGGCCAATACGTTCACCTTTCTCACGAATAGTAAAACTACCAAAAGACGAAATTTTAACGTTATCTCCGGAAGCCAGCGCATCCATCATTTCATCAAGAATCTGCTCTACCAAGTCAGATGACTCATTCCTTGATAATCCTACTTGCGCATATACTGCCTCAGCAAGATCCGCTCTTGTGATTGTTTTTACATCGTCTGGTTCTAATGACATAGCAATCTCCTTATCTAAAATTAGAAATTAGAGCCTTATTCGTCAATTGACCAGAACAAATTAACCACAAAAAAGTGATTCATTTCAAAGGGGTTAGAGAGATTTCTTCTTATATTTTTATGAAGTAAGGAAATTTTTTAAATTAGGAGTGGTTAAATTTCAGAATTAAAACATTGCATTTAAATAGGCATGTTGTTATGTAAAAATATGCAAGAGTCAGAGGGTAGTAATAACGAATTAGTATTAAGCGCTGATCAGGAAAGGCTTCTTGTTGCGCTTACAGCTCAAGACATTGTGCTACAGCCGGAACATATCAGGTTTTTATCAGAAATTTCAAAAGAAAGTGCTGACGATTTTTATAACAGTTTGACTCATCCAAGAGCCTTACTGAATAAAAACGCAGCAAATGAAGAACGGTTTGATCTTTCAAAAGGCTTCATTACCTCTTTTACAAAAGCTTTCAACAAAGCCCTGAAAAGGACAATTAAATTCAAACCCAAGCTTGAGGATGATGAACAAATATTCTCTTGTCCGCATTTTGAGACTTTTTCAAAACCAAAAGTTAAAATGCCCGCATCTAACACTTCTGAAGATGAAGAAGAACAAGAAAAATACCAGATTAGCTTAGGCAGATTCGATCATGGACTCTTTTTGGTGATTGACCGTTTTGGTGATCATTATAATCAATGCGTAAAACTCAATGAGCATGAAGATGCACTGAATGAAACAAGACCAGTGACACAAGTTTGTACCATTGCCCATGAAGCAGGACACTGCGTTGCTGACTTTATAGAAACGCGATCAAGTGGAGGTATGCGCATACCGCTATGGATGGATGATGCAGAGCAACAATTTTCAATGGTCATTGATAGTGATGTAAACCATGAAGCTTACAAAGCCAGTCCTTCCGAACAATATGCTGAACTATTTGCAAATGTCGCTCTTTCACACATCCTTAGAAGGCTCGATGAAGATTTTGGTGATGAGCTGAGTAAAGCAGAAAGACGCGCTGTAACCGAAATGATAGAAGACTCACAGTCTGTAATTGAAGCGACTGAAAAAAGAAGTCGTCCTTCAGCTAGAACCGTACAAGTGCAGATCCCCAGGTGAGGCCACCGCCCATTGCTTCTATGAGGAGTAAATCATTCTCCTTTACGCGGCCATCTTTCACAGCCTCATCCAATGCTAATGGTATAGATGCAGCAGACGTATTCCCATGATGATCAACACTGACAACAACTTTTTCCATCGGCATTTTTAGCTTTTCAGCAGTTCCTTGTATAATACGAATATTCGCCTGATGTGGGACGAGCCAGTCAATTTGATCAGCAGAGATATTATTGGCTTGAAGTGTTTCCTCCACGACCTCTGCCATATAGCGAACGGCATATTTAAAGACTTCTCGGCCTTGCATTTCAATGACGCCATTATCACCTGTGGTCGATACACCGCCAGAGGTTTGTAAAATATCGCGGCGTTTTCCATCGGCATAAAGATGGGTTGAGTGGATCCCTCTTTCTTGGACCGAGTCTTCACTCTCTCTTGCCTCCAAAATAACAGCTCCCGCTCCATCAGCAAAAAGAACACATGTTGTTCTATCTGTCCAATCGAGCAGTGAGGACATTTTTTCTGCGCCAATGACAAGGATGCGCTTTGCCTGACCAGAGGTAATAAAGTTGTTTGCAACACTTAAGGCATAAACAAAGCCTGTACAGACAGCCTGAATATCAAAGGCTAAACCGTTAGGAATATCTAACTCCCCTTGAACCTTTACTGCTGTTGATGGAAATGTACGATCCGGCGTTGTTGTTGCAACAATAACACCGTCAATATCAGAAGCGCTAATACCGGCCGAGTCTATGGCTTGCTTTGCAGCCTCAATAGCCATCTCACCTGTCGTTTCATTCTCTGCTGCGATATGGCGCTGCTTTATTCCGCTTCGTTGAGTAATCCATTCATCAGATGTATCGACCATCTTTTCAAGATCGGCGTTAGTCAGGATTTTTTTAGGAAGATATGATCCTGTTCCAATAATAACTGATTTAGTTACACCCATAAGATACTGCCTTAAACCCCAACGACAGAAACAAAGGATTCCTGACTCATTAATTGTTCAATTTCAGAGGCCACACGATCATTAAAACCATTTCTGACAAGGTCTGCGGCAACAATAATGGCATTTTCTGTTGCAAGCTCGTCACTATTACCATGGCTTTTAACGCATATTCCATTAAGCCCCAAAAACATGCCACCATTATATTTACGTGGGTCGATTTTATTTTTCATACGCTCGATCGCGCCTCTTGATAAAAGATAACCAAGCATTGCCAACGGCGAAGATTTAAATGCTCCCGTCAGGTAATATTTTGAGAGCTTTCCAATCCCTTCCGCAGTTTTCAGCATAATATTGCCAGTAAACCCATCTGTAACAACGACGTCTGTAGTGCCTTTTGTAATATCATCGCCTTCGATGAAGCCGTAATAGGTTCCGGGAAATTCAACGTCTGATAGAATGGCAGATGCAGAGCGGATTTCCTCATGCCCTTTCATCTCTTCTGTACCTACATTCAATAAGCCCACTTTTGGATTGGGGATACCTTGAACAACGCGGGCATAGACTGCACCAAGCACAGCAAATTGGGTAAGCACTTCAGCATCGCAGACAAGATTAGCCCCCAAATCCAAAACAACACTTTGCCCTTTTCTATTCGGCATCACGCTTGCGATTGCAGGACGGTTAATTCCCGGCAAACATTTTAATAGCAACTTCGACATCGCCATGAGTGCGCCCGTATTACCAGCGGATACAACACCATCGGCTGCGCCGTCTTTCACAGCTTCAATAGCAAGACGCATTGATGATCCTTTTCCATTGCGAAGCGCAACAGAAGGCTTATCGGTTGGTGAAATTACACTGTCCGTATGGGTTAGAGATGTTTTGGCTTTTAACGCGGGATAACGATCCAAAAGAGGTTTAGCGACCTTCTCATCACCAAACATTAAGAATTGAATATTTTCATTTTTTTTAAGCGCGCGCGCAGCTGCCGGGATGATAACGGTAGGTCCGTAATCCCCCCCCATAATGTCGAGAGCTATTTTTTGAACTTGAGACATTGATTTAAGATAACTTTCTACAAGTTTTAAATACTTGATGAAATTTGCAGGTCAGATCAATGAAGTCAATATTAGTTTGAATGAATATAAACGAAATTATTCGCGCTCTTCTAAAACCTGGCGACCTTTATAAGTGCCTGATTTTAGATCGATGTGGTGACGGCGCTTTGGCTCGCCTGTGTCGCGGTCTTCAACCCAGTTTACAGTATTCAAAGAATCATGTGCGCGGCGCATGCCTCGCTTAGATTTTGTTGTTTTTCTCTTTGGTACAGCCATAATTTTATCCTCTAAATACTTATGTCCAAACGGCCTTCAGCCGAAATTTGATTGGGTTTTACAAAAAAGCGTCAAAAAGTGCAAGCTTTTTATCTATTTTCCTTCCAATCTTTAAGGGCTTCAAAGGGATTTTTCTTCAAAGGTGAGTTTTCATTGAGCTTAAATTCCTCGTCAGTGACTTCATATTCAACCCCTTCCTTGTGCGGATATGGCGGAATTGCTAGAGAAATATGCTGTGTTACAAGCTCGCCAAGATCAATAATTCCTTCAAAAATAGGCTCTGGATCGTCTGCTTCATCCAAAATCTCAATTTCTCCGTTATTTTTGGCACCTTCTCGCTCACGCTTGGCGGCCATAAACGAAACGGCGCTCTCTTTATCGGCAAACCAGGCTTCAAAGCTCTCTGAAATATTGGTTTTTATGGGCTCTAGAGTCACCACGCAATTTTGGGTAATCACAGCATCGAATTGCCCGGAAACATAGTAAGTTGAGCTACCGCTTCGTTTTTCAATGTTTAAGACTGCTTTGACATTATCGATAGAAACAACATCAAGGCGTCTGGCCATATCAGCAGCCTCTTCTTCTGAAGGCGATATCTCTAATGAGACTATTTTCTCCCCCATATCCTCAATATGAAAGAAATGAGACCATTCTTGCTCAGTAATAGACGGATTATGCGGCATTTTTATTATCTTTCGTTATAATTTCAGCAAAAACAGGCTCAATCCCGTCCATTTTGCATGAATTTTTAAAATATTGAGCCATTTTTCTTATGTTATCTTGCTCAATAGCTTCATCTTCTATCGTTCCGTAAACATTTCTGCGAATTGAATCCTCTAATGAACTATCATCTTCATTTTCAATCGCCTTCGCATAGCGGATCATACGCCCATTAAATCCCTGCATCATACGTTTCATGTGTTTGGGAACAGATAAATCCCCGATGCCCATTTCACGGAGAGTTCGATCCATGGTCTTGAAAAACACATCAAATAAAATCTGGCTTAACTTTTTATCGCCTGTTTTTTGTATGCGATAAATCATAATAGCGCAGTGAAGCGATATCATATCAAAACGCCCATCGACAGAATCGGGTACACCCCATTCTTTGTAAAATACAGGATGACGAGACTGCTGAACAATCTCTTGATAGAGGGATTGCATCTCTTTTTTTCTTTTATTTTTTTGACCAAAAAATCCAAACATTCTTGATTTTTTAAATGGCTCACGCCTATAGTGCAAGCATGAAAAATCTTTTAACGCCCCGTGTAAACCATTTTGCGCTCTTATTTGTCAGTCTTTTTGCGATTGCCTGTACACCAACGCAGTCTAATCGCGGTAACATGGTTGAAGAATTTCGCAAAAGCGAATTGGTTGAAGGCATTAGTACACGGCAAAACGTTTTACGCTCACTCGGCTCTCCGACTACAACTGCACCTTTTGATGATAATACTTGGTACTACATTGGGCAGAAAATGGAGCAAAAGGGAATCTTCACCCCTGAGGTTACAGAAGAAAAAATTGTTGTGGCAACATTTGATGAAGAGGGTATTTTACAGACATTAGAAGAAATTGATCGCGATCGTTTAGAAGTTCCCGTTGTAGGGCGCACAACGCCAACAGGCGGTAATGAGATTTCTGCCGTCGAACAAATCTTAGGAAATGTTGGCCGGTTTAATAGAAGCCAGTCTCAGCAACAAGTCACACCTGGTCTATAAACAATCTATAAAAACTGAACCCGACCTAAAAAAGATCGGGCTCAAAAGGTTCGAGGATTACTTCGAACTAAACTTTATTGGATTGTGACTTTAAATTGGTCTTTGATTAACAACCTGTAATAAAACTTCATTCACTCTATTTTCGCCGAGTATTTCTGCAGACACTCTATTTAAGCGATTTTTTAGCTTATCAACTTTAATCACGCCGCCATCAAGCGATGCTTTTCTGTTAAGAACACCATACATATCTTGGATGTAAGCATCTTTTAATCGCGGCGCCATAGCCTTTGCAAATTCTTGGTTTTCATCTCCGTTCACTTCCAATGATACGACCAAGGTAACAACTTGTGAAACCCCGTTCTGATCAATAATCGGCAGAATAATTGGATCCATCTTTACAAAGCGCAAATGCTTTGCCGCTTCTTCAGCAGACATTCTTGCGTATTTATCTGCTTGTTGCTGTTCTTTTGAGATTTCACCCGCCGAAGAATAAGAGGCTACCGCTTGCTTTTGCGTGAAAAAATAACCTCCGGCACCACCAGCCCCCACCAACAGAGCCGCCATAATAACCATTAATACTATTTTCATTTTAAGTAATCCCTAATAACATCCTTAAAGGATGCTCCCCTATTAACTCTTCTATATTATCGAAAAAAGGTTAATAAAGTGTTCAAAAGCTTAGGAAAAACCAAAGTTAAAGCATTGTTTTTTAAAGATTTTAACAAAGATTAAATTGTAACAGCTTAGCTTCGGACGGTTTTGCGGATAGAGTCTAATACTGCATTCACGAGCTTGCTTTCACCTTCATCAAAAAAAGATTGAGCCACATGGACGTAATCTGAAATTATGATAGGAAAATCAATATCTTGGCGCATCATCAATTCCAAAGCACCACAGAGGAAAACAGCATTTAAAAGAGGTTCATTTGTCACAAGATCCTGATTGCGGTTTTTTAAAACCATCGATTGCAATTGGTCAAAATGCTCTTCAACTCCTTGAACAATGGATGAAAAATCCTGCTCATCGGCTGGAACCATCTGATCACCGTCAATTTCCATACCGATACGATGATCTAAATATTCACGAACAACCTCTTTAGATGATTGCTCATTTTTATGCATTTGATAAACCGCTTGAACAGCTAAAAGCCGAGCTGCGCTTTTTCTTGCGATTAAAGATCCCGTTTGTTTTTTACCAGCTTTAGACATGATGAATTTTTCTCAAATTTGCGAATAACACATAAGTGATCACTCATAAGAATGCAAACAGGATCTTTCTTTTTTACTAGGCTGCCTGCTTTAGATCAGCATCAAACGCACTCATATTTTTGAGTGTCGCGACACAAGCTTCAGCGGCTTCTTTTCCTTTAATCTTAAAATGATCAAAGAAGAATTTGTGATGTTCTTCACTGCCATGAAAATGGTGCGGCGTGAGGACAACTGACAAGACAGGAATTCCTGTATCAAGCTGAACACGCATCATCGCATCAATCACAGTAGAGGCTACAAAGTCATGACGGTAAATTCCGCCATTAATGACAAAGCCACACGCAACGATAATCGCATAATCACCTGTTTGCGCTAATTTTTGCGCTTGCAGGGGGATTTCGAGCGATCCCGGTACGTCAAAAATCTCAATTGAGTTTTCTGCGTAGCCTTCGCCTTTCATATCTGCGATGAAGGATTTGCTCGCTTCCGCTACGATGTCGCTATGCCATCCTGCCTGAATAAACGCAATTTTTTGGTTTTGAGGTAAATAAGTCTGATTCATGTTTTTCTCCATAAAAAGGTTAAATGAATCAGGGCATGAGTTTTGCAATGCTCAAAAGCATTTCAAAACCTATTCTCTTTCATCCGGACTGTAACCGTCGGCGCCAGAATTTCACTGACTCTGCTTGACCCTTTACCGAAGTAAAGGCGCTCGCGGGCTTCTTAAATCATTAAGTCACCGCCGGTAGGGAATTTCACCCTGCCCTGAGAACATTATATGTATATAAAACTTGACGCGCACTTACAAGTTTTATTGCCTCCGTCTCGCAGGTCTCGACACGGCCTCATATAGCAAAATTTAGTTTTATGAGCCCGTATCGCGTTTACGCGCATGAGGGAATTGGGCAGCAATCAAAATCCTACATGTATCTGGCAACATAGCGCGCCAGCATATCGGCTTCAAAGTGGACACTATCACCAACTTTCAAACGTCCCAATGTCGTATGATCCCATGTATGGGGAATAATATTCACGCCAAAGCTGGTCTCATCCACTTCGTTGACCGTTAGCGACACGCCATCAAGAGCAACCGAGCCTTTCGGCGCAACCATCTTTTCAAAGCCTTTGGGAATTTCAAATGTGAGCCGCCACGATCCGCCTTCGGCCTCCATCTGGATAAGCTTTGATAATCCATCCACATGCCCTGACACGATGTGACCCCCTAGCTCATCGCCTATTTTTAAGGATTTTTCAAGGTTGACGCGGGTTGCATCATCCCATGACCCTAAATTGGTTTTTGAGAGTGTTTCTTTTGAGACATCGACAAAAAACATATCCTCGTATTTCTCCACAACCGTAAGACAGCATCCTGAGCACGCAATAGACGCCCCAATATCAACTTTATCCAAATTAAAGTTTGTAAAGATGGCAAAGCGTGTCTCTTTACGCTTTTTATCAACGGACGCGACCGTCCCTACATCTGTAATAATACCTGTAAACATATCTTCTTCTTACGTTTGCCTTTTGAATATATCAAGCCTGTCTTTATCAACTTGCATACTCCTAACAAAGCTCAAGCGTTTTTGATCAATTATTTTTGAAATATTCATCTCTTGAATGGCATCACGGCCATCAGTGCCAATAATTTGCGGCGCGTGAAACCAATAAAAATGATCGAACAAATCTTCCTTTAAAAATGATGTGATGAGCGATGCACCTCCTTCGATCATTAATCGTGTCACGCCCTCAGATGCGATTGCTTGAACGCTCTCTTTTAAATTTAAATATCCATCAGAAGAACTTGAAACTACAACAACTTTTACATTCTGCTTTGTAATAGATTTTTTTGAATTACTGGTGAGAATAATCACTTTATGACAAGACTCAAAAATCTTTTCTGATCCATCAAGATCCAGATTCGTGTCAAAAACGATCTTTACAGGGCCATGATCAAGCCCCTCAATTCTAGTTGTGAGGCTGGGGTTATCAACCTTAATTGTATTCACGCCAACCGCAATGGCATCATGCTGCGCACGTAATAGATGCGCCCTCGCCCTCGCTGCTTTTCCTGTAATCCATTGTGATTCACCAGTGCTCGTGGCAATTTTTCCATCGAGTGTGGTGGCAATTTTCAAAGATATAAAAGGCCGGCCTTTGAGTTGGCGCAAAAAAAATCCTTCATTTAAGCGAAAGGCTTCTTCCTCCAAAATGCCTGTAACAACCTCAACGCCTGATTGTTTCAACATTTCAATGCCCTTGCCATTTGTTCGAGCATCAGGATCGGCAAGCGCAATGACTACTTTAGAAATCCCAGCTTTTATAAGCTCTTGTGCGCAGGATGGTGTCTCACCCTCATGAGCACAAGGCTCTAACGTAACATAAGCCGTTGCTCCTTTCGCCTGCTCACCAACGGTTTCTAAAGCAAATTTTTCTGCATGCGGCCTTCCGCCATCACCTGTTCTTGCCCTTACGATAACCTTATCATCCTTCACAAGAACGCATCCCACCGAGGGATTAGGTGCAGTGCGCCCTAACCCCGTACGGGCAATGGCTAATGCACTGCGCATGTACTCTACGTCATAACTCATGGTGAAGTTTTAATCATAATTGACAAGAAATGAAAATCAAAAGAAACAAGTTGACATAAAATTATTTGAGATTATTTTACTTTTTCATGATGGGACCAACAACAAGTATTACAGGATCATTCAACGCAATTATGCGTCAACCGCAATGGGTTGAATTAGGTATAACGGTAAAAGATTTAAACATCAAAGCGGGTCGGTTTCGTTTTTAAGCAGACGTGATCGAAGTCGACTTTAAAACCTCTAAGGCAAAAGCAGAAATTCTAGACCATATAACAGGCGAAACACTCGCTCTCGTAACGCATAATCAAATAGAGATTCTAAAGACTGACGGAGCAGAACACTCAGAACGTGTATTTCAGTTTGAAGAAAGTCAGTTTCTATTTGCATTAAAAGATGCGCTTAAGACAATTTTACCAGAAGAATTTCACGAAACACTTGACCGCCAAACACCTGCATTGCGTTCTGCCTAAATAATTTAAGCGGATTTTTTAACAGGTTTATTATTTGCCTCTTGAAGGTCTTGAACCTCTTTTAGGAAGTCATTGAAGTCATCAGGATTTCTGAAATCTCTGTAAACTGATGTGTAGCGGATATAACCAACAACATCCAAATTAATCAACGCTTGCATCACATGCTCACCAATCTTTTCAGCTGGAATTTCTGTATCCCCAGCACTTTCAAGCTGACGAACAATTCCTGTGACCGCTTTTTCAATCTGCTCTTCATCAATGGGACGCTTTCGTAGCGCCACCGCCATAGACTTACTTATTTTATCACGATCAAAAGTTTGCACTTTTCCATCAGATTTTTTGACTAAAAGCTCACGAAGTTGAATACGTTCAAATGTTGTAAATCTGGCTCCGCAGCTTGAGCAAACACGGCGACGGCGAATCGCTGAACTATCCTCTGTTGGACGGCTATCCTTAACCTGACTGTCTTCGCTTGAACAAAAAGGACACTTCATGAACGTCCTTTAGTCTTAAGGTTTTTAAAATAATGAAATGCTGGATGATCTGTTTTGCCTGAAAGTAAATATCGTATTCCAAACCCAAAGAAATAAAAAATCACGAATAGAAGCAGGCCAATCCATGACTTCTCTTCACCAGAAAAAACGTCATAGATGCTATAGACAACAAATATTAGACCAAGAATGAACCCGGTCCAGTAAAAAAAATTACCTAATCTTTGAGCTATAACTTTTGCTGGCATTACTTATAAATCGGAAACTTCTCACAAAGCTCTTTTACTTTGGCTTTGACGTCCGCTTCATTCGATGTTGATACGTCTTTATCTTCTGCCTTTTCAAGCTCGTCCAGAATATCGGCAATCATATTGCCTACAAGTTGGAATTCAGCAATGCCAAAGCCACGTGTTGTCGGCGCTGGCGTTCCCAAACGAATACCAGATGTTGTAAATGGTCCCTCTGGATCATTCGGAACTGTATTTTTATTACAGGTAAGACCGGCGCGATCGAGCGCTTTTTCAGCATGCTTTCCAAAGAACGATTTACCACGAAGATCGACGATCATCACGTGAGAGTCTGTTCCACCTGAAACAATTTCATAACCACGTTCTTGCAAACTTGCTGCTAGTGCACGGGCGTTATCAATAATAGCTTGAGCATATTGTTTAAATTCAGGCTTTAAAGCTTCACCAAATGCAACGGCTTTAGCTGCAATCACATGCATTAATGGCCCGCCTTGCAAGCCCGGGAAAACACCCATGTTAAAGCCTTTTGTAAATTTCTCATCATTCCAGAGAATGAGACCGCCGCGAGGGCCACGAATTGATTTATGAGTCGTTGTCGTACAAACATCAGCATAAGGAATTGGTGAGGGATAAACGCCAGCAGCAATAAGACCAGAATAATGAGCCATATCAATCATTAGATACGCGCCCACTTCATCGGCAATTTCACGAAATTTTTTCCAGTCAATGACTCGTGAATACGCAGACGCACCACACACAATCATCTTTGGTTTGTGCTCGTGGGCTTTTGCACGCACTTCATCAAAATCAATTTGCTGATCATCATCAGCCACGCCGTAGGCCGCAAAATCAAACCACTTACCTGATTGGTTTACAGGTGATCCGTGCGTTAAGTGTCCCCCATGGTCGAGGCGCATTCCTAAAACTTTATCGCCTGGCTCTAACAGCGCGAGGTAAACGGCCTGGTTCGCCTGCGCGCCTGAATGCGGTTGAACATTCGCATATTTACAACCAAATAATTTAGTAACGCGTTCAATTGCAATATTCTCGGCGATATCAACAAATTCACACCCACCGTAATATCGTTTACCGGGAAGGCCTTCTGCATATTTGTTTGTAAAAATTGAGCCTTGCGCTTCGATGACTGCATTCGATGCAATATTCTCCGAAGGAATTAACTCGATCGAATATTGCTGGCGATCCAGTTCTTTTTCAATTGCATCGGCAATATCGGGATCAGCCTCTTTAAGGGTAGCTGTAAAAAAATTATCTGGTGTCATATCTTCCATCTTATGTGCTGCGTTACTCATCTCTATTCTCCTAGTTTTTTAACTCGTCTCTCGTGGCGACCGCCCGCCTCAAATTCAGTATTAATAAATGCTTCAAAACAATCCTTTGCAACCAAATTACCAACAACTCGGGCGCCTAAGCATAAAATATTGGCATCATTATCTATACGCGTGAGACGCGCCATAGTTGCATTCGTGCATGTCGATGCCCTCACTTTTTTATTCCGATTGCAGGCAATTCCTATACCTATACCCGTACCACAAATAGCAACTCCAAACTGTGCATCACCATTTGCAATGGCCTCAGCCAATTTATACCCATAATCAGGATAATCTGTAGAGTCAGTCGTATCTGTTCCAAGATTAGCCCATTCAATCTCTGGGAAGCTTTCAATCAAAAAATTTTTTAATTCTACCCCGCCATGATCATTGGCAATTGCTACTTTCATATTCATGGCTGGAGTTATAGGGTTTCTGCGGTTTTTAGGCAAGAAAATTATGCAATAATGCCCTTTTTCTTGAGGACATATTGCAGTCTTTTGAGTGCATTTCTTTTCAATGTCTCTTCATCGGCACTTGCAGGGCCCTGAATAGATATCTCTGTTAGGCTTTTGGCGTCCATAGCGGATACCTTCACATACGCCCCCACAGGGTAGTATTCAATAATAATCTCACGATTTTTAAGCAGGTCTTCAGACATCATATGATATACTATAACCATGAAACGCGTAGAATTCGACTGGAAAGATCCCCTTTTATTAGACCAATTATTAGATGACGATGATCGTATGATCCGTGATACAGCCCGTGATTTTGCTCAAAACGAGCTTCTTCCCGGTATCATTGAAGCCAATCGTCATGAAACATTTGACCCAGATATCATGAAAAAAATGGGGGCATTAGGGCTTTTAGGGGCAACAATTGATGGCTATGGCTGCTCAGGGGTTTCACAAATCGCATATGGCTTGATTGCCAAAGAAATGGAAGCTGTGGATAGCGGATATCGCTCTGCACTATCTGTTCAATCTTCATTGGTGATGTATCCTATTTATGCCTTTGGATCAGACGCTCAAAAAGAAAAGTACTTACCTGGCCTTGCAACCGGAGACCTTATTGGTTGTTTTGGATTAACTGAACCTGACGGCGGATCAAACCCAGCGACAATGATCACCCGCGCCAAAAAAGTTGATGGCGGCTATAAAGTCTCTGGAGCCAAACAATGGATTACAAACTCCCCTATTGCTGATGTGTTTATCGTATGGGCCAAAATGGACGATGATAGTGTTGGCGGCTTTATCCTAGAAAAAGAGATGGAAGGTTTAACAGCCCCTAAAATTGAAGGGAAATTCTCGCTTCGTGCCTCTATAACGGGCGGCATTATGATGGATGAAGTTTTTATCCCTGAAGACAATAAACTCCCTAAAGCCAATAGCCTGAAAGCTCCGTTTATGTGCCTAAACTCTGCGCGATACGGCATAAGCTGGGGCGTGATGGGAGCTGCCGAAGCGTGCTGGCACATTGCTCGTGATTATGTGATGGACAGATCCGTTTATGGAGGGCCATTAGCGGGTCACCAATTGGTTCAAAAAAAACTGGCAGATATGCAAACTGAAATCACATTAGCGCTAATGGGCTCTTACAGGCTGGGTCAATTAAAGAATGATGACACGGCGCCGCCAGAGGCTATCTCAATGTTAAAACGTAACAATTGCGGAAAAGCCCTTGATATTGCAAGACTTTGTCGGGATATGCTCGGCGGAAATGGAATATCAGATGAATATCATGTCATTCGTCACATGATGAATTTAGAAGCCGTCAATACTTATGAAGGCACGCACGATATTCACGCTCTTATCTTGGGCCGGGCTCAGACTGGGATTGCCGCTTTCGAATAGGCTCTGCTTGATAATCGACTTCAAATCCGCCTCTCAAAGCCAAAGTCAAACATATTGCAGTTATTGGAATAAAAGCTGAATGCTGTCTTTTTATTTGGGAATCTTGCCCTAAGACAGAGAAATAATTTGTCTCGTTTCTTCATCGTTAAGAAAACTATTATCTCCTACCAAAGCACCACTACTATTTGATTTGATTTTGCCAGGGAGAAAGCTCACATATGTTCTCATCCATTCTAAACTAGGCAATTTTTCAACTCGTCCTGGTAAGATTCGTTTTGCTTCACTCATTTTTTTATGAGCAGCACGAACCCAGCTATCGAGTAACGGTGCAGATAAATTAACAATAGTCGGTTCTTTAGCCATCTAATCTAAAGCTTTTTTATTTAGGCCTTTGGGCTAGTTTAATCATCATATTTTCAAAAACGCCAAGAGTATGCTTTGCAATCATCGCTGCTCGTTCCTCATTCCCTATAATATCTCTGTTACAGGCCTTGGATATAAGCACGTAATAGCTAGCCAAATTCCCTGCATTTGCGTCTCGTAATTCTTCTTTATTAAACAAACGATCCAAATAGCCTGTAAATTCAGATTTTCCGAGTTCAAAAGGATTTTTAGGGTCGCTTTTTGCTCTTTTAAAGGCAACCTCTGCCCATGCTGTTTTTAAACTTTGACTTATCATAGAAAGTCTTATGGCAAATATTTGCGTTAAATGTCAAGGATTATGTCTTTTAACCACACTTTAATCAATTTATTCCATAATACGCATTATAGTTTTGTAAATGCGAAGAATAAAATGACAAATCCGAACGATAGATTGACTCCTAATAGTCTCTACACAGTTTTTGACTCAGAAGCATTGGGCAAAGGCTTAACGAATGCTGCTCATACAACGAAAGTCGGTGCTCTTATAAAAACCAGTAAAGACGGACGTAGTTTTGAGGTAATTGTTGATCCAAATGGAAGCCGTAACCACAGTGCAAAACCATTAACTTTTAACGGTATGTCATCAATGAAATCTCCTGCGGAGTTAGGGCTATTAGATGCAACTGAAGAAGAAGTAAAAAGAGTGCCAGGTTGGCAAAGCTTAGTCAAACCAGGAGAAGCCTTTACTTAATCGTCTTCCATGGCGGCAAACTGTGTTTGCGCATTCCAGAAGCGCTCCACCATTTGAAGGGTATTCACCGTCTCTTGTAAAACTTCAGGCGTTAGCTTTGTGCCGTCTAAACGGCCTTCATGGCGGCTAAACATCGCGTTCAAAATATCATAGAGCTTTTCGCCTTTTTCGGTGAGCTTTACACGAATTGAGCGCTTATCATGAACTGAACGCTCTTGTTCAATATAACCATTCTCACTCATTTTCTTAACATTATAAGATACGTTGGAGCCTAGATAATATCCGCGATGGGTCAACTCCCCTACTGTCATTGTATCATGGCCAATATTGTACAAAATCATGGCCTGAACGTTGTTAATATCCTCAACCGCTTTACGGTCTAATTCCATTTTAACCACATCAAGAAAATACCTGTGTAGGCGTTCAATCATTTGTATTGTTTCATAATATGAAGATGTCATATTGGTCTCTTAATTTCTGCGGATAATGTTCTTTTGAATTGTGATAATCAATAATTATAGCTATATATAAGATATATTATTTACAGCGTCATTAAAATAGAATAAGCAACAAGCATTAAATTCTATTTAACTTTAATTAAAATTTGATTTGAA
>JBCCKS010000037.1:0-15609 GCA_039027295.1 Pseudomonadota bacterium
TTACGCATAAATAAATATACTTATTTCCACAGAGGAAAAAATGTTTTTTAATCAGAAAAAAAGATTAATAAACTTTATATTTCTGATAGGAAATCTTATGCATAGCAGCTGCATAATATCAAAAAACGCTATAATACATGATAATGTCTCAATAGGCCCCCATACTATCATCCACGATAATGTAGAAATTTTTGAAAATACGATAATTGGAGCTTTTTGTGAGATAGGTGTAGCAACCCCTCTTGCGAATGACAAAAAGCTTATTATCGGTAAAAATTCCCTTATACGATCTCATAGTATTTTCTATATAGGCAGCAAGTTTGGTGACCATCTAAAAACTGGACATAATGTTTGTGTTAGAGAGAATATTAGTGCTGAAGATCACGTTCAAATTGGAACGAGTTCAGAATTACAAGGTGACACCATCATAGGGAACAATAGCCGCTTCCAAAGCAATGTTTTTATCCCTAAGCAAACAATTATAAAAGATTTTGTATGGTTGATGCCCAATGTTGTTTTAACAAATGATCCAACACCACCTTCAGATTATGAAAAAGGGCCAACAATTCATAGTTTTTCTGTTGTTGCAGCAAATGCAACAATTCTTCCAGAAGTTATTATCGAAGAAAACTGCCTCATTGCCGCCGGAAGTGTTTTAACAACCAATACCGAAAAAGATAGTTTTTATGTCGGCGTACCTGCAAAAAGAGTAGGGCATATTTCAGAAATATTCTTAAAAGATAAAAAAACATCTGCCTATCCTTGGACATCCCACTTCAAAAGAGGGTATCCTGACGAAATTTTAAAAAACTGGGTAGCGGATAAAAATTAAATGGCTCGTATTTTTGTTTCTTTTTTCTCTCCCCTAGGTTCAGAGAAGATACTTTCTTACTATGAAGGTTTCCTAAATTCTCTGGCAGATCAGGGGAATGATGTTCTTTACTCTGTGAGTAATGATATTTTATCGCGCCCGTGGGATGACGATTCACAGACTATTTTAGGATTTGACAAAAAAAGGTTCACTACAGCTCTTGAAAATTTTAAACCGGATGTTGCCTTTATATTCAATAATTCAGGTGTTAAAGATCTTCACGAAATTATTGATTGTCCTATCGCAATTATGGAGGCAGATTTAGCCCTTTATTATAGTAATAAGACTACACTTAAGAATAATAACGATAAATATAATTACTTCTACACATCTGAAAAAAACAGAGAAATGATTAAGGACTTATTTTCTGTAGACGATAAATATATATTTAAAATCAATCACGCCACAGCGGTAAATTCTGAATTCTTAGAAAAAACAAATAATATTTCTTTTATTGGAAGTGCTTTTATAGTCCCAAATGAAATTAGAAATAAAATAAAAAGATTTAAATCTACTGATATAGATTTATTTTTTACAAAATTAAAAAACAACCCAAATCTTCTTGATGGCGTACCTATATCTTATAAAGAATATTTAAACATAAAATCTTCACAAGATAGGATGTATGTTTTACAAAGTATATGTGACTTAGGCCTTAATTTGTATGGAAAAGGCTGGGATGATTTAGAAAACACTCCTATTGATTTATGTAAGATTTTTGAAAAGAAAGATACTTACACTCTTAAACAAAATCAGGATATCTATAACAAAAGTAAAATATCCATAAATATTAGTCATGCTCAAGCAGCAGATACATTTCCTTGGCGGGTTACTGATATACTAGCCTCAAGTAGCTGCTTAATAACTCAAAATAATCAAGGCGTAAAAGACTTCCTTAAAGGTTATATAGACATTCCAATGTATGATAATATCTATGAGGTAAGAGAACTTTGCAAAAAAGTTCTAAAAGATGAGGGATGGAAAAAAGAAATTATTGATATTTGCAATAAAGCTATTCATGAAAAAGGAAGATGGATTTATAATTTTGAAAAATTTGAAGAAATTTTTGATATTAGCTTCGTTAATAACAAAAAAGGCTCGATTAAAAAACTTGAAAGCACGCAGTTTACCAATGAAAAGCATTTGATTTATTTAACAGCAACAAAAGCGTCAAAGATAATTCCCAAACCCCTACATATTCATTGTTACAATTTTCTTAAATTCATGAATATTAATTTCAATTATGACCTTGCTAAAAAAATACAAAATCAAGATATCTAAGTGAGTTAAATTCTAAGCGGCTATAATTTTTTTTAGGACAAGCCCCCCTCGTAAAAACCATTTTGGTGATTTAAAAAATTTAGGAAAAAATAAAATTGCCTGCTTGGCAGCCTTAGCCTTAAAACCTTTCTGTATTAAAGTCATAATTTCCGCATATTTTACAGTGTCATTATAATGTCTAAGAGACATTGAATATTTTGAAGGAATAATTTTTCTAAAAATTTCTAAAATTTTAATGCGGTCATCATAAAAATAATTTGTAGCAGTTAAACTTTTCTTATGTTTACGATAGCGAACAAGAACTTGATCTTGGTATATTCCTTTTCCTGCCAAAAGAAGTTCAACAATAAATAAAAAATCATTTATGTAGACTACTTCTGGATTATAACGAATATGTTTTATCTCTTTTAAGCGTAGGAAAATAGCTGGACTGGGTATTGTGTTATCCTTTAAATACTCTTCTAAATCAACAGAAGGCTTTTGAACAAAGCCAAAGTGATCACAAATTCTCTTTCCCGTATCAGACGAGAACCATTCCATATTTGAGAAACAAAATATTGCCTGAGGATTTCTTTCTAAACATTCAACATTAGCCTGAATTTTTCCTGGAAGAAAAAGATCATCTCCAGCAAAACAATGACCATATTTTCCCGTCATTTTATCGAGCAAAAAGTTGCAATTATTAGCTATTCCAAGATTTTCAGGCTGCTCAACAAATTCAAATGGAAAGTCAGGATATTTTTTTTGATAGGACCGCACAACGTCTCTGGTTTTATCCTTTGATCCATCATCAGAAACAATTAACTCAAGATTAGGATAATTTTGATTACGGATAGAGTCTAAACACTCTTCTATAAACTCTTCATGGTTATAGGCCATAACCCCGACAGAAACTTTAGGATAGTCTGTCTTCATGATCTAAATACCACTCTATCGTTTCATTTAAGCAGGATTCAAAATCTCCTGTAGATGTATAGCCTAACTCGCTTCTGGATCTTTGATCATTTATAGCATAACGGCGGTCATGCCCCTTTCGATCGGCCACAAAAGAAATCTGATCTTTATAAGACTGGCCATCCTCTTTCGGTTTTTTGTTATCTAGATAGTTACAGATATGTTGTGCAATCTCTATATTTTGTTTTTCTTCGCCACCGCCAAAGCAATAACTTTCGCCAGGGTGGCCTTTTTGTAATGCCAATGAAATACCTTGGCAGTGGTCTTTAACAAAAAGCCAATCTCTTATATTTTTACCTTCGCCGTAGATGGGAATATTTTTTCCTGATAATGCAGAGGAAATAATAGTTGGAATTAGTTTTTCGTGATGTTGGTGAGGTCCAAAATTATTACTGCAATTTGTTACGATTGTTGGAAGGCCAAAGGTATGAAACCATGCCTTAACTAAATGATCGCTTGCCGCTTTTGACGCCGAATATGGTGAGCGGGGATTATACGCAGTCGATTCACTAAACTTTTCTTCGGCATTAAAATCTAAATCACCAAAGACCTCATCAGTCGAAACATGAATAAAGCGGAATGACTCTTTGTTCTCAATATTTTGGTAATAAGCCAAAGACGATTGTAGAAGATTATAAGTCCCTTCAATATTTGTTTTGATAAATACATCAGGCGCATTGATAGAATTATCAACATGGCTTTCCGCAGCAAAATTAATCACAGCCGCGATATTATGATCTACTAAGACTTTAGATACTAGCTGGCTATCACCAATATCACCTTCAACAAAAATATAATTTTCATGGTCTTGAATAGCAGAAAGGTTACGCTCGTCAGCAGCATAGCCATTGATATCAAGATTGATAATTTTATGGCCTTTTTCAATCTCTTGAAGAATAAAATGACTTCCAATAAAGCCTAAACCACCTGTAATAAGGAGTGTCTTCATGATGCTTCCTTATAAAAGTCTATAATGACATCGCATACGCGGTAAATCTCTTCTTCTGTATGATATGGATCACAAGGAAGAGATAAAAGCTGGGGCGCCTGTTCTTCAGCGATTGGGAATGAGCGTGTGATGTCTAAATCCTGATAACAATCTTGCTGATGAATAGGTAAGGGGTAGTGAATATTATATCCAATATTTTCAGATTCAAATCTTTCTATAAGCTGATCTCTTTTTCCATCTAGGATACGAACCATGAATACGTGCCAGATAGGTCTTGCCCATTGGGGAACAAAAGGAAGGATGACTTGATTACCAAGGCTTTCCAACTCAGAGAAATAAATTTGAGATAATTGGCGTCTCTTTTCATTCCATTCATCAATTTTTGCAAGCTTTGAAATTAAAAAGCCTGCTTGTAATTCATCAAGGCGGGAATTCATTCCTTTCATTAGATGATAATATTTTTTTTCAGACCCATAATTTCTAAGCTTTGTGACTTTGTCTAAGATGTCTTGGTCATTGCTTGTTACTGCGCCTGCGTCACCATATGCGCCCATATTTTTTGTAGGATAAAAACTAAAAGAGGCCGCATCACCTAAAGCTCCACATTTTTTACCTTTATATTCTGCTCCATGTGCTTGAGCAGAATCTTCAAAAACTTTCAAATTATGCTTATTGGCAATCGCAATAATTTCATCCATTGCCGCAGGTTGGCCATATAGATGAGTCAAAGCAATCGCTTTAGTTTTTGATGTAATGGCATCTTCTATTTCTTGTGGTGAAATATTATACGTTCTCTCATCCGCTTCCACGAGGACCGGTGTTGCGCCCGCTTTCGTAATTGATAAAGCAGTGGCCACAAAACTATTGGTTGCACAAATAACTTCGTCTCCCTCACCTATTTCATAAGCTTGAAGTATTAGCGTAAGCCCGTCTAAGCCGTTGCCAACACCAACACATCCTTTGACGCCACAATATTCTGCAAACGCTTTTTCAAATTGATCAACATGAGGACCGCCTACATAATAACCAGACTCCATAATTTCATGATAAGAGGCATCAAGCTCTTCTTTCATATCCGTATAAGCGCGTTTCATATCAATATAAGGAACGGACATCATCTAGATTCCTCCTATTTTTTAAACTCTTCATAATCATGGATATAATCATCTTCTTCATAAGGCTCGGAAGCACCAACAAGGCAAACAGCATCTTTTGAAAATTCTTTTAAATCCCGCCAACATCCAGGAGGAATAATCAAGGCTTGGCCTGGCGACTTTAGGTGGAACTCATAAAGTTCTCCGTCTTTGTAAATAGAGGCTTTAAATTCTCCCGCCATGGCAATCATGCATTGTTTTAAGTTCTTATGGGCGTGCGCCCCCCTTTGAGCATTCTCATTTATGTTATAGAGATAATAAATTCGCTTAAAACTAAAGCCGAGTTCTTTTTCAGCTTCAATAACAGAGAGCGTCCCTCGATCGTCTGTGAAAGTTGGGATATCAATTAACTCAGGTATTTGTGAAATATATTGGCTCATAAATCTTTTAATACTTGCTTTAAATATTGTTTGTAAGGTGAGCTATCAGGATATTTCGATATTAAATTTTCATACTGACTTTGGGAGATAAAGTTTTTCCTTAACGCAATTTCTTCTAAACAAGCAATTTTTAGACCCTGTCTATTTTCTATTTCTCCAATATAATTGGCAGCATCGAGTAAGCTTTGTGGTGTTCCTGCATCAAGCCAAGCTGCGCCTCTTCTCAACTTGATACATTCTAGCTTTTGCTCATCTAAATAAGCTTTGTTTAAGTCAGTAATTTCTAACTCTCCACGCGTGGAGGGTTTTAAAGACTTTGTTCTTTTTACAACATCAGACGGATAAAAATATAAACCGACTGCAGCATAGTTCGATTTTGGACGAGCGGGCTTTTCTTCAATAGTCTCGACAAAACCATTTTTATCAAAAGTAATAACGCCAAAATCTTTAGGGTCTCTTACATGATATCCTGTAATCACTGCATTATCAGAAAGGCTATTAATTCGATCTTTAATTCCAGTAATCTGGTTTCCAAAAGAGAAAATATTATCCCCTAAAATTAAAGATACGGGGTCATTATCAAGGAAGTCTTCTGCTATTAAAAAAGCTTCTGCAATCCCTTTTGGTTCTTCTTGAATTTTATATGAAAGCGATATGCCAAATTGCAATCCATCACCTAAAAACTCTTTAATAATTGGGGTATCTTTTGGAGTACTTATGATCAGAATGTCTTTAATGCCCAATAGCATTAAAGTTGTCAGAGGATAAACAATCATTGGCTTGTCATAAACAGGTAACAGCTGCTTACAAACAATTTCAGTTAACGGGTATAAACGTGAGCCCGTTCCTCCAGCTAGAATTATTCCTTTCATGACAATAGTCTTAATAGGAAAGCGCTTGTTTTGAAATAGTATTTCTTAAGAAATAAAGCGAATTATAAAATTATGTAAAATTTTATAGACTAGATATGTTACTGACTTTAAAAGAAAAAAACTTGTGACTTATGTAACTTCCCACAATAAGCAATATAGTAATAACAAATTGGGAAAATATAACGTTCAAGTGAAATATATCTACAAATAGAAATAGCAAAATAGAATTCAAGAGCAATATCATCAGGTACACAAAATAACAGCGTAAAAATTCTCTTAAATAGTTTCCTTTGGTTTGAAAAACAAAAACTTTTAGCATTATATAAGAGAAACAAACGGCAATAAAATTTGTTAATACTAGAACTATAATGTAATGAATCTTATCATAAAAAATTAGATAAAGAATCGAAAATACAGTGAATCCAAACGCCGTATTAATACCGCCAATAAGAAGATACCGA
This sequence comes from Pseudomonadota bacterium, assembly GCA_039027295.1. Taxonomy (GTDB): domain Bacteria; phylum Pseudomonadota; class Alphaproteobacteria; order Micavibrionales; family Micavibrionaceae. Next base: position 6,923 of record JBCCKS010000037.1, read on the forward strand.
ATTTTTTCAGATAATCCAAAAAAATACTTAAACAGCAACTGGGTATTATGAGTTAATTTTTCTTGTATTTTCACAAAAGCGGCTGTTCGTTTCAAATTCGGCATCGTCTAAATAGGGAAACTGATCATGAATAGGTCGCCCCATCTCTAATTTTGGCTCTATTAGCGTATTAGGATGTAATTTAACATCTATAATAGTAGCAACTTTTTCGTCAAAAATAGATTGCTTCATATCATCTACGCTTTTAATTTCGTGATATTCGAGATCATAGGCATTCGCGATATTTTTAAAATCAGGACAACTATAACCTTTACCAGTTGCATCATAGCGACTTTCACAATAAGAATCCTGAAACTGCTTTATTATGCCGTAGCCATAGTTATTAAAAATGAAAATTTTAATATCAAGATCGTATTGTTTAATCGTTTGCAACTCTTGTAAATTTAGTTGAAACCCACCATCACCATTTAAGGAGATAATCTGACGTTGAGGAGCGTGTATAGCGGCTCCGATAGATGCTGGTAAACTATAACCCATTGGCGAATTCCCACCAGATGTGAAAATTAATTGCTTTGTTCTGATAAATGCCTGATACATCCAGCATAAGGCCGCCCCAGTATCTCCAATAACAATCGCATCCTCTTGTATACATGATTGCAATGATTGAACAATTTTATAAGGAGACAAAGAATTTTCTTTTTTATGAAACTCGCTTAAATCACGATTAAAATATTGATTCTTTAAATCTTTTAAGTACGAAAGCCAATCTGCTGATATTTTTGGTATCTTTATATTTGAGCTTATAGAACTGAAGTCTGATAAATCCATACAGATGGTTTCGTACTTATTACGATATTTATCAAGCTCGCCTTGATCAACGTCAATAGCAAGTGTCTCAGCTGTTATTGCAAAATTGTTAGGATTTCCACCACGCTGACGATTATCAAGTCGGCTTCCTAATACAAGAAGGCGATCACAATTCTGTATTGCAAAATTCGCTCCTCTATTACCGTATACTCCTATATGGCCTATATAATTATCGGAGGTATTATCAAAATATGTCATGCCTGCCCAGCTTGAAACAAAAGGCAAATTATTCTCTTCTAAAAAATTTTCTATGGATTGTTCCGAGCCAGATAGTCCGATACCTGCCCCCCAAACAACAAGGGGCCTTTCCCCATCTTTAAGAAAATCATTTATTTTCTGAGCAATCTCATTATTTTGATTATCATTCAATGCTAATTTTTCTGGCACTTCATAAAAAATTTCTTCGCCCATTTCTTCATTTTGGATATTCATGGGCACATCAATCAGGACAGGGCCTTTACGCCCAGAAATCGCTATATTATAAGCTTTGCTCAATTCCTCTTTGAGTTCTTTTGCTGAGTTCACCTGAACCGCATATTTTGTCACAGGTTTAACCATATCGACGATATTTGTTTCTTGAAAACCAAGCTGGCGCGCCGAACAATTCTCAAGCCCTTTACTTTCAAGCTTATTCACTTGGCCGGTAATATGAATTGCAGGAATTGAATCAAAATATGACGAAGCAATACCGGTAATCAGATTTGTTGCTCCAGGGCCTGATGTAGCAACAGTCACACCAAGCCTACCATCAATTCTATAAAGTGAGTCAACCGCCATAGCAGCGGATTGTTCATGTTGAAAACATGTATATGTTGTACCTGGGTTACGCCCAACTGCATCTATAATAAAAGCACAGGCACCGCCTGTGAGGAGAAAAAATTTATCTGATCCCCTTTGACGCAAAAATTCAACAATGTATTCCGCCCCATTCATAAATCACTTTTACCTATTTCCATTGTTGTAAAATAACGATCAACTTTTTTGTAAGGAGAATCCATATAAGGAAGCCATACAACTTGATCATTTTCTTCTTGTTTTGTCATTGGAACTCGCTGTATTTCCTGAAAGCCAAGATTTTTGTAAAGCGAGATAGCTCTATCGTTATCTGAAAAAACACGTAAATACATTTTATCTAAGCCGTATCGGGAAAATGAATCCTGCATAAGTGCATTGCATGCAATCGTCATAATACCTTTAGACGCACTATCGTCCCCACGTACTATATTATCAAGTTCACAAGATTGATTTTGGTAGTCAAATCGAAATAAGCCAACATGCCCAACCGGCTTATCTCTCTCGTCATAAACAAGATATAAAATGCGATCAGCAGCTTCTATTAACGCTTTTTGAAGCCAATTTTTTGTCCCTTCCTCTGTCACTTTAAATTGACTTGGAAAGTATTTTTGACTGTTTTCTCTCCAGTTTGACAGTAACTTTATAATTTCATCATTATTTTTATGTTCTTCTCCAATGGGTAAAAGATATCCCATTTTCTGACCATCATTTTCTAAAATTATCTTCCCATCTTCGGGCTCTCCCGTTTTCAAATTTTTTATTTCTTTCCAGATATTTTCACGATATTGCATCCAGTTTTTAACTGGAACAGAATTTGCCTCTTTGCCAAGAATTTCATGTATACAGGAACAGATGTAATGAATTTCTTCTTCAGTACGATTATGTCCGCTTGGTAGATTGATTCCTCTTAATCCTACATGATAAGCGTTCGGATTATCTTGGCTCTCAAACATTGGAAAAGAGCTAATCGGATAGAATATCGGGCGTGAATCTATATTTTTATCTTTTAGCTTTGCAATAAAATCATCACGAGACATTTTGATCTTGTCGCTCAGGACGACACTTGACATCCAGAATATATTTTTAGCCCATGATTTTTCATCATTTAATTGCAATTCTGGAATATTCTGAAGCCTCTCTTTATACCATTTAAAAATCTGAATTTTTTTATCAACAATTTCGTCTACACGTTCTATTTGCGCTAGTCCCAGAGCAGCTTGCATATTCGACATTTTATATTTATAACCGATCTCAATATTAAAGAGTGTGCGATTTGGGTCACGCCCATGATCTCCCTTAAATCTTGCCCTTTCATATACGTCCTTATCTTTAACAAGAAGCATACCACCTTCACCAGTAACCAACGCTTTCGCTCCTTGGAAGCTGAATGAGGCAAGATCGCCGAATGAACCCGTTTTTTTGCCTTTATATTCTGATCCTATAGATTGCGCCGCGTCCTCAATAACTGTCAAATTATGCTTATTTGCAATCGCCATAACAACATCCATATCACAAGGATGACCGTATAGATGAACAGGTATAATCGCTTTTGTCTTATGAGTAATATGCTTTTCTAGACTATTAGCGTCCATACTCCACGTATCTGGATCGACATCACAAAAAACAGGAGTAGCGCCAACGTAAGTTACAGCAGAAGCAGTCGCTATCCATGTTAATTCAGGCACAATAACTTCATCGCCTTCCCCTATTCCAGCAGCAAGCATTGCAAGATGTAACGCACCCGTACAGCTTGATGTTGCAATCGCATGGTTGGCTCCAACATAGTCTGAAAAAGTTTTTTCAAATTTGTGAATATAGTCACTATGATTCCAATTCCATCCACTTTTAACGGCATCTAAAACATAAGCAATTTCGCGCTCTGTAATAGAAGGTCCTGCGGTTAAGATCAATTCACTAATTTTTTCTGACATTTTATTCTTTCTTTAAAAACCGATTGCTTCTTCAACAAGAAATAAAGGACGCCCTTTTACCTCATCATAAATAAGCGCAATATATTCACCAATAATCCAAATCATCATAAACATAATGCCAAACATTAGAAGCATAAAGCATATGATTGTGCCAAATCCATTAAATGGCAAATTATCAAAAAGGAAGTATTGGGTACTAAAATAAATGATGCCTAAAAACGAAAAAACAGATGTGGCACCACCAACAAAACCAGCAATTCTTAGTGGGAAGTTTGAAAATATCATTATTGCCCTGAGGGCAACGGCGATTACAACAAAAGTTGTTGCTTTTGATTTTCCTGCTGCCCTTTTTAAATTTCTATCATAGGGAATACCAATAGACTTATAGTTCAGCCAAGAAAATAATCCACGTAAAAAACGATTCTTTTCCGTGATTTGATTCATAGCCTCATAAACTTTTCGATCCACTAACCTGAAATCAGCAACATTTTTTGGAACGCCGTTTTTTGTTAGTTTATTAATAAGAAAATAGAATAGTTTTGCATTTTGCTTGCGTAGCCATGTTCCCTGACGCGCCCGCGTAATACCATAGACATGTTGGTATCCTTCTTCCCATTTTTCTAAAAACTTTGCAAACATCTCTGGTGGATCTTCTAAATCTGCATAAGTGATAATCGCTGCATCCCCTTTTGCAAATTTAAGTCCTGCAGAAATACCTCCATCAGGCCCACAATTTCTAGTCAGCTTTAAAATTTTGAAACGATTATCTTTTTCAGAAACTTTTTTTAATTCGTCAAACGTATGATCGAACGAACCATTATCAACAATAATGACTTCAAAATCATAGTTATTTAATTGATCAATAACTTTTGCTATTCCTTCATATAAAATAGGAACGCAATCACCCTCATTAAAAGCAGGTATTACAATGGAAATTAATTTTTTCACCTGCATGAATTTATTATCTATTTAAGGCGATAAAATCTTCTATAACTTGATGCATGTAATTGAACATACTGTCGGTCATACCATGGTGGCATGCAAGGAGGACGCCGCCTCTCATTATATTATCTGCATTGGCAAAGCCGTCTTGATGTTTACGCATCAGCAGATCTTTATATCCAGGTTGACGCGTTATATTACCTGTGAAAACTGTACGCGTTTGAATTTTCCGTTCTTCTAGATAAATTTGGAAAGCTTTTCTTTGAAATGGGGCACTTTCTTTTATAATAATCGGAAATGCTAACCATGCAGTTTCTGTATTTTCTGTTTGGCGTGGAATTGTAAAAAATTCTTCATATTGCTTGAAAAAATTTGACTGCCTATCAAAATATTCTTGTCGCACACGAATGTTTCTATCCAGATCTTCCAACTGCACTAGTCCGAATGAAGCGCCGATTTCAGATCCTTCTAAATTATATCCGACACGCTCAAATATAAATTTTGCATCATATTCAATGCCATCAACGTCTACATTAAAACGATTTTCGATTGCTTCAGATTTTTCATCGAAAATTGAGGATGAGCGTCCCCAAGAGCGAAGTAGCTTCGCTTCTTTCAAATGATCATCATCATTAAGACATAACATTCCGCCATTACCAGCACAGTTTATAATGTGAGAGCCGTAAAAGCTGGTAATCGACCAGTGGCTCCAATGACCGTTTGACTTACCGTTTAACGTCGCCCCAAGTGTATCGGCAGAGTCTTCAATTACACGTAAATTATGCCGATCCGCAATTTCACGGATTTTATGCCATTCACATAGATTGCCCATCAGATTCGGGGCTAATATGGCTACTGTTTTGTCAGAAATCATGTCTTCTATTTTTGATACATCAATACAATAATCGTCATAGCCAACGTCAACAAAGACTGGAATAAGTCCTGATTTAACAATACAACCAACGGTAGTAGAAAAAGTTAGTGCTGGAGTAATCACCTCGCTACCTGGCGGGAAGCGTTCTGCTTCCATACCGATGTAAAGTGCAGAAGAACCTGAATTAACGTATAACCCGTATTTTTTATCAAAAAGAGCAGCAACTTTCTTTTCAAATTGACCAGCATATTTACCCATTTGCGTACTTTCTTTCAAGCACTTAACAACGGCATCGATTTCTTTTTGGCCATAAACAGTTTTCGCGTAAGACACGCTTTCGATATTGTCCATTTTTTCAGCTAGGTTTGTACTCATTTTTACCCTAATATTTTCATAATATTAATTTTCAGAACCAAAATATTCGCTTATTTGATCAAAACACACTTGCTGCATAGGCTTTTTTGTTAAAAAATGCTTATACCAATCTGCAGTTTTTTTAATGGAATTTTTTGTATCATACCTAGGATACCACCGCAATTCAAAAATAGCTTTACTAGGATCTAGCTTCAGAATTCTAGCCTCGTGTACATTCTGCGTATCTTGATCAATCTCGTACGATCCCTGCCCCAAAGCATCTATGAAGGATTTTGCAATCGTTTCTACATTGGTCTAAATAGCCGAAGGTGGACTGAAATTATAAGCAACTGAGTATTTTTCAGGCTCTGAATAGCATTTCTTACCTAAAATCATATAACCGTTCAATACATCAAAAACATGCTGCCATGGACGGATAGCTTCTGGAGAACGCAAAATAACAGGCTGATTTTCTTGAAGCGATTCAACAATGTCAGGAATAATACGATCCTCTCCAAAATCTCCGCCACCAATTACATTCCCTGCGCGCGCAGTTGCAACACCGACGCTTTGAGATAAAAAAGATTTACGATAAGACGCCGTTATTATTTCACTACATGCTTTGCTTGCAGAATACGGATCATGTCCACCAAGATGGTCATTTTCTCGATATGGCCAACACCACTCTTTATTTTCATAGCATTTATCTGTTGTGATATTAATTATTGTACGAACACTATCCGTTTTTCTAACAGCTTCCATTATATTCACTGTACCCATCAGATTAGTATCGTAATTATAAACTGGATCTGCATAAGAGGCCCGCACAAACGGCTGGGCAGCGAGATGAAACACAATGTTTGGCTCGGCTGCCATGAATTTCGTAGTCAATTTTTCGGCATCTCTTATATCGCCGTAAATTGAATGAAGGCCTTCCTCCACAGTTGCAAGGTTGAAAAGATTTCCGCGACGGTCATAAGGCTCAAGGCTATAGCCAGTCACTTCTGCACCGAACTTTTTTAATATCAGACAAAGCCATGCGCCCTTAAAACCAGTATGACCAGTGACAAAAACTTTTTTACCTTGATAGAATTTTTTCAGCGACATTACTTATTTCCAGACTTTCCAAGGCGCTGTTTTTTCCTGCCACATAGTTTCAGCATTCTTTTTATCACGCAGTGTATCAATTGAGTGCCAGAAACCATGGTGCTGGTAAGCTTCGAGCTGATTTTCTTGTGCAAGACGTTTTAGCGGCTCTTGTTCGAACACCGCCTGATTGTCATCTTCGATAAAATTAAACGCGTCTTTTGACAACACAAAAAAGCCGCCATTAACATATCCGCCATCACCCTTTGGTTTTTCCTGAAACTTTTTAACTGTATTTCCATCTATCTCTAAAGAACCATAGCGTCCAGCAGGCTGTACAGCTGTTAGTGTTGCTACTTTACCGTGGTTTTCATGGAAAGAAATAAGTTTAGGGATATCGACATTAGAAAGGCCATCTCCGTATGTCATACAAAAATTTTCTTCGCCTTGTAAATAGTCTTCAATGCGCTTGAGCCGTCCGCCTGTCATGGTAGCTTCACCTGTATTGATAAGGGTAACTCTCCAAGGTTCTGAATAATTATTATGAATTTTTACACTGTCATTTTCTAAATCAACTGTTAGATCCGACATATGGTTATAATAATTGATAAAATATTCTTTGACCGCATATCCCTTATAGCCAAGGCATATTACAAAATCATTTAAGCCGTAATGAGAATAGAGTTTCATTATATGCCATAAGATCGGCTTTCCACCTATTAGAATCATTGGTTTAGGTTTAACAGAAGTTTCTTCACTAATACGTGTTCCGAGCCCACCGGCTAATATAACTGTTTTCATCAATCTTCTCTTTTATATACAGAAATCTCTATATTATTTGTGCCTATAGTTTTTACCAGATCCAAAGAATGATCTTTGACATATTTTTGTAATCGAGCTGTTTCTTTTGGTTGTGTATTATTGATTTCCCATGCCTCATTGAGCATTACATAGTTTGGTGCAAACTCCTCTATGCGATCACCCCTTCCACATCCCTGCCAATAATGACAAGCCTGATCTTTTAATTTATCTGGAATAGCAACAAAGTGATCATGGGCCACCAAATCTGAAGGACCAATATTTTGTTTTACATAGTCATAAGACTTGAATGCAGCTGATTCTTTATATTTTATTCTCTTTTCATATTGCGGATATTGTTCATAAAGGCTGAATGCTAAAAAGAAAAACAATCCATAAACTAGAAGGTAATTTGTTATCCTAATAAAGATTTTTGAATTTAAAAATTCTTGTTTATTTATGTATAAAGCTGCTGCAAAAAGATTTATTAAGACAAACGGATAAATAGGCTGAAAGTAAGTTGGGTTTATAAATAATCTATTTCCCGTCATAATAATAAAAGTCACAATAAGAAGTGATATTGCATTTATTATATATAGCAGAGCATTTATATTTTTCTCACGTCGATAAGAATGTATAGCGATCAAGATACCTGGTATGGAAACGATATAAGAAATTACCAAGATAATATTATTGGAAATAACTTTTAACCATTCTTGATAAGCCTCACTTTTGGACAAAGCAAACTCACCGTCAACAAACATTCTAAATTGAAGTTGAAAATCAATAAATTTGTGTATTTGAATAATTGCAAAAGGATGAACAATAACTAGGATAGTAAAAGCTATTAAACACGTGTTGCCAAAAACTTTACGTCCTTTTGCGGAAGAAATAAATTTTAAGAAGGATTGCTTCGTTCCTCTTAGATAAATTACCAGATAACTAAATAATATTGGTAAGGAAACAATAAAGAATATTTGCTTACTTAAAGAAGCAAGTACCAAAGCCACAAGTCCCCAATAATAAATTTTAAGATTAAA
>JBCCKS010000038.1:0-15528 GCA_039027295.1 Pseudomonadota bacterium
AAAGTAGAGGTATTTTATGATGAAGAATAAAGATTGCCCCGTAAATAGTAACTTATCTTTTTTAACTCATAATCACGGCACTGAGCATAAAATTGCACATAATGTAACAATGATATTGCTGATTCCATTTGTACTTTTTGGATTTTATGCCTTTTTAGACCTTAGAAATTCAAGTTATATAGAGTTCATTCACTGGATTAGCACACCCATGCATGCTGTAATATCAGCATTATTTGTGTGTTTAGTTTTTAAACATTTTGCAATGGAGTTGCAGGTTGTCTTAGAGGATTATATTTCAACAATTTGTTTGCGTAATTATGCTATAATTGGAATGAAGATAGGCTTTTTTTTAGTGGGTCTTCTTGCAATTGTATCGATTGCAAAAGCAATCATAGATACGAGTGTTTAGGTGAGTATAAATGAGTAAATCTTATGAAATAATTGATCATGAATATGATGTTGTTGTTGTCGGCGCTGGTGGTGCAGGGTTAAGAGCTGGTTTTGGTTGCGCTGAAAAAGGCCTTAAAACCGCAATGATATCAAAAGTCTTTCCAACAAGATCACATACAGTCGCTGCGCAAGGTGGTATTTCGGCAGCTCTTGCTAATATGGGCGAAGATGACTGGCGCTTTCATATGTATGACACCATTAAGGGGTCTGATTGGCTAGGAGACCAAGATGCGATTGAGTACCTCTGTAAAGAAGCCATACCAGCCGTTATTGAGTTAGAGCATTTTGGTGTTCCGTTCTCTAGAACAAAAGATGGTAAAATTTACCAGCGCGCTTTTGGAGGAATGACAACTCATTATGGTGAAGGAACAGCCCAAAGAACATGTGCAGCTGCAGATAGAACCGGACATGCTATATTACATACCCTATACCAACAATCATTAAAGCATCAGGCAGAATTTTTTATTGAATATTTTGCGCTTGATTTAATAATGAGCGAAGATGGAGAATGTCTTGGCGTTATGTGCTGGAATCTTGATGATGGGAGTATCCATAGATTTAGAGCGCACCAAACAATACTAGCAACAGGTGGTTATGGCCGTGCATATTTCTCGTGTACATCCGCGCATACTTGTACGGGTGATGGCGGCGGCATGGTGGCTAGAGCAGGTATTCCACTGCAAGATATGGAGTTTACCCAGTTCCATCCAACGGGTATTTACGGAGCTGGATGTTTGATTACAGAAGGTGTTCGTGGGGAAGGTGGCTATCTTACAAATAGCGAAGGTGAACGCTTTATGGAGCGTTATGCGCCAAGCGCTAAAGACTTAGCATCTCGAGATGTTGTCAGTCGGTCTATGACGATTGAAATTCGTGAAGGGCGCGGCGTGGGCGAAAAAGGTGACCATATTCACTTGAATTTGATGCATCTTGATAAAGAAGTAATCCAATCACGTTTACCGGGCATTGCAGAAACAGCAAAAATTTTCTCTGGAGCAGATGTAACAAAAGAGCCCATCCCTGTTTTACCGACAGTTCACTATAATATGGGCGGCATTCCTACAAACTATAAGACAGAAGTGATTAATCCGACTAAAGATGATCCGAATAAAATTGTTCCTGGCTTAATGGCAATCGGGGAAGCGGGATGTATTTCTGTTCATGGGGCAAATCGTTTGGGATCTAACTCTCTTCTTGATTTGGTTGTGTTCGGACGTGCCGCCGCTATTCATTGTGCAGAAACAATCAAGCCCAATTCTCCGCATAAAAATCTTAATGGCGGCGATGATGGATCAAAAGCTCTTGAGAGATTAGATAAATATCGTCATTCAGAAGGATCAACAAAGACGTCAGAGTTGCGCTCAGAAATGCAGATGACCATGCAAAATCATGCTGCAGTCTTTAGAACAGGTGATACGTTACAAGAGGGGCTTGATAAGATTGTAGACACTTTCAATAAGCGTGATGATTTAGTTGTTAAAGACAAAGAAATAATCTTTAACACTGATCTTGTCGAAACGTTAGAGCTAGATAATCTTCTCTATCAATCAGTGGCAAGTTTGGCGAGCGCAAATAATAGAAAAGAAAGCCGGGGTGCACATGCTCGTGAAGACTACCCGGATCGTGATGATGAAAATTGGATGAAACATACAACGTGCTGGGTTAAGGAAGATGGCTCGTTTGATATCGATTATAGACCTGTAATCATGCATACTTTAACTGATGAGGTTGAGGCTGTTCCTCCTAAAAAGCGCGTATACTAACGTTTTTAGCATATAATATATTTTTCACTGCAAAAAATGATGAAAAATTTGATATAATGAATGGTAAGTAAGGAATTAGAGTAATAATGGCAGAGTTTTTTCTTTCCAGAAATTCAAAAGTACAAAAAGGCATTCAGTATAAGGCTGATAAAGATGCTAAAAACGTCAAAAAGTTTAGCCTTTATCGTTGGAATCCGAATGAAGATCAAAACCCTCGTATGGATGAATACGAAGTTGATTTAAACGATTGTGGCCCTATGGTCCTAGATGCGATTATTCACATTAAGGATGATATTGATAGTACTGTGACATTTCGGCGCTCTTGCCGTGAAGGAATTTGCGGATCATGTGCTATGAACATTGATGGCCGCAATAGACTTGCTTGTTTGACACCGATTGATGAAATTAAAGGCGAGGTCAAAATTACACCGCTACCTCACATGCCGGTCGTCAAGGACTTAGTGCCTGATTTGAATAACGTTTATAAGCAGCTTGAATCAATTGAACCATGGATGAAAGCAGATGAGAATGAGCCTACGCCAGAGCGTGAAAGGCTACAAAGCCCAGAAGATGCAGAACGTTTAAATGGCTCAGACGGAAAAGGGCCTGCGGGCTGTATTTTATGCTTTTGTTGTTCAACTTCATGCCCATCATATTGGTGGAATCCTGATAAATTCTTAGGTCCAGCTATTTTGTTAAATGCATGGCGCTGGATTACAGACACACGTGATAAAGCAACAGAAGAGCGTCTTGATCAATTAGAAGATCCTTTCAAACTTTATCGTTGTCATACAATCATGAATTGTACAAATGCGTGTCCAAAAGACCTTAATCCTGCAAAAGCGATTGCAGAAATTAAGAATAAAATGGTTGAGAGAAAGTCTAAAAAAGCGTCTAAGAAAAAAGAGACCGAAGTCGCTTAATTATCAACACTATCTAATCCTATATCAAAGACTTTAACTGAGTGTGTTAAAGCACCAATAGAAATATAATCAACTCCGCTTTCTGCAATTTCTACGACAGTATTCATGTTTACGCCACCAGAGGCCTCAGATAGTATTTTTCCTTTGATGATTTCTAACGCCTCTTTTAATTGTTGAGGCGACATATTATCGAGCAAAACAAAATCTACAATATCATAGAAGAGCATAACCTCTTCTAATTGCTCAAGCGTATCGACTTCTATTTCTATTTTTATATCAGGGGTGGCCTCGCGCACTTTTTCTAAAGCCGGAACAACGCCTCCGGCGGCTGCAATATGGTTGTCTTTAATCAAAACCATATCAAATAATCCCATACGATGGTTATTCCCGCCGCCCATTTTCACAGCGTGCTTCGCCAATGTACGGTATCCTGGGAGAGTCTTTCTTGTATCTAAAATTTTTGCATTCGTATGGCATATAGCCTCGACATATTTTGATGTTTCAGTCGCTATACCTGATAAATGAGTCATAAAGTTTAAAGCAATTCTTTCAGACTGTAGTATATTTTGAGCGTTGCCAGTGACACTCATAATAATATCTTTTGGCTTAATTTTATCTCCATCAGATTTATATTCTGTAATCTTCAAAGACTGATCTTGTTTTTTTAAGCAATAGCGTGCCAGAGGTATTCCAGCCACTATACCTGTGTCACGAGAGATAAAATTTGTAGTGATCTTTTTTTTAGGATCAATTGTTGATTTTGTTGTAATGTCACCAATGTTTCCTAGATCTTCTTCAAAAGCTAAATCAACAAGCGTTTCAATATCTTTTGTAATATCCATTAGCTAGCATCTAGCATTTTTTGTATCGGGACTAAAGATGCTTTTGCGATGTTTGAGCTCAGAATAACCTCAGGTGTTTCATCACGAAGGCAATTTAAAATTTTTGGAAGCGTAATTTTCTTCATATGCGGACACATTTGACAGGGGCGTATGAGTTCCATATCAGGATTAGCCGCAGCAATATTATCACTCATAGAGCATTCTGTTATCAATACAACACGGCTTGGTCTTTCATCTTCAACATACTCAATCATTTGCTGAGTAGATCCTGTGTAATCAGCTTCTTGTAACACGTCTTGGGGGCATTCCGGATGAGCTAAAACCGTAACGCCAGGATATTGATCTCTATATTTTTTAATATTTTCGGGGGTGAAGCGCTCATGAACCATGCAGCTTCCTTCCCATGTGAGAATCTTTTTATCTGTATGGCCCTGTACATATTGAGCCAAATATTGATCGGGAATACAAAGAACAGTGTCGCTCTCAAGTGAGTTCACAATTTTCACTACATTCCCTGAAGTACAACAAATATCACTCTCTGCTTTTACTTCTGCAGATGTATTAACGTAAGTTACGATAGGAACGCCTGGATATTTTTCTCTTAAAAGGCGAACATCTGCAGCTGTAATTGATTCTGATAAAGAACAGCCTGCTTTTACATCAGGAATAAGAACCTTTTTGTCCATGCATAATGCTTTTGATGTTTCAGCCATAAAATGCACACCGCATTGAACAATGATATCGGCGTCAGTTTTGGCCGCTTCACGAGCCAAAGCAAGAGAGTCGCCAACGATATCTGCAATGCCATGAAAAATATCAGGTGTCATGTAGTTATGAGCTAAAATGACCGCATTTTTTTCTTTTTTGAGTTTATTAATTTCATAGATATACGGCGCAAGAGATTGCCAGTATTTTTCATTATACTGATCCTCTAAAATCTCATAAATGGGGGCAGTCGCTTTGGCGACTTCATCTGTGAATAATAAACGTTCTGCCATATCTCATCCTCTGAGCAGATTATTACTAAAAATAGCTACTCGGATAAAGCTTTTTTCTTCATTTTGTAAATCATTCGAATATGAGGTTTTCCATTGGCTCTCTCATATTTCTCGTAATATTGCTGATGGTACTCTTCTGCAGGATAGAAGATATCAAGAGGCTCAAGCGTAGTTACAATCGGTTTTTTCCAGACTTTTCGGCTATTAATCTCGTCAATGGCTTTCTGCGCTTTGGCTTTTTCTTCTTCGTCTTGATAAAAAATAGCTGACCTATATTGCGTGCCGACATCGACCCCTTGTCTGTTTAATTGTGTTGGATCATGAGCTGTGGTGAAGAAATATTTTAAAAGCTCTTCATAAGAAACAATCTCAGGGTTGTAGTATATTTCTGTTGCTTCGGCATGTCCCGTTCTACCTGTTGTAATATCTCTATAGGTAGGATTTTCTGTTTCACCGCCTGTATATCCAGAGAGTGTATAAACCACGCCTTGAATAGATCTAAATTCACTTTCAACACACCAGAAACATCCTCCTGCAAAAACAGCTTTGGGAAGATTTTCAGGTTTATTTGTTTGAATTGTCTCAGACACTTTTAATCCTTTCGAGGCTTGAGGGCTGGAGTAGAGGATAAAAATCCCTATAAATATTACGGTTAAGAAGAGAAAATGTTTCATTATTAATAATTTCGTCCGTTTGAAATTTAAGGTTACAAAAAAAGAGGCCTATCGGCCTCTTTTCCATTGAAAATATCTGCCTTAAATTAGAATGGCATATTTGTATTTGTATTACAGTACATAGCTGTAATATGAAGCTCTCCATTCATCTTACCAAGATGCATGTTACACTTTGAATGTGTGTTTAGGCTTGCATACTGATGGTATGGGAATAACCCAGGAGCATAGCTTAAGCTTTCTTCTTTAAAGTCCACTTTTACAACAGCTGTGTCTCTAATTGGAGATACTGTAAAATCAGAGATTAAGAATTGTCCTCTATAGCCAGGGATAGTTCTCTTCTTTGTCTCAAGCTGAGTGATTTTGTCCCACTTATTCATAGCTCTTAATCCTACATTACGGAACCCATGATGATATGGATAACGATATGCGTAGTAAGGTGCTACGAGTTGGCTGTTAACAGTCATATAATTTAAATTATTTGCATTTAAATTATCTTCAAAAACTGCATTGCTTGCAATTTTTTCTTCTAATTCAACGCGGCTGTAAACACCGCTGTTAATGGCACTGTTTAAAGATGAAATAAATGTATGAATTTCATGTACCTTAATTTGTTCTTTTGCCTGAGCGGCAGTTGTGAATGACGCTAGAACAAAAGCGCCCAATAGTAAAAGTCGCATACTTTCCCCTTCCTTTTATAAAAGTTGCTAACTTTTAATATTTAAAAGGAAAATATTTAACAAACTGTAAAGTTGAAGAGAATTTTTTTGAGGGTTGTGAATCTATTTTCTAGAAGCCTTTTTGGGTGAGGCTTCTAGAAAAAAATTAACAATAAATTAAATTGTATTTGAGCGGCCAGTCTCTGTAATGCAGTGGCCATTTTGTGTTTTAAGATTTTGATTATTCTCAATCACGTATTCTGTAATACATGTTGTTTTACTAACAAAGGGAATACCATTATCTAATGTAACAGGATCAAGCATTGTGCCTTCTTCCTGAGTAATTTCCTTTGCAATAATTCGGTTATTATTAATCGCTACTTGTTGCGTTGTGATTTCAACAGAGTAGTTATCAATTAAGTTTGTGCCTTGTATGAAGCTGTTAATATAGTCTTTCTTATCAAGCTGAATAGAGTCAGCTTTGTTTTCAGGCATAAATTCATTTCTGTATTCAATATTAAAGACTGCGCCTTCTTTCACCTGCTCGTGGAGAAACTGTATCGTTTCTCTTGGGTCACGCTTTGAGAGGAGAGCTTCCATCTCATTATTTTTCTGCGTAATAAGCGTTTCTATATTTTGTTCTCCTGCATGAGAGAAGCTTGGAGTATTTATTGTCATAACAACAAATAAAAGTAATGTTACTAGCGTCTTCATTTTGTTAACCTTTTGTTAAGAATTAACGCAGTTAAACAAATTTATAATAATTATGTCAATAAAAAAGAGTCTTTTTCCCCGAAATAAGTTCAAAAGCTCTGTTTCATGGGCTTTTTACGATTGGGCAAGTACAGCTTTTGGAACAGTAATCATTACATTCGTATTCAGTGTCTATTTTGCGCGTGAGATAGCTGTCAATGAGACAGAGGGCACTGCGCAGTGGAGTTTTGCGATTGCAGCCTCTGGTTTGCTGATAGCCATTTTAGGGCCTGTGCTAGGCTCTTTTGCTGATCAAACAGGTCGAAAGAAGATATGGATCATATTTTTCTCACTTATATGTGTGATCTGCTCGAACGTCTTATGGTTCGCTACACCAGGATTAGAAGGTAGCCAAATCTTAATTTTGCTTGCCATTGTTGCACTGGCAAATTTAGGACTAGAGATGGCGCAAATTTTTTACAATGCAATGTTGCCTGACTTGGCTCCCAAAAACTATCTTGGACGCCTTTCCGGTATAGCATGGGGGCTTGGATATTTAGGTGGCTTGAGTGCTCTATTTATTCTCTTAATAAGTTTTATCGGATTAGGTGACATCAAGCCTCTCTTTAACATGCCCCAGGATAATGCGGAACATATTCGGATAAGTGGCCCATTTATTGGTCTATGGCTTCTATTATTTATGATCCCTCTAATTTTGTATGTTCCAGAAAAAAAGCAAAATAGACTTGGTTTGAAAGCTGCCTTTCAAAAAGGAATGTCCCAACTCTTTCAAACAATAAAAAACGTAAAACAGTTTAAGAACTTAGTTTTGTTTTTAATTTCAAGTGCGATTTATCGTGATGGATTGGTGACTTTATTTGCAGTCGGAGGGGTTTACGCAGCCACACAGTTTAATATGAATTTTACTGATATTTTAATTTTTGCCATTGGGCTTAATTTATCAGCAGGATTGGGAGCTCTCTGTTTTGCTTTTATAAATGACAAAATAGGATCAAAGAAAACTATTCTTATTTCATTGTTTGGTTTGATCTCTTTTGGAATAATGATCTTATTGATAGATGATAAAAATATTTTTATTTTATTATCGCTGGGACTTGGGATTTTCGTTGGCCCTGTTCAAGCAGCAAGCCGTGCAATAGTCCCAAAGTTGGTTTCAGAAACAATGATTACACAAACATATGGTCTTTATGCGTTTACAGGAAAGTCGATAGCTTTTTTAGGTCCTTTTATGTTTGGTCTCGCAACAACTATCTTTGAAACGCAGCAAGCCGGTATGATGTCTATTATCTTATTTTGGTTTGTCGGATTACTCTTAATGCTGAAAGTTAGAGAAGAACAATGAATATTATTTCCATGCCATCCCCAAATTTTGATGAACGGGATGAGAAAGATATAAAATACATTATCTTGCATTATACAGGTATGCAGAGTGCAGAAGACGCATTTGCAAGATTATGTGATCAAAGTTCAGAAGTGAGTGCCCATTATACTGTAGATGAAGAGGGCAAAATTTATCAGCATGTAAATGAAGAGCACAGAGCTTGGCATGCAGGCAAGTCCGCATGGCAGAATGATCATTCACTGAATAAAAATTCAATTGGTATTGAAATTGTAAATCCAGGACATGAATTTGGATATGTCCCGTTTCCAAAAGAGCAAATTAACGCGGTTATAGATCTTTGTAAAAAAATTCAAATAGATCATGATATTGAGTATGTGTTAGGCCATTCAGATGTTGCTCCCGAAAGAAAACTAGATCCTGGTGAACTATTTCCATGGCAAACATTGGCACAAAACGGAATTGGAGAATGGCCGTCAATATCAAGTGAAGATATGGTTAAATGCGGGTCAATGGATATTTACACAGCGCTAAAAGATTTTGGATATAGGGCTGATCATAAAGAAAATGCCTTATTAGCATTCCAAAGACATTTTGTTCCTGAAGCTTTTGAAAAAGAGGCCCAAGGTTACGTTTGCTCTCTCACAAAAGGCCGTCTTTATGCACTTTTAGCAAGCCATTTGATAAATTCTCAATAAATGTGCTAAATACAACTCAAGGAAATTCGGGTAACTGCGCATTTTTAATGTGAGGAAAGTCCGGGCTTCAAGGAAATATGGCGCCGGGTAATGCCCGGGTAGCGTAAGCTAACGGAAAGTGCAGCAGAGAGAAGACTACCTTTTGTCACTGATACCTTAAGGGCAGTGAAAGAAGGAAAAGCTGAAAGGGTGCGGTAAGAGCGCACCGCGTTCATGGTAACAGGAACGGCATGGTAAACCCCGCTAGAAGCAAGACCAAATAGGAATGATTTAAGCTATTTCCTGCTTTCATTCGGGTTGGTTGCATGAGTTTTTTGGTGACAAAAGGCCTTAGATGAATAGTTACCGCTCTTTTAGAGTACAAAACCCGGCTTATAGAATATCCTTACTTTTAATAAAAAAGAACGCTCTGGTGGGCATACCTCAGAGCGTTCTTTCCTCCCTGTCACTATTTCTAAATTTAGAAAATGGACGGTGTCTTCATAGCTGTATATGCGATTGTGCCAACATATAGTCCGCCGTTCACAGATAAAGCCATTATTAAAATTGTTGTTAGCATAATTTTTCCCCCTTTTATGTAACCACAGATATTTTCAATGTTCATGGTTATACCTAATGTTTTTCATAATGTCAAATATTTTTTAATAAAAACAATGACTTAGAGAATTTTATCCTTTTCAGTGATATTTTTAACTTTATGGAAAATATATAGCTGTTTCTTACAGTTTTATGTGCATGATTTGAAAATGCTCAAAAACCTAAATTGATTTTTAGCTATAAACCATGATATTCCATAGATATCCATGTAATTCCATGGATGTCCAATTGGTTTCTAATATTCTTAGTTCATGGCTTTATTTCTTTCGTCGCAAATTAACAGACTGGATAAAAAGGGCAGAATTTCTGTCCCGGCTTCATTTCGTGTGGAATTAACGAATGAGCCTTTTAGGGGCGTTGTTATCTTTAAATCGAACGCACATGAATGTTTAGAAGGGTTCACGTGGTCATACATGCAAAGCATAAGTGAGCGCCTTGATGACTTTAATTTATTTTCTGAAGAGCAAGACGATCTTGCAGCCTCAATTTTTGGAAGTGCAGTACAGCTTCCTCTTGATGGCGATGGTCGAATTATTCTGCCTCAAAATTTAATAGAGTTTGCCGATTTGGATGAGAAGGCGGCCTTTGTTGGGATGGGGACAAAGTTTCAAATTTGGGATCCTGAAAAATTTAATCAGCGGCAAAAGCAGGCCCGTCAAAATATTCAAAAAAATAATCTAACAATTCCTCAAAAGAATAAAGGGGGAATAAATGACTAGTCATTTTCCTGTTATGTTGGATGAAGTATTGGGCGCAGTGAATCCCCAAGATAATGATGTGATTGTTGATGGGACTTTTGGCACGGGCGGGTATTCTAGAGCTTTTTTAGAAAAGGCAGATTGCAAAGTGATCGCAATTGATCAAGACTCAAATGCGCTTCAGTATGCGGCGCAATTAGAAAAAGACTTTGGAGACCGCTTTTTATTTATTCCCGGACGTTTTGGAGATGTTGTCTCTCTTTTACACTCAGAGGGATTTCATTCTGTTGATGCTTTTGTCTTAGACGTTGGTGTTTCATCTATGCAAATTGATGAAGCAGAACGAGGCTTTTCTTTTCAAAAAGAAGGCCCGCTTGATATGCGTATGAACACATCATCCTCTCTTACAGCTGCAAAAATTATTAATGAATATAAAGAAGAAGATATTGCGAATATTCTTTATGAATTTGGCGAAGAGAAAAAATCGCGCCCTATTGCGAAAAAAATTTGTGAAGAGCGTTTAATTGCTCCTATTCAGACAACTCACAAATTGACAGAGATTATCCATTCTATTGTTCCTAAAACATTTAAGACGAAGATTGATCCAGCAACGAGATCATTCCAAGCTCTTCGAATTGCTGTTAATGACGAGCTAGGCGAACTAAATCGAGCGTTAGAAGCATCAAAATCTATTCTGAATGCTGGAGGGCGCTTAGTTGTCGTATCATTTCATTCTTTAGAGGATCGGCTAGTCAAAAAATTCTTAAAAAAAGAATCTGGTAGTTTATCTCAAGGGTCTAGACATTTTCCGCAAGCCGACACAAATCAAAGCCCTACTTTTCAATTCCTAAATAAAAATGCCATTATAGCAACCGAAGAGGAAATTCTTAAAAACTCGCGCTCGCGTTCGGCAAAAATGCGCTCAGCAATTAAATTGGATGATGAGGTGATGCAATGATTAGATTATCTCATATTATATTTTTTTCTATGACAGTTTGGTGCGCAGTTTTACTATTTTGGACAAGTCAGTCTGTGCAGACATCAGAAAAGAAATTGCGTGAGTTACAAAATGCTGTTTTTAACGAAAAAGAATATATCCGTGTCTTAACATCTGAGTGGGATTATTTGAATAGGCCAGAAAGGTTAGAATATTTAGCTCAAGAATATTTAAAAGGTGAAAATAACCAGCTAGCCTCTATTCCCCGTTATAAAGAGGGAGAGGAATTTGAAACTTTTCTTTCTCCTAGTATACCAAAGCCTAAGCCAAGTAATCTTTTAAATTACGCTTCGATGAAGCCTGACGGCGCTTACTCGCAAAAAGACAGTCTGGTCTCTCAGTCTTATCAGGATCAATTTACTGATTTAATTGGAGCACTATCACTGGAGGAAACTCCATGATGAAGCGACAAAAATTAATTATAGGAAAATCTAAAAAAACGTCACTTGAAAAAGCCAAGGGACGTGTGATTTTAGTATCTGCAGCCTTCTTTGTTTTATATATGTTAGTTATTGCAAGAGTTTTTGATTTAGCAGTTTTGCAAAGTTCTCACGATTATCAAGCCGCAAATTCTCGAGCTTTTGAGAAAACCTATCGTGCAGATATTGTAGACCGCAATGGTATTTTACTAGCTCGCTCTATTGGGGCGAGTTCCTTATATGCAGATCCAAAACTCATTTTAAGCCCAAATGAGACGGCAGAAAAATTATCTCAAATTTTTCCTGATTTAACTAAAAATAAGCTTTTAGAAAAATTTGAAAGTAATAAGAGATTTATTTGGATTAAAAGAAATATTGAAAACTCAGAGTTAGAGTCTGTTTATCAAATTGGCGACCCCGGACTAGCCGTGAAAGAAGAGTATAAGAGATTGTATCCGCAAAAAAACTTAACAGTACATTTGGTCGGATCTTCAGGATCAGATACGCAAGGATTAACAGGTCTTGAGAAAAGCTATAATGAAATTCTAAATAAATCATCAGAACCTCTAGCGTTAACAATTGATACGCGCATTCAGCATATTCTAAAACGTGAAATCCAAAAAACGATGTCTCTTCACAGGGCAGTAGGTGGCGGCGGTCTTATTATGAATGTGAATACTGGAGAGGTTACAGCAGCTGTTTCATTACCTGATTATTCTCCTCAAGATATTGGGACAGTAGAAAAAAAATCAGGATTTAACAGATTTTCTTTGGGCGTGTACGAATTAGGTTCAACATTTAAAATTTTTTCTACAGCGGCTCTTTTAGAAAAAACAAATACTGATATGGGTAAGATGTATAATGTGAGAGAGTCTATAAAGGTTGGGCGATTTCAAATCCGTGATTTTCATCCTAAAAAAAGAGATTTAACAGTACCGGAAGTGTTTATGCACTCTTCTAACATCGGCTCTGCTCTGATGGCTGAAGAGGTTGGTACAGATTACTTAAAGAAGTTTTATTCAAGTTTAGGTCTTTTAGAAAAGCCAAACACTGAGCTCAAAGAAATTGGAAACCCACTAATTCCTAGCCCATGGCGAGATGTTCATACATTAACAGCCTCTTATGGTCACGGAATTGCAGTCTCTCCTTTGCAGCTTGTGACTGCTGCCGCCATGATTGTAAACGGGGGATATAAAATTCAGCCAAGATTTGTCTCTTCCGACGATCACTCTAAATTCAACGAACGTATAATCTCTGAAAAAACATCAGAAAAGATGAATAAGCTTCTTAGGCTCGTTGTCAAAGAAGGCACAGGGTCAAAAGCTGAAGTTGAGGGATATCTTGTAGGGGGTAAAACCGGCACTGCAGAGAAACCAGGTATAAACGGCTATCAGAAAGATAAGTTGATATCATCTTTCTTAGGTTTCTTTCCTATGAATGATCCAGAATATGCGGTTTTTGTCATGATTGATGAGCCAGAAGGTATTGATCAGACATTTGGTTATGCAACCGGAGGATGGGTCGGTGCGCCAACGGTCTCAAGAGTTATTTCGTCAATGACAACTGTGTTGGGTCTTCAGCCCTCATCTGAAAATAAAGATTTTGGAAATTCCCTTATGCAATATGTGAAGACAGAAGAGGATTTAAAAGAGGAGCAAAAAATTGCAGCGAATTGATTTAGAAAAAGATACTCTTTCTTTAGATGGTATTACCTCAGACAGTAGAAGCGTAAAAAAAGGTTATTTATTTGCTGCTCTTCCTGGAAGTAAGGCAGATGGGAGCCAGTTTATTGAAGATGCTATCCAGCATGGTGCGCGTTACATTTTAGTATCAGAAGATTATGATTTTAGTGCCCATGAAGATAAAGATATTGGCTTAATTGTTAGTCAAAACGTCAGGCAAGATTTCGCTCGACTGGCTGCGCAATTTTATAAGTTACAACCTAATCATATCGTCGCAGTTACAGGGACAAGCGGTAAGACATCAACAGTTTCATTTGTTCAACAATTATGGCATTTGGCCGGATATGAGAATTGCGCCTCATTAGGCACTCTAGGAATTAGAGGGCCAAAAATGAGAAAGTCTGGGCATTTAACAACGCCAGATGCTCAAACACTTCACGCAAATTTAGCTGATTTGAAAGCTGTTGGAATCGATCATCTTGCTATGGAGGCCTCAAGCCATGGTCTTGATCAGCATCGTTTAGATGGAGTTTCAATAGAGGCCGCAGCATTTACAAATTTATCGAGAGATCACCTAGATTACCACCAAACAATGGAAGATTACTTTCAGGCGAAATCAAGATTATTTAGTGAGGTCATGCCAGAGGGCAGTAGAGCGGTCTTAAATGCTGATGACGAATACTTTTCTCAGTTAAACGATATTTGTAAAAAACGTAATCATAAAATTATTTCCTATGGCCGTCAGGGTAGAGATATCACCTTGATTGACAAACAAACAAAGCCGAAAGGACAGATTGTAAAATTTAGTATTCAAGAAAGAGAATATGAGATTCTTCTTCCTCTTGTTGGCGAATTTCAGGTGATGAATGCTTTATGTGCATTAGCTCTTACTCTTCCTTATGTTGATAAGGAAGCTGAACATATCAAAAGATTAGAAAATTTAAGAGGTGTTCCTGGACGTTTAGAGTTAATTGATGGTCATCCTAAAGGAGCAGTTTATGTTGATTACGCCCATAAGCCCGCTGCATTAGAAATTATTCTTGAAACACTTCGTCATCATACAAGTAAACGATTGATATGTGTCTTTGGATGCGGCGGAAATCGAGATCGTGGCAAACGCGTAATTATGGGTGAAATTAGTAAAAAGTTAGCCGATAAAGTCTATGTTACAGATGATAACCCAAGATATGAAAACGCAGCCGAGATTAGAAAAAAAATCCTTGAAGGAAATGAAGGTGCTATCGAAATAGCAGATCGTCACGAAGCGATTCAAACTGCAATTCAAGATGTCGAAGAAGGAGATATTCTTGTTATCGCAGGAAAAGGCCATGAAGAAGGTCAAATTATTGAGGATAAAGTTTTGCCGTTTAGTGATGCAGAAGTGGTTAGGAACATTATCGAGGGTTTGAAGAAATGATTCAGTCTAATACTATCTGGACATCAACAGAGGTTTTATTTGTTCTTAATACTAAAGGATGCTCTGAATGGAGTACACAAAAAGTATCAATCGATTCGCGTTTTGTTAAAGAAGGTGATCTTTTCCTCTCTTTGTCGGATGATTGTAGCCGACATTATAATTGTGCGGTGGAAGCCTTAAAAAAGGGCGCATGCGCAGTTATTGTTTCTCAACATATTGAAGAGATAGACATATCAAAACAAATTATTGTTACAGATACATTTGAAGCCCTTATTTCTCTTGCAAAACATGCTAGAGATCGCTCTCAAGCAAAAATCTTTGCAGTATCAGGTAGTACAGATGCTATAGAGACAAAAGAAATACTCTCTAGTATCCTGAATAATGTTGGTCAGGTTCATAAAAGTTCTACATTTAATAATAATAAATTTGATGTACTTATCTCTCTGGTCAATATGCATCCTGGAACAGATTTAGGTGTTTTTAATATTAATTTTGATAACGAAAAAGATGTAAAATTTGTTTCAAGTCTTTTGAAACCAAAAGTTACAATTATTACAAATACATCCCTTAATAAATATAAAATGCAAGAAGGAATTAGGGGCGTAATTGATGTTCAGTCAGCAATATTCAAGGCAATGCAAAAAAATGATATTGTCATCTT
>JBCCKS010000039.1:0-15393 GCA_039027295.1 Pseudomonadota bacterium
TCATGACTTCCCATAAGTGCAGGTAAACCCCAAATTCTTCAATGATCACAAAGACTTACCCACTCTCACAGAATACCAAAATATGCTGAAGAATTCGTTAAAAAACTCATACAATTCAATAACTTAACATTGTTATGGGAAGAAAAAATGAGCTCGAAAAAGAGCAAGATTTTATTATATATGATTTCTGAGATAAAAATGGAGCGGGTGAAGGGATTCGAACCCTCGGCTTCAACCTTGGCAAGGTTGCGCTCTACCCCTGAGCTACACCCGCTCAATATAGAATAGATTTTAGATTTATAGTCTCTTTTTGAGGAAAATCAAGGGATTTTGTTTTATAGCCCAATTTGGACTAAAGGGGCTTCATAACCATAAGGTTCACGGCCATCTTCTGACATCGCAACAACTACAACATCGGGGCTATGACGTACAATTTTATCGACATTTTCATCAATTTCACATGGCATTAGCTCATCTTCATCTTGGCCTTCATACGTAAACATAAAGTATTTTTGATCGCGGTAATATTCCACTCGTTCAATGTCCGCCGGGAAGGGTCTGTTGCTCACAATAATGAGTCGACCATCACTGCTTTGGGCCAGCTTAATCATATATCCAAGCCTCCCGGATTAAATTCAAATGTCTTTTGTTGAATAGGGCCAGCAACATCGATCCCTACGTCACCTAATGATACAGGGGGATCGCCATGTTCCATCACAGCCAATTCAGTTGCTTCACTAATTCCTAGAGCTTCTATCGATAAGTGTGTTGCCATTTTTAAATTATGACAGAAATAAGTTAACAAAAACAAATTTGAGCCATATTTTATCCTTGCCGGGTGAGGGTAAAAAAGTTATTTAAAATGATGGACTTAGATCAATTAGACATAATACAAGATGATGAGGGTTTACCAACATCGCCTCAGGCTTTGTTAGAGTGTTTTGAAAGCCTTGATATAGATTATGAATTACATCATCACAAGGCTGTTTTTACCGTAGCTGAGAGCGAAGCGGTCGATGCTCAAATTCCAGGCACACATTGCCGTAATCTTTTTCTGCGGGATAAGAAAAAAAAGAATTATTTGCTCGTTTTACAAAATGAGACAGAAGTCGATATTAAAAAATTACCTGAAATTTTAGGATCAAGCCGCTTATCTTTTGGGTCTGCAGATCGTCTATGGGAATTTTTGGGTGTACGTCCCGGGTCAGTCTGTCCTTTTTCTATTATGAATGACAAGAATAATGATGTTGAGATTTTCCTCGACCAATCAATGATGGAAACAGACATAGTCAATTATCATCCTATGCTGAATACAATGACGGTTTCAATCAGGCCAGATGATTTAGTGAAATTTATAGACTCAGTGGATCATAAGGCTCATATTGTTGATCTAAGCGCGGCAAAACCTGACGAACAAAGCTAACCAGATGAGGCCGTAGCGGGTTTACCCGCCTGATAAAAAAAGAAATTTAAGAAAGAATAATTTTCTTGAGGAATTTGCAGAAGAAAATTATTAAATAGATATGTCACAAAAAATTGATCCTAAATTACTTGAAATTCTTGTCTGTCCCATGACAAAGGTTCCCCTTCGTTATGATCAAGACAAGCAAGAGTTGATTTCTGACCAGGCAGGCCTTGCTTATCCTATTCGCAATGGTATTCCTGTCATGCTTCCCGACGAGGCGCGTCAGATGGATGATAAAGAAGTCAAAAAATAAACTAGAATTTAAGGTTTAGACCACAGTCTCTTCCAGTTGCAAAAGCTTTGCCATATCCTGTTGGAAGAATATGAGGGCCGATTGAATCGATTCTTGCACTTGGGTCACATGCCGTAATATCGGATAAAGGGAGGTTAATTATATTTCCAGGGTTGCCCACAACGCCTGTAATAAAATCTCCTGATGATGAAAGACTGAAGTTTTGAGTTAAAGATAAACGATCTAATTCTTCTTGTGAGTATAGATCAGGGTGATTTGGCAGGCCCGCAGGGCTCATCCCATGAAAAGGTAAATTCCATGATGCTAAAGCATGAAGACCATGTATTCCTCCTAATGAATAGCCTATTGATTCATAAGTTGCATTAGGACCTGCTAACTCTGTTACATCGTCCATAAAATTATAAAGGTCTCTCATTTGCCGATTTACGATACTAAATCTAGATTCTACACCAGTTAAAATATCGTCCCAGCTTTGCCATGGATTTTCAAAAGGTGTATTAGTTGTGTCATACCAAGGTTTTGACATACCATTAAAGGAAATAATCACATGACCACTCTCTTGATCCTGATAAGCAATTGCTGTAAATCCAGTTTCATCGCTATCTACACTATGAAGAGTAATAAAGGTACCGTCATAACCATTTGTATCAGTGATTGTAATTTCTGGTAATCTTAAGTCTGATGCTTGAATATATGCTCTAGGAATATCCTCAGCTACAAGAATACTTTCTGATCCTGAAAAATCAAAATTCTGATCAGGAAGTTCATTTCCATTGAATTTATTTGTTAAAATATCAATAGCGCCAGCAGCAACCAGCCCTATGGGAAGGGCGGCAATGCTTGCTACTGTTGTAAAAAGCCACTTATAAATCATTTATTGTATCCTTTTTTGCACCTTATCGGCTTAAATAAATTATGTCAAATAAATCTTTGTGTCCCGTTATTTAAATCATTGACGAATACAGTAAAAAAACTTTATAAATTTTTTTATGCAAAGAACAAGAAGGCAAAACTTATTACTTCTCACACTCCTCCTTATCACCCTCTGAATGGGTATGAGGCATTTTTATATGCCTGCATTCAGGGGATAAGCCAAACATTTTCAAAAATTTTAATAAAAGCAGCCGTAGCGTGTTTACATGCCATAGGCAAAACGATAAGGAATATTTATGACACAAACACAAATAAATCAGAACGACGCCAATCGCGTTATCATATTTGATACAACCTTAAGAGATGGGGAACAGTCGCCAGGTTGTTCCATGAATTTAGATGAAAAACTTCGTATCGCCGCCTTACTTGATGAGATGGGCGTGGATGTGATCGAAGCTGGATTTCCTATCGCCTCACAAGGAGACTGGGAAGCGGTGAATGAAATTTCAAAAATTATGAAGCATTCAGTTGTTTGCGGTTTATCGCGAGCAACAAAAAAAGATATTGAGGCAAGTGCTACAGCGTTAGAGCCAGCGGAGAAAAAAAGGATTCACACGTTTATCTCAACTTCACCTCTGCATATGAAATATAAATTACAAATGACTCCTGAAGCTGTTTTAGACGCCGTTGCAGAGAGTGTAACATATGCGCGCGGCTTTACAGATGATGTGGAATGGTCTGCGGAAGATGGAAGCCGCACAGAAGATGATTTCTTATGTGAGTGTGTTGAGACTGCTATAAAATGCGGGGCAACAACGATTAATATCCCTGACACTGTTGGCTATGCTGTGCCAGAAGAATATGCAGCGCAAATTCAAATGTTGATGAATCGTGTTCCGAATATTGATAAGGCACGCTTATCTGTACACTGTCATAATGATTTAGGATTAGCAGTTGCCAACTCATTAGCTGGTGTTCAGGCGGGTGCGCGGCAAATTGAATGTACGATTAATGGTATTGGTGAGCGCGCAGGGAATGCCGCTTTAGAAGAAATTGTAATGGCTATTCGCACACGCCAAGATAAAGCACCATTTCATAATAATATTAAAACAGAGATGTTAACCCGTGCATCGAAAACGTTATCGACAACAATTGGGTTTAATGTTCAGCCTAACAAGGCGATTGTTGGCGCAAATGCCTTCGCTCATGAGAGCGGTATTCATCAAGATGGAATGCTTAAAAATGCGCAGACCTATGAAATTATGACTCCAGAGTCTGTGGGGCTTACAAAATCTGAATTGGTTCTAGGCAAACATTCAGGCCGTCATGCCTTGAAAGACAAATTGAAAGAGCTTGGGTATGATATCGGTGATAATGCGTTTCAAGATTTATTTAAACGCTTTAAAGATTTGGCAGACCGTAAAAAAGAAATTTTTGATGATGATATTATTGCCTTGATTGATGATGAGGTTGGCCGTGATCATGCCCGCGTAAAATTCCAGTCTTTGCAAATTTCAGCCGGAACCAAAGGCCCACAAACAGCCGATATTTGCTTGATCGTTGATGGCGTAGAGCAATGCGAAAAAGTCGAAGGCAATGGCTCAGTCGATGCAATTTTCAAATCTATTCGCGCTATTGTTCCGCATCCAGGGGCACACCTACAATTGTATCAGGTTCATGCTGTAACAGGTGGAACAGATGCGCAAGCCGGTGTGACTGTACGTCTTGAAGAAGACGGAAAAACTGTAACGGGTCAGGGCTCTGATGCTGATACGTTGGTTGCCTCTGCACGGGCTTATATTCATGCCTTAAATAAATTGCTGACCAAGCGTGAAAAAACCAAGCCTCAAAAAGAATAATATTTACATAATTATAAAAATCATGTAAATAAACGTCCGAGAGGTAAAATATGCTTCAAGGACTACAAGATCCGAATAAGTGGGCGGAAGTACCCGCAGATTTATCATATCTTCCCAAAGCTTGTGAGCTTGCGGGGCAGAGCTTGCGTGAGACAAAAGGACTGCATTTTATTGTGAGTGTGGCTTCACAAGATCAATTAAAAGAAGGTCAAAGCTGGGGAGTGTTTGAGTGGCATAATGAGTATGTCAGAACAAAAGAAGGTCGTAGCCACTTTTTCTTAGCTTTATCGACAATGAGTGGCAGGCTGTTGGGTTTAAGAAGCTGTTCTTACAAACAACATAAACAAACTAACCAGCACGCTGTTTTTCTTGAGGATATTGAGAGAAACCTTAGGCTTTCAGCTAGTGAATTGCCCAAAGATACAGTGTTACCAGCATTCTCTGCTGCCGTTATTCATTACGCAAGCCACCTTGGTGTCGATATTGGGTGTTTGAATGTACTCCCTGAATTGGCAGAAAAATATGAAGCATTAGGATTTACAAAAGCTGTAAGCTCTAATGGTCAAATCGTGCAGGTTTATAGAAATCATTGACAATCACCTCATATCTAAAGTTTAGAGCGTGATTTTATTATTGCGCTTTGGCTTGAAATTCCTTATAACCAAGCAAATTCAATAAAAAGTGAAGGATAGTTATGGCTCGCGTTACCGTAGAAGATTGTATTGAAAAAGTTGAAAATAGATTTGAGCTGGTCATGGTGGCCTCTCAGCGCGCCCGTAAAATTGGTTCAGGCGCTGCGCTGACGATTGATCGTGATAATGATAAAAACTCAGTTGTTGCTTTGCGCGAAATTGCAGAAGAGACAGTCAGTGTTGCTGATCTGAAAGAAGATTTAATTCATAGCAATCAACGTGTTATTCCTCTTGATGATGACGGTGAAGACGTTATTGATATGATGGATGGTGAAGAAGAGTGGGGTGCAATGACAGAAAATGCGATGGCACCAGCCGCTCAATATGATGAAGATGATGGCAGTGAGCCTTCAAGCCTAGAGAATATGGCGGGCGGCGATTTTCCTGAAGAGAGTGCGGAAGAGAACAAAGACTAGCCAGCATAATTCTTTTCAAAATATATATTCTCTAAGAGGCCGATTTTTCGGCCTTTTTTATTTTCTGTTTCTCGCCTTCTGAAAGAAGTGATTTTTTAATCAATTCATGGTAAATTTTTGATATTAAAGGGATAAATTTATTTGCCACATAATAAAATTGATACTGAATTGACTGATACTGCTCTTCTCGAAGATTTAACAACAAAAGTCAGGACCTACACGCCTGATCTTGATGAAGAGCGTCTTGCGGCGGCCTATAACTATGCAAAAGAAAAGCATGACGGCCAGACCCGTGTCTCGGGGGAGCCTTATTATACCCACCCTGTGGAGGTTTCTTCGATTTTGGCCGACATGCGCCTTGATATTGATACGATCATTACGGCGATTTTGCACGATACACTCGAAGATACATCGGCTACCTACGATGATTTAAAGAAGAGATTTGGCAACGATGTTGCTGATTTGGTGAATGGGGTCAGTAAATTAACCAAAATTGAAAGCCAAACCTTTGAAGGGAAACAGGCAGAAAATTTCCGCAAACTTTTACTGGCCATGTCAGAAGACATACGCGTACTCCTCGTGAAGCTTTCAGATCGTCTTCATAATATGCGTACGCTTTATCATTTTAAAGATCGTCCGGATAAGACAGCGCGCATTTCAAAAGAGACGCTGGATATTTATGTCCCGCTCGCTGAACGGATCGGGATGCATCAATTAAAAGAAGAATTGGCCGATTTATCGTTTTCGTATTTAAATCCAGAAGCCAAAGAGAGCATTACAAATCGCCTTGATTTCTTAAGAAAAGAAAGCGGTAATCTTGTCGATCGCATTATTGAGCATTTAGAGCTTCTCATGAAAAAGGAGAAGATTGGATGTGAGATTACAGGCCGGGAGAAAACCCGTTATTCCATCTGGAAGAAAATGCAGCGTAAGAAAGTCACGTTTGAACAGCTTTCAGACATTATGGCGTTTCGTATCGTCGTTGATGATATTGGTGAATGTTATCACGCGCTAGGCGTTCTGCACTCCAGCTATCCAGTGGTGCCGGGCCGCTTTAAAGATTACATTTCCACACCTAAACCCAATGGCTATCGCTCTCTTCATACAACTGTTTTAGGGCCCGAAAAGCAGCGCATTGAAATTCAAATTCGAACCCAAGAAATGCACAGAGAGGCTGATTTAGGGGTCGCCGCTCATTGGGCGTACAAAGACGGTAAAGGTAAGCTTGATCTGAAAGAGGTGAGCCAATATCGCTGGCTTCGTGAGCTGCTTGATATTTTGGAGCAAGAGCAACGCCCTGAAGATTTTCTTGAAAATACCAAATTAGAATTATTCCAAGATAAGGTTTTTGCCTTTTCACCCAAAGGGGATTTGATTGAATTGCCAAATGGCGCAACGCCCGTAGATTTTGCGTACGCTATCCACTCTGACGTTGGTGATAAATGTGTTGGCTCTAAAGTAAATGGGAAAATTGCGCCGCTTAACACAAAGCTTTCGAACGGTGACCAGGTTGAGGTGATTACCTCTAAAACCCAAACGCCATCACCTGCATGGGAGCGATTTGTGGTGACGGGCAAAGCGCGCTCGCATATTAAACGCTTCATTCGCCAGCAACAAAGAAGCGAATACATACAGCTGGGACAGCAAATGCTCAAAAAAATCTTCTCTCAAGAAGAATATGAGTTTACTGAAAAAGCAGTCGCAGGTGTTGTTAAAAAACTACGCGTTGATGAGGCTGATGATATTTACGCCAATATTGGGTCAGGGCATTTTTCTGCCCGCGATGTCTTTAAAACAATTTTCCCCGGCCATAAAACTGAAATTGCTCGCCCGCCGAGCCACGCTTTCCAAGATACAGCCAAAACAAAAAGAAAATCGTCTGAAGAGCCTGTGACCATTAAAGGTCTAATCCCCGGAATGGCTGTGCATTTTGCGCGCTGCTGTCACCCCATCCCGGGTGATAGAATTGTGGGGATTGTGAGCACAGGTAAGGGTGTGACCATTCATACGATTGATTGTGAAACGCTTGAAACATTTGCGGACACGCCCGAACGCTGGATTGATGTTTCATGGGGCGATGGACCGGATAGTCCGGAAAGTCATGTAGGCCGCCTGAATATTACCTTTGAAAATAAACCGGGTGGATTGGGAACAGTCTCAACGGTGATTGGAAAGAATGGCGGGAACATTGTGAATTTGAAGATTACAAATCGCTCGCTTGATTTCTGGGACATTATTTTGGATGTGTACGTGAATGATACAAAGCACCTGAATAATATTATTGCCGCTTTAAGGGCGACGCCAGAAATTACGTCCGTTGATCGGGCCAAAGGCCGATAAGAAAAGCCCCTCATCATGATTTTAGGAATTGGAACAGATATTATTGATGCAGGCCGTATTGAAAAACTTTATGAGCAACACCCTGCGCGCTTTTTAGAAAAATATTTTTCAAAAGCAGAGCACGCTATATTTGAAGAGCGTAAAAAAAATAACACGCACATTCTATTTCTATCCAAACGTTTTGCTGCAAAAGAGGCTCTTGCCAAAGCAACTGGGCTTGGCATTCGCGCCGGACTTTCCATGGCTGATATCTCTGTGGAAAAGGATGATTTAGGAAAACCCATCATTCATCTTTTAGGGGATGCGCCTGAAATCATTGCACAGCAACTAGGCTCTGAGCATCTCAATATTCACCTCTCTTTATCTGATGAGCCGCCTTATGCGCAGGCCTATGTTATCATTGAGGATCACTCCCAATCCAAAGCCTAAAAGGCTGGTATTCCCCTTCATAATCATATAGATGTAATTCTCATGAACGAAAAAATTCAAGATCAAGACCAGCAAAAACCGCAACAAGAGTCTGAGCCAAAAAAGAACGCTTCTAAAACCTCTCAAAAATCCAATAAAGAGGAGATGAGCGAATTTGCAAAAACGGCTGTCATTGCTGTATTGCTTGCGATGTTCATTCGTACATTTTTCTTTGAGCCCTTTAATATTCCTTCCGGATCAATGCTCCCTACATTATTAGTCGGTGATTACTTATTTGTAAGCAAATATAGCTATGGCTATAGCAAGCATTCTTTCCCTTTTGGATTGGCAGAATTTGAAGGGCGGATGGCAGAGGCAGAACCGAAGCGCGGCGATGTCGTTGTCTTTAAGCTCCCTTCAAACCCTTCAATTGATTACATCAAACGCATTGTTGCGATGCCCGGCGAAACTGTCCAGGCAATACAAGGCCGCCTGTATATTAATGGTGAGCTTGTTGAGCGTGAACCTGTCGGTATGGTTGAAGATGAAAGTGATCCATCCTTTGGCAGCGTACGTCTTTTGGAATATATAGAAACGCTCCCTGATGGCGTGATGCATACAATCTATGAAGAAACCGATAATGGTGATTTAGATAATACGCCTCTTTATACTGTGCCTCAGGGCCATTATTTTGTGATGGGCGATAACCGAGATAATTCACAAGATAGCCGTGTTCAAGAGCTTGTCGGATTTGTCCCATTTGAGAATATTGTTGGGCGCGCTGAAATATTATTCTTTTCAGTTGATCCGAAAGCCCAATTTTTCAATCCTTTCTCATGGCCTGATACTATTCGATTTGCCCGTATCTTTAATAAAATTGGTCCTGTTCGAGACGCTGAGTAAAATATGATGTCCGATTTGAAAGAATTTCAGAATAAGATCGGATATGCATTTGATGATGAGCATTGGCTTGAAAGAGCGCTGACCCATTCCAGTACAAATGAGGATTACAATTATCAACGTCTAGAATTTTTAGGTGACCGCGTTTTAGGGTTAGTGATTGCCAGCAGATTATTTAGAGATTTTCGCCAAGAGCGTGAAGGGGGACTTGCCAAAAGGCATACAGCCCTTATTCAGGGACATACATGCGCGATGATTGGCCAAGCATACGGTTTTCAAGATTATATGATTTTATCTCAATCTGAAGAAGAAGCGGGTGGACGCAGTAATGAAAATATTATTGCCGACATCGTTGAATCAGTGATCGGTGCGATTTTCGTTGATGGCGGCTATGAAAAAGCTGAAGAGATTGTTTTAAAATTATGGGGAGATAATATTCACAATCTTGAGGAAGCGCCGCAAGATCCAAAAACCGAATTGCAGGAATGGGTACAGGCCCGAGGGTTAGAGCTTCCTTTATATGAGATCGTGAATAAAGATGGGCCAGATCACGCGCCCGTGTTTACCATTCGTTTGGTTGTTCAGGGCGCTGAGCCGATCGAAGCGGATGGCCCATCTCGCCGTCAGGCTGAAAAAACTGTAGCAAGTAATATGCTTAAGCTTTTGAAAAAAGCATGAGCGTTTCCGAAACAGCCAAGCAAAAATTTGGAGTGGTCGCCATAGTCGGCGCACCTAATGCAGGCAAGTCGACCTTTATCAATTCGATCATTGGTGAAAAGATTTCCATTGTCTCTTCTAAAATTCAAACAACACGCACAAGAGTGCGCGGCGTGAGCATACAAGGCGATACACAAATTGTTTTTATTGATACGCCTGGAATTTTTAAACCGAATAAAAAAAATAATTTAGAACGCGCCATTGTATATGCTGCGTGGGAGTCAATCGAAGATGTTGATCAAATTATTTTTCTTTATGACGCGTCTAAAAAAATTAATGATGAAACAAAAGCATTGCTTGAAAGATTAGCGCAGCAAAAAAATACACCGATTATTTTGGCTCTTAATAAGATTGATAAAATTGATAAAGCGCGGCTGTTAGATTTATCAAAAGAGCTTAATGATTTGATGGATTTTGATGCAAGCTTTATGATTTCAGCACTTAAAAA
This sequence comes from Pseudomonadota bacterium, assembly GCA_039027295.1. Lineage (GTDB taxonomy): Bacteria > Pseudomonadota > Alphaproteobacteria > Micavibrionales > Micavibrionaceae. The sequence goes on from JBCCKS010000039.1 coordinate 10,372, forward strand.
TGATGGAATTTCAAGGGTTTTAGAGTATTTAGAAAAAACTCTTCCCGAAGGGCCATGGCATTATCCTGAAGATGAAATTAGCGATATGCCCATGCGATTATTATCAGCAGAAATTACAAGAGAGAAAATTTTTGAAAGCTTATATCAAGAGCTTCCTTACAATATTACTGTTGAAACAGATGCGTGGGAAAATTTTGATAATGGCGATATAAAAATTTCACAAACGGTTTACACATCACGCGACGCACATAAAAAAATTATTTTAGGAAAAGGTGGATCGAACTTAAAAAAAATTGGGATGAATGCAAGACAAGACATTGAAAAAATTCTTAATCAAAAAACGCATTTAAAACTTTTTGTGAAAGTCCAAGAGAATTGGATGGATAATGAAGACCGTTTTTCCTTATGGGGCTTATCGTCCAAACACTAGCCTGTAAAAAACATCTCCGTATAAAATCTGAAAATAAAAAAGTTGTTTACAAAAAGAATTTTTAATTTTTGGGGATAAAGAATCGAAAAAGATTCAGTGACTCTATTCAGAGAATCACAAGCTTGATAAAGTCATTTCAGTTTTCAAGAGAAAATATTTATCAACTTTCCGAAATTCTCAACAAAGAATTGGAATGAAGATCGGGAAATACCGTGAATGGGGGAATGATTCACAAATGAGCTGGACAGACGAACGCGTAACAATATTGAAACAACTCTGGGGCGAAGGAAAAACAGCTGCGGAGATTGCAAAAGAACTAGGTGAGGGCGTTACCCGTAACGCAGTGATTGGAAAGGCCCATAGATTAAAGCTTTCGAGCCGTATGTCGCCTATTCAACAGAATATCAAGAAAAAATCTGCTGATAAAGCTGCGCCTCCAGCACCGCGTAAGAGTTCAAGAAAAATTCCTGTTTTCTTAGGCAAGCAGCTAAAGATGGAAGACCTTCGCGATAAAATGTGTCGTTGGCCCAATGGTGATCCAGAAGATGAAAATTTTTCATTTTGTGGTTGTGAAACAGTTGAAGGCTCACCTTATTGTAAAGTTCATACTGAAATTGCGTACCAAGTCACATCAAAAGCCCGCACATTGAATGCAAAAGATTTTGCAGAAGATGCAGGTGCACCAGATGCTCTGGAAATTAAAACAGCAAGCGCTTAAAATTACTTGAAAGTTTTTTACTCGGTAAGTTCGAAGTCTAAGACTTCGCGGCCTTTATCAACGCTTCTGACATTCATGGACAGTTTTTGTCCGGGAAGTAGTGTTTCAATACCGTTTTTTTCCAAACAAGTTTTATGAATGAATACGTCCTTTTGGCCGTCTTCGGGGATAACAAACCCAAAGCCCTTATCCTCTTTATACCATTTGACGGTACCGTTCATTTCTTCAATGACTTCGTCATCTTCAATATCTGTTCGAAATGTAATCGGAAGAGGGTTTTCACCAATATCAACGAGTGATTCTACTTTTGTAACCAAGGCGCCCTTTGGTCCTTTGACAACATGGCACATAATTTCTGCACCTTCACCAAGCTCATCAATTCCAGCATCTTGTAATGTAGTAATATGAACAAACGCATCGCAAGGGTCTTCATCCGGAACGGCAAAGCCAAATCCTTTCGAGCTATTAAACCATTTAATACGCGATTTTAAGGCAACTTCTTCCGGCGCGCCCTTCTCATGCCGTTCAGTCAAAACCATACTCAGTCCCCATTAATGATGCTTTTGTCCTCAATAAATTTGTGCATCACAATTTTTAACTAAAGTTAATATATATAATTTCTCGTATGCTTACTAGGGCGTATGGGCAGAAGATAAAAAAAATAAATTGTTATTTTTCAGCGCGTTATAAGGTAAAATGGGAAATAATAATAATATTACAAAGATGATTTCCAAATATAGGTGATAAAATACCAATGAATTCAACAGATAAACAAGACGAGTATCCCTGGTTAAAAAACTATCCGCAAGACATTGATTGGTGCACTGAAATAAAAGCCCGTCCCGTTTTTGAGATGCTAGATGACACAGTACAATCGTATGGTGATGCTCCGGCTTTTGATTTCCTTGGTGCGAAATCGACATGGAATGAAATTAATGACGCAACTCTGAAATTCGCAAAAGCTCTACAGGATTTAGGCGTTGAGAAGGGGCATAAGGTTGGAATTTTTCTTCCCAATTGCCCGCTCTTTTTGATCGCTTATAATGCGATCATGCGCATTGGCGCAACAGCTGTAAATTATAATCCTTTATATGCACAAGCTGAGCTCGCTAATATGATCGAAGACAGTGAAACTGACGTTATGATCACGCTTGATTTAGAGCTGCTCTATTCCAAGATGGAAAAAATGCTGCACGATACACGTCTTGATAAATTAATTATCGCCAGCTTTCCCAATATGCTGGCCTTTCCCAAAAATAAATTATTCAAACTTTTAAAAGGAAAAGATCTATCAACGGTCAATTACGCCAATAAGCGCATTTTCTCTTATGAAGAGATTACGGAGAATGATGGTGATTATAAAAAAGTCGACATTCATCCAGAAGAAGATATCGCACTTTATCAATATACGGGAGGCACAACGGGCCTACCCAAAGGCGCAATGCTTACCCATGGAAATATCACGGCCAATGCGCAGCAGGCTGGTATCTGGCTCGGCTGTGAAAAGGGCGTTGAAAAAATGCTTGGCGTTATTCCATTCTTCCACGTCTTTGCGATGACAGGCGTCATGAATGTTGCGGTGAGCCTTGCCATGGAAATTATTGCACTGCCGCGTTTTGAGCTTGATGCCACTTTAAAACTGATTGATAGCAAAAAGCCGACAATCTTCCCGGCCGTCCCTGCGATCTTTAACGGTATCAATAATAACAAAAAGCTCTCTAAATATGATCTCAGCTCTTTGAAATATTGTGTGTCTGGCGGCGCGCCGTTGCCCTTAGAAGTAAAGCGTAAATTTGAAGAGCAAACAGGCTCCGTTGTTGTCGAGGGGTACGGCCTGACCGAAAGCTCACCTGTTCTTTGCTGTAATCCCCGCGATAATGAATTAAACCGCGCGGGCTCAATTGGTTTTCCATGGCCGCAAACTGTGATTGAGTTAATCGATCCAGAAACAGGAAAGCACGTTGGTGTTGGTGAAAAAGGGGAGCTTTGTGCCCGTGGCCCTCAAGTCATGAAAGGCTATTGGAAGCGTGATGAAGAAAACGCAAAAACGCTTCAGGATGGCGGACGCTTGCATACAGGTGATATTGCGATCATGGATGAAGACGGATATTTCTTCATTGTTGACCGCATCAAAGATATGATTATCACCAACGGCTATAACGTCTATCCCCGTAATGTAGAGGAGGCGATTTATCTGCATCCAAGCGTTGAAGAATGTATTGTTGCTGGCCTACCGGATAAGCAGCGCGGTGAAATCGTCAAAGCCTGGATTAAATGTAAAGAGGGCCGCAATTTAACAGCCGAAGATTTAAAAACGTTCTTAAATGATAAAATCTCATCAATGGAAATCCCTAAACGCATTGAATTCCGTGATGAACCCCTGCCAAAAACGATGATCGGTAAACTCAGCCGTAAAGATATCGTGGCGGAAGAGTTGGGCGAGAATTAAATTGACATAACTATTTTGCTTTGCTACTTGTTCTGTGCAACCAAACAAATAGGACAAGAATATGAGATATCCTGAACATTTCAGTACAGCATTAAGCATTTATCCTGATTATCTTTGTATGGAAGATGAGGAAATTGATGCGGTTGCAGCTGTTTGTATAACAGACGAGGGAAAAGCTGTTTTACAAGACATTGAAAATCATCGACAAGAAATTCAGGTTAATCATAGACGTACAAATCGCGCTGTCATCATTGGTGCGGCCGCCGCAGGCATTACAACCCTAGTGGCGATTACGACTGATTTTAAAGAAGCCGCATGGACTATTTTACCAGCAGGGGGATTAATGGTTGGCGGTGTTATGGCGCGTCGTGAAGAGGATCCAGCATTTTTAGAACCACGCTATGATCAAGTGAACCAAATGGTTGCCGCACATTTAGAAAATGGCTAAGGCGTTTATATAATGCCTGTTATACATTTAGTCTTTCATGCGGAAAAAGAAGCAGAGTTTCTTGATTTTAAAATTCCAATCCCTAAGCAGGTAGGGTATGGCCATTTATTCGCCGTCTTACAAAATGATCAGGCAACACATATTTTGGATATTGGCTGGCAAGATGTTGAAAGCGAAGGCCCGTGCTGGCGTTTATCACGCCTTTATCAACGCGCATTAAGAAAAGGATACGTACAGGCTGTTTTGCAATCACCTGATATTTATATTCCAGAAGAGAGCCAACCTGCGGCCAGCTTTCCTATCACTCAAGATCAATATGATGGAGCGCTGCAATATTTTGAGCAGCAGGAAGGGCGCGCCCTGCCATATTCGCGCTACTCAACAAATTGCGTACATTATGCACGCCTCTCTATGATGTCTGCTGGAATTTATTTGGGTGAAACGAGGGGGCTCAGCGCAGGGATGTATTTTAAACGTGCACAAAAACAAAGCGTGGGCGATCTGCTCAAAGTTAAACATGACATAGTCGTTTTTGAAAGGACAGTTTCAATTCCCGCAGGTCAGACAGTTGTAAGGGAAGCCCCTGTCAAAATCGATGCTGATAGTCTAGTGCCTTAAGTCTAAAAGCTAGTTTATAGATTCTTAATCCAATCTCTTGCAAAAAATTCACATGAAAAACTAGCAATTTTTGCAGCATCTCTTAAAGCATTTTTAAAGTTGTTATCTTCAAGATAAAAGTAGCAAAATGCCCCATGAAAAACATCTCCAGCAGCAAGGCTATCAATAACTTCGACTTCGGGCACAAAAATTTCATTTTTACTACCATTGGAATAATATTCTATGGGCTGACTTCCTGCTGTAATCGCAAATTTATCTATATTGTTACTGACAAAAAACTTTATTACATCTTCTCTTGTATTACAGCAGGGTGGCATAAAATCAGAGCTAGCAATAACAATATCAACATCTTTGACCAA
>JBCCKS010000040.1:0-13386 GCA_039027295.1 Pseudomonadota bacterium
ATTTTGCGGATACAGAGCGAAAAATCAATAAAGACTTCTATAAAATTATTGAGGCTCATAATAATAGTGTACAAATTATTCTTCAAAGCAACTTAAAGGGCACAGGCGGAAAAGCCGGAGAGAAGTTAGTCTTTGAGTTGCGCGATGCAGTACAGCGGTTTCAGAAAAAGTACCATTCTGATACCTAAATATCTAATCTTGATGATCAACTTCTAAGGGTAAGTCTACTATAAAGCTAGACCCTTCATCCTCTTTTGTGTTTAAAGAAATAGATCCTTCCATGATTTCGATAAGGTGCTTGGTAATGGTTAGACCTAGCCCTGTACCTTCACGGCCATGTCCTTTACCTGCTGATCCTTGGGAGAATTTATCAAATATTTTTTCTTTTTGGTCTTCTGGGATTCCAATACCGGTGTCTTCAACGTTAATGCGCAACATCACTCTATTGTGATCTAAATCAGATAGTTTCTCTAGGGAAACCTTTACAGATCCTTCGTCCGTAAATTTTATCGCATTGCTCATAAGATTTAATAAAATTTGTTTGAGCCGTGTTGGATCACCAATATATTGTTGTGAACCTTCAAAGGTAAGAGGAACATCAAGCTTAAGATTTTTTTCATCTGCTTTTATAATACATATATTATAAACATCTTTTAACACCCCAAATAAATCAAATGTTCTTTTTGATAATGTAAGCTGTCCTGCCTCTAACTTTGAAAAATCCAAAATATCATTGATAAGCTCTTTTAATTGACGAGCACTTATATTGAGTTTTTCTATTAAATCTTTTTGCTTTTCTGGAGGCAGATCAAAATTATTGAGAAGATCTGAAATTCCACATATCGCATTTACGGGGGTACGAATTTCGTGGCTTATGTTTGCAAGAAAATCACTTTCAGAAGTGATATTTGCTGTTTTTTTTATTGGGGTAGGCGACACAATAATCTCTGCACTTACGCGTTATAAAGCCAAGAATTTAAACGGTCTTCGATAAATGTCACTTCTAGGTTTTTTTGTTCAAGAGAGTCAAAAGCGCCAGCATCATTTTCTTCAACGGCTTCTTTATCTGCAGTAAAGCCAATAATTTTTGCTGTAGGGCACAGATCACGCATTTGGGGCGCAAGGTCTGTCCCACTCTTATCGGGTAGGTTGATATCAACAAGAATAAGGTCAAATACCGTATCTGAGGCTATTTTAATTGAATCTTGTGCACTTTGAGCATGATGAAAAGAGAAGCCTTTTTCCTCGCAAATAACCTTCATTGTTAGTGCGGTTGGCTCATAATCATCAATGAGAAGTATATTTGCGCTCATGGCTCCTAAATACCAATATTTAACTTAAGTTAAGTTTATCATAGCAGTAATAAGGAATTATGAAAGCGTAAATAGTTGTTTTTAGGGATAAATACCAAAACAGGGAACGATTTCTAGCAATATTGGTTTGTTTAACATGAATTAATAAGGATTGTCAGAACCATGGAAGCTTCCATCTACCAAGACTACAATATTAAAAATGCTCTCTCAGACCTACCTTTTGAGCAAAGGCAGTTTAAAGCAGGAGACGTCATCTTCAAAAAAGGAGATGATAATTCTCATTTCTTGATGTTGGAACAGGGGTGGGCTTTTGCTGTTCAATATCTTGATCAAGATTTAAGAAGTATTCAGCACGTTAAAATTCCTCAGGATCATTTAGGGTATCTTTTTCCAGTAGATGCAAAATATTCTTACGATGTGATTGCGCTTACTGATGCCACTGTCTCGTTTTACTCATGGCATGATGTATCAAAAGTAGTGAAAGACTCAGAGTTCGCATTTAATACATTTTCATTATTGAGCCATATTGAAAAAGAGATTTTACATCAAAGAATCATTTCAATTGGGCGTAGAACAGCTTTAGAAAAAGCTGCTCATCTTATCTTAGAAATGCAAACAAGAATTGAACGCACAAAAGGAGGAACAGAGAAAGGCTTTTACCTACCATTGAAACAAGATCATATGGCCGATCTTTTGGGATTAAGCTCAATTCATGTGAATCGTTCCATGAATGAATTACGCCGTCACAATTACATAGAGTATAATCGTTCCGATATCCGTGTTATTAACTATAATGGATTAGCAATGATGGCAAATTTTGATCCGTCTTATTTACAGTTTAAACCAGATTTTGATGAGATGCAGCTTCAACAACAAGCCGCTGAATGACAGACGATAAAAGTTTTCAAAAAATTCCAGATAAAGAAATCCAAGAGCTAGAAAAGCTAGCTTTATGGATGGATAATTGTTTTCGAATTCCGGGAACAGAGATGCGCTTTGGCTTTGATGCTCTGGCAGGGTTAATTCCTGGAATAGGGGATACAGCCACCTTGGCCACAACGATTTATCTGATTAGTAAGGCGCATAAATTTGGCGTGCCTCATCATATTAAGATTATTATGTTTTTTAACCTTCTTATTGATTGGATTGTAGGGCTTGTGCCGCTCATCGGGGATATCTTTGATTTTGCCTTTAAAGCCAATCAAAAAAATGTTGACCTCATCAAGAAATATAACCAAGACTTATCAAGCCATGACACAATCTAATATTTTAATGAACACTGAAAATCTAGATGCAAGCGATCCTTATGTAAGGGAGGCGCAAACATTTCCTACACTCAAAGATGATCAGATAGGCCGCCTAAAAAAATATGGCACAGTTGAAACTTTCAAAAAAAATGACTTTTTATTTCAGCGCGGGGACAGAACCGTCGATTTTTTTGTAGTGATCTCAGGGAATATTGAAATATTCGAGTACACAAATGACGGTCATAAAGTATTTACAATTCATAGGGAAAGCCAGTTCACAGGTGAAATGGACTTACTGAATGACAGAAAAATTCTTGTTGGCGGCCGTATGGGAGAAGATGGAGAGGTTTTAAGAATTAATCGAGAGTCTTTTAGAAGAATGCTTGTTGGAGAATCTGATCTTTCCGAATTGATTATACGGGCTTTTATTCTACGCCGCGTTGGTTTGATCTCTCATAAACAAGGCGGCGTTACTCTCATTGCACATCATGAAAACTCTGACTCTGTCCGTATTCAAAGATTTTTAAAATCAAATGGCTATCCAATAGATGTGATATATTGCGATGATGAGGGGTGTGATGAGATATTAGAAAAATACCAACTCGATACATCTGATTTACCATCAGTTATTATTCATTTAGGCGATAATATTTTAAAAAAGCCAACTAACTTTCAATTAGCTGAAGCTTTGGGTTTAACAGAAGATCCTAATCTAGCAGAGCCTTATGATGTTATGATTGTAGGTGGTGGGCCAACAGGTTTAAGCGCAGCAGTTTATGCAGCCTCAGAAGGTTTACGAACAGTTTTAATTGAAAAAGAAGCACCTGGCGGGCAAGCAGGGACATCATCCAAAATTGAAAATTATCTGGGATTTCCCACTGGTCTTTCTGGTCAGGCTTTGGCGGGTAGAGCGCAAGTGCAAGCAATGAAATTTGGCGCGAAAATTATTCTTCCTCATCAGGTAAATGAAATTCAAAAATTAGAAGATGAGAAATTATTTTCTCTTGAGCTTTGCAATGGAACAAGCATCAGAACAAAATCTGTTATCGTAACAACAGGCGCAACATATCGCCGTCTCAATGTTAAAGAGAATACAAAATTTGATAATGCAGGTATTTACTATGCGGCCACAGCAATGGAGGCTGATATTTGCCGCGGTAAAGAAGTTATCATTGTAGGCGGCGGTAATTCTGCCGGTCAAGCTGCTGTTTTTCTTGCAGGCGCTGCAAAACATGTTCATATGTTAGTCAGAAGAGGCGAGCTTGCCAGTAGTATGTCGGATTACCTTATTGGGAGGATAGAATCCTCTCCTCGTATTACACTTCACTATCATACAGAGATTACAGAACTTCATGGTGATGAACATTTGGAAAAAGTGACCATAAAAAACCGTGAAAGTTGTGAAGAAAATACGATGGATGTTCGTCATGTATTTTTAATGATTGGCGCCGTTCCGAATACAGAATGGCTTAAAGAGTGTATCAGTCTTAATGATTATGGGTTTGCCCTTACAGGAGCGGACGCTGCGAATGATAAAGGCTGGCCTCTTGAAAGACCGCCTATGATGATGGAAACCAATGTTCCTGGTATTTTTGCGGCTGGTGATGTTCGCGCTGGATCTATCAAACGTGTTGCTTCAGGGGTGGGGGAAGGATCAATTACTGTCACCCAAGTTCATCAATATTTAGCAGAGATTGCCTAAATAGCTTGAATGCTATTTCTTAGAGGCACATTTTTTTGAACAATATTTCACATTCTCCCAATTTTTTTCCCATTTTTTTCTCCACGTAAAGGGTAGATTGCAAACTGGGCAAATTTTTGTAGGAAGGTCGCTCTTTTTCCTCATGCTTTAGACGGCTTCGCCTTTATCCATAGCACTTAAAAATTTCTGAGAACTTTCTTTGATGGCATCAATCTTATCATCTTTCATTCTTTTAAGCGTGCTGTAGATCATGCTCATTCTCTGGTTGTCGCCTAATTGATTATGATGGCGCTGAAGAAAATCCCAATAGAGGTAGTTATACGGACATGCATCAGGCCCTGTTTTCTTTTTCACATCATAGTGACAGTTTTTGCAGTAATCAGACATTTTATCGATATAGGCGCCACTGGACGCATAAGGTTTCGATCCTAAAACGCCGCCATCTGCAAACAACGCCATGCCGGTCACATTGGGTAGTTCAACCCATTGGTAGGCATCGGCATATACAATCAGATACCATTCATTTACTTCTTTTGGATCAAGCCCTGCAATTAATGCAAAGTTTCCTAAAACCATTAAACGTTGAATATGATGTGCGTATGCATTTTCTTTTGTTTCGGTAATACATTGTTTTAAACAATTTATTTTCGTATCACCTGTCCAGAAAAAATCGGGAAGTTTTCGATCAGCGTTTAAGAAATTTTCATTTTCGTATTCTGGCATTTTATACCAATAAATGCCGCGAATAAATTCACGCCAGCCTAATATTTGACGAATATACCCCTCAACAGCATTTAAAGGGGCTTTCCCATCTTGATACGCTTTCTCTGCTTTTTCCACGCATTCTAAAGGCAGCAATAAGCCACAATTGAGATAAAATCCTAAATGGCTGTGATACATCCATGGCTCATTTTCAACCATGGCATCTTGATAGTCGCCAAAATTTTCAAGCCGTTCTTCAATGAATTTATCGAGAGCGTATAAAGCCTGATCGCGCGTGACTGCAAAATAAAACGGTTCTAAATCCCCAAAATGATCACCAAATTTCTCCTCTACTAATTCAATGCACTCTTGAGTGATATCGTCAATTTTGGCCGTATAGGGTTTGGGAACATCTAAGCCTTCCTTTGGTGGCTTTCTATTCTGGCTATCATAATTCCAATCCCCGCCTTCGGGCTTATCACCATCCATTAATATGCGGTGTTTTTTACGCATCTCACGATAGAAGAATTCCATTCGTAATTGCTTGCGTCCTTCTGCCCATTTTTCGAATTCATTATGGGTGGCAAGGAATCGATCATCAGATCTGATTTCAACAGATAGTCCAAAATCATTTTCCCATGATTTCATATCTTGCAAGACGCGGAATTCACCAGCTTCAGTTATAATAATTTGTTTCGGCTTATATTTTTTGATGGCGCGTTCTACTTCACCGCGGAAAGACCCTGTATTGTCTTGATCATCCAATTGAGTGTAGTGAACTTTATAACCATCTTTTTCCAATTCTTGAGCAAAATGACGCATAGCAGAAAAGAGAAAGGCAATCTTCTTTTTATGGTGACGCACATAGGTAGCCTCATCCCAAACTTCGCACATGAGAATAATATCATTATCTTTATCTGCTCCGTCTAGGGATGATATTTTGGTATTAAGCTGGTCACCTAAGATGAGCCTTAAAGTATCAGTCATGTTGTTTGTCTTTATATTATTACTGATAGTCTAATGGTTTAGTTACCGAAAAGGTTCGATCCTGTACCAAAGATTTCTAGAATTGAGCGTGAGCTTTCGCTCGCGAGGCTTAAGGCTTCAGTGCCTAAGGCTAACCTTGTTTGCTGGGCAAGAAGATTTGCGCCTTCTGCATTTTGATCTGCGATTGTTAAGTCTGTAGCGCCTGAGCGGTAATTATTGACAAAATTCCGTGTGAAATCTTGACGCGTTTGAATGATTGCTAAATCGTTTGCAAGTTTTCTTCCAAACTCTCTGACTTTTTCGATGGCATCCTGAATAGCTATAACAGAATCTCTGGTTTGGCTTGGTTTTTGAAAATTAATATTATCAAGGCCTAAATCTTCTAATGAAAATCTTTGTCCATCAATTCTGAGTTTACTTTCATTTTCATCATCAAAATTTACAATTAAATCTTCGCGATTGAGAAGATTAATTCCTTGGTAAGATGTGTCTTCAACAAAATCTCCTAACTGCCCAAGAAAATCTTGAATATCCGCGCGGAATTCTTCAGATAAAGGAAGCGAAGTTGCGGTGTACCGCGCGGCAATCGCCTCTTGATCCAGAACACGGTTATAAATGGCAACGTCTGAAATTTGTCCATTAAACGCAAATGTTCCATCTGCACGGGCAGGGGCGTTTCCTGGGCCATCATCATGGAAGTAAACATTTTGCGCAATTCCCCCAATCGCATTTCTATTCGGGTGATTTCCAATGGTTCCATTAATCGTTACGGGGTTACCTATTCGCTCTCCATTTAAATAGCCAATAAACTGTCCATCCACAGTTGGGCTTCCCCCTAATTGCGTAAAGGCTACGTGATAGGTTGTTCCAACTTCAATAGGAACGCTAATGTCAATCGGGCCATAGCCGCCGCCAGCCGTTGTCCGTCCATTGACCCTCAGTAAACCATCATCAATATAAATATTGAGTGAGTTAACATTGCCTCCTTCTTCCCAAAGGACTTGCCGCCCTGTTGTACTATCTGCGTTAAAAATAAGCTCGACCGTCCTTTCGGGAAAAGGCCCGCCTAAGTTAATAAGAGGATCAACAGGGACTTCAACGAATTGGTTTGTTCCATCAAATCTGGCGGGTAGTCCGCCTGCGCCATAGAACAAAATTTCTTCACCAGCCCTCACACCATTGGTGTAAACGCCGTCCGCTAAAATAGCCCCTGCGTTCCCTAAATTTTCTGCTGTGGGGCTTTCTTCTGCATCATTAAGTTGGAAATATCCGATGGGCTCTTCTTCTAAAATAAAATTGGGTAAGGCAGAACTTGTTTGCTCTAATGTTGCTCTGGCCTCAATGGCTTTAAATTCTGCAATGTTCAAAATATTCTCAAGCTGTTCCACGCCTGCAATCGCTTGTTGAATTGTGCGCACCCCTAAATTCATATTATCAAGGAGGGAGCTAAAATTGCTTGCTGTAAAATTTAGTTCTGCGGCTTGGAAAAAATTTCGAGGATTATCCAGAGCGGTGTTAACCCTATTGCCAGATGCAAGACGTGCAGAGGTGTTATCAAGACTTTCTCTTGATAAGCGAATGCTTGTCAATGTTGACTTCATGGCTGCGCCGACGACGACGTCTCTCACTATAAAATCCTTTTATTTCAACATATTGCTTCCTGCAAAATGGTAGTGCAAACTACATGCCATACTTGCGTATGATCAAAAGACGTACACGCAAATATCCCTACCTTAATATATCATAACAAATATTCGTTAAGATATTGTAATAATAAGATTTTCATTAATTAATTTAATCAATCTATGGTTGATAAAATAATTAAATTGTATGATTTAAAACACCTTCTACGTGTTTTTATGTCTACTGACTATTCAGCCATAATATAAAAAGGGGAATCCAAATGAAGGAAAGGGTCAGTAACCCTTTAATGCAGTGATATAAAATCCATAACCAAAACAGATTTTTTTTATTGTCTTTGAGTTTTTTCAGAAATGAAAACATGCCGTATAAAACATGAAATTTTATACATAAGCAATTATTTACTTATTTCTAAAAGATGTATGTTAATTAGCCTTATAATAAGACTTTATCTAACTTTCATTAATGAGCGTTCTACTAACTTTTTCTTTAAAAATGAGTGGGCTGGTACTTCAATTAGAAAATGTAAAAGATTTGCTGCAATAAAAGTCATCGCTATAAATGCCAACCAAGATTCTAAGAGACTTGCATCACCTAAAACTGATATTAAATAAGGGGCTGTTCCAAACTGTACAAGATAAAGGCAATAGCTTATATGGCCTAAATAATTGAAAATCTTAGACGTAAACTCTGACGCTTTTAATTCCAGAGTTTTTACAAATATCATCGCAATAGGAAGGGCGAATAAAAAGCCAAAATCTAAATAGCCTGGAAGCTCAATCGTGTAAATTAGAATTAATCCAATAATAAAAGCAGGAATAGATAGCTTCGTTAAGAGCTCCCTGTAAGATTTTCTTTCAACACAAAGAATAAAAACAACGGCTCCTAAAATAAATTCTGGATAGCGAAATACAGGTAACACATAAAAAATAACTTGCTGTGAGTTTTCCCCTTCTTGTGCAATAAGTAAAGAAAGTATCGTGAACATAATGATTATACAGGCGAAAATGATGATGATTAAATTTTCTTTTGATAATTTTGTTAGGTAATCTCTTAACTTAGGAAATGTCGCGTAGAAAAACGCTTCTACGCTTAAAGACCAAGATCCTCCAAAATTCCAAACACTAAAAAGAGCTGGCGCCCATGCTTGTATTGCCAAAAGAAATATACCTATAATCATGGCAATCCAAATGACTGTATAATATTCATAGAATAGATAGCCTTCAGCTGTCATAAAAATTGTTGGGAAGGTTACAACTCCCATAACTAGGTATACAGGGTATAGCCGAATAACACGGGCAAGATAAAATGATTGTGCAGTTCCTTTTTCCTTAAAAGAGGAATAGCACATTGCTAAGACAAAGCCTGATAGAATAAAGAACACTGTCATACCCAAAACACCTTCATTCAGTATCGGGTTTATAAAAGAGAGTGGTTCTAATTGGCCAAAATGTATGTTTGCATGAAATAAGAGAACCCATAAAGCGGCTAAAAAACGTGCTAAATTTAAGTATTCATATTCACGTTTCATTTATTTCTCTTTTTTAAGGTTTTTTGATTACCTTTATATATGATAAAGGAAGAATAATTTTAAATGGTGGGCGGTACTGGGATTGAACCAGTGACCCCTTGCGTGTCGAGCAAGTGCTCTACCGCTGAGCTAACCGCCCGCCTAAATTGCGGTAACGCCTAAAGAATAGAAAAATGAAGTATTTTTCAAGTCTTTTTTTACCCCTCTCTCTGATGATGCTCAGGAGGGGATTTAAAGACTTTACTTGAAAATTGTTCGCCGGCCTTTGCCCATGAATAATTCTCTGTAACATGGTTTGCACAAAAAACGGGGTCTCCAGTCTCTAGAGCCTTATGACAGGCTTGCTCTAAATCTTCGTGGAGGGCGCCCAATTCGGGTTGGATAATAATATCTTTTGGACCAATAACGTCATGTGCGGCAATCGGCAAGCCACAGGCAAGTGCCTCAATAATCACAATTCCAAATGTGTCTGTGTAAGACGGAAAAACAAATAAATCTGAGGAGCGATAGCAATCGGCAAGATCATCGCCAACTTTTTTTCCCAAGAATGAAATATCAGGATATTTCTTTCGGTAGGCTTCCTCTTCGGGGCCATGGCCGACGACAACTTTTGATCCTTGCCAGGGCATCTCTAAAAACTCTTCTAGATTTTTTTCTATAGCGAGCCGTCCAACATATAAAGCGACAGGGCCTGGCAAATCTTTAAATAAAGTACCTTCACCCGGTTTGAAAATATCAGGGTTAATACCGCGCGTTAGAGGAAATATAGGCGTTGTGATCCCCCAATTTTTAAGCTCTTCGCTCATACTTTTTGTTGTAACGAATGTGCCATCGGCAGCGTTATGAAAGCGGCGAATAACGCCGACACCAATCTCGTGAAAGAAGTCAAAACTTTTGGGAAAGGGTTTGCTGAGACGCATCGCAAAATAGGTTGGAAATTGTGAGTGATAGCAAGATGTAAAAGGAATTTTTTTCTTCAGGCAATAACGACGCGCGGCCCAACCTAAAGGGCCTTCGGTCGCAATATGCATCGCATCAGGTTTAAATTCTTCAACGGATTGTCTTAATTTCTTATAGGGAAATAAAACAATTTCAATTTCTTTGTAAGTCGGAATAGGAAAGCGAAAGCGAAAATCAGTAGGGCCTAGAACCATTGTTTCGTGACCTTGTTTTTCCATTTCTACAAGCAAATGCTCATATGTACGAACGACGCCATTGACTTGCGGGTGCCAGGCATCACTAACAATTAAGATTTTCATGTTGCTACTTTATAGTGAAGAGACTAACAATATCAATTGGTTATGACAGACTATCATCAAGAACATATTCAAGTTGACGAAAGCTTTGAAAACAT
This sequence comes from Pseudomonadota bacterium, assembly GCA_039027295.1. Classification (GTDB taxonomy): domain Bacteria; phylum Pseudomonadota; class Alphaproteobacteria; order Micavibrionales; family Micavibrionaceae. The sequence continues at coordinate 10,478 of JBCCKS010000040.1, forward strand.
TCGCCTTGATAAGGCTTTGGCGATTAAAATGCCAGACCAATCAAGGGCGCGTTTGCAAGCTTTAATCAAAGAAGGCCATGTCACTTTAAATGGCAAGCCGGTCAAAACGGCATCTTCCAAACTCTCTACCAATGATGAAATTACAGTCATGCTTCCTGAGGCTATTGATGCTGATCCTGAGCCAGAGAATATTCCCCTAAACATTATCTACGAAGACGATGATATCATTGTGATTAGTAAAGCTGCGGGCATAGTTGTTCATCCGGCTGTTGGAAATTTAAGCGGGACATTGGTCAACGCGCTTCTCTATCATTGTGCTGATACGCTTTCAGGAATAGGGGGCGTAAAGCGGCCCGGCATTGTTCACCGCCTTGATAAAGAAACAAGCGGCCTGATGATTGTTGCCAAAAATGATCAAGCTCATCACAGCCTGTCTGACCAATTAAAGGATAGAAGCCTCAGCCGCGTTTACACGGCGTTTACATGGCGTGCCCCAACTATTATTAAGGGTGCAGTTGATGAGCCAATAGGACGACACGCCAGTAATCGTTTGAAAATGGCGATTATGAAATCAAGCGGGCGTGAAGCGAAAACACATTATTTGGTAGAAAAAAAATTTGGTGAAGCTGCCGCACAAATTCAATGCAAATTAGAAAGTGGTCGAACGCATCAAATCCGCGTTCATATGCAACATTTAAAACACCAAATTATTGGTGATCCTCTTTACGGTCTTGTGGAACAAGAAGCACGGGCGATTTTAAAGCGCAACGATTATGATGAGGATAGTATTGCTGCAATCTTAGATTTTCCCCGCCAAGCCCTCCATGCGAGTGAAATATGCTTTTCGCACCCAAAAACAGAGGAGAATATGACATTTTCTTCTGAATTGCCTGAGGATATGAGAGCACTAAAAAACCATTTAAAATCAATATGTTGATTAATTAGCACCCCGCTGATTTGTAATTTACATAAAATTTTATCTATACTAAAAATATAAGGATATTACGAAGCATAGCGTACTCCCTTATAGCTTCTTTAATTTTTTGAGATGGTGTGGCCATCGGGACGAGAAGTTTAAAGAAAAAGTTTATATTCGATCTGATACCCATAGTAAAAAACCTTGTACCCCCCATTCGTGGGGGGTTTTTTTATTGATTTCATACATGACAAATTGATTATTTTGGGCTATCCCTTTAAAATTTTAAAAAATAGCAATCTTAAGAATATTATGAACATTACTGATTTATCTCCCGAAGCTTTAAGTGAATTCCCATCCTATGACGATCATGAGCATGTCAGACGCTTTGTACTGAATGACGAAGTTGTTGCTTATATTGCCGTGCATAACAGCAATCTGGGGCCTTCACTAGGGGGATGTCGTTTCAAACCTTATACGGATGAAAAAGAAGCCATTAACGATGTTTTGCGCCTATCACGCGGCATGACATATAAAAATGCTGTGGCGGGGCTGCCTCTAGGCGGCGGAAAAGCGGTTATCATTGGTGAGCCTAAAGTTCATAAGACAGCAGAGCTGATGCAGGCAATGGGCGAAGCTGTTGAAAGTTTTGAAGGGCTTTATATTACAGCTGAAGATAGCGGCACGAACGAAGAGGATATGGTGAATATCTCTCAAAATACTCAATTTGTAACGGGCTTGCCGCCTGAGAAAATGGAAGGCAGCACCTATGGTGAGTTAGGTGGAAACCCATCACCGTTAACGGCACTAGGTTGCTATGAAGGGATTAAAGCCGCTATCGAATTTCGTTATAAAGGCGAGAAGTCAATTCCAGATTTGAGCTTTGCTGTGCAAGGTGTTGGCGCAGTTGGCTTTGAAATTTGTAAATTGCTCAGCCAAGATAATCCTAAAATAACAATCTGCGATATTAATGATGAGAATATTCAAGCTGCTAAAGACGCGATCCCGAGCCTTGAAGTTGTAGACGTTCATGATATTTACGGCGTTGATTGCGATATTTTTGTACCGTGTGCAATGGGTGGTGTTTTAAACGACAACACAATTGAGCTATTAAAGTGCGATATCGTGGCGGGAATGGCAAATAACCAATTACTCTCTGAGCATCACGATCAAATGCTCCATTCAAAGAATATTCTTTATGTTCCAGATTACGTGATTAATTCAGGCGGCGTGATTTGTGTGGGCTACGAATTTTTTAGAAATAGTGGCTATAACCCTCAAGACTTCAATATTGAGCGCGGCGCAATGGTATCCCATGTCGAACGCATTGGTAAAATTGTATATGAGATTCTAGATCGCGCGGCGCAAGAGGGGCGCCCTACGGGTGAAACAGCAGATAATATTGCTGAAGAAAAGTTCTTAAAAGGCGTGGCCTTGAATGATAATGAGGAAGAAGAAAACTCTTCACAAAACTCTACCAAACTCGTTCAGTAAGTCTTTCATAACATTTCAACATAAGGTAGCCTGTAACACATGGATTATGATCTTTGTGTTATTGGCGGCGGAATAAATGGAAGCGGAATAGCCCGCGACGCTGCAGGCCGGGGGCTTTCGGTTCTTCTCGTTGAAGCTCAAGATTTAGCGCAAGCCACATCCTCTGCTAGCACCAAACTTGTTCATGGGGGCCTTCGCTATTTAGAGCATTATGAATTCAGGCTTGTAAGAGAATCTCTTTTGGAAAGAGAGGTCCTTTTAAATAATGCGCCACATATTATCTGGCCAATGGAATTCATTTTGCCGCATGATAAAAATTTAAGGCCATACCGTCTTATTCAATTAGGATTAAAGCTTTATGATTTTCTAGGTGGGCGAAAAAAATTAAAAAAATCGGAAGCTATTGATTTTAAAAATCATGTGAGAGGGACACCTTTAAAAGATAATTATAAGCGCGGCTTTTCTTATGCAGATTGCTGGATTGAAGATTCCCGTATGG
>JBCCKS010000041.1:0-13234 GCA_039027295.1 Pseudomonadota bacterium
GGATCAAAAGCTTTTGCTATTCTCTGTCATGATCCTTCCGGCACATCAACCCAGCTTAGCTCGGGTGAAACATCTTCCCCTTCCCCAGTATACTTTGTTGGAATGGCGCCGTGATTTTGAAAAGTGCTGCTTGTTAATTGCATTGAAGATGGTGAAAAACCCATGAGATAAAATCCTTTATAATAGATTGTAATAACAAGATTTTAGAATAAGGTTTCCGTAGCAAAACAACAATATATTTAATAAATTTGCAAAAAAACTGTTTTACGTTATTGTCTGGAATTTAAAGTTAGTTAGTAAAATAATAAAAAGATATTCGTTATCTCAGATAAATACGCCCTCAAAAACAACTCTATCCTCAATTTTTGGCCTAGATATATAGCAGCTTTCTTGGTCAAACTATTAGTACATGTTCCTTTAATGCATCCACATTTCATCGTTTTAGTGGGTTTTGTGACGAGAATATTTGCCTTAATACTCCTTATTAGCGGCCATATTTATTTATCGGCGTTATTATTATTCATAGGGATGATTCTTGATTTTACTGATGGACAATTTGCGCGTCATACAAATACTACATCAACTTTAGGCACATTATATGATGTCACTTCCGACTTTATATGTACCTGTCTTTTGCTGTTATGCTTCTTTTATTTACAAAGCGCGGAAGCATCTTTCGAAGTTAATGCCGTTACGTTGAGCACATTTATTTTAGGCTTTTTTACTTACTATCTTAATATAGAATTTTGGACCTATATATCTTGGCGTCAAGAACATGGGCATAAGCATAAAGATCCTAAAAACTTCTTTTTATCTCAGCCTATTAACGATACAGGAAACTCATTTCTATATGATCAAAAGTTAAAATTTATGAGGAAGATTTTTAATCTAACTTGGATTCCTTTTGGGAAAATCACATTCCTTATTCCAGGTTGGAAAAACAAGTTAAGAGTGAAGTCTTCATTACATATATTTGTGTTAGGAAGCATGACCATTCAAACAATACTCGCCTGCTTCTTTATTATTTTTGCATGGCCTTATTATCTGTTTTTTATATATCAAGTTGTTCTTTTTGCGCTTTTTGTTCTTTTGCTGCAATTCAACGAGGCAGATTAATAAAAAAACTTAGTTCTTGGTATCTCTTTTCGAAGAAATTTTTAATATAAATAGGCATGAATGATGAAGTGTATTGGTACATACACGAGGAAAGAATAACTCGTTTATACTAAAAATTTTAAAGAAAAGTGGTGACCGCTGAGGGATTCGAACCCGCATCCTGCGCTTGCGCACGGATGCTCTTTTGTAATGAGAGGGTTCTTGACAACTAGTGCCCCTAACAGAGCCGATCCAACAATATTCAATTTTAGAAGGAGGTGGTGACCGCTGAGGGATTCGAACCCTCGACCTACTGATTAAAAGTCAGTTGCTCTACCGACTGAGCTAAGCGGTCATTCTTACGAAAAGAATAAAAAAATCACCGTTTAAGGGGTGATTTTGCACTGTTATACATGAAGTCTTGAGCAGAAAGCAAGCCTTATCTTTAAGGCTCTTAAGCCCTTTTTTTATCAAGCGCATCAAGGGTTTGATCTGTGACAAACTCGCTCACATCACCGCTTAAGAGATGAATTTCCTTCACAAAGGAAGAGGAGATAAACTGCCATTGATCGGCCGCCATTAAGAACACTGTCTCAATATCAGGAGCCAGATGAATATTCATGCCTGTCATCTGAAATTCATAGTCAAAGTCAGATACAGCGCGAAGCCCCCTAACAATAGAAACTGCAACATGATCACTTGCGAAATCGATCAAGAGCTTATCAAAGGCAATGACTTCAATTTCACACCCTAAATCTGCTTGAATCGCTTCTAAATCCGCTTTTACTAACGCTAGGCGTTCTTCATGGCTAAAAAGTGGGCTTTTATTCTTATTGGCGGCCACACCGATCACAAGCTTATCAACTAGTTTACTGGCGCGTTTAATAATATGAATATGCCCTTTGGTAATGGGATCAAACGTCCCCGGATAGACACCTATTCTTTGTTTGCTCACAAAAATACCCTTCTTTGGTGCGCTGTTATTGTTTTCTGCCCTAACGTTCTATACCGTGTGGCCATGATGTTCAAGATTTTGATGATTTTGCCGATTTTCATATGGCCTAGTGGCAGCTTTGCCTCAGAGCAAAAAGATCACGAAGTGCGCACCGGGCAATTTAAAAGTGCTGGTATTGTTTTCCCCATCGATAATGTTACGCAATATGACAATATTATTGATATGACGATTACCAAAAATGCGCGCGGGTTAAGACAAGCATCTACAGCTTATGAGATCAGTGTGATGCATAAGGTTACGACACCAGAGCCTGAGACCTGCCCGCTGGTCAATTCCACTGCAATTGATAAACAGGTCAAGAGCTATAACCCGTTTACCGGGCGCGCTAATTTAAAAATAACATTTATTTCCAATGAGATGGCAGAGATTTCTGCGAAATCAGATTGCCTTCTCATCCGCGACACTGAAACCGAACCTTATAGTGATTATTGAGGTAGATGCCTATTATACCCTAATTCTATCATAGCGTCTTTCGCTTCAACGATATGATCAGGCATATTTTGTTCTATTTGGAACCCCGTTTGAGCGTAATCAATGACCCTTTGCGTATCGCCAACAAGAATATTGATGAATGCTGTCTCATCAATCTCTGCGACATAATCTTCATATGAGATATCTTGAGCAGTGACTTTCCACTTAACTTCAGGCCATTGTTTTTTAGCTGTCGCAATCACGCGTCTTAGCATAAAAGGTTTTTGCACAAGAACACCTGTCTGAATTTGGACATTCATCCCCTGTAGAACCTGTTTTGTGAAGGTTAAATTTTCACCCGTGTTCGTCGCTTTACGTTCTTGAATAATATTCTCAACACCATGCTGTTGCATAATGTCTGCAAAAATTTCTGCTTCACTTTTATCCCATCCTGTCGATAAGAGATCATCACAATGGGCAATACTGCCGCTACACACTGTAAAATCAAAAGAATACTGCTTCGCGATTTCTGCCGCATAATGAGGAACGCGTAAATCATTACTCCCCATAACCAAAAGGAGATCGGCAGAACCGATATCGACATCCCGGATATAATTGTAATCCCAGAGCTGTTTTGCTAACTCCCGCTCTTTGGAGGAAACAGTCATGAGAGACTATTCTTCTGAAGCCTCTTCAGAATTATCTTCTTCCGCTTTGACTTCTACGGCCTCTCCAACTGCTTCTGCATCAATGGCATCGATGTCTTCGTCATCATCTTCGACGAGCCATGCAATGGAAACGACTTTTTCGTCTTCTGCGACTTTAAACAGTGTTACACCTTGTGCAGAGCGACCTGTAAAGCGGACATTGTGGACCGGCATACGGATCATTTGGCCTTTATCAGAAATCAACATCACTTGGTGGTCATCCGTCACAGGGAATGTTGATACAATGTCACCCGTTTTATCAGTGATCTTCATATTGACAACGCCCTGTCCGCCACGACCAATCGTGCGGTATTCAGATGCATAGGTGCGTTTTCCGAACCCGCGCTCAGACACGCATAATAAAGCCTGACCTTTTGCGCCCTCTTCTTCGCGCTTTAAGATCGACATAGACATGATTTCATCGCCCTTACCCAGCTTCATACCGCGCACGCCTTTTGATGTGCGGCCGCTAAACACACGGATTGCATCAACAGGGAAGCGGATGGCTTTTCCTTTTTTAGACGCCAAGAACACATCTTCATCTTCGCTTGCAATTTTTACGGCAACCAAACGCTCACCTTCATCTAATTTCATAGCGATAAGGCCGTTGGAGCGAATATTTTGGAAGTCACTTAACTTATTACGGCGGATTGTGCCATGAGATGTAGTAAACATAATATCAAGCTTATCGTACAGCTCTTCATTTTCAGGCACGCGCAGGTAAACAGATACGTTTTCTTCAGCTTCCAGTGGTAGTAAGTTCACCATGGCCTTCCCACGACTTTGCGGCGAAGCTAATGGCAGTTGCCATACTTTTAATGTATGGGCAATCCCACGACTTGTAAAAAAGATAATCGGCGTATGGGTCGAGGCCACAAACATATCCGAGACGAAATCGTCATCTTTTAACGCCGTCCCGGAGCGCCCTTTTCCGCCGCGTTTTTGCGCGCGGTAAGTGTCTAGAGGCACGCGCTTCACATAGCCGCCATTCGTAATGGTGACAACCATGTCTTCGCGTTGGATAAGATCTTCGATATCTTGTTCAAATTCGGCGTCGCATAATTCCGTGCGGCGCGGCGTTCCAAATTTTTCCTTCACTTCATTTAATTCATCACATAAAACGCCGAGCATTTTTTCACGGCTTGCCAGGATAGATAAATATTCGGCGATATCATCTGTAATCGCTTTCAGCTCATCACCAATCTTGTCACGCTCTAATCCTGTTAGGCGGTGAAGGCGTAAATCTAGAATCGCTTTGGCTTGCGTTTCAGACATTTGATAGGTGCCGTCTTCTTCAACCGGATGCTCTGGGTCGTCAATCAATTCGATCAACGGCTTTACATCACCAGCCGCCCAGCGTTTTGCGAGCAGGCCTTCACGCGCCTCTTGCGGGTTTGGCGCATTGCGGATCAGTGCAATAATCTCATCAATATTGGCAACGGCGACCGCCAAACCAGCCAAGACGTGCGCACGATCGCGCGCCTTACCCAATTCATAAATTGTGCGGCGAGTAATCACCTCTTCACGGAATTTGACAAAAGCTTCAATGAAGTCTTTGAGTAAGAACATTTTTGGTCGGCCATGATCGAGTGCCACCATGTTACAGCCAAATGATGTTTGCAGCGCCGTAAATTTAAACAATTGGTTTAAGACAACATCCGAATTTGCGCCCTTCTTTAAATCAACCACAATGCGCACACCATCGCGGTCTGACTCGTCACGAATTTCTGAAATATCTTCAACAATTTTCTCGCGGGCAACTTCGCCTAAGCGCTCAAGCAATTTGCCTTTATTGACCTGATACGGCACTTCATGAACAACAATGGACTCGCGCCCATTTGAAATCTCTTCGATGGATGTTTTCGCACGAATGACAACAGAGCCATTTCCAGTTTGATAGGCAGACTTAATGCCCATCTTGCCTAAAATTTGTGCACCCGTTGGAAAGTCAGGCCCGGGAATAATTTCAGTTAATTCCTCTGACGTAATCTCAGGGTTATCGACATAGGCCAAACACCCATCAACAACCTCACCCAAATTATGCGGTGGAATATTCGTTGCCATGCCTACGGCAATACCGCCTGCCCCATTCACGAGCAGATTTGGAATGCGTGATGGAAGCACTTCCGGTTCTTTTGTGGAGTCATCATAGTTCGGATGGAAATTAACCGTGTCTTTATCAATATCGTCGAGGAGCGTTTCCGCAGCCTTATTCAAACGCGATTCTGTGTAACGCATCGCGGCCGGTGGGTCACCATCCATCGATCCAAAGTTTCCTTGCCCGTCAATCAACGGCAAACGAAGAGAGAAATCTTGCGCCATTCTCACAAGAGAATCGTAAATTGCTTGGTCACCATGTGGGTGATATTTACCCATGACATCCCCGACGACACGGGCAGATTTTCTGTAAGGTTTATCCGATGTATACCCACCTTCACGCATCGCAAATAAAATACGGCGGTGTACAGGCTTTAATCCATCACGCACATCAGGCAACGCTCGAGATACAATCACACTCATTGCATAGTCGAGGTATGACTGCTTCATCTCCTCTTCAATGGTAATTGAAGGACCTTGTGGCGGCTCAATAGGATTGTCAGGATTAGTGTTATCAGCGTCGCTCATGGACTTATCTTTTCGTTAAAAATTGATTCTTAAAATTACCTCCAATTAGTAGCAATTTGAGGCTCAAATAACAAGGATTAGGAGGGGTTTTTAGAGCTTTTTACTCAGTAATTTTGCCCTCAAAAGCAGGGGTTTTTTCTTTTTAAAATAGATATAATTTTACTGTTGACCGAGGCGAACATCGAGGAGCGCTTGATCGACCATTTGCTGCATAATAGGGCGAAGCGCAGTTTCATAATCAAGGACTTTTTCAGAGGCTGATCGTCCTGCTTTGGAACCATAAAAATTAATCATCGCCTCTAATTCAGAAACGCTATAAATATCTGCCATGGCATCAATTGATGCTTTTTCTAGTGATGTAAAATTAATTGCGCGGCGCATTGCAGATTTAAATTCCAAGCGCTGAGATTCATCCATCCGCTGTGATATAAGATCGAGTGCTTTTTCTATCTTAGTACGGATCGGCCAAATCTCATGCATTTGGGCTGCAAGCTCTAATCGTTTTTCAAAATTCGCATCAGATGATTCAATAGCCTCAATTGGTTGATTACTTAAACCCTCTTCAGCTTCCTCTTGCGCGAATACAGGAATGGAAAAAGATCCAATCAATAAAACCGATAAGAATAGAAAATAAAGACGCATACTTAATTATAACTAAAACGGTATATCATCTTCAAGTTCATCAATCGGTGCGGGGCTAGGATTGCTCTGCATACCGCCTGAATCATAGCCTGATTTATTGTCACTCATGCCTGATGACTGACCGCGGGAATCAAGCATTGTCAGCTCTCCGCGATATGGGCGAAGGACGACTTCGGTTGAATATTTCTTTTGACCATCTTGTTCCCAAGATCGTGTTTCAAGCTGTCCTTCAATGTAAAGTTTCGTGCCTTTTTTAAGGTAGTTTTCGCAAACATTGACAAGACCTTGGTTAAAAATCACAACGCGGTGCCATTCTGTTTTTTCGCGGCGCTCACCCGTTGCTTTATCTTTCCAATTTTCAGAGGTTGCGATCGATAAATTTACGACCTTATCACCGCTTTGTAATGTGCGGACATCAGGGTCATTTCCTAAATTTCCAACCAAGATAACTTTATTGACACTTCCAGCCATATTCTTCCCTTTTGTTTAATTGCCTTTATAGTTAACAAACCCTATAAACACTGCCAAGCGCGGTTTTACGGTGATACACAACTTAAATTAATTGACGGCTATTTTGAATCCAGGATATTATGGGGGTAGAATTTTTAACAAACGAAAGGAGGTGATCAGATGAATGATCAAGAACAGAATTTGAAGGCCGGATACGGTGCAACTTCCAATGCTAGAGAGATCGGCATTTGGTCCTCCCAAATGGGAGTGGCACTATAGCCTAGACAAGCTCAGGCTACATCCGGCCTGAAAATCGTCTTAAGATCAAAAGTATCTACGCAAAACCCCGATAGCAAATGCCGCTTCGGGGTTTTGTTGCATCTGGATTTCAAAATCTAAAAATTGTCAAGAAACTTTATAGGAATTTATTCACAGTGTTTCACGTGAAACATTTTACTTAATGTTGAAATATTATTTCATATAAGGAGATATCGCCCTCTTTAAATTTTCAAGGAACGTTGATGGCTTTGGCAAACCTTCACTCGTAACTTTTTCAAGAAAGCGAGAGTCTTTTGCTTCTTCATCTCTAACTTGTGGCAATCTTTCATCAATAGCTGCAACAGCCTCTTGATAGAACGTCATTTGTAATTTTAGTCTCACAACAGCCATTGTATTGGCAAAACAATGCGTTAGCTCATGACTAAAGCCCATGTCCCCATCACCTTTAGAAAGCGATCTCATCCGTTTAAACAATGAATCTGATTCTTCAATCTGGGCTTCAAAACAAGGCAGCTCCTCATGATCTTGGTCTTCTAGTGAAACTTTAATATCCATAATGATTTTAGTATCTATAAATAAATTCCATAAGTCAATATTATGTGAATGAAATATAATTATGAACTCTTCATGATTTAAACCGTAAGATTGCCGTGAATCCTTTACTTTATAGATCAAAAGGCTGTAGAACACCTTCATGAGTTTAAAAGAAATTAGCGTGCGTGGCGCGCGTGAACATAATTTAAAAGACATCAATATTGATATGCCCCGTGACAAATTGATCGTTGTTACGGGATTATCCGGATCGGGAAAGTCATCGTTAGCGTTTGATACAATTTATGCTGAAGGCCAAAGGCGTTATGTTGAGAGCTTATCAGCCTATGCCCGTCAATTTTTAGAGATGATGCAAAAGCCGGATGTGGATTCTATCGAAGGTTTATCACCCGCCATTTCCATTGAACAAAAAACAACATCAAAGAACCCCCGCTCAACAGTGGGAACAGTGACAGAGATTAATGATTATATGAGGCTGCTCTGGGCGCGTGTAGGTATCCCCTATTCCCCCGCAACAGGTAAGCCGATTGAAAGTCAAACGGTTAGCCAGATTGTTGATCGTATTTTAGAAATGGGTGACGACACAAAGCTTTATATCCTTGCCCCCATCGTGCGCGGGCGAAAAGGCGAGTATAGAAAAGAATTTAGGGAGTTGATGGCAAAAGGCTTTCAACGTGTGAAAGTGGATGGTGAACTGTATGAAATTCCCGATGTCCCCGCCCTTGATAAGAAATTCAAACACGATATTGAGGTTGTCGTTGACCGTGTTGTTATTCGCGATGATATCAAAACTAGATTGGCAGATTCAGTTGAAACCTCTCTAAAACTCGCCGATGGGTTATGCATTGCAGAGAATGCTTCAGATGGTACACAACAACTCTTTAGTGAGAAATTTGCCTGCCCTGTTTCAGGATTTACCATTCCTGAAATTGAACCACGATTATTTTCGTTTAATTCACCGCATGGAGCGTGCCCGACTTGCGATGGATTAGGTCATAAAATGACAATGGACCCAAACCTGGTTGTCCCTGATCAAAACAAATCGATTGATGAGGGCGCGGTTGAGCCATGGTCCAAAAACTTCGCGCCTTATTATATGCAAGCCATGGCGGCGGTCGCAAAACATTATAAATTCTCAACCACCACGCCGTGGAAGAAGTTAAAAAAAGAGCATCAAGAGAAAATTCTCTACGGTTCAGGAACGACTGTTATTCCGATCACGTATAAGAGTAAAAATAATTCAAGCTGGAATAGCAAAAAGCCTTTCGAAGGGGTGATCCCATCGCTGACGAGGCGTTTGTTAGAAACCGATAGTAATAGCGTGCGTGAAGAATTAACCCATTATCAAACAAGCACACCTTGTGAAGACTGCGGCGGGTATCGTCTGAAGCCCGAAGCATTAGCGGTGAAAATTAATGGCAAACATATTGCGGAAATTTCCCAGCTTTCGATTGAAGAGGCTCATGCTTGGTTTACAGGTGTTGAAAAAACACTCACCAAACAGCGCGCAGAAATTGCAGAGAAAATCTTAAAAGAGATTAATGAGCGCCTCACATTCCTAATGAATGTGGGTTTAGATTATTTATCACTCTCACGATCATCAGCGACCTTATCAGGCGGCGAGAGCCAGCGTATCCGTCTGGCTTCACAAATCGGCTCTGGCTTAACAGGTGTTTTATATGTTTTAGATGAGCCATCAATTGGGCTTCATCAACGCGATAATAATCGCTTGCTTGATACGCTTCGCAGGCTTCGTGATTTAGGGAACACAGTCTTAGTTGTTGAACATGATGAAGATGCGATTTTAGCAGCGGATTATTTGATCGATATTGGCCCCGGCGCGGGTGTTCATGGCGGGCAAATCATTGCGAATGGCACGCCGAAAAAAGTCATGCAGTCGAAAAAATCAATCACAGCAGATTATTTAACAGGCAGACGCAAGGTTGAAATTCCGCAGACGCGCCGTAAAGGAAAAAAAGGCCAAACGCTGAAATTAATTGAAGCCTCAGGGAATAACTTACAGAACGTAACAGGTGAAATTCCGTTAGGCACATTAACTTGTATTACTGGCGTATCAGGATCAGGAAAATCTACGTTTACAATTGATACTTTATTTAAAGCAGCCTCACAGACATTAATGAAGAGCCGTGAATACCCCCTCCCGTTCAAAAAGATCGAAGGGTTAGAGTTTTTAGACAAAGTCATTGATATTAACCAGTCACCGATTGGACGCACACCGCGATCAAACCCTGCCACCTACACAGGCGCATTTACACCAATTAGAGAATGGTTCGCGGGACTTCCCGAAGCCAAAGCGCGCGGCTATGGCCCGGGTCGTTTTTCATTCAATGTTAAAGGCGGGCGATGTGAAGCCTGCCAAGGTGACGGCGTCATAAAAATTGAAATGCATTTCTTACCTGATGTGTATGTGGAATGTGAAACCTGTGGGGGGAAACGCTATAATCGTGAGACTCTTGAGATAAAATATAAGGGCAAATCAATCGCCGATATTTTAGACATGACAATTGAGGATGCGGCGGAGTTCTTTAAGGCCGTGCCGACTATTCGCGATAAAATGGAGACGCTCAAACAAGTGGGCCTTGGCTACATCAAAGTTGGTCAACCCGCGACGACATTATCGGGCGGCGAAGCGCAGCGCGTTAAACTCTCAAAAGAGCTTTCGAAACGCTCAACAGGGCAAACGCTTTATATTTTAGATGAGCCGACAACGGGTCTGCATTTTGAAGATGTTCGTAAATTATTAGAAGTACTTCATGCGCTTGTTGAGCAAGGCAATACAGTGGTTGTGATTGAGCATAATTTGGAAGTGATTAAGACAGCCGATTATATTATTGATATTGGCCCCGAAGGAGGCCACAAAGGGGGAGAAATTATTGCCAGCGGAACACCTGAAGAGGTTGCCAAGACCAAAGGTAGTTTTACGGGAGAATTTTTAGGCCCGATTTTAGAAAAATCTGATACGCCCGAAAAGCCTAAGCCAAAGGCACGCAAGACATCTAAAAAAAAAGTAAGTAACGCGAATAAAAAGACATCTAAGAAAGCGGCTAGTCAGAAGGCAGCTTAAACTTTTACACGTTTTTGATATTGAGCGGCTTTTTGTGGCTTCCCGAAAAGCCAGCCTTGCGCCTTATCAACCCCAATTGTTTTTAGGTATCGAAGCTGTGCTTCTGTCTCAACCATTTCGGCAATCGTAGTAATCCCCAAATCTTTACACATACTAGCCAAATTACGAACCATGGCCTCGTCCCGTGAGGAATTCAGTGCATCGCGTATATATTTACCGTCAATCTTTACACAATCAATATCAAGATTGTTTAAATATTGGAAAGATGCCGCGCCGGCCCCAAAATCGTCTAAGCAGACTTCAAAATCTCTTTGCCTTAGAATTTGAATATACTCATTCACGCGTTCCAAATCTGAAATTGCAGTACTTTCAGTAATTTCAAAAAGTAAGTTTTTAGAATTAATTTCTGTTTCTTCAATTGCTAAGACTACTTTTTCGAAAAAGTCTTTGCTTTGAATAGACTGGCCAGAAATATTTACTGCTACTCGCAAGTCTGGGTAATGCTGTTCATTCTTTTTAATATAACCAATTGCCTGCTTTAAAATTGCCAAGTCAATATCAGGAGCAATCCCGATATCTTCCCCAAAAACAATTAATTCATAAGGCGAATCTTCATCAACAAAACGAACTAGAGCCTCGTAATGGCAAATTTCTTCACTTGGAATATGAACAATTGGTTGAAAATTTAAACGAAAACCCTGCTGCCCCACTAAACGCTTTAATCGTGTAATTTTTGCTGCATTTTCTTCCAAATAGTCTTCAAAACCTAACTTTAAATCGCCTTGAATATTATCGAGCCCCTGCTCTTCCATTTGGTTCATCGTATAAATGAGGGCCCGCCTCGCTTCGCGTTCATTCAAAGTGGTCATATCCGCGTTTACAGTGCTCTTTCTCAAGCCTACATCACCAGATTGAGGCGCAATTGTCCTTGTGACCAAATCATTAATTTTCTTTTCAATAAAATCAGGTGTGATTTCTGTATCGTGAATAACAGCATATTTATTTTGATCAACCTGGCTGGCAACCTGACCATCAAAAGCCTGCTCTTTTAAGATACTTTGTAGATTTTCAGTAAAGTTTTGAGCCTCCTCAAAGTTTAATTTCTTTTTATATTCTTCAATTTTTTCAGCTTCGAAAAATGTAATATCTAGCTTCTTCCCTTCCGCTTTGGCAGACTGGAAAGCCTTCAAGGCCTGCGCTTCAAACTGTTTTTCATCCAAAAGACGGCTATCTTGAAAATCTCCAACCGCCAAAAAATCTAGAAATGATTGCGAGGCGATAAATGTAAAATAGATACTCTCGCTTTGAGGAAATTTAATTCCCATCACCATAGCCCGGTGAAGCTTTTCTGTTTGATGATGTAAAAATTCGACCATCAGAGGACCTAAACGACCTGCTTTCTGAACTCCTTTCAACATCGCAATGAGGTTTTCACGACTACTTTTAGCAAAAAGAGATAACCAGTTTCTTCCAACAATATCGTCTATTTCTTGTCCAATTAAAGTTTGCGATTGGCCAACAGCAAAAATCACTTCGCCTTTATTCGTTATTTCTAAAAGAAAGTCGCTTGATGCAAAAGAAAAGGCAATAAACCTATCCCTGATTTCTTTTTGATTAGCGCTTTGTCCCATAGCTCACTTTAGATATTGGATAATTTTAATATAGTCGCGAAACCTTCGTGCTTATTTTTCAATTCTTCGAAAGTTCCTGTATCGATTATACGTGCTTTATCCATATAAACCAACCTGTCACATTTCTTGAGTGTTGAGAGCCTGTGAGCAATGGCAATGACGGTTTTATGGCCTTTAAGAGCATTTACAATATCAGTAATTTTGCTTTCAGTTTCAACATCAAGAGCCGATGTAGCCTCATCTAAGATTAGAATTTCAGGGTTATGATATAGAGCGCGTGCAATAGCAATACGCTGTCTTTGCCCACCAGATAGTTTTTTTCCGTTTTCACCGACATTCCACTCAAGATCTTTGTCTTTTTCTTGAATAAAATCATAGAGCTGAACATCTTTAAGAGCTTGAATTACTTTCTCATCATTAATTTCATCTTTAGGAATACCGTAAGCAATATTCTCACGGATAGAAAAACTACCTATAAATGGCTGCTGACTAACATATCCAATCATATGACGCATATTGTAAAGATCAGCCTGATCAATAGGTTTATCATCGATATAAATTTGGCCACTATCTGGTTTTAAAAGTCCCAAAAGAATATCAACTAGACTTGTTTTACCTGAGCCAGATGCCCCAACTATTCCTAAGAACTCCCCTTTTTGGATATCGAGGCTAATCTCTTTTAAGACCAGATAGTGGCCAAATTTATATCGATGATAAACCTATTGATCAGGCTGATCTTTAC
>JBCCKS010000042.1:0-12761 GCA_039027295.1 Pseudomonadota bacterium
CAGGTCCGCGGTTCGAGTCCGTGTTGCGGCACCATCCTAAAACCTTTAATATCGGGTCATATCCACTTTATGGTGGGGTGTAGCCAAGCGGTAAGGCAGCGGTTTTTGGTATCGCCATGCGCAGGTTCGAATCCTGCCACCCCAGCCATTATTTACAATAATTTTTCTTATTTCCGTGACTCCTCCTGGGTTGTTAAAGTAATCTTCTTTAAAATTTAAAAAGAAGGAAAAGCGATGGCATTAAAAAAATCAGAATTATACAGCTCGTTATGGTCAAGTTGTGACGAATTAAGGGGCGGAATGGATGCCAGTCAGTATAAAGACTACGTTTTATCTCTTCTTTTCATAAAATATATTAGTGATAAATTTGCAGGGCAAGCATATGCGCCGATAACTATTCCAAAAGGGGCAAGTTTCTCTGATATGATTGCCCTTAAAGGCAAGCCAGATATTGGCGATAAAATTAACAAAAATGTTATTGCTCCCTTAGCTAGTGCTAATGACCAACTCTCACAATCTGATTTCCCTGATTTTAATGACAATGTGAAGTTGGGTGACGGTAAGGAAAAAGTTGAAAGACTGAGTAATCTTATCGCTATCTTTCAAACACCCTCTCTAGATTTCTCTAAAAACCGTGCGGACGGAGACGATATCCTTGGTGATGCTTATGAATACCTAATGCGCCATTTTGCAACGGAGAGTGGAAAGAGTAAGGGGCAGTTTTATACACCTTCCGAAGTTAGCCGAATAATGGCTCAGATTATTGGGATTAATAAAGATGATACCAATGCCAGCACTACAGTTTATGACCCTACCTGTGGCTCTGGTTCATTACTATTAAAAGTTGGCGATGAAGCGGGCACATCTGTAACGCTTTACGGGCAAGAAAAAGACGCGGCCACAAGCGGTTTAGCACGCATGAATATGATACTGCATAATAACCCTACTGCCATGATTATGCAGGGCAATACGCTATCAGACCCAAAATTTAAAGATGGTGAAAGCATTAAACAATTTAACTATGTCGTCGCCAATCCGCCTTTTAGTGACAAGAGATGGAGTAACGGAATAGACCCATTAGATGATAAGTATGACCGTTTTGAAGGGTTTGGCGTTCCACCTGCTAAACAAGGGGATTATGCCTACTTGCTTCACATTATTCGCTCTTTAAAGAGTAAGGGTAAAGGCGCCTGCATTTTACCGCATGGTGTATTATTTAGAGGCAATACAGAAGCCGAAATTCGAAAATCCTTGGTTCGTAAGGGGTACATAAAAGGTATTATCGGACTACCGCCAAACCTCTTCTATGGAACAGGTATTCCAGCATGTATTGTAATGGTTGATAAAGAGGGGGCAGCGGCGCGAAAAGGTATATTTATGATAGATGCCTCCACAGGGTTTATTAAAGATGGAGCCAAAAACCGCTTACGGTCACAAGACCTTCATAAAATCGTAGATGCCTTCACAAAGCTCTCACCGTTAGAAGGCTATTCCAGAATGGTGCCGTATGAGGAAATTGAAAAGAATGATTATAACCTCAATATTCCTCGCTACATAGATACGCAGAAAAACGAAGATAAACAGGATATTGAAGGGCATTTACGTGGCGGTATTCCGCAAGAAGACATACAGAGTTTGCAAAGTTATTGGGATGTCTGCCCCGATTTGAAAAACACACTCTTCAAGCAATGCCGTGATGGGTATTTTGCGCTCAATGTCGAAAAGCAAACCGTAAAGAATACGATATTTGAACATCCTCAATTTACATCCTTTGTTAAAGAGATGGATAGTCACTTCGAAGCTTGGAATAAGCGAAGCGAAAAGACTTTAAAGGCATTAAAAAGTGGATGTAATCCTAAGGAAGTAATTTTTAATTTATCCGAAGATTTGTTGAAGCATTACACCAATAAGCCCTTAATTAATAAATATGATATTTACCAGCATATCATGAATTACTGGTCAGAAACGATGCAAGATGATTGCTATTTAATTTCTGCGGATGGTTGGAAAGCAGAGACTTATCGCATTATAGAAAAAGATAAAAAAGGAAAAGAAAAGGATAAGGGCTGGACGTGTGATTTAATCCCTAAAAATTATGTTGTCTCGCATTTTTTCAGAGAAGAGCAGGCAAATATAGAAACCCTAAATGCTGATTTAGAAAGCACTAGTGCCGAAAAAACAGAATTGGAAGAAGAGCATAGCGGAGATGAAGGCGTATTTACTGAACTTGATAAAATCAATAAAGGGAACGTCAATTCGTATCTTAAAGAATTGAAAGACGAAAAAGATACAGAACAAGAGCAAACCATATTAAAGAAATGGCTAAAACTATACGAGAAAGAAGCCAAGCTTAAAAAGGATATTAAAACAGCCGAAGCAGAACTTGATATAAAAGCCTATGAGAAATATCCAAAACTAAATGAAGAAGAGATAAAAAGGATTGTAGTCAATAATAAATGGCTCGAACGATTAGAGGCGAATATTGACGCGGAGATAGACCGCATTTCACAAAACTTAACGTCTACAGTTAAAACATTATCTGAAAGATATGAGATACCTTTACCAAAACTAGCTGAAAAGGCTGCAAACTATGAGGGTGAAGTCGAAAACCATTTAAAAGCGATGGGGTTTAAATGGTAGGGGCAGTGGCACTAAAAGAAAGTAGCGATACAGAGGAAAACCTTACTGTTGCCTCAGCCGGTTACATACAGACTGAGTTGGGGGTTATTCCTAATAATTGGGAAGTTAGAGAATTAGGAAAGATAGCAACAGTCACGAGAGGTGCTTCCCCTAGGCCAATAAGCGACCCAGGATGGTTTGATGAAAAGTCAAAAGTCGGCTGGGTGAGAATTTCGGATGTAACGAAATCAAATATGTTTTTACATGAAACTACACAGAAGCTGTCCCAAGCTGGGATTTTAAAAAGTCGTCCAGTAGATAAAAACAGCCTTATAATGAGTATCTGTGCGACAGTTGGAAGACCGATAATTACAATGATTGATACTTGTATTCATGATGGATTTGTAGTTTTCCAAAGCCCAAAAGTAGATAAGAAGTACCTCTATTATTCTCTTCAAAATATTGAGAGTGATTGGTCTAAACATGGACAAACGGGTTCTCAAATGAACCTAAATACAACGCTTATAAATTCAACAAAAATTAGAGTGCCAAGTAAACATGGCGAACAAGAAGCTATAGCTAATGCTTTATCAGATGCTGATGAATGGATTTTTTCACTTGAAAGTCTCATTGAAAAAAAGAAGAAGATAAAAGCAGGTGCGATGCAGTCCCTTTTATCTGGTGAGAAGAGGTTAAAAGGATTTGATAAAAAGTGGGAACGAAAGCCATTAGATGAAATCTCTACCTTGAAGGGAAGGATAGGATGGCAAGGTCTTAAACAGACTGAGTTCACTCAAAATCCAGACCAACCTTATCTTATAACAGGAATGAATTTCAAAGATGGTGCTATTAGATGGGATGAAGTTTATCATATATCAGAGGAAAGATATGGAATAGCACCTGAAATACAGCTAAGGCCTGATGATGTATTAATGACAAAAGATGGAACTATCGGAAAAGTTCTTTTTATAGATAATATTCCATACCCTCATAAAGCCTCTTTAAATAGTCATTTATTGGTTTTCCGACCAATTAACGAAGCGTATTACCCAAAATATCTTTACTATCAATTCCAATCAGATGACTTTTTTAATTTTATTGAAAAAAACAAGTACGGCACTACTTTTTTTGGCATATCGCAAGCGGCCATAAGTACCTATTCTCCATTTATGCCTGACAGAGAAGAACAAATTGCTATCGCTAACATTCTTTCAGATATGGATAGAGAATTATCAGAGTTAGATGAGAAGCTAGAGAAAGCAAAATCTATTAAGCAAGGCATGATGCAAGTCTTACTTACAGGAAAGGTAAGGCTTGTATGAACGATATAGGAAAAGCAGAAATTGTTACGCAAAAACGCGTTATTGAATTATTCCAGAATGATTTAGACTGGACTTATTTAGGCGATTGGTCTGACCGCCCCAATAATAGTAATATCGAAGATAAATACCTTACGAAATACCTAAAGAAAAAAAATTATAGTGAAGCGGATATAAGTGCGGCTTTATATCGCTTAAAATCCGAAGCTAATAACAGAAATAGAAGTCTTTATGATAACAATAAGGCTGTGTATGAATTGCTTCGATACGGGGTATCAGCTCAAATTGAGGCAGGGCAAAACACAAAAACTATTCATTTGATTGACTGGGATAATCCTCAAGAAAATGATTTTTATCTCGCAGAAGAAGTAACCTTAAAAGGTGGGCTAGAACGCCGTCCTGATATTGTTCTGTATATTAACGGGATTGCTGTTGGTGTTATCGAGCTAAAGAATAGTCGTGTCACTATTGGTGATGGTATTCGTCAATTATTGTCTAATCAGCGTCCTGAATTCAATGAAAGCTTCTTTACGACAGCTCAAATCCTTTTTGCAGGAAGCGATACGGAAGGCTTAAAATACGGTACGATAAAAACGCCTGAAAAATTTTATCTCACTTGGAAAGAAGATGAAGAAGATAACGAAGGCTATAAGATAGATAAATATCTTAAAAAGCTATGTAATAAAGATAGACTTATTGAGCTATTGCACGATTTTGTATTATTTGACGGCGGTATCAAGAAGCTTCCACGCGTTCATCAATATTTCGGAATTAAAGAGGCGCAAAATCATGTCCGTGACCGCGAGGGAGGCATTATATGGCATACGCAGGGTAGCGGAAAAAGTATTGTTATGGTTATGCTTGCCAAATGGATTCTAGAGAACAATCCAGATGCTAGAGTCGCCGTCATAACAGACCGTGATGAGCTAGATGGTCAAATTGAAGGCGTATTCCGTGATGCTGGTGAAAATACAATCTATAGAACCAAGAGTGGACGTGATCTTATTGCAAAATTAAGTGAGCCAAGACCCCGCTTATTGTGTTCCTTAGTTCATAAATTTGGCCGTAAGGATGTCGATAACTTTGATAAGTTCATAGCTGATTTAGAAGCAGAGCCTAGCTCCGCCGTAGGTGAATTATTTGTATTTGTTGATGAATGTCATCGGACACAAAGCGGAAAACTGCACCGTGTTATGAAGGCGTTACTTCCGAATGCTGTATTTATTGGATTTACAGGCACTCCACTTCTTAAAAAAGATAAACAAACCAGTATGGAAGTGTTTGGGAAATACATTCATACCTACAAATTCAGTGAGGCTGTAGAAGATGAAATTGTCCTAGACTTGGTTTATGAGGCAAGAGATATAGACCAAAAGCTTGGAGAAGAGGATAAAATCGATGCTTGGTTTGATGCCAAAACAAAGGGCTTAAACGATTGGCAAAAAGACGAACTGCGCAAGAAATGGGGGACGATGCAAAAAGTGTTAAGTTCCCGCTCAAGAATGGAACGCGTTGTTCAAGACATTATCTTTGATTTTAGTACAAAACCTAGACTTTCTAGCGAGAGAGGAAACGCAATTTTAGTTGCTTCAAAAATATATGAAGCCTGCAAGTATTATGAGTTATTTAATAAAACCCAATTTAAGGGAAAGTTTGGACTGGTAACATCATATAATCCCTATGCAGGTGATGTAAGTAAAGAAGATACGGGTGCGAATACAGAGACGGAAAAGCAATTTGTCTATAATACTTACGAAAAAATGTTGGAAGACATTGTTCCTAAAAACGGCTTAACTAAGACAGATGTTTATGAAGAGCAGGTAAAAAAGACTTTTATTGAGCAACCTGCAAATATGAAGCTCCTTATTGTGGTTAATAAGCTTTTGACAGGGTTTGACGCTCCTGCCTGTAGTTACCTCTATATTGACCAATCTATGCAAGATCATGGTTTATTCCAAGCTATATGTCGAACAAACCGTTTAGATGGTGAGGACAAGGACTTTGGTTATATTGTTGATTACAAAGACCTTTTCAAAAAAGTTGAGAAAGCCATCGCAGTTTATACATCAGAATTAGATAGTGGCGATGATGATGTTGACCCTCAAGTCATGATGAAACACAGGCTAAGTAAAGGGTCTGAGCGGCTAGAGGAAGCCCGCGAAGCTATTGCTTTATTGTGTGAACCTGTAGAGCCACCAAAAGGAGAATTAGAATACATTCATTATTTCTGTGGTAATTCTGAAATTCCTGAGGATTTAAAAGAAAGAGAACCTAAACGTGCTGCTCTATATAAGGGGATAGCTTCACTTGTTCGCTCCTACGCTAACCTATCTGATGAAATGGATGAAGCCGGTTATTCTCTAAAAGAGACTGAGAATATCAAGCAAGAAGTTAATCACTATTTAAATATTCGAGACACTGTAAGAAATGCCAGTGGTGAAACTCTGGATTTAAAAGCATACGAAGCTGATATGCGTCATCTTATTGATGCTTATATCGAAGCAGAAAATCCTAGAACAATCTCACCATTTAATAATCTGAGCCTGCTTGATATCATTGTTAAGTCAGGAATTGCCGAAGCAATTAATTCACAAATGACTGGCTTAAAAGGCAATAAAGACGCGATTTCTGAAACTATTGAAAATAATGTTAGAAGTAAAATAGTTAAAGAACATCTGAATGACCCAGCTTATTATAACCGTATATCAAAATTACTAGATGAAATTATTAAAGCTCGTAAAGAAAAAGCAATTGCTTATGAAGAATACTTAAACAAAATTTCTGACTTAGTTGGAAATTTAGTAGGTGGTGTAAATGATAATACTCCGCCACAACTAAATACACCGGCTAAGCGAGCATTGTATAATAACTTGAGCGAAAACATAGAATTAGCACTTCAAATAGATGAGGTAGTTAAAATTAGTCGTCCTGATAGCTGGAGGGGTATTGATGCCAGAGAAAATGTTATTAAGTCTGAATTATTCAGCATTTTAAATGATAAAGATGAGGTGGAAAGAATTTTTACAATCGTAAAAGCGCAGAAAGAATATTAATTTAATGATAAAGAAACTTTCTATAGCTGATGTTTCAATAGATGTAGTTTTTAAAGACATTAAAAATGTACACTTAAGTGTATACCCGCCAACAGGTAGAGTGAGGGTATCTGCGCCTCATAAAATGGATTTAGAGACAATACGGTTATTCGCAGTATCAAAGATAAATTGGATAAGAAAAAACCAGAAAAAAGTTTTAAATCAAGAAAGGGAAACTCCCCGAGAATACATTGAGAGAGAAAGCCATTACTTATGGGGTAATAGGTATCTTTTAAGAATAAAAGATAATAAATGTACGGATGTAAAAGTTGATAATCGGCATATTGAACTGCCTAGTCCTAAAGGCTCAACGTTTGATTACAGGAAAAAAATATTTGATGAGTTCTACAGAAAAGAATTACGTCAAGAGGCGCATTTTTTTATTGGGAAATGGGAAAAAAGATTGGGCGTTAAAGTTGAACGTTTTTATATCCAAAGAATGAAGACAAAGTGGGGAAGTAGTAGTCCAAAGAAGAATATAATTCGACTAAATCTTGATTTGGCAAAGTTTCCAAAAGAATGTCTTAATTATATTGTTCTACACGAAATGGCACATTTTCTTGTGCCTAATCATGGAGAAGCTTTTATTAATATTTTAGATGCTAACCTTCCCGATTGGCAAACTATAAGAGAAAATTTAAATAAAGGGCCATTAACTACATTAGCTTAGAGTTTTTTGTATAATTTACTATGTTGTCATTAAAATGAAATAAGTTCCTATAAGCTGTTTTAAATCAACGGCTTGTTCTTAAAGAGCACATAATTAATAGTCGAAAGGACTCTCGCTCCTACTATATCTCTATTAATCCTTCAGATCCGTTCAATAATGACTCAAAAACAACTATTTGGCTAAAGTTCGCACATAATCTTGAATTATATGCTCGGCAACTCATCAAACCACCGTTCAATTTCCAGCGTTGAAATTAACGTAGTGCCACCTGATTTTTTGGCTTTTATATTGCCTTCTTTAATCTCTTCATAAAGCTTGCCTTTACTTACGCCCATCGCTTCTGCGGCTTCCTTTACCCTTAAATATAACTTGGCTTTGCGGATGTTTTGCACGGGCGCTTTATCCGAAAATAGTTCGATAGGTGGCTTAGGTTTTGGCCGTTCGCGCGGCATGGCATGGGCTTGCTCTCTCATGCTATGCGCCATTTTCTCCCAGAACATGGTTTCTTGACGTGCCAATAGTGCTTTATTGTCTGCAATTTGACTGGGTGTAAGAATTAAATCTCTCATTTTATTCTCCATATATACGGTTATTTATAGATAACCGTATATATAATATGGACACACACACCCCTGTAAGGCATTTCATTTAAAATCAAAGGCTTATATCTACACATAGGGGCACTAATTTACACACACTTAACAGCTATCATTTTAGCTGTTTTTGGCTTTTTAGTGAGTTTCCCCTCTTTTGCTAGTTCTTCAACAGCAAGATGAATATCCTTAATTTTATGCCCCTTTGTTAAACCTTTAAACGCTAGCTTTTTCTCGTAGTAATCGTTCCCTGCCTGATGGGCGAATGAAATTGCAATATCGTTTTGATTACACTCCCTTACAAAATTCCAGATTTTGGCTTTAAGACCATCAAAATCAAAATCGTCCTCACTATCATTGGATGAAAAAGCTTCAACAAAAATACCGTCAGCATTTTTATACATTTCAACCTCCTTGCCGACACGGATATAATTAGCTTTTTCGCAAATAAATACGAATGTATCATCATCTTCGTTTTTTAGGTTAAACCTTTGTCGGACCGAAGCCTCCCAAGCCGTTGACCCAGAGTAGCTTGCACTTATCTTATTTTTAGGCGGGTGCCCAAGTAACAAAACAGTTATTCCTAACTCTACACAGAGCTTATAAATCGGTGACATAAATTGAGTGGCTTCAGTCCTATCATTTTCATTGCCGCCAAATACATTCGCAATGTTGTCTATTACTAAAAATTCAATATTTTCATTTTTGATGAATGACAAAATATCTTCATATAAATCAGTATTAATTGGTGGGTTTCCCTGTCCCGGATAATTAACCAAGACATTGTCATTCCCGGCACGACAGCAAAGTAAAAGATTATTTTTAAAATCTTTAAATTTGTAACCGTGTTCTTTACAAATGCGGCTTAAACGCCTGTGCATCTCGTCCAGATCATCCTCACAGGATAAAATAAGACATTTTGATTGGTTTGTTTCGAAGCCCATAAAATCTCTACCTAAAGCTATGGAAGAGCATATCTGTAAAGCCACTGTAGACTTTCCTACTCCGGGATCCCCGTATAATGATGCAGGTGCGCCCGCAATGAGAAAATCGTTTATTACGAATTTTTGAATAGGTAGTGCTTTACCTTCAAAGTCTGATGCGCTTTGAACTGATAGATCTGTTTCATAAAATACTCCAAAATCTTCGTCTGGGGAGCAGGGATGAGGAATATTTGAAAGTACATATCCATTTTTCTTAGCTAGGTAAAAAATTGATGCAATATGGATGTCTCCTTTACCAGAAAACTCTTTCCATTTTTCCTCACATTCCCCGTTTACGTATTTCGAACTTTGGCGAGACCAATCATCCCAAACCTCAAACCCATCTTCGTCAAAATCATTTTTGAGCGCGATGCCGAAGTCTATCCATGTGCTGCGGTCATCAGATGAAACAAATTCTAGGGCGTTTCTCACATTTTCTAAGTCACTTTGGGTATATTCATTTTTTACTTTTCCTTGTCTTAATGAGGTCGGTTCTGGTTTAACAATCTTTAAAAAATCTGCTTTTCTTATGAAGTTATAACCTAAAAAATCAGCATGAACCAAATAGGGGTTTTGTGGATCTTTCATATTATAAAGCCCAGGAATTCGAAGAACACGCGCAATATCAACGGCGTTTTTATCAGCTTTACATTGATGCACAAACTGACGCTGTAATATTTTGTACTCCTGCAAAGTCCATTCAGAGGAGTCTATGAACCAATAGAGATGTCTTTTACTTTCTGACGTATAAACTATCATGTTAGGTTTAATTTGGGGCTCTGTTATACCGTCATCATCATCGAGATAAAATGCTCTAGGAGCGATAATATTCTTACTTGATCGACCTTTGAGGTCGGTCTCATTAACCGTTACATAAATACCAGCACCTTGGCTGTTTAATTCCACAAGTGTTTCCCAGTGATCCTTAATAGGCCCGTTTAAAATACGGCATAATGTTTTATTATTGTTACTCGTGTCGTCAAAGGTCTGAAATGTAAACTCAGATGCAAACTCATCTAGTGCTTCTAAGTACTTTTTGGCTTCCTCTAAGCTATACATTTCTTCCTCCTTTATCAGAGGTTGAAGTTCGCTTGTGTTCTTCGATCCAGGCTTCTATGTCGCTTATGCGATAGCGCACCGCATGTTTAATCTTCACGTATGGTGGGCCTTCACCTGTAAGGCGTGCTCTTTGCATCCATGCAATCGACATCGATAGCATTTCTGCAGCTTTTGGTTCTGGTATTAACATCGTTTCCTCCGATCTTTTAATCGTTGCTAACGATGCTGATTAAGCCAGAAGGTTTTTGAAAATCCTAAGTTTTACGATTTTTTAAATGGTGCTATTTTTTAGTATTTAAAAAATGGTCATCAACAGGACATTGTTTTATCTCTTTTATTTCAATGTCCACCCATTTCCCAAGCCATGAAAAAAGTATTCTGAAATCATTATAGTAGAAATCTAAAATTTCTTTATACGCAGCATCTGCCAATTCATAAGGGTTTTTGAACTTAGACGCGAATTCCTTTTCTGGTGATTTTCGGAACTTTGCAATCAATCGATTTTTAAAGTTATTTACTTTGTCGCCACTTTCCTCTTTTTGATGCGCACCAATTGCAACATCCCATGCAACATCTTGAATAGATTTCTCGGGATTGTATTTCTGATCTTCAAACATCTGTCCTACGTAGAATAAATCTGATTTTCTTTCGGCGCGTCCTTTTTTATTTTCCCTTTTCCCCAAAGTGCGTTTATTGCTTCTTCAAGTCTTTTTTCTTTAGAGTGATCTTGATGATGAGCCGTTTTATCAATTATGAATTCGAGTAAGCTACGAAATATAATGTGAGGAGGCATTGAATCCTTGACGTCTTTATACAGTTGATCTGCTTCCTCTCTCTTCATTCACTCTCTCCAAAATATAATTTTCAATCTTCTGCACAGGTTCGCGCAATTGCTCTATTCCTAGCACAATATAGCCGCCAGTTACATCATGAGATGTTTTGTGGTTTACCAGTCGTTTGAGAGCGTAAGCCGATATATCTAAACTAGCCGCTATCGTCATATATGTGCGTCTTAGATCATGGATGGTAAAATACACACCGCAAGCATTTCTGGCTGTGATAGCGGCCTTCTTTGGCTCTGCTAGGTGTCCTGCCTCAGATGTGCTTGGGAATACCCAATCACCTTTGATTTCTTCATGGCGCTTTAGCAATAGCTCATGAAGGTATTTTCCAATCGGCACTGTCAGAGATTTCCCGTTTTTGGTTTCAGCGATTGTCAGCGTTCTATTGTTAAAATCAATATCACTCCATTTTAACTTGGCTGCTTCTGACCGTCTCAGACCTGTAAGCAAAACTAATTTGAGATAGTCGGTCATAATGTGACCTTCAAGCTCTTCGACTGCTTGCCACCAGGTAGGTAAGTCGCTGGGGCTGATTACATTCGTCCTGCGTTTGTCTGGAAACGCAGAACGAGTTTTAGCGATGATGGCTACGAGATTTTGATCGAATAGCTTGTGGGCGACTGAAGCGTAATTAAGAAGAGACCCTAAATATCGCCTCGTGTTATTAGCTGTTGCGTGACCATTTATATTACCAATGTGCAGATATCTGTCTAAGACCATTTTTTCGGTAATATTAATAACTGGTTTGTCTGCCCAGTCACTTAAGTATTTCTCGATGTAGTACCGATAATGTTTTTTTGTATTTGGTTTAAGTTGCGTACGAACTGATAAGAAATCATCTACTAATTCTAATAATGTAATTTTTTTATGAGCTGAGATCTTAAGTTCTTCACTGGGATCAACACCTTGTGCCATGTGAAAGAGTTTTTCTTGTGCATTTTTTCGAGCTTGCTCTGGGGTGAAAACGCCATGACGACCAATGGTGATTTGTTTGCTTTGGCCTTTAATCGTACTGTTTACACAATAAGTTTTTGCATTTCTTCCAACACGAAGCATAAATCCTTTTAAGTTTTCATCGTGGTAGAGAACTTGTCCAGTTTTGGTATG
The DNA here is from genome assembly GCA_039027295.1 of Pseudomonadota bacterium. GTDB lineage: Bacteria > Pseudomonadota > Alphaproteobacteria > Micavibrionales > Micavibrionaceae. The sequence goes on from JBCCKS010000042.1 coordinate 12,285, forward strand.
TGGTATTTTATCAATGTTAGATTTTGTCAGTTTTATTACAGGCATATCAATTTTCTCCGTCTAATTACTGGAAGTGTGTAATCCAGTAATTACTGCGACATGAAATGTCTGTACACTGAAAAATTTATTATTATCAGAGGCTTACAGGGCGTTCAAAAAATATCATAATCTTTCAAAAAAGTTTTTCTAATAGTCACGCTCTATAATATCAAAAGAGATTAAGTTTCCATTGTCCCCTTTACAATAAGCAACCATTTTCTTTTCTAAACCAAATGAATTTTTTGCTGAAAATTCTTGTGTAATTAGCTCAATATTATTTGTAGTCTTTCTAGCCATACCCGTTAGTAAGTTCATTTTTACTGTTGAGGGATTATTTACACTTTGTCGAATAGCGTTATGGCATAATTCAAGATAATCTACTCTCTTTTTCTGCTCGTAGTTCGTTTCTTCCATCATTACTAAATTAAATATTAGCAC
>JBCCKS010000043.1:0-12136 GCA_039027295.1 Pseudomonadota bacterium
ATAAGGATTATGTAATGTCTCAATCAGTGCAAGTAACTTTAGAAGATGCCTACAAGCTTGCAGAAAAATATCAGGAAAATGGCGATTTATACACGGCTGAGAATATTTATCGGGACATTTTAAAAGATTTACCTGAGGATTTTAACGCCCTCAATAGGATTAGTATCGTATGCTATCACCAAGGCAAGCTTGAAGAAGGAATCGAATACGCTAAGAAAGCGATTGAACAAGATCCTGAAAATAATTTCATCTGGAATACATACGGGATTATGCTTGGCGATCTTGGTCGACACGAAGAAGCACTAGAGGCTTTTGAAAAATCTAAAAGCCTAGATCCAGAGTTCGGAGAAGTTTATAGCAATATTTGTTATGCCCTAATCAATCTTAAGCGGTTTGAAGAAGCAGAAGAGGTTGGCAAAAACTCAATAAAGCTGCAACCCAACAATCCCAACTTCCATGTGAATTTGGGTGTTTCTTACATTAAGAACGGTAAATTACAAGACGCCATTGATGCATGGATCAAAGCTTTAGACATTGAACCAAACCATGCAAAAGCAACAATTAATCTTGGTAGTGCCTATAGAGAAATAGGAGAAATCAAGAAGGCAGAAGAATTCTGTTTAAAAGCACTAGAACTGGCCCCTCAAAGTCCCGAAGCTAACCTTAACTATGGAAATATATGTAGAGATAAAAAAGACTTTGAAAGCTCAGAAAAATACTTAAGACAGGCGATTTCTATCAAACCTGACTATATTGACGCCCATAATAATTTAGCATTACTCATGGTTAGTGTTGGTAATTACGCTGAAGCCGCATCTTCATCACGTTTCGCGCTTGCTTTTGATGCCAATAATATTATGGCTCTCCAAAATTTAGGACAAATCCTTCTAGAAACTGGAGAATTAGAAGAAGCCAGTATCCATATCAGAAAAGCTCTTAGACTAGACAGCGAGTCAGTTGATACAAAACTGACCCTAGTCAATATTCTCTACCTACAAGACAAACTCTCTGAAGCTGAAAATCTTTTAAATGAAACTATCGAAGACATACCAGACAACCCGTTTTTGTATGTAAAGCTGGCATCAACCTTAGAAAAAGCACTCCGTTTTGATGAAGCTCTTGAAGCAGCAGAAAAAGCTCTAGAGATCAGCCCTGACCTACCGGAGGTTTACTATAGAATATCAATGATCCATTTCATGAATAACGCGACTGAAAAAGCGTTAGAGGCCATTGATACTTTAATTAAAATCAGTCCTGAATACGCCCCGGCCTATTCAACCAAATCAGAAATACTGCAAGCTATTGGTGACATGGAAGACGCAGAGACAGCTATTAGCAAAGCTATTGAGCTTTCTCCAGATACGCCCGCTTTTTATGGCGTGAAAAGTAAATTAAAGAAATTTACGGAAGGTGATGAAGACCTCAAAAAGATGGAGGAAATCAAGGAGAGATTCAAGGATGGTGCCTTTGGTCAGAAAGTTGGTTTGTATTTTGGTCTATTTAAAGCGTACGAAGATATTAAAGACTATCCTAAGGCCTTCTCATACTTAAAAGAAGGTAATGACTTAAAAAGCAAAAGTGTTTTTTACGCACATGAAGCTGGCGTCAAAACCATCAACATCATAAAACAAAGATATACACCTGAACTTTGGAAAGATGTTGAAGATAAAGGATATGAGAGTAATGCCCCTATATTCATTGTAGGAATGCCACGTTCAGGGACAACTTTAACAGAGCAAATCATATCATCTCACCCTGATGTTTTTGGAGCAGGAGAACTACATTTCCTAAATTCCGTAGAAAGAGAAATTGGAATTGTCTCTCAAGATAATTGCGCAGATCTTGGTAGGAAGTATGAAGATCTTGTCTATGAAAATTTCTCTGATGCAAAATCGACAAAGCACTTTACAGATAAAATGCCTGGAAACTTTACTAATGTTGGATTAATTGCAGCCGCACTTCCCAATGCTAAGATTATTCATTGTCGCAGAAATCCTATCGATACATGCTTATCTTGCTACAAACAGCTTTTTGCAAGAGGACAATACTGGTCTTACAATATGCATGACTTAGTAGACCACTATAAATTCTACGTTGATATGATGGATTTCTGGCGCGATACGATCCCAGATCGCTTTACAGAAATTTTCTATGAAGACACCGTTGGCGATTTGGAAACACAAGCCCGTAAACTTATCGATTATGTTGGACTAGAGTGGAATGAAGCCTGCTTAACTCCCCATAAAACAAAACGCTCAGTTCTAACGGCTAGTAAGCAACAAGTCCGGAAGCCTGTCTATAAAACATCTGTTGAGGCATGGCGACGCTACGAAAAAGAATTTGAATATGTTGCGAAAGAGCTCGAGCCTTATGTTGTGAAAAGAGCTTAATTTTTTCTTCTAGAAAAAATATACTGAGCTACAGCTACAAAGAAGCTCCATACAATTTCACTAAGCACCATGAACAGCGATGTAATTGCATCAAAATATGCAAATGCCAAGCCTACAGCTAGAGAGTTATTCATGGCACCAGAAGAATAGATGTAAGATATATCCTGATCTTTAGGGGCAAAAAACTTTGCGTAGAAAAATCCAAACGCATAGAGGATTAAAAATAATCCTGTCATCACAATTGAGCCTTCTACAATCAAAACAATATTATCAATCAGCTCTTCTTTTTGAGCGGCAATAACGATTGTGAGAATAATAGCTAAAAAGATAATCGCAGTCATTTTGTTGTATTTCTGAACAACGGACTTAGGAGCTTCAAAACGGTCAACAACGCCAAAATAAAACAAGATCGGCAGAAAAACGACAAACGCCAATGTGATAAACAAATTAAATATATCGACGTTGATCGTATGACCTAAAAACAGGAAAACAGATGGCACAATAAATGGCGCTAAAAGGCTGGATATAATCGTAATCGCAAGCCCAACGACTACATTCCCTTTACTCATCGAGCATAACGAAGCGACTGCCACCCCTGCTGGCATCAAACAGAGAAGGAGTATTCCTATCGAAAACTCTGGAAAAAAAGGCTTTGAGAAGTAATAAAGTGAAATCGGAACAACGAGAAATCTTACAAGAGTAAAAACAGCCACTTGAAAAATATCAACCTGTAGCGCTTTTGACTTCTCTATATCTGCGCATGATAAGAAGATTAGAATAGCGGTTAAAATGATAACGATTTCATCAGCTTTTTCATCAAAGCTTGGAATAAAAAGACCAAGAACTGCACCCAATAATAAAACCAAAGAAAAGTTTTGTTCTACAAATTTTCGAAGAGCCATATTTTACGCAACCTCTTTTTCTCTGTTGGTGTGTTCATGAGCATTCATATCTGCACTTTGAAATACTGCGGCCCCATCTTTTAAATGAAATTCAACGCTCTCGCGCCCTTGCCAGCTATTAATTTGAAATTGCCCAACCAAATGAAATAAAGTTTCGCGATAATTTTGGATAAGGCTATTGCCCATAGGCGTATCAACACCATAAAAAAACATCACCTTCATTCGTGTACCACCTTCACTATCACTGACCAACAAGCGAATATGCTTTTCTTTTAAAACTGAAACATCATGGACACGAACGTCAGGCAGAGCAAAAACAGGTTCTTCATTACCGACACCAAAAGGCCCCATTTGATGATGGATTATTTTGATAAATTCTGTCTTTGCCGCCCTTACACTTGCGATAGAGTCTATTTCAAGCTCCATCTTGGTATCTTCTGTTTTATGGCTCTCAATATAAGAGGAGATAAAGTTTTTAAATTCATCAAGCTTATTAGGCATAATCGTGAAACCACCTGCCATGGCGTGGCCACCACCTTTGACAAGAATGTTTTCATTGCGCGCAGAGATAAATAGATCAGCCATATTCACACCTGGAATAGACCGGCCAGATCCCCTGCCCTCCATCTCACCATTTTCGTTTTCAACATAAGTAACAACGATTGCAGGTTTGCTATATTTATCTTTCAACCGGCCCGCCACTAAACCACTCAACCCAGAATGAAAGCTTTCATCATCGACGAGGATAAAGTTTTCATGCTCCGCTTTTAAAAACGCAATTTTGTTTTCTGCAACCTTCATCATTTCAGATTGAATTTTACGGCGTTCTTGATTGCAATCTTCTAAAGCCCAAGCAATTGATTGCGCTTCTTCATAATCATCGGTTGATAGAAGCTTTGATCCTAAATCGGATCGGTGAACGCGTGATCCTGCATTAATTCGTGGGCCTAGAGACCATCCCGCATCTTTGGGTTCGGGTAGATTCTCAATATTACTGACCTGACATAAGGCTTTAATGCCGGGATTATTCATCTCTCCCATTTGAGCAAAGCCACTTTTGACAAATAAACGGTTCACGCCTTTCAACGGAACCATGTCACACACTGTCCCCAGAGCCACCAAATCAAGCCAGTTTTTTAAAGGAGCTTCATCGCGATCTTGAAAGAAATCTTTTTCTCTCAGTTTTTTATTGAGCGCAACACAGGCCATAAACGTCACACCGCAAGCGGCGAGCATTTCTAACCCAGCCTTATCATCATGGCGTTTAGGGTTTACGACATATTTGGCTTTTGGCAATTCACCTTCAGGTTCGTGATGATCAAAGACACAAACTTTTACGCCCATCTGCTCCGCGGCCTCTAAAGGTTCAAAAGATGTAATACCGCAATCTAACATGAGGACGTATTCGCACCCTTGATCTTTAAGTGATTGCATAGAGCCAACACTCGGCCCATAACCTTCGGTCAAACGATCCGGAATGTAAATAGGGGCATCAATGCCGCAATGCCTTAGAAAGCGAGCCATAATTCCCGATGACGTTGCGCCATCAACATCAAAGTCAGCTAAGATTCCAATGGATTTTTGATTGATAATCGCATCCGCTAACTCTTCAGCGAATTCTTCCATCCCCTTCATAGAAAATGGATCGGGGAAATTATGTCTTAAGGTCGGGTTGAGGAAGCCTTCAATGTCGGACGCCTTCACACCTCTTTGCACCAACATACGAGCAATAAACTCTGGAAGATTTTTACTTTGAGATAAAATAGCAACGTCATCTTCATTGGCTTCTTTGAAGACCCAATTTTTTTTAGAAAATGATTGCTCAACTTTTAATACTGACTGCCTCTGTATTTCATTATTCATCTTGAGGCGAAAACCCAGTTTTGCGATTAAAATTATGTGTTGATTTAATGTAGCGCGATGTCCCTGACTTTGAACGCATCACAATTGAATGTGTAATCGCACCATTGGCATAGCGGCGAACACCTGGCAACATTGGCCCATTGGTCACCCCCGTTGCGGCAAACATCACATTGTCAGGCTTTGCAAGCTCATTGGTTGCGTAGACTTTATTAAAATCACTAATGCCCCATTTTTCAGCGCGCGCCCTTTCATCATCATTACGAAACACCAAACGCCCCAACATTGATCCCCCCACACACTGCAGAGCGGCAGCAGCTAGAACGCCTTCGGGCGCACCGCCAGTACCAACATAAAAATCAATACCTGTCTCGGGTTCAGTTGTTGCGATGACCGCACTCACATCACCATCTGGAATCAGAGTAATACGCGCGCCCGCCTCACGAATTTGGTTAATAATATCGTCATGGCGCGGACGATCAAGGACACACACAAGTAAATCTTCGACGCTTGAAGATTTGGCTTTAGCAATTTTTTGCAATATATCTTTCATAGGAGCATCAAGGTCTAGGACATCTTCTGGAATGCCGCTGCCTACTGCCATCTTTTCCATGTAAGTGTCCGGGGCGTTTAAGAAACCATCTTTGTCACAAATCGCCATAACGGCAATTGCATTCTGCCCCCCTTTGGCTGTAATCGTTGTGCCTTCCAAAGGATCAAGAGCAATATCTACTTTGGGGCCGCCTGCGCCAACCTCTTCACCAATATAAAGCATAGGGGCTTCATCACGCTCCCCTTCCCCTATCACAACAGTCCCTTCAATTGAAAGAGAGTTCAAGGCATCTCTCATCGCGTCAACTGCGGCGCGATCAGCTGCCTTTTCATCGCCACGCCCCACTAATTTTGAAGCCGCAAGAGCGGCTGACTCAGTCACGCGGACAGCTTCTAAAGCTAAATTTCGATCCATGAGCTCTTTAGCGATCATGTCCTGATTATCTTTCATGCTATGAATAGCCACAGCGTCCTCCTGATGTGATGCGATTGAAAAGACTTTATGTCTATATTTTTTCTATACGTAAGAGCAGTGGTTTGTCTATAACACAATCAAGTTCTTCTACAGCTTTCAGCGCGTTTCTAGCATTAGAGAAAACGGTTTCATGGGTCAGAATAAAGACAGAGGCACTCCCATCATCTTCATGGCCACGCTGAATGAAACTATCAATTGATACATCGGAGTGACCAAGCTTATCCGTGATTTGAGCAATCACACCTGTTTCATCTTTTACTTTAAGTCTTACATAGCAAGAGGTTGATATTTCATTATTATCCCGCCATTGAACGGATTGTAATTGATCAACAGGCTTACCAAATGGCTCAGGATGATATCCTTTTGCAAGATCAATGATATCAGCAACAATCGATGATGCTGTTGGCCCCTGACCGGCGCCCCGCCCTTGCATCAAAGTCTGCCCTACAAAGTCACCTTCGGTCAAAACAGCATTAAACACATCATCTATGCCTGCAATTGCACTCTCTAAAGGCACAAAGCAAGGCTCAACTGATTCCATATACATACCATCTTGCATTTTCGTTATACCGAGTAACTTGATGCGATATCCCATCTCTTTGGCAACAGATATATCTGCTGCGCTAATTTGGCGAATACCTTCGATAGAGAGCGCTTCAAAATCAGGCTCAACTCCAAAGGCTAATGCGCCAAGTAAAGCTAGCTTATGCGCTGCATCAATGCCATCAACATCAAAAGAAGGATCAGCCTCAGCATAGCCTTTTTCTTGAGCCTCAGTTAAAACTTCGGAAAAGTCCCGGCCAGTTTTCTCCATATTGGTCAGGATGTAATTACAAGTTCCGTTTAATATCCCAAAAACTTTATGAATATTATTAGCGGCCAGCCCTTCTTTTAAAGTTTTTACAATGGGAATGCCCCCAGCAATGGCCGCTTCATAAGCCAAGGTCACGCCATTCTTTTTCGCTAACTGAGCAAGATGAACACCATGATGGGCAACAAGTGCTTTGTTCGCTGTCACAACATGTAGGGAATTTCCTAAGGCTGTTTCAACGGCCTCTTTAACGGCGCCTTCTGATCCGCCAATACATTCTATAAAGCAATCTAATGACTGATCAGACACCATATCACCGATAGTATCTATCCATTCATAAGATGATAGGTCAATACCGCGATCTTTATCTTTGCTACTCGCTGTAACGCTTATAATTTCAATAGGTCGTCCAACACGTTTAGCAATTAGATCTTGATTGGTTTCAAGAATTTTAACAACGCCGACACCAACGGTTCCAAGACCAGCGATACCGACTTTAAAGGGCTCTTTTGTTTTTGTAGACATAGGAAAGAGTTATCTTTCACCCATAATGAGATCAACACGGCGATCAAAGTCATCATCACCTGTCGCGCGTTTTGAACCATAGCTAACCGTTTTGATTTTTTCTTGCGGTAAGCCACTTTGAATAAGAGATTTAGACACAGCGAATGACCTGTTCATAGATTCTTTTAGGTTTAAAACATGAGCTTTCACACTATCACTTCCCACTTGCGTGGGGCGGCTTGCATATCCTTCAACAGTCACTTTATTGACGGGTGCAAATTTTGCTTGATCAGCAAACTGAGAAATTTTTTGGCGGTCATTGCTACCCAATCGTGATGAGCCATGTTTAAAGAAAATACTTTCATCTGCTTGCGATGTACCAAACACAGGCTGTGATTGACCTTGTGCGCTCATGGGCATACCCATAGGGGACGCAGCAATAGGTGTCTCTACTCTCGGGGTATACAATGTTCCCGGATCATCTAAAGAATAAATTGTTACATTGTCAGTTGAAGTGCTGGCAATATTGAGATCATAGCTTGGCAATGTCCCATAAGTTTGAGGGGGTCTCTGCATAATGCCCGAAACAGGAGCAACAGGACCAGTCGGCTCAGCAGGTGTCATACCGTCTTCACCACTAAAAACTGCCTGTCTTTGCTCTTGCGGCGTAACAATTAAATGCTCACAACCGGTGAGTATAAAAATCGATAAAACCAGAAAGACAAAATTCGTTTTCAAGTTGCGACTCCTTTTCATAAAATACACTAGATAGTCCCCTAAAATGATCATGATTGCAAGGGCTTGGGCGAAAACTATTGATCTTTATACTCAGCCGCTAACTTGACGTAATTATCAGCAGAGATTTCTAAAAATTGATCTTCTTCTGGGGTTAAATCCCGCATATATCGCGCCGGATTTCCGCCCCATAATTGACCAGAGGGAATAACTTTTCTTGGAGGAACAAGTGCGCCCGCCGCAACCATTGCACCTTCCTCAACAATCGCCTCATCTAAGACAACCGCCCCCATACCTATCAAAACACGGTTATGAATTGTGCAAGCATGAATGACAGCGCTATGGCCAATTGTTACATCATCGCCAATGTAGGCGCCCGAAACTTTGTGGGTCACATGGACAACAGCGTTATCTTGGATGTTTGTGCGCTTTCCAATTTTGATTTCATGGACATCACCGCGCATAGATACATTAAACCAAACAGAGCTATCCTCACCTATTTCAACATCACCAGCAACAATAGCCCCCTCACCGATCCATGCACTATCGGCAATTTTGGGCAGGATATTTTTATAAGGCAATACAGGCATTAAAACGGAATAGGATATTGTCTGTAAACTTTATCAATATCCGCCATTACTTCATCAGATAACTCAATATCAAAAGCATCAATGTCAGTTTTAAGCTGTTCCATGGATGTTGCACCGATAATTGTTGACGTCACAAAGCTTTGTTTATCGACAAATTTTAAAGCCATCTGGCAAGGGTCTAGTCCGTGTTTTTTGGCAACTTCATGATATCCTGCAACGGCTTTATTGCATTGCTCAGTGTCGCGGCTTAACTCACGGCCATCTTTCATCTCATAAGTCCATCTTGAGCCTTCCGGTCTCGCGCCGTTGGCATATTTACCACTCAGCATACCTGTTGCGAGAGGTGACCATGGCAGATAAGACACATCCTCCAACACACAAGTTTCGGCAACATACGGATCGTCAGAACGGTTAAGCAAACTAAACTCATTTTGGATCGATTGCATACGCGGCAGATCATGTTTTTCTGCTAGCTGCAAATACTTCATAATGCCGTATGAGCTGTCATCTGAAAGGCCGGCATGTCTAATTTTTCCTGCTTTCACAGCCTTATCGAAGCCATGCAAAATATCGAGCAAGTTATCTTCAACCTTTGCGGCATCACTTACTTTAAAATCGATAACTCCTGCATGATTTCTTGCAAAATGCGGAAATGGTCTGTTCGGCCAATGGAGTTGATAAAGATCAATATAATCTGTCTGAAGCCGCTTTAATGATCCATCGATAGCGGGTTCTATCGCATCCCCCGTGATTGGCGCACCATCTCTGATCCAGCCAACACCGATGCCGCCTATTTTTGTTGCTAGAATAATATCATCGCGCTTCCCACGTTTTTGAAACCACATGCCGATATAGTCTTCTGTTTTTCCGTATGTTTCAGGCAAAGGCGGAACAGCATAAATCTCGGCCGTATCAAAAAAGTTGATGCCTTGATCAACGGCGTAATCCATTTGTTGATGCGCTTCTTCCTCAGAATTTTGACGCCCCCATGTCATTGTGCCTAAGCACACGCGAGAGACATCCAACCCTGTTCTACCTAATTTGGAAAATTTCATTGTGAAGTCCTTGATATTGAAAAGATGGTGATAAAGAAAAGACGCCCGAAAAGGCGTCTTTGTTCAAAATTATTATAAGAAAATTATCGTTTCGCCCACTGCTTGGAACGACGCGCTTTATGCTTACCAATTTTCTTACGTTCAACCACACGGGCATCACGTGTGAGCATTCCAGCTTTCTTCAAGGCAGGGCGTAGCTCTGGCTCGAAGTTTTCTAATGCGCGAGAAATACCATGACGAACAGCGCCGGCCTGACCAGATAATCCGCCGCCTTTGACTGTACAATTCACATCGTAAACATTTACACGGTCGACAATAAGGAAAGGCTGGTTCAAGACCAATAAGTGTGTCTGACGACCAAAATATTGTTCTTGTGACTTACCGTTCACGATCACTTTACCGCTTCCTTTTGTGAGCCATACACGGGCCACAGATTCTTTACGGCGGCCTGTTGCATATGCGCGGCCTAAATCATCGATCTTAGGTTGATTGTCTTTTTCTGCGCTTTCATTCGTTGCGCCTTTTTCTGACTTTGAAGCCTCTGCCTTACCATCAGTAAGGTCTTTTAATTCATCAAAGTTTTTTGCAGTATTTTTTGTTTCAGCCATAATCTTTCCTTATGCTTCACGTTTATTCTTAGGGTTCATTACAGCAACATCTAAAACTTCAGGCTGTTGCGCTTCGTGTGGGTGTTCTGCACCTGGGTAAACACGTAGGTTTTTCATTTGCTGGCGGCCTAAAGGACCACGAGGCACCATACGCTCTACCGCTTTTTGAACAACACGCTCAGGGTGCTTTCCCTCAAGGATTTCACCTTTTGAACGTGATTTAATCCCACCAGGATATCCTGTGTGCCAGTAGAAAATATCGCCGTCTTTTTTATTTCCTGTTAGACGAACATTTTTTGCATTAATCACAATAACATTATCACCACAATCAATGTGCGGTGTGTAAGTCGGCTTATGCTTTCCACGAAGACGTGTTGCAATGACTGACGCCAAGCGGCCTAAAACCACATCTTGAGCATCAACGATAACCCACTTTTTCTCAACCTCAGATGGTTTTGCTGAATAAGTTTTCATATCACTATCCTTTAATTTCCAAAATTATGATGCTTTTATAGTGATATTTAGAAATACGTCAATAAAAAACGCATAAAAACAGTACTTTAAATATATGGTATTATAATACCTATACAGATAAACGCGGGCTCTGGCTTGGAATGTAATTTGTGACCAAAGTCTTTAAATCTAGATTCCCTGCAATTTGCCTAAACTCTGACCCTAATGGCCTTATACCGTCAAATTTTAGACTATCAACGATATCTTCAAAATTATTGATAAAGGCGATTCCAGTGGTTGCACCAGCGACGTTCATAAAAATTTGTTTACCACTTAAGCTCAATCCTACACTACTTATCAGAGCATTCGCTTTAGAAAGAAAACCACTCGCTTCTTCAAATTCTTGCTTAATTTCAGATCTATTTTTATAAATAGAAATAGATGATCCAATGAGAACGCCTGCGGTGGCGGTTGCAACCCAAGCTGGTGTAAACGGTAATATTGCAGCGGATAAAGCTACCTTACTCACTGTTGTAACGAGAGCAGTTGAGGCAAAAGCCCCCATGCTAGAAAGGAAAGGGGACGGCTTAAATTCAATTGGTTGCTTTTTAAGGCGCATCATTGCTGCCGCTCTCGCTTGATCAATCATATCTTCAGGAATAGCCCTTAGAACAGCTTTTTGCGTGCCCTTGTGATTTGGTGAAAAAGTTAATCTTTCATAGGGTTTGTTCAAATCAAACCCGTCTTTATCAAGAGACATTAGAATAGTGATAGCAACCGAGGATTTTAAACCCTCCTCAACTCTCTTTTTGAGTTTATCTTGTAAAATTTCATATGCATTTAGCTGTTGCGCCCTGTTGTTAACAAAACGAAAATCATCGAGACGAAAAGAAGCTTTTTTCTCTAAAGGCTTTTGGGGAGGTAAATGATCTCTCAGTTGTAAAAGAAGGTAATTTTTAAGTTTTTGAGCAGCGTATTTAGAAGTATCTGTTCCGTAATCTTCTTCAATCTCTAGGCAACACTCACGAAGGAGCTCTAAAACTTTCTCTTTTTCAAAATCTTTTAAATTTTGTCTTGTTTCTAAAACAGATGAATCCATAAATATTCTCGTAAATTATTTACAGAATACTTATTGAGATTAGCCCTAAAAGTCAATATTTATGAAAATTATTTTAAAAAATGGTCGGAGCGAGAGGATTTG
>JBCCKS010000044.1:0-11986 GCA_039027295.1 Pseudomonadota bacterium
CTTCTATTTGCATTTTCTATTCTAACTCTATTTGCAAGTCATTTTTCAGAACTTGTTGCTATTTTTAATAACTTCGTACATCTCACAACTCTTATTTCTTTATACTTACCCCGAATTGTAACATACCCTTTAATTTTACTAGGTTTGGCAGAAATAATTAGATTAATGAAAGAAAAACAAAATGACACAGACTGAAACAATATTATCAAATGACCCGCGTCAGGCGGTGGAAGAGATGATTAAAATCACGCAAGAGATGGAAGCGCGTATTGAAATTGAATCAAACGCGATGGCAACAAATGACGGGACGACTTTTGCGGCGAATGAAGAAAATAAAGAGCATGTGGCGACTATTTACGAGAAAGCCGCCAATGAATTTCATGCGCGGATTAGAGAATTTAAGCAGGTTGATAAGAGTTTAATCGCGCAGTTGGAAGATGCGCAGAAATCTCTGGGGCAATCAACAAAGAATAACCTTGTCCTTCTAGAGAAGTTACAAGATGCCCTTGACCCTCAAGAAGTAACTAAAGATCAATAAAATTTTTCTGAGAAATTTGCAGAGAAAAATTTTAAAAAGGAATGAATATGAGTGATTTTGAAATATACGAAGGTGAAAAATTAGAGAATTGGCTATCGACTAATTCTCAATGGATTTTCATTGATGGTGAGATTAAGGCTGACTATAAATTCTCTAATTTTATAGAGGCGTTCGGTTTTTTATCAAAAGTCGCGATTACGGTTGAAAAGCACAACCATCATCCGCGTATTGAAAACACATATAACAGAGTCACCTTATCGATGCATACACACGATGCAGGAAATAAAATAACACATAAAGATATTGAATTGGCTGAGGCGATAGACGCACTCTAAATACACAATAGATTTCCTGAGGAATTTGCCAGAGGAAAGCTTTAAAGAAGGAAGTAAAATGATTGAAATAAAAAATTTACACGCAGAAATTGAAGGCAAAGAAATCTTAAGTGGTTTAGACCTCACAATCGGCAATGGCGAAGTTCATGCCATTATGGGCCCAAATGGGGCGGGTAAGTCTACACTGGCTTATATCTTGGCTGGTCGTGAAGATTATGAAGTGACTAAAGGATCAATTGAATTAGACGCCGAAGATATTTTAGAAATGGACCCGGATGAACGCGCCGCCGCCGGTGTGTTCTTAGCATTCCAATATCCTGTTGAGATTCCCGGCGTTCAAATGACAACCTTTTTGAAGACGGCCTTAAATGCAGTGCGCAAAGCGCGCGGGCAAGAGGAATTGGACGCCATTGGTTTGCTTAAGCTGATGAAATCAACATGCCAAAAGCTTGGGATTTCTGATGACATGATGAAACGCGCCGTGAATGTTGGGTTCTCTGGTGGTGAGAAAAAGCGGAATGAAGTTCTGCAAATGGCGATGCTTGAGCCAAAATTTGCTGTCCTTGATGAAACAGACTCTGGTCTTGATATTGATGCGCTTCGCATTGTGGCCGATGGGGTCAACGCGCTTCGTGAGCAAAATAGATCATTCCTTGTGATTACGCATTACCAACGTCTGCTTGATTACATTAAGCCCGATAAAGTGCACGTTTTGGCTGATGGAAAAATTGCCAAAACAGGTGGACCGGAACTAGCCCTCGAGCTGGAAGATAAAGGCTATGCTGAATTTACCGGTGAAAAGGCGGCATAAGATATGAGCGCGTTAGCAAAATTTGAAAGACGATATAAAGCTGACAATGCTGATCTGGCTTTAAAAGATTGGGATCAATTGATTGCAAGTAATGCGCCCGATTGGGTTCAGGCCTTTCGGAAACGTGGCCATGAAATCGTTGTGGAGGCAGGCCTGCCCACACCGAAGCTAGAGCGTTTTAAATATTTTAATTTGCCGGCTTGGCTGAAAAAGCAAGAGCTATCTTATCAATCTTTTGAATTTGAGATAAACGGCCCAACTAATTTTGCGAGCGTGGCTAATGACGATTTTTCTAACGTCCCCGATTGGGCACAAGACTTAATTACGGCTCAACCGCTCGGTGAAGAGAAGTACGGCGATCTGATGCTAGAGCGGCTATCTGATGCGTTTTTCTCAGACGCCCTGATTATTGATGTTCCCGAAGGTGAGCAAATTACTGAGCCGCTTCATCTTAAAATTCCCAATAAAGAGAACGCGTTTTTATGCCCGCGTATAATTGTTCGTGTTGGCAGGAATGCAGATTTTACCTTGCACGAAGAGCATCAAGCAACACACGCACAGTGGAATAATGCCATTATCAAAATCATTGTGGAAGAGGGCGCACGCTTTTGTCACTACCGCTATAACATGAATGGCGATCAAAGCTGTTTCACACAAAATACGTCGGTACATGTAGCAGGGAATGCAACCTATGAAGCATTTACACTGACGGCTGGTGAGGGTTTAAGCCGTAATCAAGTCCATGTGGAATTACAAGGCGCAGAAGCATCATGTGATGTGAATGGAATTAATCTGCTTTCTAATGCGCAGAACGCTGATACGACGATCACGATTGAACATCAGGCGCCAAATTGCCGGTCAAATCAGAATTACCGCAATGTTGTGACCGACAAAGCGACAGGAATTTTTCAAGGAAAAGTTCATGTTCATCGGGTTGCGCAACAAACAGATGGCTATCAATTATCAAATAGCTTGGTTTTATCTCATGCCGCAACAATGAATACAAAACCTGAGCTTGAGATTTATGCCGATGATGTGAAATGTTCCCACGGGGCAACAACGGGGCGCATTGATGATGAAGCATTATTCTATTTACGCTCTCGCGGTATTCCTGAAGAAGAAGCGCGCTCTATTTTAATCCAAGCCTTTGTCTCAGAAGTGATTGAAGAAATTTCTCATGAAGCCACAAGCGAAGATGTCATTTATAAACTGTCTCAATGGCTATCAACGGCTTCATTGACGTTTGAGGCGCGGTAAAATGTCTGCCTCTAAGGACTTATCCAAATACAGAGATGATTTTCCCATTCTCTCAAAGCAGATGAATGGTAAACCCGTTGCTTATTTAGATAGCGCCTCTAGCGCGCAAAAACCGCAAATTGTCCTTGATACAATTAATGATTTATATCATTCGTCTTATGCGAACATTCATCGCGGCCTTTATTCCTTTTCACAAAGCACGACAGAGGCATTTGAGGCGGTGCGTGAGAAGGTTGCTCACCTGATAAACGCAGCATCTAAAGATGAGATTATTTTTACGCGCAATACAACTGATGCCATTAATCTGGTTGCCTCAAGTTGGGGTGAAGCCAATTTAAGCGAAGGCGACGAAGTCATCATTAGTGAGATGGAACATCACGCTAATATTGTTCCCTGGCAATTTTTGGAAAAAAGCAAAGGCATTACTTTAAAAATTATTCCTGTACTTGATGATGGTACTTTAGATTTTGAAGCGTTTAAAACTCTTTTAAGCGAGCGCACAAAATTCTTAGGCCTCGTTTATATCTCAAACGCTTTAGGCACAATTAATCCGATCGAAGATTATATGAAAGCGGCGAAAGCCCATAACCCAGATATTATTACATTGATTGATGGGACTCAAGCGGTTGTTCATAAGCCAGTTAATGTTCAGAAAATTGGCTGTGATTTCTTTACTTTTACGGGGCACAAATTATATGGTCCCAATGGAATAGGTGTTTTATGGGCAAAATCAGACTTAATTGATGCGATGCCGCCTTATCAGGGTGGGGGCGATATGATCGATAAAGTTTCATTCAAATCAGGAACAATATTTAAAGACGGGCCAGCCAAATTTGAAGCTGGAACCCCGCCCATTGCCGAAGTCATCGCATTGGGCGCAGCCATTGATTATGTGCAAGAGATTGGCCTGGATCATATTGCTGCACATGAGGAAGACTTACGCCAATTTATGCAATCGGAATTGGAAACAATTGAAGGCTTAAAATTCTATAATCCTACTGAGAATACAGCCGCTATTGCGTCTTTTACGGCTGATTGGGCGCATGCAAGTGATATTGCGATGATCTTGGATCAATGCGGCGTAGCGGTCAGAACAGGTCACCATTGCTGCATGCCACTAATGGAGAGATATGGCATAGATGCTACAGTGCGCGGATCATTAGGGCTTTATAGCAATAAAGATGATATAATGGGGTTAGTGAACGGGGTGAAAAAGGCTAAGGAGATGTTAGGATGAGCCTAGATAATCCTTATGGAATGATTACATTTGAAGGAGATTTTGATCCTGATTTAAAAGGCAGCGTTATTGAATCCCTAAAAGAAATATATGATCCAGAAATTCCTGTAAATATAGTTGATTTAGGATTAATTTATCGTTTAGCCGCCGAAGGCCAAAATATTGAGGTTGATATGACGCTTACTTCTCCGGGATGTCCGGTTGCCGGTGAAATGCCCCATTGGGTCGGCGCAGCTATTGCAAACGTTGAAGGCGTAGAGCATGTAAAAGTAAATTTAGTTTGGGAGCCGCAATGGGGGCAAGGTATGATGTCTGAGGAAGCCCGACTAGAATTAGGATTGTTTTAAATGGAACATACTGCTGATGAAGAAATGGTCAAAAACGCTGTTGGGGAAGAAAACTTTGATGAACTTGCCCAGCCGCCTTGTGTTGAATTGCAAGATCACGCTCTGACACCCAAAATTGTTGCAGCGTTACAGGAGATTTTTGATCCTGAAATTCCTGTTAACATCTATGAGTTGGGGTTAATCTATAAGATTGTGATTAATGAAGAGAGCGATGTTTATGTTGAAATGACACTCACATCACCGGGCTGTCCTGTGGCGCAAGAAATGCCAGGATGGGTGCAAAGTGCAATTATGCCAATTGAAGGCGTGCGCCATGTTGATGTTGATATTGTTTGGGATCCGCCGTGGGAGCCTTCAATGATGGCCGAGACAGCGAAATTGCAACTAAATATGTTTACTTGATTTTTTATGCCTCAGGCGTGTAAACACGCTACGGCCTCAATAAGAGAGATTGAAAATGAACCCAGTAAAAATGACAGAGAGTGCTATTGAGCAGATTAAAGAGAAAACCGCATTGAACCCCGATGCGATTGGGTTGCGTTTAACCGTGTCTTCAACAGGTTGTTCTGGAAATTCCTATAAAATGGAACATGTTTTAGAAGAGGATTCTGAAAAAGACGATCGATTCGATGAGGGCGGCGCGGTTCTGTTTGTCCCGAAAATGCACAGTTGGATGTTGTTTGGCTTAGAAATCGGCTATGAACAAAGCTCACTCAAGTCTGGATTTACATTTACTAACCCGAATGAGACGGGCCGTTGTGGGTGTGGGGAAAGCTTTACAATCGAACGTCCCGAAAAAGAAGAAGAAAAAGCTTAATATCTTAACTTTCTAAGAATTATAGCCCAGATACAACAAAAGGCCCTTTCGGGCCTCTTACTTCTAATGATAAAAGCTTGATATTTAAGCTACGTGTGCTCCTGGAGCAACATGAGCATCTAATCCTGCTTCACTTCTAAGCATTTTAGTTACTGCTGGTCCTGTTGGTCCTGCTGGAGTTACGCTCATTGGGCTTGTTAAACCTCTAGTTACACCTGCGAAACCATTTCTTAAACCACCTAACATCTACACTCTCCTCCTATAATGTTTCATACGCTTCTGCATATTCTGTATATAATTCGTCTCTCGACTTACCTTCTAAATATGCTTCGTATACCTTATTAAGCCCTAATTTCCGTAGAGAGTCAAGTAAAACAGAAAAATATGAAGAATTTGTTAATTCTTTAACTATTTTACAAACTTCTGTGATTGAGTCTAAATTACGACCATGAATAAAGCTTGCATAAGCCATAATGTCTTTTTTAGGGTCTGGTGCTTTAAAACCAGCTCTTTCTTGAGCAGCTTCATGTAAAGCCTTTATAAGATGGATTACATATTCTGGATGTGCTTTATCAACATTTCCAGGTATCTGCATAATAATTGTACCCATTTCAGGAGAAAAGCCGCTTTCTCCTTTACCCTTAATAACTTGTATCGGAACAAGATTCTTATTCAGCATAACTAGAAGTAATCTGCCAGTCTCAGATTCTGCGATTATTTCTTTAGCTTGATCTATGATTTTATCTGCATGAGGATGTCCATAGCCGAATGAGTTCACATTCGTGCCGCGATCGCCAAATGCGCCTTGAAGCTTGTAGCCGCTAGAATTTTCTGTATCTGAATTCATAATCTGTGATGTTTCCCTTCCACATACCTATAGTACTGATTCAACCCTAGAGGAGTCCAGCATTTGATGAATAATCATTTTTTGTTCTGCAATATTGACGCGGCCTTTTGGTGAAATTTCGATTTTGGCGCGTACAAGTTGCGATTCTTTATATAAGTCTGCTTCCACCAAAAAGCCAAGACTTTCCTTGTCTTCGATATGAATAGGCTTGTGCTGTGAGAACACAGCTTGATACACATCCATATCCAAAGAGTCCAACAAAGGCATGTCCTTTGGGTTGGTAATTAAAACAATATCACCGTCTTCGTCGCCTACATTCGTAAAAAAGAACTCTAAATAATCCTGAACTGTTCCGATAGATAGGCTCAAATCACCCTTATCATTCACAACGTAGATAGGAGATTCTGTCCCATCTAAATGTTGGAAGAACTTTCCATCGCCCAAATATTGAAAGCTGAAAGAGGGGAGAGAAGCAAAGTTTGTAATTTGGTAAACCTGATAGCTTTTGTAAAAAGGAACACGTGCTCGTTTCACTTCCGAGGTTGCCACGTTGAATAGACCCGCATTCATATCGGATTTTACGCTATCGATGGTTTTTACAGAATCGTCACGATTGAGACGCTGCCAATGCATGTTTCTTCCCAATATTATTAATTTTAGGAGAGGAGGGTTTTATTTTCCCTAATCACCTTATTATTATTTATCAAAAGAATAGCAAATTCACATCATAAATACTATTGAAATCCCAAAATATCAGCATGAAGCCGTATTTTAAGGTGAAAACGCTTCTTGATAGGCTTTTTGAAGGATTTCCGGCTGAACACCAGTTTCATGAACATCTGTGCTTAAAATTTGCCGCCAGCGGCGCGCGCCCGGCATCCCTTGAAATAACCCTGTCATATGACGGGAAATGGCTTTGAGCGGCGTTTCATAAAGCTCATGCTGTTTTTGAGCGTATTCAATCATCTGATCAATAATCTGCTCAGGACTTAGTAAATCTTGTTTTGGATAGAATTTTTCTTGGATGCCCCTTAAAAACCAAGGGTTTTGATAAGATTCCCGCCCAATCATGACACCATCAAAAATTTCTAAATGTTTTTCAATATCCTCAATTGAGCGAATTCCACCATTCAGTTGAATATTAAGATGCAGATAATTCTTTTTCAAATCTTCAACAACGTCATATTGAAGCGGGGGGATTTCCCGATTTTCTTTAGGGCTTAATCCTTTTAACCACGCTTTTCGAGCGTGAATTATGAATATATTACAATTAGTTAAACCGTTTGTTTCACGTGAAACACTACTAACAAACTTATCCACCATTTCATCCACAGGCGCATCATCAATCCCGATGCGAGATTTTACACTGACGGGAATGGATACGGCTTCCCGCATGGCTTGGATACAGTCTGCAACTAAATCAGGTTTTGCCATCAGACATGCCCCAAACATACCACTTTGGACACGGTCGGATGGGCAGCCACAATTGAGGTTAATCTCATCATATCCAGCCTCTTCACCCATTTTTGCGCTTTTGGCGAGTTCTTCAGGGTTTGACCCGCCTAGCTGAAGAATGACGGGCTTTTCTTTGTGATCAAATCGCAAAAATCGCTCAGTATCCCCATGAAGGAGAGCGCCCGTTGTTACCATCTCAGTGTAAAGCGTGATAGACGGGGCAATCAACCGATGGAAATACCGGCAATGCCTGTCCGTCCAGTCCATCATGGGGGCAACGCTGATGATTTTATCTTTTACCATTGTTTATAATCGTTCTAGAGTACTTGAAATCGAAGTTTATTTATCATATTTCAGTCTTTATGCGCAGTTTAATTTTAATATTTTTTGCCTTAACCCTCATGCCTCATACGGTTACAGCCCAAGAGGACGAGGCGGCTGCGCAAAGCAATCCCTATATTAAAACATCAGGCTTACCTGTGCCGCGTTTTATCTCGCTCGCTTCCAATAAAGTCTTTATGCGCACTGGGCCGGGGCTTCGTTACCCCATTCGGTGGGTGTATAAGCAAAAAAATATGCCAATTGAGGTCATTCAGGAGTTTGATACATGGCGTAAGGTCAGAGATGTTGACGGCCAAGAAGGCTGGGTGCATCAATCTTTACTCTCAGGGCGGCGCACTGCCTATATCCAAGAGGAAAAAGGCGCGATTTTATTAAGAAAAGCCAAAACAGACGCCCAGCCACTAGCAATTTTGGAAAATCGAGTGCTTGTGACCTTGGAAGAATGCGAAAAAGATTGGTGTAGAGCGCGTGTCGACAACTTCAAAGGATGGATTGAAAAAAAATCACTTTGGGGCGTTTACGGACAAGAAGAATTAGATTAGAATCTTAAATTGTGTTGGGTATTCGCCCTTCATCCCGCCTAAATTTCATTTAGCACATAACTTTAACTTTTTTGGATATCATGCTGAAAAACCAACATAAAGCAGATGTAGCCTACAGGATTCTTTATACGATCCAATCGCTGTGCCTTGATGAAGAGAAGGGCACGGACGCGATGAAGGCGATTAACATCCTTTCAGGTATATATGTTGAAACAGCATTCTTATTTGATAATTGTGAAGAGGCGCTTCAGGGCAGTTTTTCAAAATTATCGCATCGTATGCAATCTGAACCGTTAGAGGGCAAGTTTGGAGAGAACGCTTTACCACCATCAAGTATTATTGATTTTGATGCTGAGATGGGCCGATCAATTGCCCGCGAATTTTTTGAAGAATGGCTGGATTGCGCGTATGAATTTCATGAACTTTTGATTGAAGTCACACATGAGCTGTTCACGCATTGGGAATGCCAATCAACATCTTTGCCGCAAGGATTCAACATAACTTTAGGGCAAAGGCGTTCAGAAAGTTTTCGTCTTCTTATAGAAGTGACTTATCGTGCAATGGCCTATGAAATTGCTGCGCAAGAATTATGTGATGTTGTTATTGAGAAGAAGATCGGTGTGAGCGGCTGGAACATGGCCGATAGCATTAGCGCACTCGCAGGATTAGCGGGACGTAAATTATCAATGTCTCATGATGGACGAAATCAGTGTTGCTGGTTTAGGGGAACGGATTTACCAGATTTGTTAGATCAAACGGCGTATGTCATGACACAAGAAGCCGTAAGGTTGGGCACACCAACAGGTACGGATTGGCGATTTGGTCTACCGGCCAATGATACGCCGGCCAATGCGCCGACATTAATTGTGAATGGTGTTGAGGGAATTTGTGATCAGTTTTATGGCGTGATGCAAATGTTCGATCATGATGATCAAGCCGTCTGTGCAGCTAAAGCAGCGGGGCGCATGCTTGCGGTTGCCTGCGCCGGTGAAAAACCGGATTTAGAGCCAGCGATTGCAAAGCCCCTCGCGATGGCTGCTATGACCGAAAGCTACAAAAGTGCCTGTGTTGAATATGCGGCAGTTAGTTATTAGATTTAGATAACTTTAGCCGGATCAATTACGCCGCGGCCTTTGACGGCATCAATAGATTTTTTAAAGCAGCCATCCATCATATCTTCTCTAATGGCTATGAATGATTTTCCTCTTGCAAAATTGATGGCCCCAAACTCATTTCCACCTAAGCCATATTCCGCTTTGACAGATTGCCTGAGAGCATTTGTAATTTTTGCGGCCTCAGGGCTTTCAAAAACTACATATAGCCATTGATCTCCGTTAGGAGCAGTAAAGCTCTGTGATTTATGAAGAATTCTTAACAAAGAATAAGGCGAGGTTGTTTCTGAGATAAACCTTGAAGTTGGACTACCTTCCTCTGTGATATGATTGTAGATAGCAGATAAATTTATAATCCGATCTCTGCGATCAAAATCCGTTGTTACGAAGTATGAGCTTTTTTGACGCATAATTCTAAAATTCTTAGGAACATCAACGCGATGTCCTCTGAATTCAGTTACGTCATGCCATTCCTTTTCGGCTAGCTTTGCTTTTTCGTAATCAGGTTCTGGTTGAGGTCTCCATTCTTCTGGACCTGACCATTCCTCATCAAATTCTCCGTGCCATGCTTGCTCTAGGTTGGCCTCAGAGATAATAGGATCAACCTCATTTAATGCAAAAATATCCGATTGCAAATCGTAATCACGCGCTAAAAGTAAAGTTAAGTATGGGGGTAAATCTTTGTAATCTACGCTTAAATCTTCAATAATTGGGGCCTCTAGTCCCAGCCGATATAACCTTGTTCCGGTAAGAGGAATATCATATTCGCTATTCGGATCTTTTGTAAAAGCCCCCATTTTTGCGCTCGTGCCTTGCTCATGAAAAATGACTTCTTTTTCACCTGTGTTAAAAACTTTGATCGTTATTCCAAGACGCTCAATCTCTAACTCATCAGGCTTTGGCTTTTTGAGGTTATGTCCTATATTGGCAACGGCGGCGAAGGGACCAATTAATCGTCCTCTTTTTATCTTTTCATGATGATCATGTTGAGAAGTAACAGAAATGCCTCTCTCATCAGAGACAGTGATAATACCATTTTGATTTCTTTCAATAAGGAGTTCTACGCTTGAGCCGCTATGAGTGATAACCACTTGATCGGGTTTTCCAACATTTCTAATAACGGTCTCAAAGAATTTTCCTCTCTGTACACTTCTATGTTTTCTCCTCTTATCCATGAAAACTTATCATCATACATGTTGGACCACGCTAAAGGGTTTCCAAAATGATCTAAAAGCGTCTGTTTATCTGCAAAGTCTAGAGGCATATATTACAAAGCATTACTATTCAAAAATTACATATCTGATAATATAAAATTACGCATCAGTATTCTGTCAATAAAATGTTTTGGAAAATATACAGATAATTTCATCTATGCTTGATTCAATACACTAGGCAGGATAAGACTCTTATTCATGAGTAATATTGCAAAGGCAGAGCCAGAAATGACTTTTGAACAAAAATCTTCTTACACCTATGAAGAAATTATTGAGTGCGGAAAAGGCAACCTTTTTGGTCCCGGAAACGCGCAATTACCGCTTCCTCCGATGTTGATGTTTGATCGCATTACACATATTTCAATGGATGGTGGGGAGCATGGCAAAGGTCAGATTATTGCAGAATTCGATATTAATCCCGATCTCTGGTTCTTTGAGTGTCACTTTCAAGGCGATCCTGTTATGCCCGGCTGCTTAGGTCTGGATGCGCTATGGCAGTTAACAGGATTCTGGCTCGGTTGGACAGGTGCCCCCGGTTCAGGGCGCGCGCTTGGTCTGGGTGAATTAAAGTTTACTGACCAAGTATTACCAACTACAAAAAAAGTTCGTTATATCATTGATATTAAGCGCTTCATTAATCGTAGACTTGTAATGGGCGTGGCTGACGGAAAATTAGAAGCTGATGGAAAAGTTATTTATGAAGCCAAGGATATGAAAGTTGGCTTATTTGATAACTCAGCGTCCTAAATGTCGCTTATTTGGTTTTTTCTCGCTAGTCTTACTGTTTTAGGAACAGTTTTTTATAATTTCTCTGTGAAAGCAGCGGGCGAAATTATTAATCCTTTTGTTTTTACTGTGATCCTCACTTTTGTTGCATTAGCTGGTCACTTGGCTGCTTTTGGTATTAATAAGCTTGCCTTTAATCCTGACCTGAAATTTGAATTTGGAACAAACGGGCTTATTTTTGCTGCGATTGCCGGAATAGGGGTCGTGATTATTGATTTGGCTTACTTTTACGCGGTGCGCTCGGGCGGGCTTGTGGTCACAAATGCGTTTTGGGTTGTTGGCGGTCTAATCGCGACAGCCTCCATCGGATTTTTATACTTTCAAGAGGGCGTCACAATAACAAAAA
>JBCCKS010000045.1:0-11487 GCA_039027295.1 Pseudomonadota bacterium
ATTCCTACACCAGATGCAGCTATATCAAATACTCTTTTTAACATCAATATTTTTTAACATAATAAATTATATTTATCAATCACTTTAAAAGATCGGGACGTGTAACCTTAGTAATTTCTCGGCTTTGCTCCTCACGCCATTTTTCAATATCAGCATGATTTCCGTTCCTTAAAACTTCAGGCACATTGTGAGTAACGCTATTTGAATCTGTCCATTCAGCAGGGCGCGTATAATGAGGATATTCTAAAAATCCCTTTAAATGTGATCCAAAACTCTCATTATCTTCAGTCTCTTGGTTTCCCATCACGTTTGGAAGTAATCGTATGATCGCATCCATCATAATAAGGGCTGCTGGCTCACCGCCGCTTAGAACATAATCACCAATTGAGATTTCTTCAAATTCATGTGCATCTAAAACACGTTGGTCGATGCCTTCGTAACGTCCACATAAAAACGTAATGTTTTCTTCCCTCGATAATTCTTTTGCGAGAGTTTGATTAAATACTTTGCCCCGGGGCGATAAAACGATTTTTCTACCGGGTTTTTGGACTGATAAGAAAGCCTCTTCAACAATATCGGCGCGCATCACCATACCGGCCCCGCCACCATAGGGTGTGTCATCGACAGATTTATGATTATCTTTTGCAAAGTCACGAATATTGGTTGTTTGAAAATCCCAATCACCACGCTCTAAAGCTCTACCGGCTAATGACTGACCAAGGCTTCCCGGAAACATCTCTGGGAAAAGGGTAAGGATATTAAATGTAATCTTACTCAAAATTTATATCCTCGTCTTTTAATAGCTGCCGCGCTTTATCTTCATCGCTTTGTAAAACCATTAACCGAGTAGCGCCATTAATATCCCAATTCATACCACTATGCATAGCATCAAAAACATAGCAGGGAACGTTGTGGCTTTCCAAAATTGTTTTAGCAATATGCGCTGTTGTAGGAAAATCAAATCGCGCTAGTAATATGAGTTTATCGTCGGTCATTATATATCACATCTTGATAAGGCGGCTCTATCTGCAACGATGATAACTGGTTTTCCCGCCTGTGCCATAAGTCTTAAATTTGTAATAGGAACGTCTTCGGTTATGTCTCCCTGTAAAAACTTTTTCATTGTATCTGCTTTTTTCTTACCTGCAATCATTGCCATAGCGGCACGTCCGTTGAAAATATTGGAATGACCTAAGGTAACTGCTTGATCAGGGCATTTGCCTTTTTTACCAAACATTTTTTTATTTTGTTCCTTGGTTGCATCATCTAACTCGGCAATATGCGTAGTCGTATGAAAGGCGGTGCCTCGCTCATTAAAGCCGATATGACCTTTATCACCCATTCCAAGTAGGCTTAAATCAATTCCTCCAATTTCTTCAATATCTTCTTCCATGAACTCAATAGCCGTTTCTACGGGTAATTTAAGATCAAAACGAATACGTTTTTCATCTTCATGTCCAATTGGGTCCAGAAGATTTTTTCTAATCCTGCTGTATAGAGAGTGATGATAATGGCTACGCGGACTTAATCCTAGATAATCATCAAGTTGAATATAAGTTGTGTTGCGAAATGCATGAGTTAATTGTAGGTCGTGATTAATTCTTGCTGTTGCATATACACCTGCTTGTGTTCTGCCGACAGGTAAAACATTGTTGCGATATCCCGCTTGAAAGAACGCCTTATATAATTCTCCAGACAATAATGTCATCCTGTAAAAATCTTCAACCGGATAAACTGTCATTCCGTCTACGATGACGGGTGTAACATCTGTTGAAAAATCTAAATTGTGATAACTCATTATGAATTTTCCCTTAAACCCTCAGGGATAGATATCTTTAAATGTTCATCCGTAATTTCTAAAATTGTTTCGTCGGAGTAGGGCAGGTAAAAACTCTCCGCACCTTGTGGCTGAATTTCCAGTAAATCGCCTGCACCAAAATTATGAGTCGCAATGACTTTCCCTATGATAGTATCGTTTTCTACAGCCTCAAATCCAACTAAGTCTGAAAGGTAAAATTCACCATCATCTAATTTTGGCAGATCAGATTTTGATAAATATAACTCTGTCCCGCGTAAATTTTCTGCGGCATCTCGGTCGGAAACGCCTTTGATTTCAGCAAGCCAATGTTTGGCTGTTTTATTTTTTAATATCAGGGATATTGTTTCGTTTGTCTCTTCATTTTTAAAGAGCGGTTTGTCTAAAATAGTTAGCTCTTCGACAAAGACATGAAGTTTGACAAGCCCCCGCACACCATGTGCTGTTGCAATTTTTGCAACGCATATACGCTCAGAGTTTTGAGCGGGGGCCGTCATAAGATTAAGCGTCTTTTTTCTCTTCTTCAGCAGGAGCGTCTTCAGTTTTTGCTTCCTCTGCTGGTGCTTCAGCGGCTGCTTCTTGCGCAGGAGCCTCTTCTGCTGGGGTTTCCTCGGCAGGGGCTTCAGCTTCGGCTTTTGCTTCTTCTGCAGCTGCAGCTTCTGCTTCAGCTTTCGCTTTTAACTTCTCTTCTTTATCCGCTAACTTCATTTTTGTTTTTTCTGAAGGCGCTGATTTATTCGGACGATTTGGTTGCTCAGGCATTGGGATAATGCCGGCTTGTCCTAAGAAGATTGCAACACGCTCTGAAGGTTTTGCACCTTCACCAAGCCAATGCTTGATACGCTCTTCATTCAACTTTACGCGGTTTTCGTCATCTTTGCCGAGTAGGGGGTTATAAGTCCCTAAACGTTCGATGTAACGACCATCACGCGGCATACGTTTATCCGCTACGACGATACGATAAAATGGACGGGCTTTACGTCCGCCTCTTGATAATCTCATTGCTAGTGCCATTTCTTTTCTCCTTCTAATGTCCGTTAATGAGTTTAAAATAATTTTGCCATGACGATTTCATCGACATAGTCATCATAGTTAGCGCGCTTATAATAATTTTTAATCCGCGCTTCTTCTTTAAAGCCTAGTTTTTTATAAAATTTTTGCGCTTTAGGATTGTCTGCTTCAACCCACAGATCGATTCTTTTAAATCCTTGCTCTTGCAAATTATTTACTATGCTTTGAATAAATTTTTGAGCATACTCTTTACCATGATATTTTGATTTAAAGGCGAGAGTTCCCAGGCTAGCTACGTGTGAAGTTCTGGCAATACCATAATCACAAGCACATATGCAGGCAACTTCATTGTCTATTTCATAGGCATAAAATTGATCACGTTTTAATAATCCGTCAAAAATGGGTTTGAATGTTTCTTGATCAGAAATTTCATGAAGAAGATAAGGGTTGTTATTCTTATCCATATAGATTTCATAAACATCATTAAAATCATTTGAAGTTACTAGTCTCATTTGCGCTTCCCCTTCTTCGGGCGGGGTTTGCGCTTTTTCTTTGTGCCGCCCCGTGTGGGGAAGGGGTCTGCACCCATCCCTGGCATAGCACCCCGCATTCCCCCTAAACCCGGCAGACCTGCGCCGGTGGGCATATTATCAAACGGGTTCGGGCCTAATGGCCCTTCTGACGCGCCTAAACCTGCCATATCTTTCCCAAGCGCATCGGGATCCATGCTTTGCGCCATCATTTCAAGCTCATCAGCCTTGCCGCCCATAAGGCCTTTCATCTGCTTCATCATGTTCCCCATGCCCATCTTTTTGATGCGTTTCATCATGGTCTGCATTTGCTGTTGTTGCTTAATCAGTTTGTTAATCGTGGGCACGTCAGTCCCCGAACCCGCGGCGATACGTTTCTTGCGTGAGGCATTCATCAGAGCCGGCTTTTCACGCTCTTGTTTTGTCATAGATAAAATAATTGCTTCTTGTTTTTTCAAGATGCTTTCATCTAAATTGCCTTCTAAGGCTTTGGTCATGTTGCCAAGGCCTGGCATCATTTTCATCAGCGCGCCTGCGCCGCCCATTTTATTCATCTGGCGAAGCTGTTTTAAAAGATCGTTGAAATCAAATTGACCTTTTTTAAACTTCTCTGCCATTTCCATGGCTTCTTCTTCGGCGATATTTTCTTGCGCCTTTTCAACAAGGGAGACAACATCCCCCATGCCGAGGATACGCCCTGCAATTCGGTCAGGGTAAAATGGCTCAATCGCATCGACTTGTTCGCCAACACCCATCAACTTGATCGGCTTCCCTGTCACACCGCGCATGGACATGGCCGCACCGCCGCGTGCATCCCCATCAATACGGGTCATCATAATGCCTGTGATGCCAACTTTTTCATCAAATTCTTTTGATGTGTTGACCGCATCTTGCCCTGTCATCGCATCAACGACGAGGAGTGTCTCAGCAGGGTTTGATTTTTTCGAAATTGCCGCGACTTCATCCATTAATTCCTGATCAATGGCAAGCCGGCCGGCTGTATCCAGCATAAGGATGTCATATCCCTCCAGCTTGGCTTTCTTCAAGGCGCGATCTGTAATTTCTAAAGGCTTTTGATCTTTTATAATTTCAAGCGTATCGATCCCTGTCTGTTCTCCTAAAACCGCAAGTTGATCTTGCGCGGCTGGGCGATAGGTATCTAATGACGCCATCAAAACTTTTTTGTTTTGTTTGTCTTTTAAGAATTTTGAAATCTTGGCTGTTGATGTTGTCTTACCAGAGCCTTGAAGACCAACCATTAAAATTGTGACAGGCGGCTTGGCATCAATATTAAGCGGTTCGGCGATATCACCACCCAGCATATCAACCATCGCATCATGGACGATTTTGATCACTTGCTGCGCTGGGGTCACAGATTTTGTGACATCTGCGCCAATGGCTTTTTCTTTGACGGTTTCAATGAAATCTTTGACGATAGGAAGGGCGACATCAGCTTCAAGCAAAGCAACGCGAATTTCACGCGCGGCAGCATTCACATCGTCTTCGCTTAAGCGGCCTTTGCCGCGAAGCTTATCAAATATTCCGCCTAATTTATCGCTCAAATTGTCAAACATTTTTTATAGTCGCTTTCGCTTCCTTTTTTGCCTCAGGCGGGTAAACCCGCTACGGCCACATTAATCAGTTTTATCAGGCGTAGGCCGTTTACGGCCCTGAGCCTAGATTTAATCGTGTGAACGATTAAATAAAAGAAATACCCCAGTGAGCGTAACTTCGCCGACTAGGGGGTATCGCGAGACACTGAATACACACAGATTTCGCTAAATTTAAGGGAGTTATAGGCTGAGAATTCTAATATGTCAAGCTTTATGGATTGCATCCATGTGCTAAAAAGCTTCTTCCCATGAGCTTCATATATTCGACTGTAAACTCATCTTCCGAG
Source organism: Pseudomonadota bacterium (assembly GCA_039027295.1). Lineage (GTDB taxonomy): Bacteria > Pseudomonadota > Alphaproteobacteria > Micavibrionales > Micavibrionaceae. Next base: position 5,258 of record JBCCKS010000045.1, read on the forward strand.
GTGTAAGGCGCTAAATAATTTGTTCGAATTGTTACATCATCGTGAATGTTATCAATTGCCGAGAGATTAGAGGCTACGATACAGGCGCGATCTTGAACTTCTATAGCTGTTTGATCTGTAGCCAAATCAAATTCTTCCTTTGTTGCACCGGGGTAGATAGTATTAAAAAGCTCTCTTTGATTATAGGGAAGAATTCGAAAATACTCATCAGTCTGAAAACTATAATGGGTGACTTGAGCTTCTCCGTATTCACCAACGCTATGCAAATCTGCATGGAAATGTCCAACTCGCACATCTAATGTACCTTCCGGTGTGGCAACAGCTGTATCAAAAGCATCTTGCGCTGCTGAGCGGCGATTATGATCCTCCATAACATCTTGGACGACTTGTATTCCAAGCCAACCAATTACACCACCCACACCTAAAGCTCCAGTGCCACCAGCTAGATACAACAATCCTTTTTTCCATGAAAAATCTTTAAACATAGATCACAAGCAATTGTTTTCAAGAAATGTAGATGCTGTTCTAAACTTTCTATCAAAACCACCCGGTAATACTGAATATACTAAATTTCCCTCAGGATTATGAGACATTATTTCTTTTGCTTGTTCGCAACCAGCATCAATCGCTTCTTCAATTTCTTGCGGAGTGCTGTAAGTACTAAAATCACTTAGTAATTCACTGGAGGTAATAATGCTTGAGGTTTCGAATGGACCTTCAGCTTCAGTTCTTGTATGTGTTAAAGCATAAATATTGGCTTCTGCAAAATCAAAGAGTATGCCTTCGCTTTCACTTACGATTTGTTCGACACCGTCAGGTGATACAATTCTGTGTGATCCGTCGGATGTTGTTAGCTCAGGGCCAATACTTTCTGCCACCGAGAATATTGCTGCAGGGAGAAATGCAAACGGTGTTGCAACCGTAAGCCAAATAAGCGGTCCGTCGTCTTTAATTGTTCTAAAGAAACTTATCATTTTCATAATATAGAAAAATTCTATACAGATTTCAAGATATTTCTGTTATGCAGGAAAAATGACATATTTTCTAAAAATGCATGGGTTAGGGAACGATTTCGTCATTATTGATGGGCGGGAGACGGGGATCACACTCACCCCTGAGCAAGTTCGCCTTATGAGTGATCGCAAGCGGGGAATAGGCTGTGATCTTGTTGTTTTGATTAAATATTCCAAGAATTTTCAGGAAATTCCATTTTTGCACCTGATCAACTCTGATGGCTCAGAGATTGAAGCATGCGGCAATGCAACACGATGCGTGGCCGATGTAATGATGCACGAAGAAAAAATGGATCATATTGTGCTGGAAACACTCAACGGCTCTCTCAATTGTTGGCGTGATGGGGAGGATCAGGTTCGTGTAGAAATGGGAGTACCTAAGTTGAAATGGGATGAGATTCCATTATCTGAAGAATGTGATACCAATCATCTACCGCTTGAAAATGATCCTGCGGCTGCAAATATAGGCAATCCTCATTGCGTATTCTTTGTGGATGATATTGCGCATAACTGGGGGGATAGCCGTGTGGAAAAAGTGGGGAGACAATTTGAAAGCCATCCTCTTTTTCCCAATAAAACTAATGTTGAATTTATTGAAATCCTCTCTCGCGATCATATTCGCATGCGCATATGGGAGAGGGGCTGCGGTATTACCGAAGCATGTGGTTCAGGGGCTTGCGCCGTGGCTGTTGCGGCTATCCGCCGCGGCCTTGTTGACCGTAAAGTCCGCGTAACACTGGACGGCGGCGATCTCATTATCAACTGGCCATCTGATGATGCCCAAATCTCCATGACTGGCCCTGTGTCTTATGTCTATGAAGGGGAGACCTCTCTTCTTGACTAATTTCTTTGATTTTCTTTCAAAATCTCTGTAAATCCTTTGTTTATGACTAAGCAAGAGCCTGAACTTGTCACATTTGGCTGTCGCCTCAATACTTATGAGAGTGAGGTAATGCGCAGCCATGCCAAAAAAGCGGGTATGGATGATGCGATTATCTTTAATACGTGCGCTGTAACTAAGGAAGCAGAGCGTCAGGCTCGTCAAGCGATACGCCGCGCACGACGTGATAATCCGAATGCGAAAATTATTGTCACTGGTTGTTCTGCACAGATTAATCCCCAAACTTATTCACAAATGGATGAGGTTGATCAGATCATCGGTAACGATTTGAAGTTAAAAGAAGAAACATGGACTGGACGTGCCGATGAGGCGCGTGTTCTTGTCAATGATATTATGTCTGTGAAAGAAACCGCTGGTCACCTGATTGAAGGGGTTGAAGGGCACGCGAGGGCATTCATTCAAGTTCAAAATGGCTGCGATCACCGATGTACTTTTTGTATTATTCCTTACGGGCGTGGTAATTCCCGCTCTGTTCCGATTGGTGAAATTACGGATCAGGTTCGAAAGCTTGTTGAGGCTGGTTATAACGAAATTGTTTTTACTGGCGTTGATGTTACGTCTTATGGGGCGGATTTACCTGGCAATCCTAGTTTAGGTCAGATGATCCGCCGCGTTCTTGCGCTGGTGCCAGAATTACCACGTTTGCGCTTATCCTCCCTCGACCCTGTCGAGATTGACCATGATCTCTGGCGACTCATTGCAGAAGAGCCGCGCCTTATGCCACATCTGCACATGAGTTTGCAAGCTGGCGATGATATGATTTTAAAGCGTATGAAACGCCGCCATTTAAGGCAAGATGCTATTTATATGTGTGAGCGCGCCAGAAGCTATCGCCCCGATATAGTTTTTGGTGCTGATATTATCGCAGGCTTTCCAACCGAAACGGATGAGATGTTTCAAAACACACTCGATATCGTTGATGAGTGTGATCTAGCTTTTTTGCATGTCTTTCCTTATTCAGAAAGGGAAGGCACACCGGCTGCAAAAATACCTGCCAATAAACAAGTGCCGCATCCTGTGCGTAAAGAGCGCGCCGCACTACTGCGAGAAAAAGGAAAACAGCAAGTCCAATCTTTGTTGAAAAAAAGAGAAAGCGCAACGCATCAAGTCATTGTTGAAAAAGGAAATATTGGCCGCACAGAGCATTTCTTAGAAGTGAAGCTTGACCAAGAGCGTCCTGTTGGAAGCTTGGCGCAAGTGAGAACTCATGCTATAGAGGGACAATCACTTTTAGGAACGGTTATATAAATGGTTTTTTGGCGTAAGAAAAAAAATGAAGGTGATCAGGAACGTGAACATCACGATAACCGATTGCTTCACCATAAAAATGATCCTGAAATTGAACCCCCTGTAGAATATGACTCCGACATTGATGCTGACACCAAACGCAGCATGCAGGAAACCTCAAAAGAGATTGTTAATGAGTTGGAAAGACAGCCTGCTCCTGCACACACACCTAGTTTAGAGGCGGATCAGGAAAAATTACGTGATGATCAGTCATCTGAAGGCGGATGGTTATCCCGTCTGACCAAAGGGCTATCAAAATCATCGTCAAAGCTCGGTGACAATATTACTGGAGCATTTACAAAACGTCGTTTAGACGATGATGCTCTGGAAGAATTAGAAGAGATTTTGATTATGGCTGATATTGGCCCAACAACGTCAGCAAAATTAGTTGCTGATTTTTCAAAAGAAAAATTTGATAAGGAAGTCTCTTCGAATGAGGTGAGAAAAAATTTAGCCTCTCAAATTTCAACAATATTAGCCCCTGTTGCTAACCCTCTTGATATTGAAGTGTCTGATAAAAAACCTTTTATTATGCTCGTTTGTGGTGTGAATGGCGCAGGGAAGACAACCACGATTGGTAAACTCGCGCATGACTACCATATGAAACAGCATAAGAAAGTGATGATTGCTGCTGGCGATACATTTCGCGCGGCAGCTGTTGAGCAATTGGATGTATGGGCAAAACGTGCTCATGTTCCTCTCATTAAAAAAGATATAGGCGCCGATGCAGGGGCGGTGGCTTACGAAGCCATTGAACAAGCCAAGCAAGAGGATATTGATCTATTGATAATTGATACGGCTGGTCGTTTACAAAATAAAGCAAACCTCATGGAAGAGCTTGCAAAAATTATCCGTGTTATTAAAAAACAAGATGAGAGTGCGCCTCACGCAGTACTTTTGGTTCTTGATTCAACAACAGGTCAAAATGCGATCTCTCAGGTTGAAAAATTTAAAGAGGTTGTTGATGTGACCGGTTTGGTTGTCACCAAGCTTGATGGGTCAGCCAAAGGGGGTATCGTTGTTGCTCTCGCAGAAAAATTTGGTCTTCCTATTCATGCCATAGGCGTTGGCGAGAAAATCGAAGATTTAAGCCCATTTAGCGCTGAAGAATTCTCCAAAACATTAATGAGTGTTGTTCATTAGGCTTTATCGTTAGTGATTTCCTGATAATTCATTGAATTTTCACGAATTTACGAGATAATAGCGTATGAATTCTACTCCAAAAGTGAAAGTCCAAAGATTTCGAGATCCTGAAGCGACAATCCAAAATATTCGAGATGTTTATCAGCAGCAAATAGAGTTCCTTCAAGAAGCATTTGAAGCCTTTTCAAATGGCGATATTCCGAAGAAAAAAGTCAGTGGTTTTTATCCTTATGTGAAAATTGAAGTACCGAGCACTGGATTTAAAGGCCACGCCCCTGATAGTCGTTTATCATACGGTTTTGTATCAAGGCCAGGTGTCTATCAAACAACACTGACGCGGCCTGATATTTTTTCAGGCTATATTCATGAACAAATTGATCACTTAATCAAAAATCATGATGTGCCTGTTGAGGTGGGATTGAGCGATACCCCTATACCTATTCATTTTGCGCTGGGGTCTGAATTTCATTTGGAAAAAGATTTATCGATAGAACAGGTTGAAGCACTTCCATCTTTATTTGATCAGCCAGATTTGGAAAAATTAGATGATGAAATTCCTAATGCGACCTATGTTCCAAAAGAGGGGCAGGCAAGACCTCTCGCTTTATTTCCTGCACCCCGAATTGATTTAAGTTTGATGCGCCTTCGTCACTATACGGGAACGAATGCTGAGCATTTTCAAAACTACATTCTGTATACGAACTATCAATTTTATATTGATAAATTTATTGAGATGTCAAAAGACCTGGTTGGGTCTAACGGCTATGAAGATTTTGTTATGCCTGATGAGGCAAGCCGTTTACCACAAATGCCAGCCTATCATTTAAAGCGTGACAAGGGCTGCGGTATTACAATGATCAACATAGGCGTTGGGCCTTCGAACGCAAAAACAATAACAGATCATGTTGCGGTGCTTCGCCCCCATGCATGGCTCATGCTGGGACATTGTGCTGGTCTAAGAAATTCTCAAGAGTTAGGGGACTATGTTTTGGCGCATGGATATTTACGCTCCGATAATGTGTTATTTCATGATCTTCATCCAAGTATTCCCTTGCCGGCTCTATCAGAAATTCAACTCTCTCTAGAGCAGGCTGTTCGTGAAGTCACCTCTATGGAAGGACATGATGTGAAAAAAGTGATGCGCACAGGAACGGTTGCAACAGTGGATGATCGTAATTGGGAATTAAGACCGTCTATTCGACAGAACCAAAGATTTTCACAAAGCCGCGCGATTGCTCTCGATATGGAGTCTGGAACAATTGCTGCCAATGGATTTCGTTTTCGTGTTCCTTATGGAACATTATTATGTGTGAGTGATAAACCACTTCACGGAAAATTAAAATTACCAGGTATGGCAGATAGTTTTTATAGGAAACGTGTTGAACAACATCTTCAAATTGGTTTTAGAGCCATGGAGATCTTGCGCGATATTGGCCCCACAAAACTTCATAGCCGAAAGTTACGATCTTTCGATGAAGTTGCATTTCAGTAAATTTACTAAATTAAGCAGAAATATCTAATCGTGTTCCACGAATAGTATCTGAAATAATGCCTGTAGATTCAGGATTAGCAAGCGGTGTGCTTGTAATAGGCGCAGCAGGGTCTACTCGTGTCTCAGCAGTTATATTTTGAGCAGGAGAGCGATTGACAGCATTTTGTTCAATCTGAATGTCAAATTCAGCATTTTGTTTAAGACGTTCACCAGCGCTTACAGCCGTATTAATAGATGCGCGCGAATTGATCGCACCAACCACATCAACCATTTGAAACCCCTCCATTTGTTAAAAATGGTAATCACTTTTCTTTAATACTATATCATAAAAGTAAAATAATCGTTTCGAAAACCCTGTTAAACATAGATTTATGAAAAAAATTGCGTTTGTTAA
>JBCCKS010000046.1:0-11485 GCA_039027295.1 Pseudomonadota bacterium
ATTACTCAGCTAAAATTTGGACAAACAACTGTAAATGTTGTCCCTAAAAGTAATCCTATTTAGTTTACAATGTCGATTGCATTACCTACCCCTATTTTAAGGACACGGCCAAATGGAAAAATTATTGAAAAGCTTTCAATTGGAAAACAAAATTTTTCTGGCGTTTGGAATGAGCGGATCAAAAATTTTGTAAAATTTAAAATCAATCATGAAAATGTAAGATTTGAAGATGAAGCAAATGATCGCGCTATAGAAATCAGAGATTTTTCCTTAACTGGAAATTTAAAAGAGCTAGGCTCACGTGTAACCGGCCCTATGGAGTTAAATTTAAAAAAGATTTCTCTGGGATCAATCAACCAAGCACAAGTTCTCATAGGCCATATCAGAGTTTTTACAGATCAAACAGATATGGCGTTTCCATCCCTTGGAAAACAATCCGGCCTATTAAATTTTCAAAATTATGGTGAGTTTGTTTTAAAAGCCGCCATCAATGACATTGATTCTTTCGCAGATTTTGGATCAGCGACTTTAGAATATCGCCTCGAAAAAATTGATACTGAAATTCTTGATCAAAGTTTTCAATTTGGTTATCGCGGGCTTGATAGAAAGAAAATTAAAAAAGATTCTATTGATCTATTACCACAGCAGGTAGAAATTGACCTAGACTTAAACTCATTACCTTACCGGGATCTATCTCTTGCTCTACAGCAAAAATTTAGAAATCAGCAACTCACTGCTGTTGAACTTTTTAACTTTGTAAAAAGCCTTAGCTTGCTTCCTTCAAAAATGGCGCGCTTTGGAACATCATTACGGATATCAGATTTAAATATGAGGAATAACTTCTATGACATTGAAATTGACTCGAACTTAAGAGCCTCTGATCGGTCTCCCCTTGCGACAACAGGGACATTAGACATTAACGCAAAAGGCGTAAACAAAGCATACGAGATTATTCGGCGAGAGTTAAAGAGAGATGATTTAAGTTCGCCATACAAAAACACATTAATGTCTTTTTCAAAGCAAATTAACCTCATGAATTCATTCTGTGATTACAATGAAAAACAAGAAACGCATCTTTGTGAAATCACCTTAGACGAAAACGGCGTTATCAACATTAATAATAAATCCGTCGGCGATTTTTTAAGTATTTTATTGCAGTAACAAATAGCTTATTAGACTGTTCAAGCATGCAGAGCCTTTTGCGGTAGGGATAATTTTCTTCTGATCATATGTAATGAACCCTTCTTCTACCATAGATATGATTTTGTTTTCTGAGATATAGTCCAAAAATTGAATGCCTGTTTTTTGAGATATGGTTTGAAGGTGGATACCTTTTTTTACTCTCAAACCCATCATCACCATTTCGATAAACTGATCTTCGTGTGTGATCGCTTCAAAATTATGATAACCATGACCTTCATTTAAGGATTTTTGAAGCCAAATTTCAGGCGCTCTTCTCGTGCGGGTTGCAAATTTTTGTCCATCTTTTGATACGCGCCCGTGAGCGCCTGGCCCTATCCCAATATAATCATCATATGCCCAGTAAACGCCATTATGAGCAGATTGCCGCCCGTCTTTTGCGTGATTAGAGACTTCGTAAGCAGGCATTCCAAAATCATTCATAATCTCTTGAGTGACAGAATAAAAATCAGCCGCCTGATCTTGAGGTGGGATTTGGAAATCACCCCTTTGATGCTGCGTAAAGAAAGGCGTTTTAGGCTCTATTGTAAGCTGATAAAGCGAAAGATGATCATTGATGTAAGGTAATGCGTTTTTTAACTGCGCTTCCCATTGAGGAACACTTTGATCAGGTAGCGCATACATCAAATCAAAACTGACTGAGCCAAAAATTTTATTCGCAAGAGTTAAAGCTTCAATCGCTTCCACAGAAGAATGTTTTCGCCCTAGAAAATTTAACTGCTCATCATCAAATGACTGAACGCCAATTGAGACACGGTTCACTCCAGCACTTTTAAAATCTTTAAACTTTTGAGCTTCAATAGATGTGGGGTTAGCCTCTAATGTAATTTCAATATCTTGTCTAGGCGACCAAATCTCATATGCTTTATTAATAAGCGCTTTAACAACGTGAGGCCTCATTAATGAGGGCGTTCCTCCGCCGAAGAAAATAGAGACTAAATTTCTTTGGTTTGTTTGTGAGACAATATAATCAAGCTCATTCAAATAAGCTTGTAACCATTGATCATGATCAATACTGTCAGACACATGGGAATTAAAATCGCAATATGGGCATTTGGCTTCACAAAATGGCCAATGAATATAAAGGCCAACCCGTTCAGATTTCATCTGACTAGCCATGCGATTTTAAGTAGGCTTCAAATTTTTCAACGGCAAGCGCGCGGTGACTTATTTTGTGTTTAAAATCGGCACCCATTTCGCCAAACGTTATATCATGCCCTTGGGGGATAAAAATCGGATCATAGCCAAAGCCTTTATCGCCTCTTGCTGGCCAGCACAATGTTCCATCAACGCGCCCTTCAAATATCTCTTCTCTACCATCCGGAAAAACTAGCGCCAGAACTGCTGTGAAGTAAGCTGTTTGCGTTCCATCGATGTCGCCTATTTCTTGGTTGACCTTTTCCATTGCCATCGAAAAATCGCGCTCGCCTGCCTCATTGACAGCCCAGCGGGCAGAATGAATGCCAGGCGCGCCATCAAGTGCATCAATCGATAGACCGCTATCATCAGCCAAAGATGGAAGTCCGGTCTTTTGGACAGCGTGCCGCGCCTTTAACAACGCGTTGCCTGTAAATGTGCTCTCGGTTTCCTCAGGTTCAGGTAAATCAAAATCATGAGCAGATTTTAACTCTATCCCAATCGGCGCAAGCATCGTTTGAAATTCATCAACCTTACCGCGATTATGAGTTGCCAATAAAAGCGTATCAAACATCACTTCTAAAGACCTAAAATCTTATCTTGATAAGTTTTTAAAGTGGAACACCCTTGCTTTGCCAAATCTAACAATTCTTGAAATTGTACTTCGCTAAATGGGTCTTGCTCTGCAGTCCCCTGAATTTCTACAATGCCGCCTTTCCCCGTAATCACAAAGTTTGCATCTGTTTCAGCAGAAGAGTCTTCATCATAATCCAGATCTAACACTGAGTGCCCTTGGTACACGCCACATGAAATAGCCGCAACTGTATCCTTTAAAGGCATGGTTTCAATCAATTTTAAATCGATCAAATGCTGACATGCCAAATGAAGAGCAACATAAGCGCCCGTGACAGAGGCTGTTCTTGTTCCACCATCAGCCTGAATAACATCGCAATCAAGTTTAATTTGCCTTTCGCCGAGCGCTTCTAAATCAACAACGCTTCGTAAAGCACGACCAATCAGGCGTTGGATTTCCTGCGTACGGCCAGATTGTTTCCCCCGTGCGGCTTCACGGTCCATGCGGCTATTGGTTGAACGCGGAAGCATTCCATATTCGCCTGTCACCCAGCCTTTACCAGAATTGCGCATCCAACCCGGGACTTTTTCTTCAATACTCGCCGTACATAAAACGTGAGTATCACCGAATTTAGCCAAACACGAGCCTTCCGCATGTTTAGAATAACCGGGAATAAGTTCGATTTGTCTTAGTTGATCATTTGATCGTCCTGAAGGGCGCTGCATTATTATCTCCTCTATGATTTGGTCCGCAGAGTAAATTTGCAGGGAATAATTGTCAATTTTTTCAAAATATTTATAATATGCGCTATGAAAAATAATAACTTTGCCGATTTAGATGATAGAGCCAGAACAATTTTTGGCCAGATTGTAGAAAGCTTTATCGCCGATGGTCAGCCTGTAGGCTCACGCACACTATCCAGAACGATTGACTTATCAGCGGCAACAATCCGCAATGTGATGCAGGATTTAGAGTTTATGGGTTTATTAAAAGCCCCGCATATCTCTGCCGGGCGGCTACCAACCGATATGGGCCTTCGCTATTTTGTTGACGGTATTTTAGAAGTTGGTGGCTTAAATGAAACAGAACGCGCAGCCTTAGAAGAACAATGTTCAGATGAAAATTCATCTGTTGAATCTATTTTAGAGAATGCGAGTTCGCAGCTTTCGCAATTATCACAGAGCGCGGGGCTTGTTATCGCGCCTAAACAATCTAATAAAAAAATTCATCACGTAGAGTTTGTATCACTCTCATCAGAACAAGCTTTGGTGATTATCATCTCAAATGATGGATCAGTTGAAAATCGAATTATGCCGATTGATCTAGGCACAACGCCTGACATGTTGCGGGAAGCTGGTAATTTTTTATCTGAAAAATTACATGGCCGCACCATGGCTGATATGCAAAAGATTTTAGAACAAGAAATGCAAGCTGTTCGTTCTGAGTTAAGTGCTATTACTCAACGCGTTGTTGCATCCGGCATTGCCAAACAAACAGATGATGGAAAATTAATTGTTAAAGGCCAGTCGCAATTATTGGATCAATCATTAGGCAATGATTTAGAGATGGCGCGAGGGTTATTTGACCAATTAGAAGCACAAGAAACAGTTTCCCGTTTATTAGAAGAAGCCGACCAAGCCAATGGCGTTAAAATTTATATTGGCTCAGAAAATTCCATTTTTGAGGGAACAGGGCATTCTTTAATTTTGAGCCCCTATCACGATTCACAAAATGATGTTGTCGGTGCTATCGGAGTTATTGGCCCGATGCGCTTAAATTACGCGAAAATCATCCCAAGCGTGAATTACATGGCTGAAATCTTAAGCCAGCGCATTCGCTCATTATAGATTGCTTATAGTTTGATGGGATCGATTGCACTTTCAATGATATGGGGTAAAATGGTTTTTATGAAATATTTCATTCTTTTATTCATATTATTTTTGCCTCTAGCGACGCAGGCACAAGATTCTCAAATTTTTATTGCTCCAGGTACAAACGTAACGAATGAAGCTCTTGAAATTATAGAAGCCAATCGTAAAGCGGCGATGGAAGATAATAATGAGATTGTTCCCGATGAAGTTCTTCTTTCAACAGTACGCTATGATTATATGAGTGATAATCAGTTTGGAATCTTGATGAGAATTCCTGATACAACAACAGGCTGCTTTACAGTCTCGCCTTTACAATATGAAGCGAAGTTTGTTGATAATAACTACCTTGATATCAAAGTTGATAGCTACAGAGTAGCGCCGATTGAAACACAAAATGTCGCTTATGATTGTAATCAATCTTATAAAGCCGCGAGTTCAGTTGTCGTTGTCAATTTAGATGATATTCAAAGACGCAATATTAAAGAAATTCGTTTTAGTAATGGCGGCGTAAGAGACACTTACTTTATTAAACGCGGGCCGAATAGAGTGATGTTAGAAGCCGATACACAAATAGTTTTTAAGCCCGATGAGAATAGCTCACTTATGGTGAATTTTGGTGGGGAATCAGTTGTGGCCTTACAAGTCCCTATGGCCTTAAGTAGTGATGATTTATCTAAAGCCGTAAATGATTTTGCAATGCGCTATTCCTTATCACCCGTTGAAAATTTACGCAGCCTGAATAAACAGCCCTCAAATAAAGTGTTTTATTTTAATGACGCAAATGGACGATTAAGCGGATTAATTGAAGAAAAAGGCTATGCGCCTTTAGGTGAAATTCCTGCGGTTCGCGCCTATTCTGGACCGCAAGGTATTGAAGATCGCTCTGTACCTTTAAAAATATTTGTAACCCGCCACGATATTGTTTTATAAAGACGTCCATGATGAATGAAAACACACCCAATAAACCCGAAGATCAGATGAATCAAAATTCTGAAAGTGCTGATCAGCATACTCCAGAAGAAAATGTTGTGAATTTAGATGAGAGCAGCCCATTAGAGGATGCCTTAAAAGAAACAAGCCTGAACCCAGAAGATCATATTGCGCGCCTTGAAAAAGAATTAGCCGAAAATAAAGACCGCACAATGCGTGCGCTTGCCGATGCAGAGAATACCCGCCGCCGTGCCTTAAAAGATCGTGAAGATGCCGGTAAATATGCTATTTCGAAATTTGCCAAAGACTTGCTTGATTTCTCAGATAATTTTGGACGCGCTATTCAATCTATCCCCGATGAAGCAAAATCTGATGACCGCGTCAAAAAAGTTATTGAAGGCATTGAAGCCATGGAAAGTGAATTGATGGCCGTCTTTGATCGCAACGGGATTAAAAAGATTAGCCCGATGGATGAAGCCTTTGATGCGAATTTCCATGAAGTAATGTTTGAAGCGCCTTTCCCTGGGAAAGAGGCAGGAACAATCATCCAAGTCGTGGAGCCAGGCTATATTATCAATGATCGTTTATTAAGAGCCGCCAAGGTTGGAATTGCTAAAGCAGAGGAAGGCGGCGCCGCTCCCGCGCCCGAACCAAAAGATCCCGGCACAAATATCGACCAAGAAGCTTAAAATCACAAAAAATTCATAAAAGTTTATAGGATTTTAATCTTATCTCTTGCATTTTAAGACTCAATTTTGATATTTTTTGAATGTAAGGGTGCTGTGAGAAACGGGCTCTTATGAATAAACTGGCTTTTGCGGTTGAACTTTCAACGTAAATAGCTATTAATCTTGCTTATTAAAGGAGAAACAATATGAGTAAAGTCATAGGTATCGATTTAGGTACAACAAATTCTTGTGTAGCCGTCATGGACGGTAAAGAACCCAAAGTTATTGAAAATTCAGAAGGTGCGCGTACAACGCCCTCCATGGTTGCTTTTACAAAAGATGATGAGCGCCTTGTAGGTCAGCCAGCAAAACGTCAGGCTGTGACGAACCCTGAAAATACAGTCTTTGCGATTAAGCGTCTAATTGGTCGCCGCTTTAGCGAAGATGATGTTCAAGATATGAAGAGCAAAGCCCCTTTCAACATTGTTGAAGGTGATAATGGTGATGCGTGGGTTGAAATTGAGGGTGAAAAAATGGCGCCGTCACAAATTTCAGCGATGATCTTGCAAAAGATGAAGGAAACAGCGGAAAGCTACCTTGGTGAAACAGTAGACCAAGCAGTGATTACCGTTCCCGCATACTTTAACGACTCACAACGTCAGGCGACAAAAGATGCTGGTAAAATTGCAGGCTTAGAAGTGCTTCGTATTATTAACGAGCCAACGGCCGCCGCGCTTGCCTACGGTCTTGATAAAAAATCAACAGTCACAATCGTTGTCTACGACCTTGGTGGGGGTACATTCGATGTGTCCGTCCTTGAGATTGGCGATGGTGTTTTTGAAGTAAAGTCCACAAACGGGGATACATTCCTTGGTGGTGAAGACTTTGACCTGCGTATCATTGATTACTTAGCCGATGAGTTTAAAAAAGAGCAAGGCATTGATCTACGCAACGATAAATTGGCTCTACAGCGTCTGAAAGAAGCCGCAGAAAAAGCCAAAATCGAGCTTTCAAGCGCATCACAAACAGAAGTGAACTTACCGTTCGTGACTGCCGATGCATCTGGCCCGAAACACTTAAACATCAAGCTATCACGTGCCAAGCTAGAAAGTCTTGTCGATGACTTAGTGAAACGCACATTAGACCCAGTGAAAGCAGCATTGAAAGATGCAGGCGTAAAAGCCTCTGACATTGATGATGTGATCATGGTCGGTGGTATGACACGTATGCCTAAGATTGTTGAAACAGTAAAAGACTTCTTTGGCAAAGAGCCTCATAAAGGCGTGAACCCTGATGAAGTTGTTGCTGATGGTGCGGCAATTCAAGGCGGTGTTCTACAAGGCGATGTAAAAGACGTTCTTCTTTTAGATGTGACGCCTCTGTCTTTAGGGATTGAAACGCTCGGCGGCGTGTTCACACGCCTGATTGAGCGTAATACAACAATTCCAACGAAAAAGAGCCAAGTTTTCTCAACAGCTGAGGATAATCAGTCCGCTGTGACTATTCGTGTTTTCCAAGGTGAGCGTGAAATGGCGGCCGACAATAAACCACTCGGCCAGTTTGATTTGGTTGGAATTCCTGCCGCCCCGCGCGGTATGCCGCAAATCGAAGTGACATTTGATATTGATGCTAATGGTATCGTCCAGGTGTCTGCGAAAGATAAGGCAACAGGAAAAGAACAGCAGATTCAAATCCAAGCCAGTGGCGGTCTATCTGATGATGATATCGAAAAAATGGTAAAAGATGCAGAAACCAACGCCGATACGGATAAAAAACGCCGTGAAAGCGTTGAAGCGCGCAACCAAGCCGAATCTCTTATCCATCAAACGCAAACAAGCCTTGAAGATTTAGGCGCAGATGTGCCTGAAGACACAAAGAAGGATATTGAAGCATCGATTGCTGATCTCAAATCACTTTTAGATGATGTAGATTCATCAGGCGAGAATATCAAAGCCAAAACAGATGAATTAATGCAAAAATCTATGGCCTTAGGTGAGATGATTTATCGTAAGCAACAGGAAGAAGCCTCAGCGGAAGGCGCAACAGAAGATGGCACACCTGATGCAGAAGTCGTTGAAGAAGAAATGACTTTAGAAGACGATGATGTCATTGACGCAGAAGTTGTCGACGACAAAGACGATAAAAAATCTGCTTAAATTATAACGGGACGAAGCGCGGTTCCCCCTATCGCGCTTCTCTTTTATAGATGTCGTACGAAATTGAATATTTAGCAGATCACCCTCATCACCTTCCCACTGTTGCCAAGTGGTATTGGCAAGAATGGGACAGGCACGAAGGATGGGATATTGAACGATCTACATCTTTTGCTGAACAAGGATGTAATAAAGATAAACTAGATATTATTCTTATTGCTATGAATGATTCTCAAGACTGTATTGGTACAATCCAGTTAAGAGAGGAATGGGGTTTAGGAGATGAAATCCCTCAAAAGCTTCGTGAGTATTCTCCGTGGCTAGGTAGTCTGTATGTTCACCCTGATTACCGATTTAAAAAACTAGGCTTTGATTTATGTGAGCAAATAAAAAAGGCCGCTATAGAAATTGGGATTAAAAGCTGCTACGCGGCAACATCGCATCTTGATCAGTTTTTTAAATTAAGAAATGGTGTTAAGATTGATAGTGTTAATTTTGCAAATGAGGATATGGGAATTTTTAAATTCTCTTTAAATTAAATGTCTAAAGATTTCTATGAAATTTTAGGAGTTCAAAAAAACGCTGACGCAGCAGAGATTAAGCGTGCCTATCGCAAGCAGGCGATGAAATATCACCCTGACCAAAATAAGGATGATAAAGAGGCCGAAGCCAAATTCAAAGAAGTCAATGAAGCCTATGATGTTTTAAAAGATGAACAAAAGCGAGCAGCCTATGACCGTTTTGGGTCTGCTGCCTTTGATGGTTCCATGGGTGGCGGCGCAGGCGGCGGCAATCCATTTGGCGGCGGGTTTGCAGGTGCAGGAAATTTCTCAGATATTTTTGAAGATATGTTTGGTGACTTCATGGGCGGCGGCGCAGGCGGAAACCGCACAACGCGCGGCGCAGATATCCAATATGGCATGGATATTAGCCTTGAAGACGCCTACAAAGGATTAGAAAAAAACATTACGATCCCTGTTCAAACAACTTGTGATGCCTGTAAAGGCACAGGCGTAGAGGGCGGCGGACAGCCTGAAACCTGTCCAACATGTGATGGAGCGGGTCGAATACGCGCACAACAAGGATTTTTTACAATTGAAAAGACTTGTGGCACGTGCGGGGGAATCGGACAAATCGTTAAAAACCCATGTAAAAAATGTGGCGGGTCTGGACTTATCCAAAAAGAAAAAACGCTTAAAATTAATGTGCCTAAAGGCATTGAAGCTGGCAGACGTATCCGCTTAAGCGGCGAAGGTGAAGCCGGCGCGCGCGGCGGCCCAGCAGGTGATCTATATATCCTCGTGAATGTGAAACCGCATAAGTTTTTCAAACGTGATGGCGCAAACCTCTATTGCCGTGTCCCAATTGCCATGACAAAAGCTACATTAGGCGGCGAGATCGAAGTTCCCACAATCGAAGGTAAGACGACAAAAGTCAAAGTCCCTGGAGGAACGCAAACAGGTCAGCAATTCCGTTTGAAAGAAAAAGGAATGCCGGTCATGCGCTCTGATAAAGCAGGCGATATGTACATTGAAATCTTTGTTGAAACGCCTGTGAACTTAAGCTCAAAACAAAAGAAAATTATGAACGAGCTTGATAAAGATTTAAGCGGTAAAGACGGAAAGAAATATTCCCCTGAAAGTAGCGGATTCTTGAACCGTATGAAGGATCTATGGACAGATCTGACAGAATAAAACGTGATCATTATTCTGATCTATGGTGCCTTTCTAATCTTGAGCCCCTGACACAAACTGAGACAAGCAATCTTTATCTCGCCAATTTCCAAGGTAAAAAATCTGTTCTTAAAATCTACAGTGAAAAAGGCTGCCAATTTGAAGCTGAAGGCCCTGATTTTTTACAAGCCTGCGACGGCCAAAGCGCTATTAAAGTATATCATTACGACCCATATGCTTGCCTGATTGAATATGTCGATGGGCCCGAATTAAAAACTTTAGTCGATAGTGATCGTGATGAAGAGGCAACTAAAATTTTAGGAACTATTGTTAAAAATATTCATCACAAAATGAAAAAAGTTTCTAAAGAAGAAGGGCAAAATTTTTTTATAGACTATGTGAAGCCTCTCACTGATGAGGCACACCGAAACGATGCAAAAGATATCATCAAAACCACAGCAAGCTACGCGCAACAAATTTTAGAAGAAAATGGTGACTACCAATACTTACATGGCGATGTGCATCATGAAAATATAATGCTTAGTCGTGAACGCGGCTGGCTGTTAATTGATCCTAAAAATATTGTTGGACCAAAAGAATATGATTTAGCAAATTGTTTTATCAACCCGTTAGATTACCACCTCACCCGTGATGTTAAAGTGATAAAAAGACGCGTAGATCAGCTTTCAAAGATTACCGGCTATGACGAAAAAAAGATTTTGATGATTGCATGTATCAGAGCGACGTTGTCATCAACATGGACAAAAAATAATAGCGGTCAACATGTAGAAAATCGTTTAAAAACAGCGGAAATTATATCTGAAACGTTTTTGTAATTAAGCAACAAGAGCGGGTTTTGTTGTTAAACGCCATTTAGAGACTTCACCAGATGGCTTATTGTTCGGCTTACAACGAAAAGTATAAGATTGACCTTCCTCAACATGCATCGCATGCGTAAAGCTTCCTAAAATTGTTTCTTCACAGCCATCTTTCATAACACGCAAGCTCATCTCATTGCGGCGCTCTGTTCCTTTCACACGAATAACATCAGCCTGAAAACTGATAATTGTTGAACTCACTTGATGGCTAGATCTTGATCTGCCATGTAACGCGTCCGGATGTGCATACAAAATTTGTTGTCCCATGTGAGGGGTTATAATATAAATTATTTTATTATGTCAATAAAATAATCGCTGTTTTTCAAAAGGTTGCATGCTACAAAATACACATGATTTGGTTTAAAGAATTTGATTTAGAGACCTTAAATGGGCCCCGCAAC
>JBCCKS010000047.1:0-10933 GCA_039027295.1 Pseudomonadota bacterium
GCATCGACCTTTTTGCAAAACATATGATAAAAGAGGAATTAAATCAGCGAACTTAAGTTGCGTTTTACAATGAGGACAAAAAGAACGCGCCGCAGCCCCCTTACTATAAAAGTAAGATAAATTATTTATCTCTCTATAAATTATCGCTGATGCAAAACTTCCCATAGAAGCTCCAGCAAAAATAAAAAGAATGAATTGAAAAATTGATATAAAGAGTAGGAAATAATCCAATTTACATGCGTCTTAAATTCGCTAAACGGTCATAGACTAAGTCGCGTGGAATTGAACGCCCTGCATTATAAGAAATATCTGTTTGGAGTGCTTTTTCATATAGGTCTATCGCTTGTTTTACATTTCCACTTCGGTCAATAATCACTGCCATATTATAAAAGTGGTCTGCATTGTTGGGCTCAATACTTGCAGCTACACCAAGATATCTCATAGCATCATCTATATTTCCTAATTCAGCACTAATTAAACCTAGCTGTGCAGCTACAGCAGGATTTTTTGAGTTCTTTTCCCAGAGGTTTGATAATTTTCTAAAAGCCACTGAAGGGAACTGATCTGAAAGTAAACCCAACATATTGACAGTTGCATCTACATTGTGGGGGTCTCGATCCAATATAGCTTCATATGTTGCTATAGCAGATTCTGTAAATCCACTTTTTTGCTGAGCTACAGCCAAACCAGACATAACTCGCATATCATTTGGGCTTTTTCTATGAAGACTTTCATAAATTTCAAGGGCAGATGTATAACGACCCAGCTGTAAAGCTCTCTGAGCTGCGACAACCTGTGCACGATAGCTGTCGGGTTCAGCTGATTTACGCACAACAACAAACCTAGATGCTGGTTCAAAGAGGGGATCAACTTCACGAGGAGCAGTTTCTGTTCCTAAATCTGAACGCGAGACAAACGCGTCTGCATCATAAAATAAACCTGAATTTGGAATAGGCTCTGATAAAATTTCTTGTGAAGGTGCTTCAGGCGTTGCAGGTATAGGACTTATGATATCACCATTTAATGTTGCTTCTACCTGTGCCTGAGATTCTTCTTGCTGAGGCGGGATAATATCATCCTCTTCGAGAATTCTTTGGCGCTCAAGCTCCATTCTTTCATCAGCAGTTAATCCTTGGAATTGGGTATCTTGCGCATATAGGTGTGGCGCAACCAAAGTCATCATTAATGTTGAAGTAATCAGTAATTTTTTATTCATAACGTTTTGCTCAATTTTACAAAATTATATCAGACTTATATGATATCAGAAATGTTTTTCATTTAAGCTACTTTTTTACTAATAAGATTTAGGAAAGCTTCCTCCAAATTGTCATTTCCGCCCTGTTTTTTCATTTGATCGGGCGTTCCTAAGAATAAACGAATGCCCTGATGAATAACCGCAACTTTATCACAAAGTTCAGAAACATCAGATAAGATATGAGAGCTCATTAAGACAGATTGCTTTTTTTGCTTTGCATTTTTAATTAATTTCTTAATTTCTTGTCTTGCTTTTGGGTCAAGCCCGCTCATGGGTTCGTCTAAAATAAGCAGTTTAGAATCACTTTTAATTGTGGCAAGCAATCCTAATTTTTGACGCATGCCCTTTGAGTATGTTTTTACATCTCTTTTAAGAGCATCGGGATCCAATGAAATGAGCTGGGCCGCTTCTTGGGCCTCTTCTAACGATATCGTTTTTTTATAAAGTCTTTGGGAAAATTGCAAAAATTGAAACCCACTTAAAAACCAGGGTGGTGCAAATCTTTCTGGTAGGAAAGATATGTTTTCTTTTCCATAGTGATTAATCTTTCCCTCATCTGGAGAACGTAGGCCCAGAATATTTTTTATAAGTGTTGTTTTTCCTGCGCCATTCAGACCGATTAAGCCAAAAATTTCACCTTCTTGAATTTCAAAAGAAATACTATCTATCACACGCTTATTTTTATAGCCTGCAGATACATCTACTACCTCAAGTATTGGCTTTGTCATATTTACCCTGGAAGAAATATTCGAGTATCAATATTAAAACGTTGATATGTTCTAAGTTTTATAGGGAAAATCTGATTTGTAAAAGCGTCGTACCATCTAATTTTTATACTATCCTTACTAACATCAATATCCAAAATTTCAGGAGGTATTCTATTTGGGGTAATTTTTTGATCATTCAGCCATATCGCCCAATCATTCGATGAAGAATACACAATACCTGCTAAAGATATTTCCCTCGGACCTTTTCTAACGCTTCTACCACTCTGCGCTCTTGCTAACTCTGAGTCTGTCGCTGCCCTAGCATCAAAACCCAAACGCGCATCATCCAATAAGGCTAATTCTTGATTGTTGAAAAACAGGGAGGGCATAATTGGAGGGTACGGAATATCCAAGGATTTTTTCGCCTTAGCAAGCATCTCTTCAATAATAGGATTTTGTGTCCGTGAAATAAATTCGGGAGGTACAGCTTCCAATGTTTCTAATTCTTCCGATCCTTCCTCTAACTCAATTGACGAAGATTCATCAGACACCTTTTCTTGCATTTGAGCTAAAGATGGCTGGTTGAATAACAGCAATGAAAAAATAAAAAGTAATAATTTCATTTCTTTCTCCTATTGCTGCTGTGATTGAATAATTTCATTTTTAACCATTGTACGCCATTTCACGTTCATTGTCGCTTTGACAAGAGGATCAAATTGAGCCCTTACACCAATATTTCTTAATAGCGGCTGCGTTACATTTTGTTCCTTAACAATATCCAAACTTGTAATTGAAAACTCTCCAGGAAAACCATGATTCAGAAGATAAATATAACTATAAATATCGCTATCATCAATTGCGCCTAAATCAAAAGATATATCACTGCTCAACATGCTATAGCCAGATCCTTCCAATTCTTCTAATGCAATGACCTCAGCAGGTTTAATGTTATATCGCGCAAATAACAATCTGCTTTCTACTCGCATAGCTTCTAACTTTTCACGAGCTTCAATTCTATTTTGAACATCGAAGAAACCGCTATCTTCAATGGCTTGAAAGACTTCTCGTTCATTTTGAAAAAGCTCAATTCCTTTTGACAATTTCTGAGTATTTTTTGTCATTGTAGACAGTTCAGCTTTTTGTCTTCTTAAATCCCTTTGAGAATCATTTATTTGAGACGAAAGAATAGTGCTTTCATAGAAGAAAAGAGATCCCGCCAGTGCAATCAGAATTGTTATAAATAAAACTTTTTGTAAGCCAATAATTCTTATCATTGTGGCCTCTCACTAATTCTAATCTCTGCATTGAAATCTTGCTCTGTTTCGTTATTTTGATTAGCAAAATCGTTTACGCCGCCAACAAAGTTTCCTGTGTAACTTAAATCTGCGACTTGTTTTAAAATATCTATTTGATAATCGGGCAAGTTTTCACGCAATCGGCTTGCTAAGCTTTCAACTTCACGAACTCCTACTTCAGGTACAACATCACTTGGAAATTTTAGTGTTACAACTGCCTCAAAAGATTTGGGCATAAAAGGATCTGGCTCATCAGAACGGTAAGAAAAATCGTCTTCAGACGGCTTATTTTCAACAGCTTTAATTGCAATTTTTTCGATCTCTAGGTCAATCCCTAAAGATCTTCCTATTTCTTTAACGACAGGAATAGGTTCTAATTTTTCTCTTTGTAATTTTTTGTGGTTATTCAATGCCCCTTCTACAACAAGAAAATCAAAGCCCATCTCTTTGCTCCTTGAAATTTGACGATTATATTCATTTTCTTGCGTTTGTAATTGTTGCTTTGTGATTGAAATATCTTCATTTACTTGTGAGGCTTCAGTCCAGCTTGTAAACGCAGTATATCCTGTATAAAGAACTGCTAATAATGCTGCTCCTAAAACAAATGAAGCAATTTTTCTTGGTTTAACATACTGCTCTATCGCATCTGATTGCATGGGCAGTATAAATTTCTTTTTCTTACCTATATAAGATGCATAAAGAGGATCTGTGTATCTAGGCTCAGCGTGTTTTCCAACCTTTGCCCCTAAAGTTTTTGCAACTTCGTGAACTGAAAGGATATTTATATCAGCATCAATATTAATGAGTTGGAGTAACGTATCGTTACATTCATCATTCGCAGTAATAAAAATACTTAAGCCATCTTCTTTTTTATACCCAAAGCGTGCAAGATAACTCATTGTTGATGTAAGCTCTTCAGATAACTCTCGAGACCATAGAGCTGGCTCTACATCAGTATCAACAATGGGCGTCATCCTAGTAAGAGCAAGCTCACCGCCTTTTGTAACAACTTGCCTTAAACCGCCATTATGTTGCTGTCCTAAAAAGATTGACCAATGTGATTTCTTTTCAGTTTTTGATTTGTGATATTTATTTGATAACTCGTTGACTAATGCAGTTGCTTCGACAGGAAGAAGATAAAAGCCAACAATTGGTGCTCCTGATTGAAAAACTGCATTCATTGTTTTATTAAATGCATCAGATTTAGGAATAGCTGCAAAAAGATATGGGGTTTCTTTTGTACCTTCAGCGCCGGGGTTGAGCTTTTTATTTAGCTTTAATGCCGCACGAACACGATAATTAGGAAAAGCAAAATTTAGTCTATTTTGCAAAATACTTTTTCGATCAGCCATATTGACGTCAGCAATACGCTCTTTTCGGTAATGCTGTTCAACCATGTCATTTAAAATGACAACAGGTTTTTTCCCGCATTTCTTTTGAATAAGTCTTTGAACAGTGTCTATAAAGTCTTCATTTGACCACGGCACAAATTCTACAAGTTTTGTTCCTATCGAACCTGCATTAAAAACTTGCAGGCCTTCATCACCCATTAACAAGATACATCTAGAAGAAGATAGTAATGACAAAGCGGCCCCTTTAAAAACCTGTTACGTTTCCTATAGTTGAATAAATCGGGCCAAATACTCCAGCCGCAATCCATAATATCATAACACCAAGCACAGCTGTGAGGGAAGGCTCAATCATCGTGATAACTTTCTGGACCTCTTCATCAACGTCATTTGTATAAAATTCAGCCACTTGATCCAAAACCTCTGACAAATTACCCGATTCTTCACCGACTTTAACCATTCGAACAACCATTGAGGGAAACTGTCCCGACTTATTTAAAGCAACAGAGATAGGATCTCCTTGTTTTACAAAGATTTCAACATCATTAAGAGCATCCTTTAGCACCATATTATTTGCTGTTTGAGACGCAGCTCTCAAAGCTTTAATAATTTCAATACCGCCAGCAAAAAGCGCACTAAATGTTTGGGCAAAACGGGCAATACTAATTTTTCTTATGACAACACCCATTACAGGCATTCTAAGCATTAAGGAATCAATTTGGTATGAGAATTTCTCAGAGTATTTCATAAAAATACGAACCCCCACATACAAAGCAACAGGAGTTAACAGAATGTACCAAAAGTAATTCACAAAGAATTCGGAAGTCGCGATAAGTGATGTTGTTAAAAATGGAAGATCTTGGTCCATATTCTCTAAGAAACCAACGATTTGTGGAACAACTTTACCCATCATCACGGCAACAGTCGCCACCACTACAACCAATAGTATAATAGGATAGCGTGTAGCTTTTCGAACCCTTGTCTGCATAGCGTCTAGCCATTTTAAATATATAACTAACTGATCACAGGAAGCTTCAATATCACCATTTTCTTCCCCTGCCGACATGAGGGAAACATGAATCGTTTTAAATACTTTTGGATGACGTGCCATCGCCTCTGATAAAGAACTACCTTCAGTAATGTCTTTATACATTTCCGATAAAATATCTTTGAATACATTATTATCAGCCGTATCACGTAAATCGGCTATGGCCTCTAAAATACCAATACCAGCGCCTTGCATTTGTTTTAAATTCACAAAGAATTGGATTAGCTCACGAACTTTGACTTTCTTTAAAAGGTCTATGTTGAGTGATTTTTTCTCTTTAATTTCGGAGCAAGAAACAAGCTCCATATTTGCCATCTGGAGCTGTGAATATAGGTCATTTTGATTAGCCGCGGTTAAGACGCCACGCACAGGCTGTCCATTTGCTTTGATCGCTTTATATTTAAATCTGCTTACCATTCAAACCAAACTGAATTAGGTTAATCAGCCGAGATGTCGACAACTTTAGAAACTGCTTCGAAGGTTGTTTTTCCTTCTAGAATTTTCAATATAGCATCATCTTTCATAGACTTAAATCCTTTTGAGACCGCCAGTCTTTTTATTTCTCCTTTTGATCCTTTCTTAGCAACGACCTCATCCATATCTTCATCAAACAAAAGAATTTCAGCGAGCGCACAACGCCCCTTATAGCCTTGACCATCGCACATTTGACATCCACCTTGGCGTGCTTTGAAAATCTCAGCGGGCTCGTCTATACCAAGAATCTTCATTTCCTCTTCTGTTGTTGTGTGTGGTTCTTTACAGTTATCACAAAGTGTTCTTGTTAGTCTTTGAGCAAAAACAGAAATGATATTTCCTGCGACCATTCCAGGAACCATGCCTAAGTCGAATAAACGCGGTAACGCGCCAAATGAATCATTTGTGTGGAGTGTTGTATAAACTTGGTGCCCCGTCATAGCGGCCTGTAATGCCATTTCCGCTGTTAATTTATCACGGATCTCTCCAATAAAGATAATGTCAGGATCTTGCCTTAATAGAGCACGTATACCATCTGCAAATTCCAAAACGCCTTCTTTCACAGGTGTTTGACGGATCATTGGCAATGAATACTCAACTGGATCTTCCAATGTTTGAATATTCACATCAACAGTATTGATTTCATTCAACATAGAGTAAAGTGATGTTGTTTTACCACTTCCCGTGGGACCTGTAACAATTATAATACCTTCTGGTTTTTTCTGAGCACGTTCAATTCTTTTTCTGTTTTCTTCACTAAAGCCTAATTTTGATAAAGGCATAATACTGGATTGCTTATCCAGAACACGCATAACAATGTTTTCACCATGAACTGTTGGCAAGGACGAAACCCTAAAATCAACTTCATGGCCACCAACTGTCATACGAATACGACCATCTTGCGGCGTTAGCTTATCGGCAATATTTAAGCTTGCCATTAATTTTATACGTTGAGAAATACCATTCCAGTGCTGCTTATGGAGAATTTGTACAGTTGAAAGAACTCCATCTTTCCTGTAACGCAAACGAACAAAGTTTTCTTCTGGCTCAAAGTGCAAGTCCGAAGCGCCAACCTTCACAGCTTCAAAAATCAAGGCATTCACTAGCCTTACCAGTGGATGGCTATACGCTTCTTCTTCTGATAATTCTGTAAGTTCGTCTAAGTCATCAGGATTTTTACCTTCTAACTCCTTTAAAATTGCGTTAACCGTACTCGCATTACCATAGGCAGCGTCAATTGCGTCCGAGAGAACTTTTGGCGTACCAACAATCGGTTTAACCTTAAGATTTTTAGGAATATGTTTTTTAAGAATGTCGAGAGCAACAACATCATAAGGATCTGCCATTGCAACAAGTAAATCATCCCCATTAATTGAGACTGGCAAAATAGAATGCTTTACAGCCAATGGTTTTTCAATAAGCTCCAAAGCCTTTCCATCTAAAATTGTGTTTTTAGGATCGAATGTTTGAAAGCCCGAGGCTTGAGCCAAATAACTACTTAATGTTTCAGCATCAATGAAACCAAGATCAACTAAAACCTCACCAATCATTTTACCTGAGAGTTTTTTCTCTTGTAAGGCGACGTTAAGCTGATCCGCTGTGATCACTCCCATTTCTACAAGCTGATCACCTATTCTCTTTTTATTTTCACCAACACCTGCAATACCTCGATTGCCAATATTGGCAACGCTTGTACCAGTATTCTCTACGACATCCCCAATGTCATCGTGAACAACAAACTCGATTTCCTCATCTTCTGTATTATCAACAAAAGTAGGCTCAGAAACTTCTATAATCTCGGGTTCTATCACCTCGTCTTGACTAGACTCTTCGTTCAATTCTTCAGGCCACACTTCGCTCACTGAGTCGTTTTCAACGACAAAGTCTTCTTCTAAAACTAAGCCAGGTTCTACTACCTGTTGATCATCATTTTTCATTTTTGCCCCAAAGTATTTTTACTCAATTTGAATTTCAGAAATTTTCATATAACAGTCTGTTATCATTATATTTTCATAGAAAATAGTTAACAAAATGATACCAGTTTTAGAAAATTTAAGAATAATTCAAAAGAAAGTCTTAATTATCTAAAGTTGCAGCTAAAAGTTTTTCCGTAATCTCTACAACATCATCATTTTGCGTAATTCTTTCTATAATTTCCCCTTCTTTGTTAATAATGGTTATAAACCCAGTTTTTGTACCAAATTGCCTTAAAATATCTTGAAGTTGCTCTTCTTCGGCAAAGTTTTTAGTATTTTCTAGGCTTTCATTTGTTGTGAAATCGAAAATAATTATATCCAAACTGTCTTGGTTTATAGCCGCAAGGGCCTCATAAAATTTTGGCCTTAAAATTTCACAGATAGGACAATTTTGAGAGTAAAACATAATAACTCTAATATTTGGGCTTTGGATGTTCTCTTCAGTAACATCTGAGCCAAAATTGTCTTGGGCATAAGAAGCTGTTACAAAACTGAATTTGCACAACATAAATAAAGCTAATGAAATAAGAATTTTCATATAAGTAGTTAAGATTATTAATCCTAATTACATTATCGCTTAATTTTAGGAATATTAAAAGTTTGAAAGATAAAATGGCGCGCCCGGGAGGATTCGAACCCCCAACCTCCTGATCCGTAGTCAGGCACTCTATCCAGTTGAGCTACGGGCGCATTATGAAAATAGAATGAACTATTTATTGGACACTACTGCTTTTCGTTTTTTTTAGCAATAGTTAAAGCAAAAAAAATGAGAGAAAAAGTTATCATGCATCAATTTTTGGTAGATTTTTCTTTAACTTGACAGAAGATCAATTTTCATGCGACTTAATCTGATAATTTACTAAATATGTATATATTTTAAGGTTTTGGCTTAGACGTTTCGGAATTCATTATATGAAGAAATTAAATATATTTTTCAAAGACTTACATATTAAGAGTATATGTATTTTTACCTTTAGCTTATGGATTCTTTGCCCAACGGATTCACATGCACAGGCTGATATGAATCAAAAACCTGTTTTAGTGATTACTAACAAGACTATGCCAACCAATTCTGGACCGTTAACTCCCGTAGAAACTGGACCTTTACGTGCTCCTGAAATCTTAGCTCAAGATATCGCAAATGCCGCATTTTTCGATGGTACTGGTACAGTTGTTGGTCAAAGAGTTGATCAACTCAATAAAGATTTATTTGCCCTTAATTCTACGTTGTCACTTTTATCAGACAAATTAAATGGAATTGGTGCAGAAGGAAGAAACTTGGCAGCTGGTTATTATGCAAGCATTGCGACAATAAGTACACAGCTACAATCGGGAACAACACCCGGTAATCCAAGAATGGTGCAAAAACTTGACGTGGCTCAAAGTAATTTAGAAAATCTTGCAAATAACGTTGCTGACTTAAATACACTTGCGGTTGAAATTGCTGATACTGCATCAAGAGCGTCTTATTTATTAGACACAACAAGATCTACCTTCAATTTATCTGGAGCCGTTGAAGAGGATCATGTCAGGCTTACAAAGCTGGAAGATAAAATCAGCGCTTCTATTGTGAGTATCGACAGATTACTGAATGAAGTAAACGATGATATATCACGAACAAATGCTTATCTTGCAACAGAAAGAAATAACCTACGTACAATCGCTCTTGCTGTATCAAACGGAGATTTCTATGGTGGAAGCCTAGCAAATAATCCATTTTCTCAAGCCCCAATTAGTGACTTACTCGAATTCTCTGGTATGCCACAAGCTCCTGCTCCTGTGACACAGATGCCTACAACACCATTGGCTGTTCCAACAGCAATGCAGCCACCAAACATGATTACACCGCCAAGAGATATAACTCTTGCTGCACCCGCAGCTGTAGCTCCTCCCCCTCCTGCTAGCTACAGTCCCCGACCACTTGCAAAAATAAAATTTGATCGCCCAAACGTGAATTATGAACAGCCAATTTATGCTGCCGTACAAGAGGCACTTAATCGCTTCCCTAATGCACGTTTTGAACTCATTGCTGTTCATCCAACAACTGGTAATACAGCGCAACAAGCGATTGAAAGTACACGCGCAAGAAGAAGTGCAGAAAAAGTTTTGAGAACCTTAACTCAGTTTGGTGTCCCTTTAGATCAAATCGATATGTCTTATGCACCTAATCCTGAAGCGGAAACAAGCGAAGTTCACCTTTTCTTACGCTCTTAAGCCATGAATAACCTAAAAATCTATATTCCGCTTATATTGATTGTTGCGGTTTTCATTTCTATTCTTTTGTACATTTTTACGCGCGATGCACAAATTACGTCTTCAATTATTGATAACAATAAAAGATATAAAGTTGTAAGTGTTCATTACGGCCCACTCGTGATTACACAAGATTTAAGTGTTACATTTTCAGATAAACAAGACTTGGCTTTTGCAGCTGTTTCAGATGACAGCTACAAAAAATTTGAATTACATCAAAATGTCATTCTTTATGATCAAAATAAATCTGTACTACCGTTAGGTGGAAAATTATCTCTTGTAAGAAAGCACGATAAAGGCGCTGATATTGTCATTACACTGCCAAAGGAAACAAATACCAATTTATTAAGCGACAAAGTCAGTATCATTACCAGAGAAACACTAGCATCTGCACGTCTTCCTATAAGTACATTACAAAAAGACGATGATGGTAATCATTTTATATGGGCACTCACGCCGAAACTTCAAGCGCTTTCTGCATGGCTACGCCCGCAAGCACCCCGTGTTCGTGCCGGTGCCCGGCGGTGTCTTCCGGCTCCACAGTGACTACCAATCCACTATTGGCAAAGGGTGAGC
>JBCCKS010000048.1:0-9428 GCA_039027295.1 Pseudomonadota bacterium
AAAATATAAAAATTTCCAAGGATTATCATTTTTGGGTCGTCTTATAGGTAAGACCAAACCTAAAAAGAGGATAAATTCGATGGAAAAAAAGACGCGTACAAAGTTAATATATGGTGGTTTAGTAACAGCTGTTGCTCTCGCTGTTTTTACTGCTCCTGTTATAACAACTTACTTAAATAACCCGGATGATTTTACGGGTAGAAGTAAATCTAATAATTTTTCAAATATTGCACAAAATGTAACTACGCCTAGTTTTAATTTAGGAATTGGAAAAATTCTAAAAAAAGAAGAGCAAAGAACAACGGCAGCTGAACTGAACGCTGTTGAATTTAGTGTTGGTGCTAACTCCTCTGATGCTATTTCTAGTAGAAGTCTTTCAGCCCCTGTGATGGAATCTCATAATATTGATACTTTACCAGATTATTATAAAGACGAAGGGCGTGATAAATTTGAAGATTTTGAAACAAATCCAATTCATCTTGTTTCTGAAAAACCAGTATCTACTTTTTCTATAGATGTTGATACAAGTTCGTATAGTTTTGTGCGCAGTTCTCTTAATAGGGGAGTTTTGCCACAAAAAAGTTCTGTCCGAATTGAAGAGATGGTTAATTATTTTGATTATAATTACCCCTTGCCAGAAACACGCGACCAACCTTTTAAACCAACTGTGACAATCGTTGATAGTCCATGGTCGGAAGGTAAAAAGCTTATGCATATAGGTATTAAAGGTTTTGATATTGAAACAGATAAACCCAAAAGCAACTTGGTGTTTTTAATCGATGTCTCAGGTTCAATGAACAATCCCAATAAATTACCCTTACTCGTTAACTCATTAAAAATGCTTATCGATACTATGAATCAAGATGATAAGATCTCTATTGTTGTTTATGCGGGAGCAGCGGGAGCGGTTTTAGAACCAACGAGCGCGGACAATAAGGCCAAAATTTATGCAGCTCTTGATAGCTTAAGTGCAGGAGGATCTACGGCAGGCGCTGCAGGTATTAACCTTGCGTACCAGCTTGCCGAACAAAATTTTGACGAAAACGCTGTTAACAGAGTAATCATAGCAACCGATGGTGATTTTAATGTAGGTATTACCGATCAAAAAGAATTAAAAGATTTTGTAGAGCGCAAGCGTGAATCTGGTGTCTTTTTATCCGTTTTTGGATTTGGTAGAGGAAATTACAATGATCATTTGATGCAAACTCTTGCACAAAATGGAAATGGCGTTGCTGCTTATATCGATACACTAAGTGAAGCAAGAAAAGTGCTTGTTGAAGAAGCAAGCTCAACATTATTTCCAATTGCAAAAGATGTGAAATTGCAAGTTGAGTTTAACCCCCAGACTGTCTCAGAATATCGTCTTGTTGGCTACGAAACGCGCGCTTTAAAAAGGGAAGATTTTAATAATGATAAAGTTGATGCAGGTGATATTGGTGCAGGACATAAGGTTACGGCCATATATGAATTTACGCCAGTAGGTAGTAAAGCCTCGACTATTGATTCCTTGCGTTACAAAAATGAGAAAAAACTTTTAGAGAATGATGATTTAAATCAGGAATTTGCATTTTTGAAAATTCGTTACAAGTTACCCAAGGAATCAAAGTCGAATTTAATGACTATTTCTGTTAAACAAACAGATTATCAGGGCTCTATACAGACTCTTCTCAATAGTGATGATGCTATTAGTCAGGATATAGCTTTTTCAATAGCAGTGGCTAGTTTTGCTCAAACTTTAAAAGGTGGAAAATATACAGGTGATATGACTTATGACAACATCATTAATATTGCTCGTAAAAGCAAGGGAGATGACGAATTTGGCTATAGATCTGAATTTGTTCAATTAGTCCGCCTCGCTAAAACAGCTCGAGCAATGTAACTATAAAACTCGAATTTATATTCGGGTTTTTTTATTATAGGTCTCTAAAATGAAAAAAAACTATTCATCTAAATTTATTGGTACGTTTGAAATCTCTCTTTTCATGAAAAGCGGAATTAACTATTTCGATGATAATAAGAAATCAATGGTTTTTTCTTTTGTTATTGTTTTTCTTAATTTCATTTTTACTCTTCTCACGATTCCGTACATGTATAATGATGATCAATCACTCATTAGCTTAGGTTGAAAGTTTTTAGTTTTTTTGTATGCAGCAAAGTTTCTTATTAGTTTTTTAGTTGCTATATTTTTTGCTTATTTATTTTGTAAAATTTTAAAGAGAGGGCAGAAATTTATTAAACTTGTTACAACAAATAATTGGGCTTCACTAATATCTCTGATTATATTTTTACCTTTTTGGATTTGTTTAAGCTTTGGCTTTTATAATTATTCAGATATGTTACCGTATTTGATTATTTTATCAATTTACAGCTATGCTGTTACGGCGTTTATTATTCGATTTGTAATTGATATTCCATGGGAGTTGTCAATCTTCTTGACGGTTTGTCTGCTTGCAATAAATGAATTTATGTTTGATGCAATTAAATTTATTTCTCAAGAGATTTAGAAGTTTAAATTTTATATATTTAGAACGTTTTTAATAAAAAAACTTGGGGCATAAATGGGGGCAGAACGTTCGTCTTCTCAGCTTCATAATTATTAAAATCAAACGGTTATAATTTAAAATCTACTGAGGCTTAGGAAGTAGCTATTTTAAAAGATTTTTCTCTATTCAAAGCTAAAAATTATTTTATTTTGCACATTGATTAATTTGCTTCGCTATAGAAAACACGGACTTTTTTAATTCTGGTGTTGGTAGCTCAGCAACTTCGTTTGCAATACTTAAAATAATTTTATCATACTTACCTTCTTTAGCTTGCTTGCCATAGTAAAAATAACTTATATCGACTCCAAAAATCTTGGCACATATTGCAAGCTTCATAGGAGATATTTTACATTTCCCAGTTTCATACTTTTGCGCTTGTTGGTAACGAACTCCTATATGAGATCCTAATTGCTCCATAGACATTTTTTGACGGATTTGCATCAATCGAAAGCCAAGCTCTTGCTTATTATATCTTTAGAGGGAAAGCGACAGAATTAAGATACGATTGATTTTTTAGAAGAAAAACTTAAAGAAAATTCTACGAAAAAAGAAAATAATTTAACCTTCCAAGAATTTCAAATTTCTTTTTCATCGCTTCTTAAAAATCTAATTTTTGCAAGTTTATCTTTTTTAATTCTTTTGCTGATTTAGGTATATAAATTTTAGGTGCAACTAATCTGAGTAAACAGGGTTTAAATCGAAACGATCAGCGTCCATGACCTTAGTCCAAGCAGCCACAAAATCTTGAATAAATTTTTCTTTTGCATCATCTTGTGCATACACTTCTGATAAGGCTCGTAACTCGTGATTGTGACCAAAA
This sequence comes from Pseudomonadota bacterium, assembly GCA_039027295.1. Classification (GTDB taxonomy): domain Bacteria; phylum Pseudomonadota; class Alphaproteobacteria; order Micavibrionales; family Micavibrionaceae. The sequence goes on from JBCCKS010000048.1 coordinate 3,364, forward strand.
ATTAAATCAACGCGGCTAGCAGTCCATTTCTTTTCGCCTGTTTTACGATCAGTTCCAACAAATCCTTGTTCATCTGGACATACACATTTCCATTCTGTATCCATATCGAGTAAATTTACAAAGAAATCATTCGTCAATTGACCTACACGATCTGTGAATACTCCATGCTTTTCGTCTTTATAGTTTGCGCCGAGAACGCGCATACCACCAATTAAAACAGTCATTTCAGGGGCTGTTAAATTTAAAAGATGCGCTCGATCAACGAGAAGTTCTTCTGCAGAAACCGTATAAATAGTTTTTGCAAAATTTCTAAATCCATCTGTTTCTGGTTCTAGCGTTTCAAAGCTTTCAATATCTGTATGCTCTTCGGTTGCATCAACTCTTCCTGGGTGAAACGGGACTGTAATATTATAACCAGCATCTTGCGCTGCTTTTTCGATCGCGGCGCATCCCCCAAGAATAATCAGGTCTGCAATAGAGACATTCTTACCGCTTTCTTTTTGAATGGCTTCAAGAGCTGAGATAGTCTTTGTCACTTGTTCAGTGTCATTGGCTTGCCAGCTTTTTTGTGGTGCAAGACGAATGCGTGCGCCATTTGCCCCGCCGCGTTTATCAGAGTTGCGGAAAGAAGACGCAGAAGACCAAGCTGTGTAGACTAAATCAGAAATAGAAATTTCAGAATTTAAGATTTGTTTTTTAAGCTCAGCGATATCTGAAGTATTAACAACGTTACCTTCATACTCAGGTAAAGGGTCTTGCCAGATTAGTGTCTGGTTCGGAACATCAGCCCCTAAATAGCGCTTAATAGGTCCCATGTCGCGGTGTGTTAGTTTATACCAAGCACGAGCATATGCATCGGCAAAATATTCATGATCTTCGTGGAATTTTTTTGAGACTTTTAAATATTCAGGATCTCTTATGAGTGCAATATCTGTTGTCGCCATCATGATAGGAACTTTTTTGTTTGAGCCATCAACTTCTGGAGCGTGATTATCGTTAGCTAAATCTTTTGCAGCCCATTGATGAGCACCTGCGGGACTTTTTACAAGCTCCCATTCATATCCAAACAACATGTCAAAATATCCTGTGTCCCATTTAACTGGGTTTGGTGTCCATGCACCTTCAAGACCACTGGTAATTGTATCAACGCCTTTACCCGTTTTGTAATCGCTTTCCCATCCAAAGCCTTGGGCTTCAAGTGGTGTGGCATTTGGTTCTTTACCGACATGCGCCTCAGGGCCAGCTCCGTGAGCCTTTCCAAACGTGTGGCCTCCAGCAATTAATGCTACGGTTTCTTCATCATTCATCGCCATACGGCCAAATGATATACGTATATCCTTAGCTGATTCTAAAGGATCAGGATTTCCGTTAGGGCCTTCTGGATTCACATAGATAAGCCCCATGTGAACAGCTGCCAAAGGCATCTCTAAAGCATCGTGGCCATTTTCTTCTCTTGCGCCTTTATAGCGAATAGTATTGCCAAGCCATTCAGCTTCTTCGCCCCAATATATGTCTTCTGCAGGTTCCCACACATCATCGCGTCCACCGCCAAATCCAAATGTTTTAAAGCCCATTGATTCATGGGCAATATTTCCACATAAAATAAAAAGATCTGCCCATGAAATTTTACGCCCATATTTTTGCTTTAACGGCCAAAGTAAACGTCGCGCTTTATCTAAGTTAGCATTGTCAGGCCAACTATTTGTCGGTGCAAATCTTTGTAATCCTTGCCCTGCGCCTGCACGGCCGTCACTTGATCTGTACGTTCCTGCAACGTGCCATGCCATACGAATAAAAAAGGGGCCATAGTGGCCATAATCAGCTGGCCACCAATCTTGGCTGTCTGTCATCAGATCATGCAGGTCTTTTTTTAGCGCTTTTAAATCTAATGATTTAAATTCTTCTGCATAATTATAATTGTGCCCCATAGGGTTAGAAAGGCTTGAGTGTTGTCTTAGAACATTGAGATTTAACATTTGAGGCCACCAGTCTTTGTTGCGTCGACCACTACCCGCAGCAGCTACCCCGCCAGCTCCTGTCACTGGGCATCCTCTTGTATTTTCCATTTTCTCAACGGCCATTTTTTATCCTTCCTTCAGTATTGATAAAAACTTACTCAATTATTTCTATATAGAAAAAACTATAAACAAACACATATTTATTCGGATATATATAGACAAAAGCAACTCATAGCTACAATATAAATTTAGAAATTATTTCTAGGGTTTACGTAAGCTCTAGTTTAAGAATTCTAAAAACTATCATTTGTCACTTTGCGTCTCAAAATCTATTAAGGCTCTAAAATACTAGTCAGCCTAACAACTTCAAATAATTAAAAATGCTAAACTATTTCACATCAATCTGTAATGATGTATTTTTGATCTATGTATAGTGAAGAAAATATTTCATCTTCAGCCCAGAAAGTGCTTAGAGATAATACAATAGATGAGTGCTATACCGTTCCCACGCGTCTTTTATATCCTTTTCAATGGAATTGGGATTCATGTTTTATCTTACTGGGGTGGATCACATTTGATGAACAAAGAGCTTGGACTGAGATTGAAACGCTTTTAAAAGGCCAATGCCATACTGGAAAAATTCCTCATATATTATTCCATCATGCATCTGATACATATTTTCCAGGACCAGATATTTGGGAGTATGGCTCAGAGATCGCTACATCAGGAATCACCCAACCTCCAGTTTTAGCAACATGTATTAGGCTTGCTTATGAGTTTTGTAAAAATAAGGATTTAGCGAGACAATATATTGAAAAATTTATTCCTCAGATCATTCAGTATCATCGTTGGTATCATACTAAGAGAGACCCAAATAATACCGGACTCATAGCATCGTTTCACCCGTGGGAAACGGGTAGAGATAATAGTGTAGAGTGGGATGATCCTCTTAAAAGAGTCCCTCTAGAGGACTTAATCCCCTATGAGCGAAAAGATTTAGAGCATATTGATCCAGCATATAGGCCATCAAAAGATGACTATGATGCTTACTTCGCTCTTTTAAAAGAGTTTAAAAAAAGTAACTATGATCAAGAAAAGTTATACAAGATTTCTTCATTTAAGATCGCTGACATTGGTATCAATAGTATTTTATACAGAGCGAATAAGGACTTAATTTTTTTGCTTGAAACTTTTGATCAATTTGAGGACTACCTGCCTGAAATAAAAGGTTATCTAGATATTCAGTCTCAAGCTTTTGAAAAATTTTATAGCAATCAGACTCACCTTTATCATTCGATTGATTTAGTTGATAACAAACATCTGCTTGATAAAACAGCTGCATCCTTTTTGCCTTTATGGGCACATTCTATTTCTCAAGAAAAGGCTAGTCTTCTAAAAAAAGAGTTTGATATATGGATTTCAAAATCTTCTTATCTGGTGCCAAGTTTAGATTTAAGTTCAGAAAAATTTTCAGATGAGAAATATTGGCGCGGACCTATATGGCCAATATTAAACTTTATGATTGCAAAAGGCTTCGAGCAGTACGGCTTTGCAAACGTCGAAGAAACTATTAAAAAACAATCTTCAGAGCTTATTAAAAGTTGTTATTTTAAAGAATATTACAATCCTAAAACAGGAGAGGGTATAGGTGGAGATAAATTTTCTTGGACCGCAGCAATGTGGTTATATTGGGTGCAGAATTAAAGTAAAAATATAATATACTGATTGATATAACATTAAAGGAAAAATGATATGAGTTGGATGCCTGGAGCTGACCCCGATATAAGTTTAGAATGTCCAAATGGCGTGGAAATGGTGATCATTCCCCGAACAGGTGATATTGGTAACTTTGAAGTTCATCGGGCCTTACCTTTTAGAGAAAAAAGAATGGTTGGACCTTTTATTTTCTGGGATCAAATGGGTCCTGGTGAATTTTTAACAGGTCAAGGCGTTGATGTTCGTCCTCATCCTCATATTGGCCTATCAACGGTTACATATTTATTTGATGGAACAATGGATCATAAAGATAGCCTTGGGAATGATATGAGAATTGTTCCTGGTGATGTTAACTTAATGACTGCTGGTTCAGGAATTGTTCATTCGGAGCGAACGGGGCAAGATATCAGAGAAAAACCATCACAATTATATGGTATCCAGAGCTGGATTGCTCAGCCGGAAAAGTTTGAAGATGGATTACCAGCTTTTCATCATAGCTCAAAGGATGAGCTTCCCCTTTTTGACTCTGAAGGTGTTAAGGGACGCGTTATATTGGGTGAGTTTGACGGCATCAAATCCCCAGTCCAAAATCAATGGGATACCCTCTATGTTGAACTATTTTTAGATAAAGCAACAAAAGTAAAAATCCCAAGAATGAGTGAGGAAAGAGCATTATATGTCTTAAAAGGACAGATAGAAATTGGAGGAACTATTTATCAGCCACAGCAAATGATGGTCTTAAATCCAGGCGAGGATGTTACAATTGCTTCACAATCAGATGTTCATATGATGGTTCTAGGCGGCGCAACAATGGACAGCCCACGTCATATTTGGTGGAATTTTGTTTCGTCTAGTAAAGAACGTTTAGAGCAGGCTAAAGAAGATTGGCGGAATAAAAAATTTCCAACAATACCCGGAGATAATAAAGAGTTTATTCCCTTACCAGATAAGTAATTCATCGTATCTTGTTTTAATTTTTATTGCCTTCAGGTGGAATAAATATTTCTGCTTGGTTACCCGGAATAGATTCCAAATAAATACTTTGTGAAGGAAATGCGAAACTTGTTTGTGCTTTTTCTTCAATAATTCTTTTTATTTCTAACGCAAATTTTTCCTTAATGGCTAACCATTCTCCCCAGTCTGTAGTTTTGGTAAAACAGTATACTAAGAAGTCGATAGAGCTATCATTAAAGCTATCAACTCTTACAAATGTACTGACTTCGTCTGGTTGAGCAAATTTAGAGTGACTTGTAATATATTTTAAAATGCCGTCACGAATAGTTTGTAGTTGATCCACGTCTGTTCCATAAACTACACCAATTTTCCATTTAATGCGTCTATGCGTCATTCTAGAAAAATTCGTCACAACGGCATCTGAGAGATTTGAATTTGGGACATGGACAGGAGCTTTATCAAATCGTCTTACTTTTGTTGACCTAAATCCAATATCCTCTACTGTACCTTCAACAACGCCATCGACACGAATCCACTCGCCGGGAAAGAATCTTTTTTCTGCAATGATCGTGATTCCTCCAATCAAATTTTTGAATAGGTCCTGTGCACCAAGCGCTACCGCGGCTCCAAAGAGACCTAAGCCAGCTAATAATGGAGCAACAGCAATGCCCCAGATTTCTAGAATTACGGAGGCGCCTAAAAATATAATCAATACTTTTAAAGCTTTCATACTCCATGTGAGCATTGCTTTCGTGAGGATAGTTTCAAGAATCTTTAAACCATGAGACAGGGGAATACATACTCTATGTAATGCCCAAAATATAGTAAACGCGATAAGAGAGCGTTCAATTTTCATGATGATCTCATTGATCTCATCAGAGAAATTTAAATATTGCGTTGCAAAAAATATACCTAAGATAATGGGTATAAATTTGATAGGAGGGATTAATGCTTCGATAATTTTATCGTCTAAGGTACTGGACGTTTTTTGTGTAATTTTACTTAAGTAATGGACAAAAAACTTTCCAAATAATCCTCGGATTAATAAAAAGAGCGTAAATATTCCAAGGGCAATAATGATTCTTCCGATATCGACGCCCATAAATCCATGACTCCAAACCTCTATTACCATTGCTTTGAAAATTTGTAGCTCTTCGATCATTGTTTTTTCCTAATAAAATATTGGTTGGAAATTCATAAGGGTGAATCCAGTATTGTTTTTACTATCTTGTTATTTGTTTAATTTCCAACAAAACATTGCTTTTAAAGTTTAAAAATTTCTTTGGAATAAAGTAGTTCCCATAACAATGTTAAGTTATTGAATTGTATGAGTTTTTTAACGAATTCTTCAGCATATTTTGGTATTCTGTGAGAGTGGGTAAGTCTTTGTGATCATTGAAGAATTTGGGGTTTACCTGCACTTATGGGAAGTCATGA
>JBCCKS010000049.1:0-9353 GCA_039027295.1 Pseudomonadota bacterium
CGAACCTGCGCATGGCGATACCAAAAACCGCTGCCTTACCGCTTGGCTACACCCCACCATAAAGTGGATATGACCCGATATTAAAGGTTTTAGGATGGTGCCGCAACACGGACTCGAACCGCGGACCTGATGATTACAAATTAAGCTAGGCACCCTTTTAACCCTTTGTAATACCTTTTAAACTTTTGTTCTAAGCATTACCCACATTGGTTTAGTAATGAGTTAGTAAAAATAGGGATTTTTAAACAGTTTGAAACCTTTTGAAACATCTATCTTATTATTTCGTTATTAAAATTCTTAAGAAATTTCATCTTATCTATCTTTAAATATTCATCCATATTTAATAAATATTAATATCACCATCTATCATTTCAATAAATTCTGGATCATTCATTAAACTATCCACTTTGATAAGCTGGATTTCATTACCATTTAAAAAACGCCTATCCTTATATAAAAGTAGTGATTTTTGAAACTGTGTTTGTAGTTTTTTTATTACAGAGATACTAATATTAGTTCCCATGACAGTTTCACCTAAATTAAACAGTATTTGCGTTTTTGGCGGTTCATTAAGCATCTTTAATGCTTCATTGTATTTAGTGTCTGCTAAAAGATCTTTTTTAATGTTAATATTGATTTCTTTCTGGCTACTAATTTTTACATTCATATTACTAGTATCTAGCCTTTTATTTTCTAAACCATATTCTTGTAAAGTACTATTTATTACACCAATAAGTGCTTCATTATTAATTTCTTGACTGGAAACAAATATAAATCTTTCATACGGAACTACAACTTCAAGAATAAATGGACCACCATATTTTTCTTTAAATTTCTTACGGAATTCCGTCTTATCTATCTTTAAATATTCATCCATAACGTAGTCTTTCTACAGTTTGAAATAATTCATCTACACTCTGAACTAGATGAAACCCTTGCTTTTTTGCTCTTTGCTGTGCCCAATTTGCATTCATATTCGGCGCATACATTATCAAATGTTGCTCTGCATCTCTAGCAGAAACGTAATCAAATAACTGTGTCAAAGGCTTACTTTTACCAATTGTTACTTCAACCATAAACTCTGTTGTTTCAATATCACTTCGAAATTTGGGGCGAACGCCTCCGGGATTTAGCCGATCAAATGTTTCAAGATCAGGACCAAAGAAAAAAGCTACCCGCAGTTCTTCTCCTATTGCAGGAATCATAATATTTTCTCTTTGATATATTTTTCTTTGTATTCTTGCTTCTAGCCCACGATTTCTTGTTTCTCTTGCGTTTTGTAAAAAATGAGAAAGTTGATTAATATCTTCCGCATACCCTAGTCTGCGCTCTATCGCATTCTCTATTTCTCTTCTAAGGCTTTCTGGAGTATTTCTAAATCGACTCCATTTTTGTGGATCATCTAAAACCATATCAGGGAAATCTTTCATCACACTGTAATAGGTAAAATGTGTGTCTAGATTAGGTGTGCTTTTTGAACCGCCATTACCCCCCATACTGCGATGCTGTCCACCACTAGGCGGCTGACCTGTACCATCGGGCGGCTGCCATAAATTCACGTCACTTAAATCTCTTTGATACGATTTTACAGGTGGATATGGGCTTTCATCAGAGCCCGAATATACAACACCCTTACGTTCTACAAACAACGCCTCAAGTTTTTTTAATTTTTCACTTACTTCACTATGGTCTGAAGTATCAGATTCTAATTGCCAAGAAAAGTCGTTTCCCGTTTGCAAAGGTGCTAATCTAAATCCGCCTAATTTCAAACTACTGTCACTCATATCATCCTCTAATGTGATTTAAGGGTAATGGAAGGCAAAGCCTGTCTTCTAGAGGTAACTCAGGAAGGCCTTTATACTCTTCATACTGGCTTTCAATCAAGGATTGTAACTCGGCGCGAGGCATAAAACCTGCTCTACGCAATTCTCGCAAGGAATGTGTTAAAGCTGATATTTGCTCAGCCCTCATAAATATAGGCATAAGCGTTGCAATATCATTATATCGTTCTGTCAGTTTATTAACTACTCTACCTTGTAAGTACTTCCCATCGTTTTCATTCAAATGAATATCAGCACTTTGTTCTCTTCCTCTGATAACATAATCCCCATTTACTCGCATTTTTGTTTCTTGAATGCTTGCATGATAATGCCCGTCTCTAATTATTACAGGACAACAAATATTATTAGGCGATAACATTACTCGTGCTGTTGTAGCAGTAGCAGCAAAACCTCCAGTTCTTTGGATTTCTTTTTGAAGAGAAAGAGACATATTTGGTGCCGTACTGTTAAAGGCAAACTTTGAAGATCCAATTTCAAATTTTTGTGAATTCCAACATAAAGCACCTATAAGCTGATCTGCCATATATAAAGTTTTTCCTAACTCAGTTCTTCCCAGCCAACTAGGATTCCAAACTTTATATTTAAAACAATCATATTGATCTTTTGATAGACCGTGTCTTTCGGAACTTTCAATGCTTAAAAATGGCTCTAGTGGACTTTCTGTATCCCCAAATGCTAGAACCAAAGCTACAGTAATATCTTGAGGTAAAATAAGAGAAGGACTAACAGAATCGGTTCTCCAGTCAAAGGTTATGGTTCCGTCTGGATTACCAAACACTCCGTCTATCTTTACTATGCCAGGGGGAGGTACATACGAGGTTTGGTCAGTCTGTGAATCTTGATTACCAGCAGTCTCATAAACACCAAGTACAGGTAACCCATTATCTGATATAGGATTATATCTAGGGCCCTGCATAAGAGTACTCTTCTTAATTTCCTCGATGTCTAAACCTAAATATCCAGCCTGAGCGTCTCTTAGAAGCTCTTCCCAATCACCGTGATTATCCCAGCCCTCACTACCAGTGAGTTGCTCAGCGCACCATATCAAATCTACTATGTTCTCTCCGTATTCTTGAATATTAATTTCTGAAGGGTCTATTTTAGATTCTAATACTTCTTTTATTACTGTTTTTACGGGGTTATAGCCTTTTGGTCTCTCTCCATTTTTTCTAATTATATCTTTTAAATCAGAAACCTTCTTGCTAAAAAATTGACCTGCTGCAGCACTAAAAAAGTTTTGAGGAATTCTGTTCAATATCTCTAATGCTTCGGAATTTGAAGCATCTCTATTTATACCTAGATATACTCTTAATGCGTGCCTCCACATTATATCATATACAATATAAATACCTTGATATTGAGTTTGCCTAGGATTTAGTTCACTAAAAAATTCATACACTTTATTTACAGGCATATATTTGTCAGCTTCAGGCATTTTTCCAGAGCCGCCTAGTTTAGTGAATAAGTTGGCTGCAGCAAGAGAACCAGATTTCATAGCATCTACTATCTCACCATGAGTCATCGTTCTATTAATTCCAAGGTTTTTTTTGTAAGCCTCGCTATGATTTATTGCTAACTCAGCGAGAAAAAGCTTAGCCTCATCTTCTCCTTGCCTAGCTGATTTTCTAAACCAAAAATCTGCTGCATTAATGTCAATACTACCATAATGCCCCTGTAGGTAAATTAGGCCTAAATTTAAACTCGCTCTTGCATTTTCTAAATCAGAGGCCCTTTTATAAAATAAAAGTGTTTTTACAGGGTCAAAATAAGGATGGTCCGGATCTACTTGGTGTAGATTTGCCATTAGAAAAAGCCAATCAGGGTCATCTTGATCCTCTACTTGATCAAACAACATAAGGGTTGTCTCAAAGTCTCTTGGATTCTTTTCCCAAAAAAACGTATTTGCTAGTTTTAATCTATCTTCTTGATCAGTTGGCGGCACTCCAAGTCCTTTTGCTTGAAAATACTCATATCTCATTCTTTGACGTTCGTTCATAGTATTGTCCCTATTAAATTATCTTAGCTGAAAATCTTCTGCCCTTAACAAAGGGGTTTGAATTCTTGCTCTACTTAACGCAAGGTTTGTGATGAAATCACGGTTATCAGCCGTTAGGTTTTGCCTAAGCCGGTCAAGATATTCTTCTGAGATGTTTATAAAAACATCTTGTGATTGCAGAAAAGAAATTAAACCAGAACTAGTTTGACGACTCCATATACCGTCTGCATGGCCAACATCAAAACCTGATCTATTCAAAGCTGTCTGAATCTTGAAAATATCGTCTCGAGAAGCTTGTCCATCACGGCTAGCAAAAAGTAGGTAATCTCTTGCTGACGAATTCTGATACATAAAATCAAGAATTGCTGGTGCTATCGTTAAACGAGAATTAGTTACTAAATAAGAATCTTGATTTTGAACACATGTGTTTAACATACGTGCAATATTACGATCAGAAAGTGTTGTTACAAAATCTGTAGTGTCACAGTAACCATAGTTAAAAATTCTTTGTAAATCTCTAGCGTAGATTCCTGAAGGTGGAGAGTTTTGACTAAAAACAAGATCGTATAGATAACTGTTTGTTTGTCGACTCATCTTTCTTAAACCTGCAACAGAAAAAGTTTCTCTCAAAGCGTCATCCAAAACCAATTGAGCATTTTCAAACATAGGATCTGAAGATCTTTGTATAGGCACCGCTCTCTCTGAAGAAATTGGCGATACTAAAAAATTTTCCAGATGATTTATTTCAGAAACAACTACTTCTAGATTAAATTCTATTAAATTTCTATTTCCTTCTCTTTCTACTGCTAAATAAACCCGCTCTCCTACTGCAGGAGTTATTACATTTAATATTGTTCTTAAATTATCACTACTGACTCTTTGGCGATCATCTCCATAAAGAATCACTCTATCTCCAGCTCGTAAACCAGCTTGTTCTCCAGACAAACCTGCTTCAAGCCTATCTACCACTAAATGTGGACTATCTACTCTGAAAATTATCCCTAGACTTCTATATAAAACAGGCTCGCTACTTTCGGAGTTACCAGAACCATTTTCTGCACTTGGGGTTTGAGTATTATCATTTGAATCAAAAATCGAAACTAATATCGCCATGCCTGCTGCTAATGCTACCCACGGTTGCCATTTTACAGGCTTCTTCGCGGGTGTTAATTTCTGTTCAACCCTTTGAGGCTTAGGTTGGGGTTGGGGTTTAGGTCGAGGCTTAAGCTCAGTTTTTTTAACTACTTTATTAGTTTTTTTGGGACGTGCGCCGACAGCGTCTTTATGAAGATTTTTTTGAGCCTTCGAAACATCAGAAAGCGCTTTTTCAAATTCATCATTTAACATTTTTCAACCTATTTCGAATAAGTAGCAAAGAAGTAGCTACAAATCTATAAAATATGTAAATTATTTCTCATTATCGTTCGCAATTCGATAGTCTTCAATAATTGTATCTAGCGCTGTTTCAAAATCTTGAAAAATCACAGTATCCATTAATCGATACATATATCCTTCTCTTGGCTCCATTTTGGATATGGCGTTTAGATCCTTGATCACTTTTGTATAACGGATGTGATAGCTCTTCTTTTGATCTTCTGAATGTATCATTACGCTGCCTCCTGATATCTAGCAGCATTTGTTAATGCTAGTTGCTGTCTATATAGAGCATCTAACTTCTCTGCTTTTTGGATTAAAGAGCGAAATTTCTTTAAATTCACTCTGGCTTTGGCTTTTTCTGCAAAAGCGGCATCATAAAGTTCTTTGACCTCTAAAAAGCTGATTTCTGCCTGATTATCATTACCAGCGAGCTTTCTTAGTATTTTCCCCCACATGATCGTTTCCCCTTAAATCAATTAACATAACTAAACAATAAGCGAGATTTTTATAGACATTTAGTTAATAAGTGGTTAAGAATTTGATGAAATCTAAAAAAAATAGAAAAAAACTAATTTTACTATGATAAATACCAATCAAATTGATGCAGCCCTAGGTCTTTTAGGAATAAAACGAAGTGAGCTAGCACAGGCTCTAGGCATTAACCCAGGAACTTTCAACACGTACTTTACAGGCGGGGTTGAAATGAAATCAGGAAGAAATCAACAAGTCAGAGAGTGGCTTGAAAATGCAGGTGTTGTTTTTACAGAAAAGGGGGGCGTTGAGCCTGCTCAAGAAACAATTCGAGTCTATCGAGGGCAAAAAGGGTTTCAAAATTTCATGATGGATGTGTATGAAACGTGCCGGGATATAGGCGGTGATGTTTTCGTGACGAACGTTGATGAGGCTCTATTCGATAAATGGGCCAGTGATGAGTTTATCAATGATGTTTATCTTAAAAATATGCAGTCATTACCAAAGGGTAGCTTCAAGTTTCATACTATTGTCTCGGAAGGCGATAATTATGAAGCTACTAATACCTACTCAGAATACAGAACAATACCTAAAGAATATTGGTCTCCTGTTTCTACCTATATTTACGGTAATAAAATGGCAAATATCATTTTTTCAAAAGAAGACGTTTTGGTTCGAGTATTTGACCAAGAAGATTTAGTGAACGCACAGAGAAAAACAGCTTTGTTTATTTGGAATCATGCTTCAGCAAATTAATCAAAATACCACGCAAGAACTTTCAGAATTTGCTAGAGACTCTATTGGGTTCTTTAAAGGTAAAGGGCTACCGGGTCGTTGGACTTATTCATCTCCAGATCCAAAAGTAGCAAATGATGTCGTGAACGGTGCTGCGTTATTTACTAGTTTCACTCAAACACCAGAATATTATTTACGCAGAAACGAAGAAAAAAGACTGCCAGAGCTAAAAGAAGAAATATTAGATTTAGCAGATTATTATAATTTATTGGCAGATATGGGTTGCGGTAATGCTTTTGAGTCAAAGGTTGCAGGCTTACTTGCTAATACAGATGCAGACTATGGACCAATTGATATCAATAACGATTTTTTAAGTGGTGTTACACGACAGTGCACACAAAGGTTTCCTGAGAAAAAAATTCTACCAAAACTAGCAGATTTTATGTCTGAGGGCATTCACTTTCCAGGATATATACCTTTTCCAATTATGCTTGGTTGTACAATAACAAACTTTGGAACAACAGAGTCTGTACGTCAGATTTTAAAACAAGCAAAAAAAATTGCAGAACAAGGAAATGGTAGTTTTCTATTTACACACGATACAAATCAAAGAGAGCAATCTTTAAGAAATACATATCTTCATACTCTAATGAAACAACACACCTTAAATGTTCTACATAGAATGAAACGAGATTTACCTACAAAAGGATTTAATCCTGAAAATTTTGAGTGCGACGGTTATTGGGATAAAAACGCAAACACTTTTGTAATTTATATGCGTCCAACAGAAGATATGATTTTTATTATAGCTGGTGAAGAAATATCACTTAAAAAAGGTGAAATATTACCTCAAGCTCCACTAATGAAATTATCATCGGATCATGTTTTACATTTAGCCGAGTTGGAGGGGTTTGAAGCACATCAAACTAGATATGATCAAGATGGACATATCGCTTTCCAGCATGTGCATCTATAATTTTCATACTGCATGTTATCACACTGCGCTTACTTAAATCCTTTTTATAGGTTGTAAGCGCTTTCACCTTTAATAGCAAAAGTGCAGCCCTTTTCAGAAATAAAAGCTCACCAAAATTGGTAACATTGGTAACAAAACAGCTACCTTTTTATAGAGCTGGAAACCTATGCCTTTTATAGACTGCAACCGCTTTTTTCAAAACAAAAACAACTATCGTTTTCACCCATGGACAGTTTTGTGACAAATAAAAATAATTCTAGGAGATTATGGCTAAATTCAAAAAGATTTAAATACGGAATTGATTGATAAAGTTTACAGCACTGTTTTCTTGCTCCTTCCATGATCCTAGAAAATTTTTGCCATCATATTTAAGCTGAAACCAAATATTCTTATAAATAAAATTGTGTGTACAATTACCAGTTGGCTCACATCTTATAAATGTAGATATGTGACCTTCTTGATTATATTGAGTAAATAAATCGCTATGAAAACTTCTTTCAGGTGTCTCATCGTAAAAATGAGTTACAAATAACCGTTCTGATTTTAAACCTTCCAGCCCTTCTATAGGTTCTATTTCAAATTTTGATCGAATTTTTTCACATTTTTTAGGTTTTAAATTTAGCAGATGTCTGACATTTGTATTAATTTCCTCTATTATTCCATAATCTTTACGATCACATATGGGAGTCTTAGTTAATGATGCAAAGTATTCATAATCCTTGCTAACTACCATCCTGTTTTTTAACTCCCCTACTTTCATAGAGCCCAAGAAACCTCTAGACTCAGCTTTTATAACTTTTTGAATTTGTTCTTTTAATTCTGCATCACTTTCATTTATATCAAAGCCGATTCCAAAATCAGGAGTAATGTCTCTATGCGACTCATAGTGAGGAAGAATATATTCTAACTCTACATATCCAATTTCATCCGCAAACTTATTCCAGTCAAAGTTTACTCTATCGGCAGGTTTAATTTGTGAAATTTTATAAGCGGCAAGCGTACCATAGATATGGTTATGACGCGTAATGTGATACGTGCCATGAATATAACGATAGGGGATACGAAAAACATCTTGACCAATTTTTAGATCCACACTTTCAGGTCCTTCCTCAACCCTTATGCGGAGTGGATTATTACCTTTAGGAGCTTCCTTGTCTCCCATTTGTTCTTTCCAATAGTTTTCTTCAGCTTCATAATTCTTTTTATATTCTTCAATTACTATTGGTATTGATAGTTTTTTATTTTTTATAGGCTCTGCAAGAACAGATGAAGAATAAGAAAATAGTACTAATATTGCAACAGCAATCAGGGCTTTCCTAGTATACGCGAAAATGCCATTTATAATTCTATATACTTCATTCATTAAAAAACACCACCATCTGTTTCGTTTATCATACTATCATTAATTCGGGATTCAAATTGGCAAAATTTGGTAGCAAAGCAGTCCCCCTTTTATAAAGCTGGAAAGCGCTTTTTTATTTGCACCTGTAATGCAGCATTACTCTCCTTTTTAAAGATAGAAATCTAATCCAAATTAGTCAGATTACAAAAATAATTTATCTCTCAAACATATAATGGCTTTTAAACCATTACAAAATTTACTTTTTATTATTATTGCCGTTTCATTTTTTGGAAAACTTGTATAAATTTATTTGAGATCAGTATTGTTCTGATCCGGGGCTTTGTAACCCTTCAAATGCGGCCTTTAGGCATCTGGCCGAAACATATGATGCTGCCTCTCAACACATGTTGGGGAGGCGGCGAAATACAAAAGCGCTTGCGTGAATACGTCGCGCCGCTCATTTGACGGTTACAAACTCCCCGGCTACCAGAGAAATCTGGTGGCCGTTTTGCTAGAAATAAAAGGAGTTAAAATGCAGAAGTCTAACAAAGGGAAATCAAAGCGAATATTCTATTTAATTTTATTTTTGAGTTTTACATCAGTGCTAATATTTAA
>JBCCKS010000050.1:0-8399 GCA_039027295.1 Pseudomonadota bacterium
GGGATAAGTAACTTTTTTTCTTATGCCCCGCTTGTACAAAAAAACACCAATCGGTTATCTTATTTTTATTCGAGACGAGCGAAACAAAAACAAGACGGTTTAGGCGTCACGGATAACCCGATAATTGTTTGAATAACTTTTTGGTTATGGCAGAGGGTACTGGCCATACGTACGACTTATGTGTATACTGTACGTATAAAAATAAAAATTTAAAAACTAATGGGAATAAATATGAGACACGGATCTTCCAGCAGACGTCAAAGGAATAGAGGCGGAAACTCAAGGCGTTCAAGCCAGAATAGAAACCGCGTTTTTGACAGCAATGGACCAGATGTACGTATCCGTGGAACCGCACATCAAGTCGCCGAGAAATATGAAGCTTTAGCAAAAGATGCCCGTTCAGAAGGAGATTCTATTTTAGCCGAAAGCTATATGCAGCATGCAGAGCATTATCAACGCATGATTGTGATGTGGAATGAGCAATCAGAGAGTAACAAAAAAGATCAAAACACGTACAGTAAGCAAGATCAGAAAGAACGAGATTTATCATTACCAAACAGTATCTTAGGAGATGAAGTTCAAGTTAATGATCAACAAAAAGCCGAAGAAAAGGTTTTAGAAACAGCCTAAATATCTCATCTTTCTCAATTTTATGAAATAAGGCGGTTTTTACCGCCTTTTTTATTGTCTTTGTTAATCACTTGCAGGGGATTTTGAGCTATAATAAACTATTAACCTAATAAATTTCCCAAATGAGATAACGATATGGATTTTGAAAAATTTACTGAAAAGTCACGATCATTCTTGCAACAGGCACAAACGCTGGCGACACGCTCAGACCATCAATCATTAGAGCCTGAGCATCTATTAAAAGTGATGTTGGATGACGATGATGCGATTGCTACAAGGCTGATTGAGAGTGCTGGTGGGAATGCATCAGAATTAAAAAGTGATATCAATGCGGCACTTGCCAAATTGCCTGCTGTGAGCGGGCCGGGGGCTGGGCAGCTTCGCATCTCAAGTGATTTGGCAAAAGTCTTAGATAACGCTTTGAATTTAGCAGAAAAATCAGGTGACAAATTTATTACCGTAGAGCGCATTTTGCAGGCGATGGGCATGCAAAAATCATCTGATATTGCAGGTTTATTGGAAAGTGCAAACGTACACCCGGAAACCCTTAATCAGGCCATTAATTCCATGAGGAAAGGTCGCACGGCAGATAGCCCTCAGGCAGAAGATAACTTTGAAGCCCTCAAAAAATATGCGCGGGATTTAACTCAAAGCGCGCGAGACGGAAAATTAGATCCTATTATTGGCCGTGATGAAGAAATTCGCCGCACCATTCAGATATTGTCGCGTAGAACCAAAAATAACCCCGTTTTGATTGGTGAACCGGGGGTTGGTAAAACAGCAATTGTTGAAGGGCTTGCCTTACGGATCGTCAATGGTGATGTACCAGAAAGCCTTAAAAATAAGCGTCTTATGTCGCTCGATTTAGGATCTTTGATTGCGGGCGCTAAATTCCGTGGTGAGTTTGAAGAGCGCTTAAAGGCCGTTTTAGAGGAGGTATCCTCTGCAGAAGGCCAGTTGATTTTGTTTTTGGATGAGCTTCATACCCTTGTGGGCGCAGGAAAGGCCGATGGGGCTATGGATGCATCCAATATGCTCAAACCCGCTTTGGCGCGGGGCGAGCTTCACATGGTGGGAGCCACGACTTTAGATGAATATCGCAAGCATATTGAAAAAGACGCAGCGCTTGCCCGCCGTTTTCAGGCTGTCTTTACCCCGGAGCCAACAGTTGAAGATACGGTCTCTATTCTAAGGGGCTTAAAAGAGAAATATGAAGCTCACCACGGCGTACGTATTACAGATGGTGCCATTGTCAGTGCGGCAACACTCTCAAATCGCTATATAACGGATCGATTCCTACCCGATAAGGCCATTGATTTGATTGACGAAGCCTCTTCACGCTTGAGAATGCAGGTGGATAGCAAGCCTGAAAAAATCGATGAGTTAGATCGCCGGATTGTTCAACTGAAAATTGAGCGGGAGGCTCTTGCAAAGGAGAAGGATAAAGCCTTAAAAGAAAGATTAAGTAATCTCGATAAAGAGTTGAAAGAGTTAGAAAAACAATCTTCTGATCTTACTGGTAAATGGCAATCTGAAAAAGAGAAGCTGAATGCCGCACAAAAAGTAACAGAGCAGCTTGATCGAGCGCGTATTGAGTTAGAACAGGCCGAGCGGGATAGTGATTGGGCTAAGGCAAGTGAGCTGAAATATAGCCAAATTCCTGAATTGGAAGAATTGCTGGTTGAAGCCTCAAAAGTTTCTGGTGATCACATGATTGATGAAGAGGTTACAGATGATGATATCGCCTCTGTCGTTTCAAAATGGACAGGGATTCCAGTTGATAAAATGCTGGAAGGGGAGCGCGATAAATTGCTTCAAATGGAAGAGAATTTAGGCAAACGCGTGATAGGCCAAGATCAAGCGGTTGTTGCCATTTCCAACGCCGTTCGCCGGGCGCGGGCGGGGTTACAATCGCCTAACCGTCCGATAGGATCATTCTTATTCTTAGGGCCGACAGGGGTCGGTAAGACTGAGTTGACCAAGGCGTTGGCAGAATTTTTATTTGATGATGATTCAGCCATGGTTCGCATGGATATGTCGGAATATATGGAAAAACATGCGGTTGCGCGTATGATTGGTGCGCCGCCGGGATATGTTGGATATGAAGAAGGGGGAGCCTTAACTGAAGCGGTGCGCCGCCGTCCATATCAAGTTGTTTTGTTTGACGAGATTGAAAAGGCACATCCCGATGTATTCAATATCTTGCTTCAGGTTTTGGATGATGGCCGTCTAACAGACGGGCAGGGTCGTACGATTGACTTTAGCAATACGGTCTTGATTATGACATCTAACTTAGGGGCGCAGCATTTGGTTGAGTTGAAAGATGGCGAAGATGTTGAAGTAGTGCGTGATAGTGTCATGGAGGCTGTTCGCGCTAATTTTAGACCGGAATTTCTGAACCGTTTGGATGAAATCCTATTGTTCTCACGTTTAGGGCGAGAGCAAATGACAGGCATTGTTGATATCCAACTGAAAGGCTTACATAACTTACTGGCAGACCGCCGGATTTCTTTAGATGTTGATGAGAAGGCTAAGAAATGGCTGGCTGATAAAGGATACGACCCTGTTTATGGAGCACGGCCATTGAAACGCGTGATTCAAACAGAGCTTCAAAACAAGCTGGCAGAAATGCTGTTGAAAGGCGAGATTGAAGATGGATCGAATGTTTATGCCAGTGAAAAAGGTGGAGAAATCAGTTTTTCTATTCAGAGCCCTGGAGATAAAAATAATAAGTCAGGGGAAACCCCTAAAAAGAAAGCGGCTTAACCGCTTATAATTTAAAAAGTGCTAAACATAGACAGATACGCAATCTTCGCGTATCTTTGTATTTATTATTCTTTCCTTTCTTTGTTCAAAGGATTTCATATGAAAAAACAACTTACGCTTTCTGCTTTTGCAGCTGTTACATTTTTAGGCGCTTGTGCGACATTAACGAGTGGGCAAATGCAACATATAACTGTTCTGACTCCTGGTGAAAAGAATGCACGTTGCACACTTTATAATGGTGAGACAAAATATGATGTTTACACTAATCAAACTATTAATGTTCAAAGGGCGCCTTATGATTTAATGGTCCGCTGTTTGGCGGCAGGTAATCGTGAAAAAACTGTAGTTGCTGAATGGACAGGAAATGCCTGGGTGATTTTAAATGTTGCGAATGGACTTATTCCCGGTGTGACATACGACTTGGCATCTAATGCAGCCTATAGCTATCCTAAAGAAGTTGTTGTGAGTTTTGAGGATGTCGCCTTTATGCCATACGATATGCCGGATTACATGAAAGACGGCCTAAAAGATTTAGACGAATTATATAATGGTGAATATATGGGGCCAACAATAGCGGATGTTCCTGCCGATATTCGTGAGAGTGATGTCAGACGTAAAGCGATTGAATATAATTTATCACCTTTTGAAAGTGAGCCTGCAGCAGGAGAAAGTGCTTTTGAAGCATCAGAATCTGTTGTGCCTTACGATAAAAAAGAAGAAAAGAAATAATTCTTTACAGTCTCCGTATGGATAATATTCTATCATAAGCTTTTTCAAGATCGCTCAAAGGTTCTATCAAAGTCGTCATATGACGTGAGGTTGCATTCAAGATATTCTCTTCATCCATCATGATCCCTACATGACCTTCGAAGAATACAATATCATTTCTTTTTAACTGATCTTTTTTAATCTCTCTGCCAATCGTGCTTCGTTGATCTTTTGAATCTCTTTTTTGAGAAGTGAGATTGAATAAGAAGATAGACATTTGAACAAGGCCGGAACAATCAACACCATAGATTGATCGCCCCCCGTATAAATACGGTGTATCAAAAAATTTCAACGCAATATCGGCAAGATCATCTTGTGCTTTATAATTTTTAAGAAACTGTAAGCTATCTTTGTAGACCCAATATCCATCATAGGTTTTATAAAAATTGTCTTCTGGTTTGTCTTCAAGATTTAATTTTGATCCTATCGAGAGCTGCATATAAGGGCGTGATTGAAAAGAGGGCGCCTGATATAGATGAGCCATTCTTGATGTGATAATGGCATTGGCTTCGGGGCCGTTTTTAATGAGATCACCGCGATCAATATATCCTGTATATCCGTCATGCATACTATGTCCGTACACATAAGCGCCATGTTCTTTTTCAACTTCAAAAGTCTCCCCATAAAGAAGTTGGGAATCATTATGGCTGATCATTTCAGGATTTTGCGGATCACCCAAAATATCTGAGGTTGGATTAATGCAAGTGAGGATCATACTCATAAATAACGCTCTTTCAAAAAGTGGAAGAGGGCGCGGGCGCCTGTATCAGCTCCGCCTTTGGGGCGTCCCGGTTTACCGCCTTGCTCCCACGCGTAGCAATCAAAATGAATCCAGTCTGTTTTAGAATCAATAAAGTGCTCTAAAAATAACGCGCCATGAATTGCTCCCGCTCGCCCAGTTCCCTCATTGGAAATATCAGCAATAATACTGCCCATTTCTGGTTTGTATCCTTGCCATAAAGGAAGTGGCCATACGGGATCATCAGCTTCCATTCCTACATCACGTAAGCTTGATAGAAATTCGTCTTGGTTTGAGAAGAATGCTGGGATGTCATATCCTAAAGCGACACGAGCCGCGCCTGTAAGCGTACAAAAATCGATCAACAAATCATTTTTCTCTTCACAGGCATATGTAAGCGCATCGGCAACGACTAAACGGCCTTCTGCGTCTGTATCATTAATCTCAACTGTATCCCCTTTGCGGGTTTGTAGGACGTCACCTGGCCGGTAAGAATTCCCAGCCACAGCGTTTTCAGCGATAGGCAAAAGAACACGCAATTGGATGGGCAAGTTCATGGCCATGACCATGTGGGCAACGCCAAGAGCGTGGGCCGCGCCGCCCATATCCTTTTTCATGTCGCGCATAAACTGCCCGGGTTTTAAATTCAGGCCGCCTGTATCATAGATAATGCCTTTGCCCACGATTGTGACTTTAGGATCACCATCTTTACCCCATCTTAGATCAACGAGCTGAGGTGGACGTGGGCTTGCTTTCCCTACAGCGTGTATCATAGGAAAACCGTTTTCTAATTCTTTACCTTGAATAATTTTGATAGATGCTTTGTGATTTTTAGCGAGCGTTTTGGCTGCGCTAGCAAGCTCATTCGTGCCTAAATCATTGGCGGGCGTATTGATTAAATTTCTTAGTAATGAAACGGCCTCGATTGAAGCGGTAATATCTTTTGGATCTGCCTTTTCAGGAGTGATCAGAGATAAAGAACCAGCCGATGATTTTTTGTAAGGGGTGAATCTATAATGCGCGAGGCCCCAGCCAATACAAAGTTTATTTAAATCTTCTGCTTCATGTTTCGATGAAATTGAAAATACGCGGCTGTTTAAAAAGGATTTGGAATAGTTAGTTTCTAAAAACTGAACGGCATAAGCACTATCAAGATAGTGAACAGGATCATGAATACCACATAAAATAATATTTGTTTCATTGCGCGCATTTTTTACATCACAAATTTGATGAGGTGATGCGTCAAATCCTGTTTGTTTAATTTGGCTTTTGATGCTGGCTTTTTGTTTTTTAAGCCATTCTTTCAATGTTGCTTTGTTTAGAAAGTGAACTGCAATTTTCTTCTTTTTACTATTTTTGACAAAAGGCGCAGGGAATTGAAATAAGTGATCCATCAACTTTTCTCCATTTCATTTGAGAAAAGTGTAACGCAGATTATTTGAAACACAAATAGCTATATAATTTAGGCAGCTTTATTGTCGTTTTCTGCTTTAGAGGAGGTTTTTTCTGATGTTTCCGCTTCTTTTTTGGATTCATCTTTTTCCATTTTCTCAACCATTTTGCGGGCCAGAATGAAATAAAGGAAATTCGGAATAATCTGTATGAACTTGGTCATATAGGTGAAAATCTTTGGGAAATGAATCTCATAAGATTTTGATAAAAGCCCATCTGCAATATGACGAGCAGCTTGTTCAGCCTCAATCGCAAACGGCATTTCAAAATCATTCATATCTGTCATTGGGGTTTTCACAAAACCGGGTGAGATTAAGCGAATATCAATCTCTGTTTCTTCGGCTTTCAAGCTTTCAACATAGTTAATGAGCGCCGCTTTTGTGGCACTGTAAGGTTGTCCCTTGGGAAGGCCGCGATATCCAGCAACGCTAGCCGTAAAGGCAAGCTGTCCATGACCTTGCTCTTTATAAATGGGGAGCATTAATTCTGTGAGCTGCATAGCTGAGAGCAAGTTTACTTTCAGCATCAATTCGGCATTGTCTAAATCAATATCTTTGATAAGGCCGGGGTTGTATATAGCTGCCATAAAAATAACGCTATCAATCTGCCCCAGAGACTTGTGAGCCTCTTTTGCTGCTTTTTTAAAGGCTTTTTGGTCACTTACATCTAAAGGAATCACATGATGGTCACCTTCGGCAACACGGGCAATTTCTTTTAATTCATTCTCACTACGCGCAGAAAGCGCAAGAGTTGCCCCGCGATGGGCTAATTTACGGGCTAAGGCTTTTCCTATGCCGCTGCTAGCGCCAATGATCCAAATTTTCTTGCCTTGATAATTATCCATATTGTGATCTCTTCTTCTTTGATGCTTATCTCATCTAAGGTTTTATGCTATTTCTTAATAATGATAAAGATTTTACCTGCCTTATTGTTCCTTATATTTTTAAATAGCCCTGTTTCTGCAAGCACTTACTATACGAATAATAATCTATTTAAGTCGGTGAGCTTTGAAGGCGCGCCGATTGCAACAAAGCACTTTCAAAGTGATGATGAAGATTTTAGGGAACGCCATTTCTTAGGTGTTGTAAAAGCTCATACACATAAATACGGCAATTGGGGGTTATATTTTCTAGGCCCAAACAGCGTTGATGATACCTCCGTTGGATTTGGATATGTTACAAATCCTTGGGTGTATGAATTGGGGCCAACCCAATTAGAATTTTCAGGCGCTTTAGGGCTTGTTACTGGATATCAAGATTATCCTGTTCCGCTTTTAGCTGGGCAGATTACGTGGCAGCTTTACAGCTATAATCAATGGGATTTTGGCCTCTCAATGGCCGCGCTTCCGTACTATGTTGAAGAAGAGAATTCAAATGACAGTGATTTTGGAATTGTTGTCACATCGCCATTTTTAAGTGTGCGCTATAACTTTTAGATTTTATATGAGCTCAAGAATTCTAAGTGCAAAATAGGGAACAACCGTCAATATAATCGTCAGAACCTTATAATTCGCTAAATGACGAAAATAGATAAGATCAAGCTCTTTTTCATTAATATCGAAGAGCTTTTTATGAATGCCGTGCGCAAATTTTCTGAACACAATGCTGAAGAATGAGCTGAATGCTAAAATTCCTATATTAATTAAGGCCATCCAGCCGAAGAAATCGATGAGTTGATCTAATGTCATTTTATTCCTAACTATTACTATATGAATTATAGCATGCGGCTAGCTAATTAATATAATATAATCGTTTATTGTTTCTTTTACTTAACCTAATGAAATTTTTATGAGATTACCTTTATCTGTTTTGACTCACGATTTGTCCTACCGCAAGTGGTCAAGCGTTCCTCATGGTTTAAAAAACCAAGAGCTTATCGTGACTCTAACATCTTATCCGCCTCGGTATTCTAACTTAGCCAAAACCCTACGGTCGCTTTTAACAAAGAAAAACAATCCAGATAGAGTTATTTTATTGGTTTCAGAATATTAAAAAGCAGATTTAAATTATGATTTTATTTCTAATATAAAAGCTGCCAACAAAAA
>JBCCKS010000051.1:0-8191 GCA_039027295.1 Pseudomonadota bacterium
CATCTTAAACTATGACGATAATAGTTTCTCTCAAATGAAAAACAAAGCTGAAGAAGAAAGTTTAAGGGTAGTTTCTTTTGGAACAAAGAATGGATCGGATTTTAAAATGTTATCCTGTTTGGAGGCAGCAAATGGCTCCAGAGTAGAAGGAAATTTATTTCAGCAAAAAGTTTATTTTTCCCTTCAAATTCCTAGCTATAAAATTGCCTATAACTCTTTAGCAGCAATTCTTGCTGGATTTGTATCTGGTTTTGATATTCATAAGTTAACCAATACAATTTCAAAAATAGATACATTGGGAGACGATGATTCCAAAGAAATAATTCCTTTAGATAATTTTCAAAACCCTATTACCCTTATCAATGAAAGTTCTAGTGCGTCGCCTGAATCTATGAATGCTGCTTTTAAAGTTTTAGCCCTTATTGACCCTGGACGAGGTGGACGAAGAATTGCCGTTTTAGGTGATATGTTAGAATGCGGTCAAGATACTAACAAAAGCCATGAAGATTTAGCGCTGCCCCTTAAGGCTGCAAATGTAGATCTTGTGTACACTTGTGGTACAAAAATGAAAAACCTTTATAAAAATCTACCGGCTAATCAAAGAGGTAAGCATAGTTTAGATAGTAAGGAGCTTGCTCAAATTGTTCCTGAAGTCCTGATACCAGGAGATGTTGTTCTTGTAAAAGGAGCCTTAGGCAGTAAGATGAATACTGTCGTGGAAGCATTAAGAAAACTTCCGGAAAAATTTAAAAAGGCTACACAAAATTAATGCTCTATTATTTTCTTTTCCCCCTCGCTGAATATTTTGGTCCGTTTAACTTATTCCAATATTTAACATTTCGCACAGGCGGAGCAATTCTTACAACCTTATTAATCAGTTTTTCAATAGGGCCTACATTTATTCGATGGTTAAAATCAAAGCAGAGAGAAGGACAGCCGATTAGAAGGGATGGCCCAGAAACACATTTAAAGAAGGCCGGAACACCAACTATGGGCGGATTAATGATTTTAATCTCCTCATTTATTTCCATTTTATTATGGTCTGATTTAACCAATATTTATGTTTGGATTGTTACGGGTGTTATTTTATTCTTTGGCGCTGTAGGTCTAGCCGATGACTATGCGAAATTGACCAAAAGATCGCATCAAGGTATTCCTGGAAAAGTAAGATTATTACTAGAGTTAGGCTGTGCTTTAGTCGCAGTTATGGCTTATTTGCATTACACTCAAGTTGATTCTGCAACGGGTTTGTATATTCCATTTTTTAAAGATTTGATACTGCCCTTAGGAATTCTTTTTATTCCGTTTGCAATGTTGGTTATTGTTGGCGCATCTAACGCTGTTAACTTAACTGACGGTCTTGATGGTCTTGCAATTGTTCCTGTTATGATTGCAGCGGCTTGTTTTGGTTTTATTGCATATTTGGTAGGAAACGCAATTTTCTCAGACTATTTAGGAATACAATTTGTCCCAGGGGCAGGAGAGTTAGCGATTGTTTGTGGTGCGCTGATTGGTGCAGGAATGGGATTTTTATGGTTTAACGCTCCCCCAGCAATGGTCTTTATGGGAGACACAGGGTCGCTCTCAATGGGGGCAGGTATCGGCACAATTGCAGTTATTGTAAAACATGAATTAGTTCTTGCGATTATAGGGGGCCTTTTTGTTTTAGAAACTTTGTCTGTCATTATACAAGTGGCGTCTTATAAGTTAACCGGTAAGCGAGTATTTATGATGGCACCTATCCATCATCATTTTGAAAAAAAGGGATGGTCTGAGCCTACAGTTGTTATTCGTTTTTGGATAATAGCTGTGATTTTAGCACTTATTGGATTATCAACATTGAAGTTACGTTAGATGCTGGACTGGAATGGATTTAAGAATACATTACAGCATAACCAAGTTGCTGTATTTGGCTTAGGGAAATCTGGCTTATCGACTATTAAAGCACTTGTAGAAAATGAGATTACAGTTGTTGCATGGGACGATGATCCTGAAAAGCAGGAGCAGGCAAATAAGCTAGGCGCTGATATTAAAGATTTAACAAAAATAGGCTTATCTAATTTTGATTATCTTATTTTATCTCCTGGTGTTCCCTATACTTTCAATCCCCATCCTGTTGTCGATAATGCTCACCAGTATGAGTGTGCAATTATAGGCGATGTAGAGCTGCTTCATTTATTAAAAATTCCGACGCAGACAATTGGGATTACAGGGACAAATGGAAAGTCAACTTCAACGGCCCTGATGACTCATATTTTAAATGAATGTGGTCTTAAAGCAAAAGAAGCGGGTAATATTGGCATTCCAGTTTTGGACCTTGAATGGAAAGATAAGCTAGATTTTCTTGTCCTAGAGCTATCTTCATACCAATTAGATTTAACCCCTTCATTTCGGCCTGATTATTCAATTCTACTAAACATAAGTCCTGATCATTTAGACCGTCATGGTAGTATGAAAGCGTATGTTGAGAGTAAGTCAATTATATTGGATGGGACCGGAGTAGGAGTAGTCGATATAGATGATGATTTTGCTCAAGTACTTTTTGATAAATTCTTTTTAGAAGGAAAACGTAAATACATTCCTGTTTCAGTTTTTCACGAAGTTCCGGAAGGCTTTTTTGTTAAAAATGATAATTTGTATCAAAATCATTTAGGGGAGAATCAAGAGCTTGCTAATCTTTCTGATTTACCTTCTTTAAAAGGGCATCATAATTACCAAAATATAGTCTGTTGTATTGTAACAGGATTGCAAATTGGCTTAGATCTTAATCAAATGGTTGAAGCTTTAAAAACCTTTCCAGGATTGCCTCATAGGCAATTTGTTGTTTCTAGCCAAAGCCAAATAACTTTTATTAATGATAGTAAGGCAACCAATGCAGAAGCCGCTGCAAAAGCCTTATCTTCATATGAGAACATCTATTGGATCGCAGGGGGGCGCGCAAAGGAAAATGGCCTGCAAGGATTAGAGATATTCAAAGACAAAGTGATAAAAACATTTTTGATAGGAGAAGCAGAAGAAAACTTTGCACAATTTCTCTTAAAAAATAACTTTGAAGTTATGATTTGCCATGACTTAGAAAATGCTACGAAACAGGCTTATGAATCTGCAAAAAATGATAATAACCCATCAACGATATTGCTTTCACCAGCTTGTGCTTCATGGGACCAGTTTAGTTCTTTTGAAGAACGCGGCGATGCTTTCACATCGTATGTGCAGGAGTTGGTTAAAGTATGAGTTTTCTCTCAAGAGCAGATGATAGTCTTTTAGGTCAGTGGTGGTGGACTATTGATCGCCAACTACTTTTTACAATTTTTTCTATAATGGGTTTAGGCGTTATATTAGTAGCTACAGCAAGCCCTCCTGTGGCAACAAGAATTGGGTTGGACCAATATCACTTTTTGCTAAGACATTTTATACTTTTAGTCCCTGCGATTGTAATAATGCTCGCCGTTTCACTTTTAAATCTAAGATATATCTGGCGACTTTCGAGTATTATTTTTGCTGCAAGTATTTTCTTACTTATTTATGTTCTTTTATTTGGTATGGAGATTAAAGGCGCGCAAAGATGGATACATCTTCCTGGCTTTTCTTTACAGCCCAGTGAATTTATCAAGCCTGCTTTTATTGTCGTTACAGCATGGTTAATAGCGCTTCGTAAAGAAAAAGAAAATTTTCCCGTTATGAAAATCATTGCAGGGTTATATGCTTTTGTAGCATTTCTCTTATTATCTCAACCAGACTTGGGAATGACTTTTGTTGTCACAGCCTGTTTGATGAGTGTTGTGTTTCTAGCGGGTCTGCCTTTAAGGATTGTCGCTGTACTAATGGGAACAGGGATTTTGGCTCTTGTGATTGTTTATCTGACTTTTCCTCATGTGCAAAGCCGGATTGATCGATTTGTTAATCCTGAAATAGGCGATACATACCAAATGGATCAATCATTGAATGCCTTTCGTGCCGGTGGTGTTTTTGGAGCGGGGCCAGGTCAAGGTGAAGTGAAGCTGTCATTGCCAGATGCCCATGCTGACTTTGTTTTTTCAGTAGCAGGGGAGGAGTTGGGCCTTATACTAACAACCTTAATCGTGTTGCTATATCTATATGTTCTCTACCGAGGCTTTAACATACTCTATGAGAGGGATAACTTATTTGTTATCTTAGCAACCGGAGGGTTACTCACAATGTTTGGTTTGCAAGCCTTTATCCATATGGGATCAGCATTACAACTTCTACCTGCAAAAGGAATGACTTTACCATTTTTGAGTTATGGAGGATCTTCATTATTGTCGATGAGCCTTTCTATGGGTATGGTGTTAGGATTAACACGCAAACATAGTGATCAAACTATCGTAAAAAGAAGCGCTTATATTAAAAAGGTAGATAAAGCAGTTATATGAATGAGAGTAAAAAAACAGTTTTATTAAGCGCCGGTGGAACTGGAGGACATCTTTTCCCAGCAGAGTCCCTTGCTTTTGATTTGATTGGCCGAGGGTACAAAGTGATTTTGGTTACCGATAAGAGAGGGGCCAAGTTTGATTCATTTGCAGATGGAATTCCTACACATGTCATTCAATCTGGTGGGCTCACAGCAGGTCTTGTTAATAAACTCAAAAGTACACTGCTAATGGGGATTGGATATATTCAGTCTTTAAAAATATTAAGACAGACCAAACCCAACGTAGTAGTAGGTTTTGGAGGATACCCTTCATTTCCTGCGGTTTATGCCGCGAGTAAGAAGAACATTCCTACGATTATTCATGAACAAAATGCGATTTTAGGCAAAGCCAATGCTTATCTTTCGTCGAAAGTTGACCGTATTGCGACAGCATGGCCCAATGTGGAAGGTATAGCTGAAGCAGATTCTGTGAGATGTGTTGTAACAGGTAACCCTGTGAGACCAGAAGTAGCTGGCCTATATACAAAGCCTTATCCTGCCTTAGATCAAGATGGTATTTTAAAGATATTTATAATGGGAGGCTCATTGGGAGCTAGAGTTTTTAGTGAAATCCTACCTAAAACTTTTGATAGTTTATCAGATGCATATAAAGATAGGCTTGAAATTGTTCAGCAATGCAGAGAAGAAGATGTAGAACGTGTTCAATCGCTTTATAAAGATATTGGGATTAAGGCAAATCTTGCTACATTTTTTGATAATGTGGCAGATGAGCTTGAAAAATGTCATTTATTTATTGGTAGATCAGGAGCAAGTACAGTGTCTGAAGTTACTACTGCAGGAAGACCGGCAATTTTTGTCCCTTACCCCCATCATGCAGATCAACAGCAAAAGAGAAATGCTGATGTTGTATCCGATTCAGGGGGCGCATGGGTTATGACAGAAGATGGATTTACGCCTACAGCTTTACAGGCGCGCATAGAAACCTTCTTGCAAAACCCAGAAACCCTCTTTAACGCTGCAGAAAATGCAAGATCCTGTGGGAAGCCTGATGCTGCACGCAGGCTTGGAAACTTAGTCACTGCACTAGCCAGCGGATGGAATAAAGGTACGGATAGTTCTTTATTATCATAATTAGTTCTGATAGGAATGGATTATGAAAGCAATGCCCCTCAATATTGGAACACTTCACTTTGTCGGAATTGGCGGCATAGGTATGAGTGGTATTGCCGAAGTACTTGCTGTTCTTGGGTATGATGTTCAAGGGTCTGATATATCAGAAAGCCCTAATATTCAAAGACTAAGAGATAAGGGCGTTAAGGTTTTTATTGGTCAAAGTGAGGAAAATATTAAAGACGCATCTATTATTGTTATCTCATCAGCAATTAAAGATGACAATCCTGAATTACAAGCTGCACGAGAGGCTAGAAAAACAATTGTAAAACGTGCAGAGATGCTGGCCGAGATTATGCGTCTTAAATGGTCTATCGCAATTGCAGGAACTCATGGAAAAACGACAACAACAACCATGGTTGGGACAATGCTTGAAGAGGCAGGATTTGATCCTACAGTTATTAATGGTGGTATTGTCAATCGTTATGGTACGAATACTCGAATTGGTGAGAGTGATTGGATTGTTGCCGAGGCCGACGAAAGCGATGGCACATTTACAAAGTTGCCAGCAACAATAGCTGTTGTCACAAACATTGATCCTGAACATTTAGACCACTACGGCACTTACGAGAATATAAAAGCCGCATTTCGCCGCTTTATTGATAGTCTTCCATTTTATGGTTTTGCTGTGTTATGTACTGACCATCCCGCTGTTCAATCTCTTATCCCTAGTTTGCAAGATAGACGCATTATCAGTTACGGTTTTAATCCCCAAGCGGATATAAAAATATCTAATATTCGTAACGAAGCGATTGGTAATCATTTTGACGTCACTATATCCGAATGGCTTAATGACGGTGAAGAGCTTACTATCCGTGATATTTTCCTTCCAATGTTAGGAGAACATAACGTTTTAAATTCTGTTGCGTCTATTGCTATTGCTCACGAGATGGGTGTGCCGGTGCCAACTATTAAAACGGCCTTAAAGAATTTTACAGGAGTGAAAAGACGATTCACCAAGACAGGTGAAAGCCATGGGATTACAATTATAGATGACTATGCGCATCACCCTGTTGAGATTAAAGCGGTTTTGAAAGCAGCAAGACAGGCCGTTGAAAAGTCAGGGAAAAAAATTATTGCAGTGATGCAACCCCACAGATATTCACGCCTTCATGATTTAATGGAAGATTTTTGCACCTGCTTTAATGATGCAGATAGCGTCATTATCACTGATGTTTATGCAGCTGGCGAAGATCTTATTAAAGGCGCAGATCAAGAAAGCTTAATTCAAGGTATTAAAGAGCGTGGGCATAAAGATGTAAATGCCCTTAAAAATGAGAATGAATTAGCAGAAATGATTTCTACAATTGCCCAAGATGGTGACTACGTTATTTGTATGGGCGCAGGAACAATTAGCAAATGGGCCTACGCATTACCTTCCCAACTGAATAAGCTATTTGATAAAAATCAAAAACAAAGTGCTTAAACTAAACGTACTGTAAGCTTTATCTAAGTATTGCAAACACAATAAAATGAAAAATTTATTTGAGAGATTACCCGAGGTTAGAGGGCGTTACACCGAAAATTTTGATCTTGGCGCAAAAAGTTGGTTCGGCTGCGGAGGCCATTCAGAGATTGCATTTAAGCCGAAAGATTATAATGATTTAGAGCGTTTTCTTTTAAATTGTCCTGAAGAAATTCCTGTTCATATTTTTGGAGCATTATCAAACTGTATCATTCGTGATGGAGGGGTGACAGGCGTCACAATACGTTTAGGCCGGGCTTTTTCAAAGATAGATGTAGACAACAATAAAATTATTTGTGGTGCCTTGGCGTTAGATTCCAACGTCGCTAATGTTGCGGCTGATCATGGCTTGGCTGGTTTAGAGTTTTTTAGCGG
Source organism: Pseudomonadota bacterium (assembly GCA_039027295.1). GTDB lineage: Bacteria > Pseudomonadota > Alphaproteobacteria > Micavibrionales > Micavibrionaceae. Next base: position 7,404 of record JBCCKS010000051.1, read on the forward strand.
CATTCCAGGATCAATTGGTGGAGCTATTAAGATGAATGCTGGCTGCTATGGTTCTGAAACAAAAGATGTTCTTATTGAATGTAAAGGAATAGATCGGAAAGGGAATTTAATTACACTGACTCCCAAAGATCTGAAAATGACCTACCGTCATACAACTCTACCTGATGATGTTATTCTTATTGAGGCTACCTTTCGTGGAACTGAAGATAATCCAGAAATCGTTAAAAAACGTATTCTAGATATTCAAAAAAGCCGTCAAGAAAGCCAACCGATTAGAGAAAAAACAGGAGGCTCTACTTTTACCAATCCATCAGAAGAAGAATTAAAAAAGGCGGATCTGCCTATTGAAACTAAAGTATGGCAACTTATTGATCAGGTGGGCGGGAGAGGTCTAAGGGTAGGCGGAGCTCAGATGAGTGAAAAACACTGTAATTTTATGATTAATATGAGCAATGCAACAGCTTCTGATCTTGAAGAGTTAGGTGAAATCATTAAAGAAAGAGTTTTTGATAAGTTTGGGATTGCTCTTCAGTGGGAAATCAAAAGAATAGGCGAAAATTAGGGACTTAGCTTTTTCAACTCAATAATTTGTTAAAAAAATTATATCGATGCCACTTTTGATTATATGCAAAGGCAGGTATAATATTTTAGCTTTATACCTAATTCTTAAAATTCTATTTTTTTCTATTCGCTTCGAAGAGGCATTCTGTTTGAAAAGGCCAAGTCAGTGAAGAAACGAGTGTACGATTACTGTGAAGACGTCGTTCTTCAAATCGTGTTGACCTCGA
>JBCCKS010000052.1:0-7516 GCA_039027295.1 Pseudomonadota bacterium
CTTGTAAATAGAATAGTTCCCTTGTTTAGTATTTAAGTCATGTTGACCACCAATCAAACGAGCATATTTTTTCCGAATCTGAGAAAACTTATGCCTAGCAGGGTGGCGCACACAAAGACTATGGTCATAAATAAGAGCGTAGCCAGCTTTGTGGACACGGTTACCCCATTCTCTATCACCGTTAGACTTTAATTCCGAATTAAAACCGCCAACATTTTTGATCACTTTTTTAGTAGTAAATATGTTAGCGGTAGCACCAAATTTATCTGCTTCAATAAAATGCTTTTGAGGAAATGCTGTCGCACTATCAAAAAACTCTATGATTGAGGGATTTTCAGGATCTTTTAAGATAACGTCTATTCTACCCGCAATTAATCCACAGTTCTGACTTTCTAGAACCTTTTTTACACCTGTTTCAACCCAGTCTTCTCTTGGGATACAGTCAGCATCGGTAAAAGCTAATATTTCTCCTTTAGCTACTGAGAGGCCTTTATTTCTGGCCGCATATGAACCAGGTTTTTTTTCTGAAACCAAGGTCACTGAAAACTCTTTGGCAGCACTGCTAATATCATCTGTTGAACCATTGTCTGCAACAATGACCTCATAGTTTTCTTGACCATAACTTTGATTACTCAAAGCTGTGAGGCAAGTGACTAGCCTTTTCGAATCATTAAATACAGGTATGATTACTGATACAAAAGGTTGAACAGGACTCATCCTCAAAACTCCTCTGTGGAATAACCTTGAGAAGATTTCACTGTGAAATCTCTCAAGGTATCGGAAATTAGTAATTGAATTTTTTTGTATGCTTTAGTGTGTTCTAGAGAGAAATCAAGGAAAAAGTATGATAACTTTGCTATTATTCCTTGAAGCTTATCGTCTTGAATAATACTGATTATTTCTTTTTTAGAAGGCTTCAAATGGTTGAAGATTTCTACTATAAGCCTGGTAGAGTTCCTAGTCTTTGCTTCTTGCCTGTAAAGGCCTTCTGTGACACGCAAAACTTTTTTTCGAATCTCTTTCCAACTGTATCGAGCTGGATGTTTAATAATTGCTCTCTCTTCATAAACTTGTTTATATCCATGGGAGAAAACTCGCCTGCCCCACTCTTTATCGCCTCCAGATTTTAGCGAAGCGTTAAATTCCCCAACAGTTTCAAACACTTCTCTAAAAGTGAATACGTTTGCAGTCGCGCCAAAGTGCTCTTCTTCTAAATATTTTTTTTGCTTAAGGCATGACTTTAAATCGTATACTTCTACTACATTAGGCTTGTTTTCTTTATGAAAAAAGAATTCGATTTTTCCGGCAACTAAGCCACAGCCAGATGTATTAAGAAGACTATTTACTCCGTGCGTTATCCAGGTAGGTTCTGGGATGCAGTCCGCATCAGTAAACCCTAAAACTTGCCCTTTGGCCATTGATAAGCCTCGATTTCGAGCGGAGTAAGAGCCTGGTTCACTTTCAAAAGCATATTTTGCTTGCTTGTATTCAAGGATAATTGTTTTAATGTCTTGGTTTGAGCCGTTATCAACAACAATTACTTCGAAAAAGTCAGATGGATATGTTTGTTTTTCGAGTGCATTCAAGCATTGCTTGAGCGCTTCTGCATCATTGTATACAGGAATAATGATTGAAGCATAAGGAGTACTCATTTTCTGAATTTTCTACTTCAAGATAAAGTTTAAATAGAGCTACTTTGATAATATTCGATATATGTTCTCTGATTTCCATTTCCATGTAATCTTCTTAAATATGGTTAAGAGTAAATACTCTTCCATTTTGAATGATTTCTTGTAATAGGTTCATGTAAAACAATGCCTGGATTTAGAATGACTTATATTTTTCATATTTCTATCGATCTAATAATAATGAGGTCAGAGCATGGCGATGATAAAGCTATGAAGTTCTCATCTTAAAGGAGGAAATTACTTGTGTTATGGTAAACCTAAAGTCGTACTTTAATCTTGCTAATATAGTTTGCCAAGATGTGTATTTCTTTGACTTTTTAAGGAGCTGCATCCACTTTATAAACTTCTGACTACGGTAGCATTGCGTTGCAAAATCAGTATATATTTGTGCATGGATTTCTTCTGAGGAGGCACAAATTTCTTTTTTTTCAATTAATGAGTGATATTTTTTGAGGGTGTTAATACGATTTTGTATTCTTAAATCCAAATTCTTAAATTCAATGGCTTGGCCCTTGTCATGTTTTCGACGAATTACTAACGGTTTCCGAGTAAAAGTAGGGGTGTAACCATCTATGATAAGGCGAATATAAAAGTCTGTATCTTCACCAAATCTCAGTGACTCATTAAATAAATCTTTTCTGTCAAACGCACATCGAGGAAAAACAGCTGCTGAAGGTGTATGAATGAAACTTCCAGCGGCTAATAAGTGGTGGAGTAATGAATTGAACTCAGGGTGGATGCCTTGTGTACAGTAAGTGCGAGTATTGCTTTTTGTTTGCCAGAGATAAAGGTCGCTAACGGTAAAGCATTTCGCATCTAGTTTAGATTGTTTCTCTATCGTGTCATATTGGGTTTGAAGATAATCTGGCTCCCAAAGATCATCTGAATCTAGAAAAGCTATGTAGCGTCCTTTTGCGACTTTAATGCCTCTGTTGCGCGCAGCCGAAGGACCGCTATTTTCTGTAAGAGTTATAAGATGAATATCTGTATGATTCTCTCGAATACTTTTAGAAGTATTGTCTTGAGAATTATCATCTACGACAATGATTTCTACTGTACCGCTATAAGTTTGAGCATAAAGACTTGAAAGTGCATCTTCTAACATTTTGATGCGATTATATGTAGGAATCACCACAGATACATCAGGAGTTAACATATTTGTGTTTGATATTATGGTGAATTTCATTGTGGCTTTTGGAGGCAGTATTGTATTTGTCGTAGAATTTGAACTCTGTCGTAGCGTTTGGTAGCAATGTTATATGCGGCTGTCCCCAATCGTACGCACAGCTCATCATTACGCAGTAGCTCAATGCAAGCCTTGGCAAAGTGCTCTGGGTTATCTCTTAGCAAAATTGCCTCTTCATTTGGCAACTCAAGTCCTTCTGCACCGACGCTAGTAGATACGATTGGTTTTTGGTAGGCCGCTGCCTCAATTAGTTTGACACGAGTGCCGCTACCCGAAAGTATAGGACAGCAAACTACTCGGCTTCTTTGATATAGTTCATCAAGATTTTCAACAAATCCGGTAAATTCTACTCCTGATGCAGGAACCAAATAGCTACGAATTCTTTCAGGACACGAGCCAGCGATGATTAGCTTAGCTTTTGTTACAGATTTATGAATATGAGGCCATACTTGTTCAATTAAAAACTCGGCAGCAGTAATATTGGGTTGATATGTATAGGAACCAATAAATAATAATGTTGGTTCAGAGACAAGTGATTGAGGTGAAGGCAGCTTAATTGCGTTGGGAATTGTTACTATACCAGGCAAGTTGAGGCCTTTGGCCAGATAGCTATAATCTCGTTCAGAGCAAATGAATGTTTTATGGGCCTTACGAATAGCTTTTAACTCCGCACGTTTGAGACTTGGTAAATATAAATAGTTGCCAAGGTCTTTTTTGCGATACGGGCCTGGTTGCTTAATTTGGCGAGCAAGCGATATATGTTCTATATCATCTAGATCAAAGAAGATAGGAGGTAGTTTTGCCTTTGTCAACATTAGAGGACACATAGCTTGTAGTCGATGTGCCAAAATAGCATCTGGTTTACGCGCCAGACAAACTTCCAATGCTTTTACTTGATTTTGTCCGCTAACGCCAATGTAGGATTTCTGGTCAAAAAAGTTTAAAGCTCCAGGTAAATAGTTGGGACGTCGTAGAATTTTGTGCTGATGTGTTGAGCGATTGCATAAAGAGAGAGTAATATCAGCTTGCCAATATTCTGCAAATTCTTGTTCAAGTTTGGAAGTTGTTCCCGGCGAAATATCAAAGTCAGGGGGGACGTAGTAAAGAAAGTCTATAGAGGCCAATTCTTTAATGGCATCTATAAAGAGTCCCATTCGTTTATAAATACCATGGACTTTGGTACGAAGATCAGTGGGAAAATTATTAGAAATGAATAAGATTCGCATAGCTTCTAGCTTATTAGAATAATATTTTATGCATGAGAAACATATTCATTTTGTATCTGTTCCTGAGATTTTAAGATAAAAAATGAATGCTATGTGAACTATTCTTTATTCATATAACATCCATTCGAATTCAGTGTTTTGAAGTACCTTTTCTACCTCACTAAAATTTTCTACTATTTCAGATAGTCTGAATGGATTAGTTTTGCCATATTTGACCGTTACTGGGTGTCGATTAATGCTAAGGAAATCACAGGTTTTGTGATATCCATTTATAGGCCCTTGAGCTATGTGTTCCTCATAAGTTAGTCGTAAAACTTTTTTATCTGACAGCTCAGAGTCTAATTTCTGAAAATTATTTTGGTAATATTCAAGATGTTCTAGTAATGTTTTTTTTGTGGCATCAATATTGACGGAATCGATATTGAGAGTGATCTTATGGAGCTTAGCTTTTGTATCTGCTGAATGATGATCAGAATTGTCAATACTTCTTAAATTAGACTGTTGTTTATCAAAAGATACATAGCTAGAAACTATCTTGCGCAAATAGTTTTTCCGTTTGAGTATGATGAAGTGGTTAACGCCAAGCTCACAAATTTTTTGAATATAATCTGATAAACTTATATTAGTACGGTCAAGATGGTAAAACTTGAGCTCAAACCCATAGTATCTTCTACGTGCTTTAATTTTTTCTACTTCCAGCAGTCTGATGGGATCAACTGAAGGATTCTGACCTACTCTAGTTGCTTTTTTACCGCTCCAATCAACATAGGTGTGATATATCTCTCCATCCCAGAGGATCTTTGGGCTTTGGTTCAGTAAATCTCCTAATACAGTGCTACCACTGCGTCCAATGTGAAACATTGCTACATTGCCAAGGCTACACTTGTTCAATATAGGAGAACTAATTGCTTTACTTAACGATTTCAACATGAGAAATATGAGTGTTCTAAAGATTCGATAGGATATTTTTATACCTAAATAAAATACTTCTTGATGTGGGAAACTTCAGTGCTTCTTTTAATTCTATTCTTCTACTTATAGTCATGTTCTGCATGATAGATTTATATTGATGCTACATATAAGTTGTATAGGACAGTTTATTTTCAGCTAGTAAAGTTGATAATAGCCCAAATTAATCTTTTATGTCTGTTAATCTGGCTTTTTCGATCTCACCTAAAATATACTTCTGTTCATTTATGTTAAATAGTGCAGAAAACTTGTCACTATTCTTTTGATAAATGGGTTTTGCAGAATTAGCCTTCCAAGGCTCTCGCTTTAAAGCAATGTCTTTAAAGGCATCTTGGCGATCTGTTAACAAATTAGTATGTAAATCAGCCCCAATAAAATTGCTCAGCTTTTGACTAGCTAAATCTAGACCATTCACGAGTGTTTCATACTTAATCAGTAAATGGTTGGGTTTGTGTAGATGCTTACAGGTGCTTTGCACACATGTGATCCACTTATTTAAACATCGTTCTACTTTCCAAGGCCCCTCCCAATCGCGAGGATACTTTTGAGTAACGTCATACAAGGAAGCAACGACATCTGGACCATTACGGACAATATGGATAAAAAGTACATCCCTGACGTGCGCTTCAATAAAATCAATGAAGTTTACATGGTCAGGTGTTTTCTCTATCCAGATCGATTTCTGTTGTTTTTTGGCGATCGTATCGAGAGTATTAGTAAATACTTGTGTTTGCTGACCCAGGGTCAGAGTGTATCTAGGTAAAGCTGGTCGAACTTTTTGATAACCTGACTCACGCATAAAGCTTTTAAAGCCTGGTCTAGAATATTGGGAAGCCAGATTATATTTTTTCTGCAAACCTGTTCGCTGCTTAAATAGATGGACAAAAAAATGAGACTCTGGGAAAGAAACAATTGACGAATTTGTCATCAAAATACTCTGAAGTAATGTGGTTCCTGAGCGAGGACATCCCACTACAAAAACTCTTTTAGGAGATTGGTTGATCTGTTGTATCATGCCTAATTTTAGTCAGCGTAATTTAGTTGTCTGAGCAATTCTCCTGCTTCTTGATCAACCTGCTTAAGTTGTTCCTTCGATAACTCTTTCTTCCATAATCCAACTGAATCAGGTCTTACCTTTGAGACGGCATTATGAAAACGAAAGCGTGATTCTGGGTCAGTTATATTTAAGAAATCAAGAATTCGATTGGCTTCTTGTTCGGGATTGACAACGAGGTGTTCGTAACGCAGCTCATGGTAATGTTCCTTAGGAAGTTTGATAGCAGCCTCTAGTGCATTCGCGGTATGTTGTCTCCAAGCCCAGATACATCGATGAATATCGCTAGTAGATTCAAATTCAGCAGCTCTTTCAGGTTCTACCCAAAAACGCGCATAAGGACCATAGGGATAGCCACCGGGTTCATACTTGGATGATTTAGCCTGGGCGGCTTGCATCCATGGCTTTTTACTATGAGACAAGGCGGCATCCCGACCGTCTCGGATAATGTGTATAAACTGAGCCTTTGGAAATGCTTGATTTAGGAAATCGATAATTAGACAGTTACGAGGTGTTTTATCGGCAAAGCGTAGATCTCCATCAGCGTGAATCCTCATGAGCCATGCATAAACAAGGCGATAAAACCACTTAGCTTTTTGAAAACCCCATTCTTCTTCGTAGATACAGCGAGCGGCAGCCTTAGTGGCAATGGGTTCAAAATGATAAGAAACTTCAGAGAGTTCTCCAACACATAACCCCAGAAATGTGGTGCCAGAACGAGGGGAGCCGATAATAAAAATCGGTTGGTTTAGATTAGGGAATGCTAGATGCCAAAGCCTAAGGGCAGATAATCGGCGACCTTTATGTTGATATTTTTTGCGATCAACTTTTGTAGTTTTCTTTACTAAATCCAGTAAGCCTGACCACTCGATAGGCTTAACTTTTTCACGTAACCTATATGTCATTTCTCTAATTGATAAGAGGTCAGATTGTTCCTATAAGATTTATCTTTTTTAACTTTCTTTTGAAAATGGAGATTTGAAGAGAAGAAAGGAAGTTGAATTCTTCGACTTATTTTATCTCTAGGAAATAAAAGCTTTTGGAAGTAAGGCTTTAAATTTAAACCTAGATGATAAGGATCTCTTTGATTTTTTTTGGCTCTTAAATCCATGGGAACCTATGAGCTCCAAACCCCATTTGTCGATGAATTTTTGTTTGTCTATATTTGCATGTGTCTTTTGCCGGAGTGTAGAACTGGAATAAGTTAATGGTTTATGTTCAAAAACTACTGTCGGCATAACATGAATATTTTTTTTATGCTGATAACACTGCATAAAAAAATCAAATAATTCGAAAAAGAAATCGAATTGTGGATCAAATTGAACTTGTTCAAATATTTTTGTTTGAATCAGCATTGTAGCTAAAACAGCATCCACTTTAATACTGTCTAAGC
>JBCCKS010000053.1:0-7179 GCA_039027295.1 Pseudomonadota bacterium
AATATTTTAATCGTAGATGATGACGAATTTATACTTAGATCATTAGAGTTGATGTTACAAAACTCTTCTTACAAGGTTCTATCTACAACTAGCGCAACTAGGGCAATTAATATTCTAGAATTAAACAATATTGATCTTATTATCACGGATATCATGATGCCTGATCAGGATGGAATGACTCTAATCAGTCTCATAAGAGATAAATTAAACTTAGATATCCCTATAATCATCATTAGTGGTGACCAAATGAATTATAAAGCAGAAAATATGTTTAATTTCGTATATTATTTTGCCTGTGATTTTATTCAAAAACCAATACATAAGCACCAGCTTCTCGATGCAATTAATTATGCATTTAATTTTTCTGCTGAAAAGGCTCTTGAGAATTTACAATTTTAGAGTCTTTATATTTTTTCTTTTTATAGCAACTTTTATTAGTCATACCGCGTTAGCTGATGGACAATGTTTAGGATTAACTGAAGAAACAGGAATTTGTATGGCTGTAGAAGATAAAAATGTTTTAGGTAGTCAATTAGAGCTCTGTTGTAGTGACCCTATTACAGGATTTTACCGCAATGGCTTTTGCCAAACTGGTTCACAAGATGTAGGCACGCATGTGGCATGCGCTAAAGTCACTGATGAGTTTTTGGAATTTTCAAAATCAAGAGGCAACGATCTAAGTACGCCTAGGCCTGAATTTAGTTTTCCTGGGTTAAAAGCAGGCGATAAATGGTGTCTGTGCGCATCGCGATGGACTGAGGCTCTTGAGGCAGGCGTTGCCCCCCTCCTTAATCTAAAGGCCACACATGAAAAAATGTTAGAATACGCTGAAATTGAAGTCCTGAAAAAATACGCTATCGACTCTTCAGGAGAAGAATAAATGGCCTTAGACCAGAGCAAAATTAGCGAAATTATAGAGCTGGCATGGTGTGACAAAACCTCTTTTGACTCTATAGAGACTCAAACAGGCTTATCTGAAAAAGAAGTCATCGAGATCATGCGCACCAATATGAAAGCATCTAGCTTTCGCATGTGGCGCAAGCGTGTCTCTGGACGCAAGCAAAAGCACGCCAAAATTGAGTAAAGCCAAAATTTACGAATATTACTAATATTTCTGTATATAATTACATAAATCAGAACATTTCTGCTTTCTAAGCGTTCTTCAGTATTAGATGGTACTTCTTATTGATATATAAGGACCTCTTAACTATAAATATGTCTAATGAGTAAAAGTGAAGAATTATATACGCCTGTGCCGACGCAATGGGTAGGCCCCATGCTATTAAGCGGCAATATTGCAAGTGGCGAAGTCAGTGTACCTCTTGCGACATATGAAACCCCTTTATGGCCTTCAACGGGTCGTGGTGCGCGCGTTTCAAGAGCTTGCGACCAAGGAATACGATGTACGCTTATTGATGAGAGAATGAGCCGCTCGATTGCCGTAAGGTCAAAAGATGCCCATTCAGTATCAAAAGTCTGGGAGTTATTATCTACGCGCTTTAAGGAGATTAAATCCGTAGCTGAAAACACAAGTCGTTTCGCAAAGCTAATAGCTATGAATAAGCAAATTGTCGGGAATCTGCTTTATATTCGGCTTGAATATGAGACAGGCGATGCGTCTGGCCATAACATGGTTACGAAAGCATCAGACGCTATTTTATCATGGGTTTTAGAGGAATATCCGGACGTAGAATATAGCTCTATTTCAGGAAATTTCTGTACTGACAAAAAAGTATCCGCAGTAAACGGAATTTTAGGCCGCGGTAAGAATGTCATTGCAGAAATTAATATCCCGCGAGATATCTGTAAAAAAATGCTCCGCACGACACCTGAAAAAATTGTTCAGCTCAACATAGAAAAGAATTTAGTCGGAGGCATAGCCGCAGGAAGTTTACGCTCTGCCAACGCCCACTTTGCCAATATGTTGCTTGCTTTTTACCTAGCCACAGGCCAAGATGCCGCCAATATAATTGAGGGTTCACAAGGGATTGTCCATTGCGAAGTAAGAGATGATTTTCTGTATTTTTCAGTCACACTACCCAACCTTATCTTAGGGACGATTGGAAATGGAAAAGGCTCTCACGCTATTGAAGAAAATTTAAGGCAAATGGACTGTATAGAAGATAAAGAGATCGGAAATAATAGTAGACGATTAGCCGCCCTTTGCGCAGCGACAGTTCTTTGCGGAGAGCTCTCTTTAATGGCCGCCCAGACAAATCCTGGTGAATTAATGCGAAGCCATATTATGATGGAAAGACAATCTTAGATGAAAATTGGTATCGACCAGATTAGTTTTTATATTCCTCAGCATTATTTAGATTTAAAAACTCTTGCTGAAGAAAAAGGAATTGACCCTAATAAATATATTCATGGAATTGGTCAGGAAAAAATAGCAATTCCTTCTCAACATGAAGATGTTGTAACAATGGGTGCGGAGGCCGCTCACCCTCTTCTTCAAGATTTAGATCTCAATTCAATTGATACCGTTCTATTCGCAACCGAAACAAGCATAGATCAATCAAAATCTGCAGGTATTTACGTTCACAGATTACTCGGTCTGCCTTCAAATTGTAGAAACGTAGAATTAAAGCAAGCCTGTTATAGCGCAACAGCAGCTTTACAGTTGGCCTGCGGCTACGTAGCAAGAAAACCAGATAAAAAAGTCTTAATTATTGCCTCAGATATCTCACGATATGATTTAGACACGCCAGGCGAAGCCACACAAGGCGCCGGCGCAGTCGCAATGATTATTTCAGCGAACCCGAAAATCATTGAGATTGATAGTGTTTCAGGATGTTACAGCGAAGATATCATGGATTTTTGGAGGCCCAACTATCGAAAAACGCCTCTTGTTGATGGAAAATACTCTGCCTTAAAATATCTTCATTCCTTAGCCCATGCATGGAAGAATTATTTAGAAAATCGGGGAAACAAATTCAAAGACTTTAAACAATTTTGTTATCACCTTCCGTTTACAAGAATGGCAGAAAAAGCACATAAGCATCTATCATCTATTAACGATCAAAGTCTTGAGCCTTCACAATATGAATCTGGCCTAATCTACAACCGCCAAATTGGAAATTGCTATAACGCCTCTTTATATATCAGTCTGATATCAGTTTTAGAAAACTATGAAACAAGTTTAGAAAACGAAAACATCGCTTTTTTCAGCTATGGTTCGGGGGCAACTGCTGAATTTTTCTCAGGTAATGTCCAAGAAAGCTATCAAGATTACCTTTATAAAGATTTACATCAGGAATTATTAAAGAATAGAACGGCTCTCTCTTATCAAGAATATCTAAAGTTTTGGAATGTGAATGATCCAGAGGATGGATCAAAATTAGTCATCAAAAATGACAATAATAAAGGACGTTATGGATTAAGCCGTATAGAAAATCATAAGCGATACTACGAAAAAGCGGCTTAATTTATCTTTACAAAAGTCTCTTTAGCATCCAATGAATTATTCGGTGAAAAAACAAGAAAATAACCGCCGCCGCCTGCACCACACAATTTAAAGAAATACTCTTTTGTTTCTAATCCTTTAAACCATATTTCTTTGACATGAGGCGGGATCATTTCTGAAAAGAAATTATACTGAAAGCGCGATAGATCATAAATATTATTCTCAAAATCAGTTCTATTTGAATCAAAAAGATTATCTATAACACTATTAATAATCTCGACTTTCTCTTCAATCGCATTTTTAAACCGCTCATCAGTATCGTATTTTTCTAAAAAGCTATAAACGAATGTTGCTGTTTTACGACTCATTCCACTGTCAAAAAGATAGAAGTTTCCAATAGACGATAAATCAGGGTACTCAGTGATTTCATAAATATTTCTATCTTTAATTAAGATTGGCTGATCAACCAAACTTATAAGACAGTCTAGCCCTGAAGATGTCCCATGGTAGAAGCTCTCCATAAGCGCCATAATATCTTTGAGCGTATTTAGCTCTTCACTATTATAGCTTTCTTTTCTTTGAAAATTTTTAGCATAGCGCGCGTAAATTGCTGCGCATAAAGCACCAGAGCTGCCAATCCCGTAGCCATTAGGAATATCAGATTTCAGGTAAATACCACTCTCTATATCTTCTTTGAATAATTGAAGGTCCATACTTTTTGATAAGATATTAGAGCCTTGTAAGTAGTTATAAAATTCATCAAGCCTGAATGAACTTTTTACATCTCCTGCGCTTTCGGCTTTATAAAAAGAGGCGTTAAAGTTTCGAAAAGGAAGCGCAATTCCCCTTGATCCTTTCATCACAGTATACTCACCGAATAAAAGAATTTTTGAAGGAAAATTTTGACAATAATTATTAATCTGTGAGACAGGCGCCCGTTCCGCAATGATCGATGATATATCGCCCATTTTCGCAGTATTCGCTAAGTTCTGTTTTGATAAAGTTTTCAGCATCGTTTTCATAATTTTTCGGATAGATTATATGAATATTAGGCCCAGCATCAATTGTATAATAGATGGGAAGGGCGTTTTCTTCCCTAAATTGTTGAATTTTCTGTATAACTTGTAGGGAATTAGGCTTTAAAAGCATATAAGATGGCTGGGATGTCATCATCATGGCGTGTAAAGTCAGGGCCTCATTTTCTAAAATGCCTCCAAATTGTTCCCAATCTCCAGAGCGCATAGAAGAAATAATATCTATAAAGTTCTGATTTGCCTGATGAATTCTAGTCTCCTTAAAAATATGATCATTCATAAGTTGATGACCTTCAGAGCTAGAAATCGACTTCTCATTTTGATCAATAATCAAAATTACATCTTTAACGTCTTTAAAAGATGAATGGATATTAGTGAATTTTAAAGCGTAATCATCATGACTCTTTATCTGATGATGATCTCCCCAAATACAATAAGGTCCTTCAATACTCCGTGCAGCACTTCCTGAACCTAACCGCGCCAAAAATGAAGCCCTTTGATTTACTTCTTCTAAAGAAATTAAATCTATCTCTCTCTCAATGTTTGCTAGCGCATAGCCGAGCGCCCCAAATGCTGCAGCAGAAGATGCAATACCTGCTGAATGAGGAAACGTCATATTTGTTTTAATTGAAAACGATAAATTTTCTAAATAAGGACAAATTTCTTTTAAGCTATTAAGATACTTTTCTAACCGCTTTAAAAATTTTTCATTTTTTTGATCATTAAATAAAAAATTATTGATAAACGAGCCGTTCTCAACCGATTGATAAGATATATCCATCTCACAAACACAATTCTTTAAAGTCATGCTGACAGAGGGATTAAGAGGATATTGCACTGGCTTCTTCCCCCAATATTTTACAAAAGCAATATTGGAAGGAGTGCTAACTTTTATAGTGCGATTTATGTTATTCATTGGATGATAATCTCATTAAATTGGAAAAATTTTTTATACCCTTTATAGTCAAAATACTCTTTTGTTTCTTCTAAGCTTTTATCTGATGTAGCAAGGACAAAATCACCGCCCCATGCCCCTAAAAATTTTATACTTCCCCAATAATCAATAAAATATAAATCCCTAACCTTAGAAATATCTAAATAATTTGAAATAATATCTTCATGTTCACTTAACAAGGCTTCAAAATTACTTAAATTCTGACAGCTTATAACTTGATCCGTAATATTATTGAGTTGTTTTATAATTTTGTCTTTAGACCTCTTAATTGATTTATATTTTTGAATCGATTGGAGTGTATCTTGCTTTTGATTGAGGTATACGAAATATAAATTCTCTTGAAACACAGGAGAAAAAGAACATGTTTGAATATTTAGCTTATCCTCTTCCTTATTAAACAGAATAGGCGTTTCAGACATTGCACACGCCACATCGTAACCAGAACCGTTGCTCACAAGTTTGTAAAGTTCAAATACATCGACCTCAGCCCATTGGGCGATAAGAGATATAAGCGTTGAACTACTCCCTAGCCCCCAATCTTTTGCAAATTCAAGGCGCGTCTCTACTTGGATATCCTTATTGCCTTTTAAAAATTGAGGATTTAGTGATCGCACTGCCTTTAAACTATTTTGTAAGTAGGTTACAGGCCCAACGGCATCGCCCTTTAAATCAAAGCCGTCGAGATCAAATTTAGCTTCAATCCATAGTCTTTGATCATAATCAAAAGCTTTCCAGCTTAAAAACGGTTGAGAATTTTTCTTATCTTCATAGTGAATATCAAGTATCTGACCTAATTTTGTAGGGAAAGCTAAGCCTCTTGCTCCATCCATAATAAAATATTCAGACGTGAGGAGAAGCTTTCCGTTTGCCCGAAAAGTTTGATAAACTTCCATAACTAATTAAGACGCGTCTTCTTTAATAAGAAAGCATTTAGCCATAGAAAAACTCTCTCTTACATCTATGAGATAAGCTTGTAATTCTGAATAATCTTTTAAAGCATACTTTAAAACATTGCTGGCCATACCAACAATAGAATTAAGTTCTAGCTTTTCTTTTAAAATATGGCCTGTTACTGGATCTTTAACACCGCCTGAAATAATCACTTCTATATCTGTTGTCTTTTGGGAGTTGAGATCATTCAAATAATCAATCATCTGTTCAGATGTATGTCCTACATAGCTAAAAGCATCACCGGAGCTTTCTATATCAGGTGTATTACCTTGACTACGGCGCATTTCAAGTAAAGAAAAGTTTGTGCCTCCATATCCCGCTAATTCAATCGCAGAAACTGAGGTATCAAGTAAAGCTTCTAAACTTTTAGGCCCCATGCCCTGCCCCACTTCTTTCACAATAATGGGCAGACTAATAAAATCACAAATGGTTTGAATTGTTTCAATTGCAGACTTTTTGTAACGATCCCCTTCAGGTTGGGCCCATTCTTGAAGAGGATTTACATGAATCACTAACCCATCTGCATCTAGCTTTTTAATAAGCTCTGTTAGTTTTTTTAAATCTGAGTTTTCAATCAGCTCTTCTAGCTGAGCAATCCCTAAATTCGCAAATAAAGGCGCGCTTCCCATTAAAGATTTGACATTGAAATCATCAAATCGATCATCGCTTTCTAAAAGCGGCCTGCAAGAACCAAGACCCATACCAATTTTAAATTCAGCGCAGGCTTTGGCTAAGTTTTTATTTATATGTTTTGCTTTTTCTGTTCCGCCTGTCATAGAAGAAATCCATAACGGCATGGAAAAATCAAAGCCTAAAAATTTTTGCTTTATATG
>JBCCKS010000054.1:0-7106 GCA_039027295.1 Pseudomonadota bacterium
GGCGTGAGTTTTAAACTCTTATCTTTACGGGAATAAATACGTCCGCCTCTAGATAATAACTTCTCATTATAATGATCCCAGCCTTTAACATTTTTAAAAAGGCGCTGTCTTTCTTTAAACGTTATTGCAGGATCTGGATTAGGATCACAGAAAATATGAAGATGGTTAAACGCGCCAATTAAACAAATATGCTTGGACAGCAACATTCCATTCCCAAATACATCGCCGCCCATATCGCCGACGCCAACAACATTGAAATCTTCATTTTGTGTATCATGGTTAAGCTCACGAAAATGGCGCTTCACAGATTCCCATGCCCCGCGGGCTGTAATCCCCATCGCTTTATGGTCATACCCGGCAGATCCACCAGAGGCGAACGCGTCATCAAGCCAGAATCCATATTCATCAGCCAATCCGTTGGCAATATCTGAAAATGTTGCTGTCCCTTTGTCGGCTGCTACAACTAAATAAGGGTCATTATCATCATATCGGACAACATCTTTTGGTGGGATAACCTTTTTACCTTTACGCGTTCCTGTAATATCTAAAAGTCCGCGAACAAATGTTTTATAGCATTCGATGCCTTCTTCTAAATAGGCTTGGCGATCACCAAGAGGCGGCTTTTTAACAACAAATCCGCCTTTTGCGCCCATAGGGACAATAATTGCGTTTTTAACTTGCTGCGCTTTCATTAATCCCAGAATTTCTGTTCTAAAATCTTCGTGACGATCCGACCATCTTAGGCCCCCGCGTGCAATTTTATCACCGCGTAAATGAACCCCTTCCACTCTTGCGGAATAAACAAAAATTTCGCGGTAGGGCTTTGGTTTGGGAAGTTCAGGAATTTCTGAACTATTTAACTTAATCGACAAATATGTTTTACGGTTACCGTGCTCATCAAGCTGATAGAAATTTGTGCGTAATGTTGCATTGATTAATCCTAAAAGACTTCTAAAAATCCGGTCATGATCAAGGGAGGAGACTTTATCGAGAAGCTTTAAAATCTTTGCGGCTCTATTGTCTTTTTTCTTTTCTGAAAGAGGCGCAGTTTTTGGATCAAAAGACTCTTTAAAATAAGCTACAAGCTCCGCGGCAATGGATGGATAAGCCGTAATCGCACTTTCTAAATAAGGTAAGCTAAAAGCCACACCTGTCTGCCTTAAATAATGCAGATATGTACGTAAAATGGTAATATCTTCCCACGGCATCGATGCATAAAATGAGAGCATGTTGAGGCTATCATTTTCCATTTCGTCCTTCCAAATCTTTTTGAAAACATCTTCAAAAGACTCTTTAGCCTGATCAATATTAACGTCAGGAAGATGCGCTTTCTTTTCCAAAAGAAAGTCATGAATCCAGATTTTTTGATCACTATCGACAGGACAAATTTCAGATGGAAATTCTGTAATCACATCAAGTCCAGTATTTTCTAAAATAGGCAGAACATCAGAAAGCGCGAGCGGATTACCAACATGAAAAAGCTTGAGACGAATTTCTTTTTTATCTCCGATACACTCTTTATAAAGCTCTAATTCAATATCATTCGTATCGATAATTTTTTCGATCTTTGTGATATCAAGGACGCCTTGAGCCGTAGCATAATTTTCTTGGTAGCTTGTTGGAAAAGCTGTGCCATACCGGTGTACATAGTGCGCTGCAATATCAGCGTCAAAAATTGTATCTTCAATATCTTCTATAAGTCGATCACACCAGTTTTGTGCGGCCTTGATGAGTTTGGTTTCAAGTGCACACGTACTAAATTTAGGAATGACTTTTAGAGCATTTATATCAATGAGATATAAAACTCTAGCAAGCGGCGCTTCATCTTGAAGAACTTTATAATTTGTGCAAACCCCTTTTAATTCACTTTCTAAAATATTTTGAAAGCTGAGCCGTGTTTTTGTGTCATATCGATCTCTTGGAATATAGACTAAACAGGATATAAAACGTCCAAAAGGATCAGGGCGTGTATAAAGAGAAATTTGCGGCTTTTGTTCGAGCAATAATATACCCATTGCATGCTTTAGGAGAAGAGATTCTTCCATTTGAAGAATTTCATCGCGCGGATATTTTTCTAAAATATGACGCAAAGATTTTTGATCATGGCTTCCTTCTGGAAATCCTGTCTTCTTTAAAACATTCTCAACTTTTAATCGTAAATAAGGAACATCTTGAACGCTTCGGGAATAGGTCACTGATGTAAAGAGGCCCAGGATTAAAATCTCTCCAATAACTTTGCCGTCTTTATTATATTTTTTAATCGTAATCGCATCGAGTGGTACACGGCGGTGAACAGTAGAGCGCTTATTTACTTTTGAAATTGTTAAAGGATTTTGTTTTAAGCGAAGATTCTGTTGCTCACTCGTTAGCTTTAATCGTGAGCGGTTAATATAAACTGGTTGGCGATGATCAGAGAGTAAGCCAAGGCTCGAGCCGTCAACGATTTGGTTGGTTGCTTTACCATTCTTATATTGAAATTTATATTCTCTATATCCTAAGAATGTGAAGTTATTGGCATAAATATAATCTAAAAATTCTCCATACTCATTAATCAAGCTTTTCTTGAATTTTGAAGGAGCACTCTCAAGCGCCGCTTTCGCATCAGAAAC
This sequence comes from Pseudomonadota bacterium, assembly GCA_039027295.1. Classification (GTDB taxonomy): domain Bacteria; phylum Pseudomonadota; class Alphaproteobacteria; order Micavibrionales; family Micavibrionaceae. The sequence goes on from JBCCKS010000054.1 coordinate 2,610, forward strand.
ACTTTTCCTCATCGATGCCCAGTCGCGGTTAGCTAAATAAACATCTTTCAAGATTACAGACAATCTTTCTTCTAATGCCTGGCTCTGCTGCTTACTCAGTGAACGATTAATTTCAATATGAATGTGAGACTGTCCAATATATCCGTCTTGTGGTTTTGCAGAAACATGGGAGAGTTTTTTATTTGTGCCTCGCTTCACATATAAAATCGGATGAATAAAGACATTGATAAAATAATTTTGGTCAACCAATTCCCCAATTACGGAATCGATTAAAAACGACATATCATGGGCAACAATATCTATATTTGTCCTTCCGGAATCCCACCCATCATTTTTGAATGAGGGCGTAAAGACAGAAATGAGAGGATCAGTTTTTTTTGTTTGGCGCTCTGCCATTTCTAAATGCTTACGCGCTGTATAGGAAATATTCTCTGGCGCCATGAGCTCAAGATCATCTTTTGAGACTGAATCATATAAAATATTGAGGAATGATTTATATGAAATTTTTGATGATGATTTTGATTTTTGTGACATGAATCGTTAAGCCTTTTTACACCCTAATAGTCTAAATAGAGTACGAATAAAAATACTGAAGAACAAGTGTTCAGGTTTAAAAAATTAATCCTATTTTTTGTACTTATTATTGCGGAGAGATATCTAAAACGATACGCCGCCCTATACCTTTATTGGCAGGCAAAGATTTTTGGTAAGATATGCGTGCATCACGCTTTAATTGAATAATCATCAGATTACTATTGCCTGAGCTTTCAATACTATAGGATGCAACGGTTTTTGATTTCGGGAAACTTCTGCTTTTTGGTGCATCCCAGCTTGTGGCAGGCAAATCAACAATCATAAGATTTTCATTATTATCAATATCAACGGAATAATTCACATTAGCATTCGTATCAAGGACAAGTCTGGTTTTGCCTGGATGCTCCCCTGTTCTCACATCAAAGATACTGGCAATTCCGCTTTGGACAGGTGGCGCAGATTTTGTTCTAAACGAACTTTTTGCAGGTGCTGCTTTTGGGGCTTGAGCTTTTTGCATGACAGGCGCAGGCTTTATTGGCTGCATTGCGGGTGCAGGTGCAGGGGCCATTAATTCAGGTTCTCGTGAAAGACGTCTCAGCTCGTCTGTTAATTCCTGAATATCACTTTCAATCGCCATTAATCTTCGTATAGACGGTTCAACGCTGTCAAAATCATTACGGATATCTTGAACGGCTCGTTCTAGACGGTCTAGACGTTGTCCATCTGATCGTAATGTCTTACCAAAGATATTTTTGTTACTTACAGAATTACTGGCTTGCGCTAATGGTTCGACTTGTTCGCCGTTAATAATAGCGGCTGCACGCTCTGTACGTTTTTCCATTTCGGTTTTACCAGAGCCAAAAATAGGCGGAATAAACGAGCCACAGCCTTGTAAAAATAAGACTGAGACAAGCATCGCGCAGGTAAGAAGGGGCTTATGTGATAAGCCCTTAAATCTCTGATATTTCCAATTAAAATAGGTCATGCATGACTTGCTGAAAAGTGATTCACTACCACTAAGGTAAGGGGCGGGGACTCCCCTAGCAATAAGGCTTTTCAAAAGAGTGTTAGTTTTCAACAGGCAAATCAAAAGTTATCCACATTGTGAAGAATGTCTAACTATAAGATTCTATTGCAAAAGATGGGCTTCTTCCCACTTATCCCAGCTTCCAATAATATGTCTTTCAACATGGAAATCACTTGAAATAATGAATGTTTCTGGGAGTTTCCGAGAGCCATAGAGTTCTCTTGCAATTTGCCAGTCTGGATCTAAACCTATGATAAAATTTTCAGCGATATTCAAATCTATATTTTCCAGAAAATTTTTGACGTCGTCCGGTTTATTTTCAACAGCGATGGCTACAACAATATTCTCGCTATTCTCTGCAAATTTTACAATTTCAGGAATTTCGACGATACACGGCGCGCACCACGTAGCCCAAAAATGTAAGTATATTTTTTGCCCCTCAAATTGAGACAATGTAAGCGGCTCACCATTTAAAGTTATAGTTGAAAAATCGAGTGCAGGATTTTTTTCAAATGCTTTTTGGGGAGGCGATTGGTTAGTGTAGGCGTAAACGGCGACACCAATTGTGATAATTGCGAAAACAATAATGATGTTGAGTTTCATGATTTTACTATTGGCTGTTTGTGGACTCTCCAAAACACAAGCGCGGCAATAATCATTGTTTGGATAATCACAAAACTCGTGAGGCCAGTGGCAACACCGCTAATAAATCCGTATGAATGTAATCCGATATTGAGTAAGTTCACGCCGAACCAAGCCAGCGCAACAATCACTGTTAAATAAGCAAGGCCAGCGAAATATAAAACTTCATTCATATAGTCTGTCATTTTCGCATGAAGCAACCACGTCAACCACAATGTAATCAGAAGCGCGCCATTTTCTTTAGGGTCCCATCCCCAAAACCGTCCCCATGATTGATCGGCCCATAAGCCGCCAAGTACTGTTCCGACACTAACAAAGAGTAGGGATAAAACTGCTAAAAACGTGATGAATTTTTTAGGCGCTAAATCGTCTTTAATTAAAACTGCGTGGGCAAATAGCGCTGTAATCAGGCATAAACCATACCCTGCCGTAATAATCACAACATGAGTTGCAAGCCAAAAATCTGTATTGAGAACCGCAACAAGCGGGCTAAAACTATCCGCCCCGACGAAGAATTGAGAGACGATGAGTAACCCTCCGCAGGCTAGAGATGTTAGCGCTGTCATAATATAGTTGCGTGAGAACAACATATAGATCAGCACAGCAATTGCCATCACTAAACTGGCAAACAAAATTGTCTCATAAAGCGTGCCTAACGGCATGCGCTCTGAAATAATCACACGGAATAAAATATTGATGGCAAGTGTGATAGAAGCAAGTGCAAAAAGAGCAATCGATGACTGAATGATGATTGGGCTATTCTTGCGAAGGCTGAGTAATCCGATCACCCCCCCTACTAAAAATAAAAATGCTGAAATCGGAATAAATTCTATTGTCGTGTAAATTTTCTCAAGTTTAACCGATACGGGAATGTCTTTTTGTAATGCGCTCACTGTAGTTTGGAATGTTTCATTATCGCCGTTACCGTAAGCCGTAGCCAAATCTTGCCATGGTTGAATAAGGTCTCTTTGCCCGCTAAAGAAAGTTTGCCAAACCGTTTTATAGTCTTCTCCCTCTGGAATAACACGAACGATGATATTATTTTCTGCAGCCTTTTTTAAAACAGCCATTTGATAATATTGATCGATAATATTTTGTTCCTCAGTTGTGTAAGAGTCAAAATCTTGTCCTTTACGATCAAAAATATCACGGCTTTGATTTTGAATAGCGTCTTCATCAACATCGAATAATGTAATTGTCTGATCATTCATCGCGAGCGGAAGTAAAGCTGTAAAGCTTCTTAAAATTTGCCCATAAAGAAGAAAATTTTGATAATGCTGCAGAAATTCCTGCTGTTGAGATGATAGCTCTTCAAAGGGCCGATCAATAATTTGTCCGATTAAGTCTTGGCTGTTTGAAAAGGCTTCATTTAAATCGATATAAGAATATAAATTATTGTCTTTGGTCTGTAAGCCAAGCTCTTGAACATTTTTAATTTTAAACACGGGCAAAAGCGCGGCCTGATCAGGTTTAAAAAATGAAAGCGCTAACCATTGCTGGTGATTAAGCCCTTTAATCTCGCTCTTGCCGGAAAACTGATCTAAATGAATGCGTCCAAAACTATCAAGAGGCATTAACCGCCCATCAAATTGAACAGGAAGACTCATAAACCCGTTTAAATCAATTTGGTCTTTTGCGTGTGTGTTTCCTGCAAACGTTAACAATCCAATTAAAAAGAATAAAATATATCTCATGATTTTTGCATCTTTCTAATACGGATCACGCTATGAATCCCAAGCCCTAAGAAGATAATAAAAATTGCGATATAGGGAATAAGTCGCCCTTTGTTACTGACAATACTTAAGACGGATACTTCACGGTCTTTTAAAATTTCAAATGACGATTGATAAAGTGTATAGCCTTTATAGCGATAGGGCTTATTCATTTCTATAAAGGCGGGCCATGATAATCCATTTTCATGAATGATGAGTGAGGAATGATAATCTTCGGCTTTGCTTGTTCCGGGATAGTCAATCTTCTCAAAATCTTTTAACTGAATTTCAAAAGGAAGCTCTGTCTCTTCACGTGTGAGCATAAATTCAACATCACCAAATTTTAAATTTTCTGGGAAATCTTCTAATAAAATATATTGCCCTGAATCCTCTTCATTTCCATCAATTTCAATATCGAGGGTGAGACCAGAAAAATTCTCTTCGATATTGATGCGCGATTGGTCAGCTGTTAATTTCATATTCTGGGCTAAGCCCTGAAGCCGCTCTGAGTCACTATCTTGCACTTCGATCAAACAGTTTTCACATTTATCAAGAAGGCGTACTTTAAAAGGCAAATTCTCA
>JBCCKS010000055.1:0-7001 GCA_039027295.1 Pseudomonadota bacterium
AAAAAGGAGAAGATCGAAAGTAGTTTTCCAAAAAGGTGACAAAAATTCTGAAACCATCTTTGTTCCTCATAGATTTATCATAAGACATAAAAATATTCGTTATTTCATTTTTTAAAGGGATATCTATCCTGACAAGCATATGTGTGCCTGGGTAATTATCTGGTAGCTGAATAATTCCACACCCTTTTCGGCACATTTCTAGCAAAGTAAAAACATCATCGGACACAAAATCAGATATAAAAGAATTGACAGTTAATGGATTAAATTCCCTTGAGTTTGATTGATAATTAAATACTAAGTCACTTGACAATAGGTGATGATGACGCAGATCTTCTGCCGTCTTTGGATACCCATGTACACCAAGATAATTCTGCGAGGCGTAAAGACTCATATTAATTTTAAAAATTTCCTCCAAAAAATTATCATCGCTTGATAAAATGTCTGCCCGGATAAGAATTTCGTCGCCTTTTACAAAATTATCTTCATCGTGTGTGATCACTTTAATGGCATAGTTATTGGCAAGATCTTTTAAATTGACGTAAAAATCTGGAACGATTAACCGGGCCAATCCTGTGGTCGTTCTAATTTTAATTATATATTTTTGTTTTTTTACCTCATCCCGCGGAGATTGAAGTTCATTCTCCATCTTTACTAAAAGTTCATAAATCTTTTTCCCATAGGGTGTGAGTTGAGAAACCCTTTTTTTTCCTTTTTTGAAAAAGAGTTGTGTTCCAATAGCCCTCTCTAGTTCATCAAGATGAAGTGAAAGCGTTGCCGATGAAATACCAAGTTGCGTTGCCGCAGTCGAAAACGTACCACATTTCACAGATACGGCGAATTCAATCAAATATTTTTGATTTGTGCGTAACGAAGTTAACATGCATTCACCTCATTTTGGTTCAAAATTATCTATCACGAAGATTAAATCGGGCCATAGTTATTTAAATTTTCCTTGCCAAGTATTATAAAAATCTTCTTCGGACTCTTTATCATTTTGATCATATGACATGGTATTTGACATCTCTAGTCTCTTTATTGAATTAACAAACATCATTTCCAGACAAGTTGTACACAATCACCTCTAATTTAAAAAACAAAGTACAATTCATCAATAAAAATAAAGATTTTTTTATATGCAGATTATTGATCGAAAAGTTCAAAGACAAACAGACTAATGATTTTTCTTGGTTATTGACAAAACAACAATCCTATCAAAATATTGTTTTATCCTCTCATTTGTGATAGGTTTAGTATTGTTTTTTGAGAGTATAAAATGCAATTAACGACACGTCAGCAGAATATCATTACTATCGTTGAAAATCAGCTTAAGGTCTCGATTTCACAAATAAAATCAGAGCTTCAAGAAGAAATAAGTATGCCTACTCTTAATCGAGAAATGGCTTCGTTAGTTTCTAAAAACTATCTTCTTAAAATAGGACAAGGGCGCTCAACTGCCTATCAAATTGCGCCCACCTACCGACTTTTAAACCCCATAGTGCTCTCTGATTATTTTGAAGAAGATCCTGATACACGAAAAGCGATAACAATTTTTAACCCTAATCTGTTTCCTGTTTTAGAAGAAGTTGACATTTTATTCCCTGAAGAAAAGAAATATCTAAATACACTGCAACAGAATTATCAAGATAATAGAAACTCTCTTTCTCCAGTACTGTATCGGAAAGAATTAGAACGGTTAACCATTGAGCTCAGTTGGAAATCTTCTCAAATCGAAGGGAATACTTACTCTTTATTAGAAACTGAAAGATTATTTCTTGAAAAGGAAGAAGCTGCTGAAAAACCTCATGAAGACGCTGTCATGCTCCTGAATCATAAATATGCCTTAAACTATTTGTTAGAAAATAGAGACATTGGAAAGATAGTAGATTTACGCCTTCTTGAAGACGTCCATACGCTGCTGATAAAAGATTTGGGTGTTAGTAGAAATATTCGCTCTCGGCCTGTTGGTATTACGGGCACATCCTATAAACCCATTGATAATAAATTTCAAATTCGCGAAGCAATTGAAAAAATGTGTACCTTAATCAATAGAAAAGAGAATATTTTTGAGAAAGCTTTATTAGCAGTTGTTCTTATCTCCTATATCCAACCTTTCGAAGATGGCAACAAACGCACAGGGCGTATGGTTAGTAATGCACTCTTAATTGCAGGTGGGGCATGTCCTCTTTCGTATCGCAGTATAGATTCTCTGGAATACAAAAAAGCGATGCTTCTTTTTTATGAACAAAACAGCCTCTTTGCTTTTAAAAAGATATTTATTGAGCAAAACGAGTTTAGTGTTAAAAATTACTTTAGTTAGGAAGAGATATGAAATCATTCGTCTTTAATCGGACTTTGAAAGAATCCCTGCAAGGTCATGCGAAGGTTTGCACCGGCACTCTGATCGACCTTTTTAATGGTATGAAAATTCATGCCTTTCATCAAAACGAAACGGTTAGGTTTTGGTAAAATATAATGTCCGACGCCCCGCTGCTGAATCAGTTCCTCCTGCCTGGTGTTTCCCCAGTCAGATCGACGCAAATCGATCTCTGTGTCACTGTTTTCCTCAGTAGTATCGTAGCTATAGGTGTCTGACATCAGCAGTTCACCACCCCAATCCGGTTTCCATTCAGGATGGGCATAATAGACAAAGGCACCTGCGGCACGATATTTACCATCCTTATGCCAGTTCAGTCCTGTCCCCGCTGGATACAGGTATGGCCGAATGAAAAAATGAATCCAGTCCTCTTCGTGTCTGCCGATGATCGATTCATAGGCCTTGGCAAAATCCATGATTTTTTTAATGATGAGATCTAAGTCTGTCCCCACAGGATAGGTAGGATAGAGCGTATTCTTCTCCCAGCTATGGGAAAGAACGGGGTCTGACCATAGGGGATGACCATCCGTAATCTTGAAAGCTTGGATCTTACGTTTGCTATGCACATATTCAAAACGGCGCCCCCGCAGATAGTGATAAATTTTTCGGACGTCTTCTTGATTTAAAAAGTTATCAACGACGATAAAATGAGGCTGGTGTTCAACGATATCATAGGTCATGCGGCTGATTCCTTTCTTGCAAGGGTGATCGCAAGTTGTGTTCCTGCATATATAACACAAAAAGTACCCAGGACATCTGTCCAAGTCAGGACATAAGATTCAAAAAGAACAGACATGATCATGGAAATGACCGGCGCATAAATAAAAACTAATGATGCTGTCACGGGAGAATAATGTATCGAAAAATAATAATGCCCGCTGAAAAAGATTGGGGTAACTAAACACAAAATCGCAAGACTGCGTAGGTAGGTTGGATGGGTGCTAAATTCAAAATGCCCAACGGTCAAATAACCGATAGTTAAGGCAGATAATCCGCCAATTACCATCGACCATCCTGTGACTGAAAAAATAGACAGGGATGTTTTGGCCTTAATTTTAGGAAGAATCCATAAGCCCATTGCGGTTGCCATAATCCCCAAGATCGCGAACATCGTCCCCCAACGGTGGGCAGGAGACGTCATCAACGTATCATAAAATACAAGAAGGCTTCCCATAATAGCAAGCGCAACAAAAAAGATAAGTCGATAGGAAAAATGAATAGCCTTGGATACCAAGCTTAAAATCACACTGGGCAACAAAGTCATCGACGCAATTAAAGCGACAAGCCCCGACGTCAGGTACGAACAAGCTGTATAGGTCAGAAAATAATTAACCGGAAAAAAGATCAGACCTTGCAATAAAATCAAGGGAAAGACCTTTCGGTCTATAAGCGGTTTGTTCATCAACCCGGCGACCACAAGAAGAATCGTGCCCGCAAGAAGAAAACGATAACCAATAGAAAACCATAAGGATATAAAGGCAGATTGCGAAGGAATAAACATCCACCCTGCCCCAGCAATGAAAACAAGAAATAAAAATCCGATAAGCTCTTTCCATTTAATGGTCATCATGGTCCTTTTAGATCTAACTTGGAAAAATCCTAAAATAAGTTCACACCTTTTTATAGCGATTATTTCTGTGTCTGATGTGTAATATGATCAATATTTGGTTGTGCGAGTTCTCTTAAGCTAGGAAATATCCTGAAGATCTGATATTTGATAGGATCTGACATGCATAGCAGTTACCCCCTGACAAGAATAGATTTGCCGGTCCACGCTTCGAGGGTAGGAACATAGGTGTTTTGGATCCAATCACGTTCAAAGGCCGATCTTGCGGTAATTAAGATGCGATCTTTCTTCTCTAAGAATGTCATCTTTGCTTTATGAAAGAAACCTTTGTAGGTGACAACCCCTTCTTCCTGTAAGACCTCTTCACGCAAAACCTTGAAATACTTGTCTTCAGGTAAGGCCTGAATTTCTTTTCGCAGACGTACCGTTTCCTGCTTGAGGTCATCCTGCGCCGTTAGAGAAGGTCGTTCTGATCTTGTGCCAAAATCATAGCCCTGTTTGTCCTTGACCTTGTCGATAAAGCACGGCTTGAGAAGAAGACCCAGGTTTATCTTGAACGACACCCCTTCCCGCTCGCCCATTAAAAACTTACTGCTTGAAATCCTTTGGAGATACGCTTCAAAGTTTGCTGTCTTTCCCTCAAAATCCTGGTTAAAGCAGCGTAAAAGACGGTCTCGCATCGATGATGAGGCCCAGTGTGTTGACGTCATGTCCAAATGATAACCAAGTAGATGTCCTAGGCGATCCAGGGTTTGTTGATCCTGTTCTTTTATGTTTTCAGGACGATTTTTCTCTTTATGGAGATAGGATTCGTTCTCAACCTTTTTTTTATTTTTCATCTGATCTAAATAAGATGAAGTAATGTTTTGTTTATCCTTATACGCGCCCGCGTGAGGAGAGCCCAAAGGGTCCGCCGTAGGCGAGCCCTTTTTAAACGATGGCGTTTTGACGGGAGCAGGGTTCTGAAAAAGGGTTTTAACCTTTTGAAGTAAGGATTTAAGAAAGGAAGAGACGAACCTATTGTTACGAACAAAAATAGTGCGTTTCGTTTGCCGGTCTTGATAGTAGGCATACAGTTTTCCTTGAAAGGGATCGGATTGGGCCTCGAATTCGGTTTTACTTTTGTAGCGCATGCCGATTTTATCAAAGGCCGTACGAAAGACCTTTTTAGAAAATCCAGTTTCCTCACACCAACTATCGCCTGAGCGATAGAGAGGATGGTCACAGGGTTCGATGAATTTATAGAATTGGTTGGGAACTTTAGAAAACCAATACTCTAACCGATCAAATAAGAGGGCGGCCTTAATCGAGTTAAATTCGGCCACAAGTGCTTGATCACACTTCAAATAAAAGGCCTTCTTATAGGGGTGCGCTTCTGCGTCGCTCATTTTTTTCTCCCAAATATGCGAAGAAGACACCCTTAAAACTTGACAATGACAGCTATGCTGCTATTATGAAGTTGGTTTTTTGGTTGGTGCTTTCGGGTGCCAACTTCTCTTTAATTTTATTCCTTAAATTTTTCTATTATCCTTTTTTCTCGTTCCGCTCTTTCATTATCAAGCTTTTCTTGTGCGGCTTTTGTTAGCCAAGAAGTACGTGTTGTAAAAGTTGCATCGCATATAGTATCTATTTCCTCCAATAAATGTTTAGGAAAATAAACAGAAAACTGCTTTTTGGCTACTTTAGAAACTCGAGGCATAAATAAAAACTTATTAAAATATAATAAAGGATTAACATCTTTTTTTTCGAGTGTAAATAGGGTTGTTTTAAAATTTAAATAGTTTTTACGGTTGATAAAAGTTATGATAAGTGCACAACTACACTAGTGCACTTATCAATTATCTTTAAAGCTATTAATACAAAAGGATTTTTAAAAAAATGCACTAGTGCACTAGTTTACTAGTGAACTAATGAAAAGGAAAAAAAATGAATTTTGTTATTGTTATGGCTACGTCCAAGGGAGGAGCTGGTAAAACAACCCTTGCATTGAGTCTTGCAGCTCATTGGTACAATAATGGTATGAAGGTAGCTTTAATTGATGCTGATCCTCAAGGTAGTATTATTAATACCTATGATCCAAGCGGACCTATGAAAGACATACAAGTATTTTCAGATCCTGAAACAACTGTGACAGATACGATCAAAGAATGTAGAAAAAATTTTGATATGGTCATTGTTGACACTGGAGGTTTTAGCAACAAAACAGCCGCAATAGCCATACTAAATTCAGATCTGGTTTTGATTCCAACAAAAGCATCTGGTTTAGATATTAGGCGTGCAATTGATACCCATGCACTTATTAAAGATTTAAACTTCACTCCAGAAAGAAGTAAAAATCCAATAAGCTATAGAATGATACTAACTATGACAGTACAGGGAACAGTCATTTCAAGGCAGGTTAAACAAGATCTTAAAGAGATGGGATACTTGTTAATAGATAGTGAATTACATAATAGAGTCATTTATCAGGAGGGTACGATAGAAGGTGTCCCACCTAATTTAAACAACCAAGAATCTGCGGCTGCTCATGACATTGCTAAGATTGCAAGAGAAATTAGCTTGCTAAGAGTAAATGATGAAAAGTCTGTAATATAAGGGTCATAATGAGTAAGAAGCTAAATTCGATATTGGACAAGTTACCACATGCAACTGCAAGTGATACACCAGATACTATAAAAAAAATAAGCCACAATAAATTAAATGATGACAATGAAGAAAAAATTGTACGTATAGTTGCTCCTGTTCCTCTATCACTTAAAACCGAGCTGAGACGTTACATTTTAGATAATCCTGAAGAAACAGAAAAATCTCTTATTTTAAAAGGACTGCGTTTGCTCGGTTTTCACATTGACGATAAATATATTGAAGATAAAAGAAAATTTAAATAAATGATATCTTCTCCCTATATACCTAATATACTAGCTCATAAGTGCATAAGTGCATAAGTGCATAAGTGCATAAGTGCATAAGTGCATAAGTGCATAAGTGCATAAGTGCATAAGTGCATAAGTGCATAAGTGCATAAGTGCATAAGTGCATAAGTGCATAAGTGCATAAGTG
>JBCCKS010000056.1:0-6958 GCA_039027295.1 Pseudomonadota bacterium
CTTGGCAATACCTCCCGAGAAGTAAAATTGAAACCGTAAGCGGCATTCAACAGGCGGTTAAAGATCTGCTCTCCAGTGTAGCGAAGCACTACAAAAGGCGCAGGATCTACCGGTGTTGGCAGCACGGTCAACCACAATACCGCACCCGCTTCTGCTCCTTTACTGTCAATCGCATATACGGTATAGCGAATTTTATAGTAACCAGGAACAGCCGGAACGGCCAGGTTTAACTCATAGGAAATGTTGGTTCCGGAAATATCAATATCCGTAACAATTACATCGTCGCCGATGATAGAATCTTCCTCGTTGTAAACACGTCCTACTACCCGCAATAATTTCAGCGATTCATTGTCGGAAAGCTGAAGGGTAGCAGTGAGGATTTCACCAGACTCTTTAAGAAAATTATTTACTCTGCAGGAACTTGTTGTTCTGTAGGGGGCGGGGCAGCCTGTTGTCTTGCGGCAACATTATCGGATGCTTCACGAATAAGTCTTTCTGCAGCAGCATATGATTCATCTGTTAACTCACCACCGGCTAACATACGTGAAATTTCGTTTGTTCTTTCTTCTTGTGACAATTCATTCACAGATGAAATTGTCACATCGCCTTCAACGCGCTTGCTAATGTGATAATGTTGATCGCCGCGTGAAGCAACTTGCGGGCTGTGAGTAATAACCACAACTTGGCTTTTCTCAGCTAGCATAGAAATTCTATCACCAACCGCCGCTGCGGCCGCGCCGCCGATACCGGTATCCACCTCATCAAAGACAAGAGTAGATGTAGTTTGAATTTCTTGTAGAACAACTTTTAACGCCAAAATCATACGCGCCAATTCACCACCAGATGCCGTTTCAGCAATTGGGCTAAACGGCATCCCCGGGTTCATACGCGCAATGAATGTAACGATGTTAAATCCTTTTTCTGTCCATTCCATATCTTGCTTTTCTTCAACTTGGACATCAAATTCGGCCTTATTCAGTTTAAGTGGCGGCAGCTCAGATGTAATGGCTTGGCCTAAACGCTTGCCAGCTTCCATTCTTTTTTCTGTTAGTATTTGAGCATGCTTTCTGTAACGGTTCTTGGCTTGAATTAAATCATCTTCGATTTCTTTTAATTTAACTGTACCGTTTTCAATTCTTTTTAGACGCTTATCCATCGTTGCCCAAAAATCTTCAACATCCGCATATTCAATTTTGTTTTCTCGTGCAATTTCGTGCATCGTATCAACAACTTTTTTGAAATAGGTAAGCGGTTCCCAATCAATCTCATATTTAGGAATAATTGTATTCATTTGTTCTACGGCTTCTCTAGTATGCTTGAGAGCCTGCGTTAAATGATTGTCAAGTTCTTGTACCTCTTCGCGGTCAACATTTTCTTGACGATCAAGAGTTTCCTTCGCGCCGCCGATGGATACGATTGCACCATTTGTTGCAATAAGACGTCCCATCATAGATTGGAAAGCTTCTGATGTTTCCTTGGCACGAACCAATTCATCATACTTTTCTTCGGCTTCTTTTTGGAAGCCTTCTTTCATATCGATGCCTTCAAACTTTTTAACAATTTCTTGAATTTTGCGATGAACACGGCCTTTATTTTTAGCCAAGAAAGTTTTTTCTTCCTCTAAAGCCTTTGTAAATTTATGAACATCGTCTAATGCATCTTTTACATTAGCAAATATCTCAGGTTCAAAATTACCGTAAGCATCCAAAATGTTAAGTTGGTTTGCTGGACCTAACAGGCTTTGGTTTGCAAACTGTCCATGAATCTCAATTAAATGTGTGCCAAGTTCTTCCAATAATTCCCGATCGACTGGTTTGCCGTTAATTTTTATATCGTCATCAGCTTCTTTTTTAACAACGCGGTTAATGACAATTTCTTGAGTGCTTGCATCAACAATTCCCTTTTCTTGTAAAAAGGTAAGGGAAGGGTGGCCATTTCCTGGCTCCATATGGCCTTCAATAACTGATTGTTCGTGGCCTTGGCGAATTGACTTTGAATTCGACTCTTCCCCAAGAATAAGGCCCATAGCTCCTAAAATAATAGATTTACCAGCACCCGTTTCACCAGTCAGGATGGTCAGGCCTCTGCGGAAGTCCTGATCCATTTTTTCAATAATAACAAACTGGTCGATTTTAAGCTGTTTAAGCATGGTATTAGAATAAAATAATATCGTTAATATTTATTATATAGGGTATTTGGGGGGTAAGAAAAGTTTTAATCAAATTTGCTTGGTGAATAGGCTTTTTAGGACTAAATTTATAAATTATTAACTTTTCAATAAGAGGAAAAATCAATGGAAACAGCTCAAGCGATACGTGAAAGACGCGCAGTAAAGCATTATGATGCTTCATATAGTATGCCTGAAGAAGATCGTCAGGAATTATTAGAGTTAGCGCTTCAGGCTCCGACATCGTTTAACATCCAAAATTGGCGTTTCGTTCTTGTTGAAGATCAAGAGAAAAAACAGCAATTGCGCGAAGCGGCGTGGGATCAAGCTCAGGTAACAGATGCCGCTATGACTTTTGTTTTATGCGCTGATGTGAAGGCGTGGGATAAAGATCCTGCACGGTATTGGAAAGATGCCCCTAAAGAGGCGCAAGATATCTTGGTTCCGATGATTCAGCCTTTTTACGAGGGCAAAGATTGGCAGCAACGCGACGAAGCCATGCGCTCTGTTGGAATTGTTGCTCAAACTCTAATGCTGGCTGCAAAAGATAAAGGTTACGATAGTTGTCCAATGATTGGTTTTGATACTGATAAGGTCGCTGAAATTATCAATTTGCCAGATGACCATGTGATTGGGATGATGCTTGTAATAGGGAAAGCGCTTAAGCCTGCTTGGCCAAAACCTGGTCAGCTGCCGTTAGATGACGTTTTAAAAATCGATAGCTTTTAAAAATTATTGAGCTCTAGGTTGCACAGAAATTTTGCAGCTCCTATCAGGAAGCATGATAAAAGTTGCTTGTGGAACAGGATCTGCCTGCGTTGTTTTCTTAAATTCAAAATTTGCGCATACTTTTGAAAGTATGATTGATAATTGTTGTTCTGCCATACCCCGACCAGGGCACTTTCTTGGCCCAATGCCATAAGGAATAAAAGCATCTCTGTGCCTCGATAGCTCTGCTTCTCGTTCAAAATGTATGTCTGGCAGAAATTCTTCTGGCCTTTGATAAAACCTAGGATCTCTTCCTGTGACGTGTGGTGAAATAATAACCGTTTCGCCTTCACGAATTATATAGTCTTCGTCAACCTGTACATTTTCATTTGCTTGCTTAGGAATGACTGTAATCGGCGGTGTTAAACGCATAGTTTCTTGGATAACCTGATGGGTGATTTGATCATTTGGATCTTGGTTAGCAATTCTAGCTTGTAAATCCGGTCGATCAGCCAAATTCCATACTGCATTGAAAAGCGTATAGGTCATTGTTGTATGGCTAGCTCTTATCATCATGGCAATACGTGCATCTGCCGTTTCTGGATCAATATCATCATGTAAGTCATCAAGTAATATGCCGATTTCTTTTCCCTCGTCGGCTAATTGTTCTAGATATTTTACCCTTACGGCACTCACTTCAGAGTGAAAGTCGTCTAGTGCTGCTTTTAGTTTGGGCCATTGCTCGCTTAATGGTCTTAGTAAGCCATTACTGAGGGCCACTGTATATTGGTGTCGGTTGATAACCGAAGCACCATTTCCAAGCTTTTTAGCTGTATCGTTTGCAGCTTCTTGACCAAACAAAATGCGATACCCTAATCGTATAAATAGGTCTGAGCTTTCTTCACCAAGCGATATTTGATCTTTGTCTTTCCAAGATTCTATTAAACGATCAACCTCTTCTGATACGGTTTCTAAACCAGCTGAATCTAACCCCTTAACGGAATGAACGTGTTTTGCGAGCTTGCGGCGTTCTGTTTCCCATTGCTTACCTTTGCTATTCACTATTGTAGGATGAATTTTGCCGCCTTTGGATTTTAGCATTTTATATTGTTGGGGGGTTATAGAGAAGCTTTTATGGGCTTTTCTTAGCACTCTATCAATGTCTGTAGGATGAAAGAGAAAATGAGCATCATGCCCACCAAGGGGGTGAGTAACTTTCACACGATCACCTAGTCCCGCAATATTCTCTAAAAGACCTAGAACTCTAGTAGGTTGTACAAAAGCATGTGTTATATGAGGTAATATGCGAATAGCTGATATTTCAGCAGTTTTTATATCTGCTTGATCACTAATATATTGCCCATTCGTAATAGCATTTAAGACTGTCATAGAGTGTCAATAGCCAGAAATGATGAAAAAGTCAATAATTATGTAAAAATATAGGCTATTTATAAAAGAAAACGACCTGTTAAATACCCTTGAAGTGAATAAATTTATTGCAAGCAATATTTCTATACATTTCCTTAAAACGGGCAATAACAGGCCGTATCTTGATCCTAATGGATCGAATGAAAAGTGCCATTTCAACTTTAAAACGCTTTTTTTGAATAAATTCAAAAATCACTTGTTGTTGTGGTCTTTTCAGAAAAACATTAAAAGATAAATCTTTCTTTGCTTTTCCTGATACAGAGCAGATTAAATAAATAATCTTTATTGCTTTGTATAATTTTAATTTATACCTTTTTTCACAAATGTAAATAGAAAAAACACAATAAAATCAATAAGTTGTGGGCTTTATCTTAGTATAAGTTGGGTATGAAAGTGTGGATAACTTGAATTATTGAACTAATCCATGGGGATAGGACTGATTATTACGAAAATAAGATTTTTTGAGGAATTTGCTGAAAAATCTTTAAATAAGAAAATAAGATTTTTCAAATTTTTTTAAGATGTGAGCAGATCAAATATCAGACAAACCAATTATTATCAATAAGATCAATTTCCACTAAGGATTATTGCGGAAAAAATGAAAACAAAATTACATCCAATATCTCACAAAACTTCTCTTATTTTGCTGTTAGTTATAAGCTTTCTAACAATGAATAAAACTGCCAATGCTGAATTAATTATTTTATCCACTCCAAAAGAACAAGATTCCTATTATCGGGACGTATTAGACGATATTTTTAATTTTCATGTAAATTTTGCAAAGCAAATAAGAAAACAAGGCGATCAAGTCCTTATTTTTAGCAATTCAGAACTTTATGATGATTATGTCGCCGAACTAGGAGAGGATAATGTTGTTCGCGCCTCTATGGATGATATATGGATGCGTGATTTTTCACTTTCAAATGCGACCAATCCAATCATGTTCCGTTATACGGCGGCAGGACAAGGGAGAGGCCAGAAAGATTCCGATGAGGTGCAGGAAACTTTGGCGACTTTTATGGAAGATGCCGGTGTTTCTTTTAAAGAAACTGATTTTTTGAATGACGGTGGTAATTTTGTCGATGACTATGCGGGCAATGTTGTAGTCAGTAAAAAGTTTTTACGTGACAATAATTTATCTGAGGAGGAGGGTCGCAAAGCAATAAAAAACTTCCCAGGCATTAATAATGTAGCTTTTATTGAATCTGACGAGCAAGGGGGCCTTGAGCATGCCGATGGTGTTGTAAGTTTTGTTGACACGAATACCCTTATTATCAATTCCTATCCTGAAGACTTTCAATATACTCAACAATTAAAACAGGACTTAAAACGCGGCCTCCCAGGTGTAAAAATTCATGAGATTGTTACTCCTTATGATGATAAACGTATCCACGATGCGCGTTTTGGATCAGCTTGTGGCTTATATGTGAATGCTCTCGTTACACTTAAGCATATTTATTTTCCTCAATTTGGTATTAAAGAGGATCAGATTGCTTTAGAGCAGGTTAAAGCTGCTACATCACGTAAAGTAGTACCTGTGAAGTCAAGCCAAGTTTGCCATATGGGTGGCGGCGTTCGATGCATGTCATGGCAATTACGCGGCGAAAATGCTAAAAAACTAATAAATTACGTGAGAAATTTAGATTGAATGGCCCCTCGGGCTAGATTTGGATCTCTAATCAAATGATATATAATCACATTACTTATCGTAAATAATATATTTAAGACAGTGAGTTATAATTTTATACAACAAAATTGGGACAATTTTGGGGTAATAAGCTTTGCTTCTTAAATAATTTTAAACGAATTATCTGTACGATATTTTTTACTTTAAGGAGTGTGTGTTGGCTTTTTTGGAATTAGTTAAACAGATTGGGCCTAGTGCACTTGATGCTATAAGAACAAAAGTATCAGGTTTAAAAGATGTGCCAGATAGTGTTCATGAAGTTAATCGAATTGCTGAGCTTTGTCCTGCAAATAAGATAAGCCCTTTCGGCTTTAGGCCAGCTGCAGCAAGATTGCTTCAGGGGGATGTACAAGCAAGCGAACAAATTGATGCATTATTAAAGAGATGGGGTCATCAACAACCTAAGTATTTAGGCGGCGGTTCTGTTTCTTTAATTCTTGAAGTGGACAACGAAACAATTGTTAGAATAACTCCTAATAATTTAGATGATGCTAGAGCAGAGACTGAAATTGCCGTAAGAAGTAATAAAGAAGAAATTATAGGCAATTTTCGAATACAAGAGATACCGAAGCTCTCAACCAACGATGTGTCATGGTCGGATGTTTGGAGAGTTCAGCTTGGTTTAATGAAAGAAGGTAAGTTTTTATTAGATATTGGGAGAGATAATATAGGCCATCTTAAGGATGGAACTCCGGTTGTTATAGACCATGGGGCGATACTATCTAGTACAGGAAAACTATCGAGCGTTTTTTCCCTTGCGGGAAGGGGGCTTGAAAATTTGTCGGGTACAAATGCCAGTTATGAAATTTGGCGTGGAAAACAAGACCGTAAAACAAGGTCGGCTTCAGCTATAAAACAATCAGTTCCTTAAATTGTCCCAGGAGTGTCCCAAAAAGAGCAAGGGCCTTTAAAGTATGGCTCCTCGGGCCGGATTCGAACCAGCGACCAAGTGATTAACAGTCACCTGC
>JBCCKS010000057.1:0-6507 GCA_039027295.1 Pseudomonadota bacterium
CAATTATATATTTATATAATATTTTTTATATTAATAAGATTTTGCCATTCTTTGTTTGTCACCATAACCAAGGAGATAAAAATGACAAAGAAAGTAAAACTAGATGATTTAAGAACAGAGAAAATGATTTCTAATGTGTTCAGACAGGCCAGCACAAAAAGAAGTCTGGTGAGATCAAAACTTCGTATGCTTGTCTCTCATCATAGAGAGACAGCAGCGCTAAAAACTATGGGGCGCTATCATGGATAATTTATCACAAAAATTTAATCCAAATATTGTCACAAAGTTTATCTGCTTCCCTTACTCATTAAGCTTTTATGAATTTTTCGCCGACTTTAGCAACGATGATATTTGCGACTTATATAGCACGCGTCATAATCAAAAAGTTGAAGAATTTGTAAGATCCATTGATGAAAAAGTAAAACAGCAAATTGATCGCTTAAGGCTACCTGTTATGACAGATATTGATTGGCGCTTTATGGCAGAATACACAACAGATGGCTTTCGTGTTGAAACAACACAACCAATCTTAAAAATTTCAGGCGTCCCCGATGATATTGGCAAATTATTTTTAGAAGAAAATACCGAAATTGCAGATATGTTTAAATTTACGCCTGCTTATGAATCAGCTCTTCAGACTCGCGCTAATCATGATGAGTACCCCCGTAATATCTTACGCGATCTTTGGTATGTGGGAAATGGGTACGTAAAGCCTGATCTGCAAGTATTTGTTGCATACGCAACTGGACAAAAACTACATTAAAAGCCCCCTTAAGGGGCTTTTTTCTAATCAACAACAATCTTATAAGGCTGGCCGGCTATAATTTTATCATTTGAATTAAGGCCGTTCAGGACAAGGAAACGTTCAGTCTTATTCTTTTCAACATCCATCTTTGCAGCCATGCTTGAAATTGTTGCCCCTGCAGGGGCAACTAAAACGCGTAAAGTTTTCGGCTTAATTGCATTCTTCTCAGATGCACTTAAATGGCGAAAGCTGTAAGTCGTTTTCTTTAACTCGTTCACAAATGCATTATTAACATTTGTAGGAATGGCCATTTGGAAGCGGAAATATCGATTACGCTCCCATTCAATCAAAACAACACGCATATTCACGCGCTTGCCGTTTACAGTACCTGGTAATGACGCTGTTGCAGCATTTAAGCCATTGACTGTAATTTTTTCTGCGTTTGTGGCTTCATTTTTAAGAATTTTTTGCGTGAGCAAGTCATAAACAGACATATTGGATGAATCATTCACCGCATCAAAAATAATAGCTGTCCCATTTGGATGAGTGGCCGTAACTTTTGTTTTCCCATTCTTGATATCAGAGCCTTTCGGCACAGAAAATGTAAACCCAATTTCAGGATGGAAAAATTGATTCCCGCGCACAAAACCTTCGGAAGCACTGTCTCCATAGGTCATACCATTAATCTTATTTAAGTATGTTATACGATTGACTTTTGTACTTTGCGGGTACTCAGCCGATACAGCCTTTGTTGTTTGTACCCTCTCAGCCGTCATAGGGTGGGTTGAAAAGTAGTTAAATCCTGAACCAGAGCGCCCTGCCTCTTTCGCGTCTAAATCTGAATTTCGTCCTAAACTCTCTAAAAAGATTGTCATTGCATTAGGATCATATCCAGCGCGAGCTAAATACCGAATTCCTAAATTATCAGCCTCACGCTCCTGACTTCTGGAATAAGAGGATAAATATAAGTTAGAACCTAAATTTGCGGCCTGTCCAGCAGCTGAACTACCCGTGGCAATACCGATAGCCGCCGCCCCTATTCCAATCAATGTGCCTTGAGACATACGCTCCGCAGCATGACGCGCTGTCACGTGGGCAATCTCATGTCCAATAACAGCCGCCATTTCCGCTTCATTATTGGCTAATGTTAAAAGTCCACGGGTGACATAAATATAGCCCCCCGGAAGAGCAAAGGCATTTACCATCGGTGTATCAATCACATAAAATCTATATGTGACATCTTCACGTTCTGTATTTTTTGCGACTTTTTGCCCGACTTGAGAGACGTAATTTGCAATCGGTCCCGTCATGAATTTACCAAATTCAGCTTCAATTTTCTTATGTTCTTGTGCGCCAATACTCGCCTCACTCGAAGCCGGAAGCAACGCTGTGAATTGACGATCCCCTGTTGCTGGGTTTGTTGTGCAGGCTGTGATCAGAGTGCAGAAAGCCAAAATCATAACAGTTGAAAAAGGCTTGCTTTGGATAAGCTGTTTTGTATTGTTGGTCATCATGAGATTTATACTTTTATTCATTCTTGGATTATTCTTCCATAGTTATAGCGTGGCTGAGGAAAATAGCCAAACTATGACAGAAAATGCCGAAAAAAAGGTATTCTCAGTCATTGATTATGAAGACTGGAAAGCCAAAAAAGAGATCAAACAGACCAAAACAGGGCGTGTTGACCAGATTATCGATGCCCTGACCCTCTCTTTAAAAGATGGCACAATTATAAGGTTAACGGGTATCGATATCCCTGATCGTTTTCAACCAAGAGATAATTTATACGAACAGGCGGCTTTTATGCGTCTCAAAGAATTATTGCCGGAAAGAACAGAAATCTACCTATTTCAAACCCGAAAGGCGGATAAAGGTAGAACAAACCGCATGGGGCATTCTCTTGCTCATATTGTAACCAAAGATGAAAATATATGGATACAAGGGCAATTATTAGAAGATGGCTTTGCCCGTGTTTATGCAATGCCCAGCAATAACCAGTTAGTAGACGACTTATATAAAATTGAAAGCAACGCCAGAGAAGCTAAAAAAGGAATTTGGCAGGATAACAGCGCCTTTAAATTACTCACACTAAATGAACTTTCCAATAAAAATGATGAATTTATTGTTGTCGAAGCGACTGTTCAAAAAGTAGCCACGGTTCGCAATAATATCTATTTGAATTTCGGCTCAGATTGGAAAAATGATTTTACCGTGATGATTACCCCTGAAAAAAGACGGGCATTCAGTAAAAAACAAATTGATCCCTTGACCCTAGGCAAGGAAGTGGTTCGCGTTCGTGGCTGGGTCAGAGAATATAATGGACCGTTTATTGAATTAGAGGATATATCGCATCTTGAAATCTTGCCAAAAGGCACAGAACTCAATACGCTTGGTGCGGAATAAAGGGAACAAACCATGACAAATCCTCAACAAATGCTCGGCCGCGTATCGTCTAAAAATAGAGAGAGGCTGTTTGATCTTTTCCCTGAAATTGAGCCTTATCATTCAGGATTTTTAGAAGTTGATGATACGCATGAGATTTATTGGGAAGAATGCGGTAATCCAGATGGCGTGCCTGTTGTTTATCTTCATGGCGGCCCTGGCGGGAAATGTACACCGAAAAACAGACGGTATTTTGATCCCGATCATTATCGTATCATTTTATTTGATCAGCGCGGCGCAGGGCAATCCAAACCATCCGTTTGTTTAGACAATAACTCACCTGATCATCTTGTAGAGGATATAGAAGCGCTCAGAAATTTTTTTGAAATTGATAAATGGCATATTTTTGGTGGGTCCTGGGGATCAACGCTTTCGCTTTTCTATGCCTGTAAATATCCCGAGTGTTGTCTGAGCCTAACGTTGCGCGGAATATTTCTGATGGAGCAATCAGATATTGATTGGCTGTATGATCAAAATAAAAATGTCTTTCCAGAAGCCTGGGAGGAATTTGCGTATTTTATTCCAGAAAATGAGCGTGATGATTTAATCGGGGCCTATTACAAACGCCTTACAGGCGATAACGAAAAAGAAAAGAGAAAAGCAGCGTTAAGCTGGGCATTATATGAAAGTGCCTGCGCGTCACTTATTCCAAATTATGAAATTGTGACAACAGAGCAGCAAATTGCGGATGCAGTAGCCATTGCAACGATTGAAGCGCATTTCTTTCATAATTATATTCTTTCGCCAGAAAACAGTATTTTAAATCAAGTTGATCAACTGAAAAATATTCCAGCCACGATTGTGCATGGACGTTACGATATGATTTGCCCGATTATTCAAGCGCATAAACTTCACCAAAAATGGCCAGAAGCAGAATTTATTGTTGTACCAGACGCAGGGCATTCCTCATCAGAGCCGGGAATTTTATCTCACTTGATTGAAGCCACAGAAAAAATGAAATCTATAAAAGGATAGTAACTTATGACTTTTCACACTCTTAACGATATTGATGTTCAAGGCAAAACTGTTTTGCTTCGTGCGGATTTAAATGTTCCTGTTCAAGATGGGACCGTCACAGATACAACCCGAATAGATCGTCTCAAGCCGACTTTTGAAGCGTTAAAAGATCGCGCTGAAAAAATTATTATCCTCTCTCATTTTGGACGACCAAAGGGCCAAGAAAATCCAAAATATAGTCTCGCGTTTCTGCCCCCTATCCTCACCCAGCAATGGGGAGTTGAGGTTGGATTTGGTAAAGATAGTGATCAGACAATTGTTCTTTTAGAAAATTTACGCTTTGATCCACGCGAAGAGACAAATGATCCTGAATTTGCAAAAGAATTAGCAAGCCTTGGTGATATTTTTATTCATGATGCGTTTTCAACATCACATAGAGCGCATGCCTCAACAGAGGGGCTAGCACATTTATTACCGAGTGCAGCAGGTTTATTAATGGAAGCGGAATTAAAGGCTCTGTCTCAGGCATTAGAACAACCACAAAAGCCAGTCATGGCGATTGTTGGAGGCTCAAAAATTTCAACCAAGCTTAACATACTGAATAACCTCGTGAAGAAGGTTGATTACCTTGTACTTGGCGGTGGAATGGCAAACACATTTTTATTTGCAAACAACCAGATGCTCGGAAAATCATTATACGAATATGAAATGGTCAATGAAGCGCGTGAAATACAAAAAATTGCTAAAGAGCATAATTGTGAAATTATTCTACCAGAAGATTGTATCGTCACAGACGAATTAAAAGAAGGTATCCAGTCAGAGACAACAATTTTACCGCAATTCCCAGATGATAAAATGGCCGTTGATATTGGGGCGCAGTCAATTGAATATATCAAAACAACTTTGAAAAGCTGCAAGACTATTTTGTGGAATGGTCCACTAGGCGTTTTTGAAATCAAACCGTTTGATCATGCAACAAATGAAATCGCACATGAAGTGGCAGAACTTACAAAACAAGGTTCGCTTGTTAGTGTTGCAGGTGGTGGAGACACTGTTGCCGCACTAGAAAATGCCAAAGTTTCAAAAGATTTTAGTTATATTTCAACCGCAGGCGGTGCATTTTTAGAATGGATTGAAGGAAAAGAGCTTCCTGGTGTTGCTGCGCTTCATCAAAACGCAAAAAAGGCGGCATAAAAAAAGCAGGGATTTTACTTCCCTGCTTAAGACGCTCTTTTTTTAAACCCCTATTAATGCCTACTCATCAGTAGAATTTCTTCTGCATCTTTGACATTAATTTTTTCAAAGTAGTTAATCGCTTTGTTTAACTGGCGATGCTCTACCATTTGTTCATCTCTTAAGCGTGATGTAAGGAGATACATGTTAATAAAATCTGTTTTCATCACTTTCAATGCCTTACAAGCAATCGCTAAACCTTGGCCGTGCTTTTGACGCAGCATTTTTTCTGCTGTATCAACCGGAATTCCACAATAAACTGAAAAACAAGCTATAAATGTCGCAATCTGACCACGTTTTAGATAATTGATCATTTCATACGTGCTCAACATGTCGTTGCGGCATAGTGTTTCTGCCTCTTCGATCATTGATGTTGTTACTGCAAATTCACTATCTAGCCCAGAGACAATTTCATCTTTTGTTTCTTGCAGTGCGATATCAAAATTTTCGACAACATTGAGATCAAAATTCTCATCAATATATTTCTTAAGCTCATGACCAACAAAGTCATAAATTTCTTTGACTAAGTTGCCTGTCATCTCAGGACGTTCAATAAGAGGTTTTGTCATTGGCTCATGTGTTTGAGCCATCACTGAAAATACTCTTAAAGCATGTTCACTTAGTTTAATATTCTTGTTTTCGATCAGTGTTTGAGCCGTCATAACGTCTCTTGTATTTGCAAGAGTGTTAATCACAGTTTGAGAAAGCTGTGCTCTCTCTGCAATCACTTGCCAATATTCTTTATTTTGAACATTTACAATGTAAAGCAAGTCGGTGTCATTTAAGACCGGGCTATGCTTTAAAATCGGTGTTGCAATATCAATATCATCATTAGCTAGATTTAAAATAAGACGTAAAGGCGCATTATCTAAAACACTCATTTTATGTGCAATGGCTTTACGAAGATTTTTTTCTGCTTGAGCAACAAGGCTCATTAAAACATCTGCAATAATTTCTTGTTCCAAAGGACCTAAGTCGACATTCAGAATATCAGCCATAATTGTTGCTAATTCTGATTGAGCTTCTGGCTCATGCTCTCCAGACATAGAATAAAGCTTATGCTTGTCGTACAAACTTACAAGCAAGCTTTGTGCTTCTGGTGCGCTATTTAAAAGATTTAAAGACACTAA
>JBCCKS010000058.1:0-6394 GCA_039027295.1 Pseudomonadota bacterium
CCACTGTGTTCTCGATGTTTTTGTTTCGGTCTTTTCGCCGTCGTGGCGCCTTCTGGGCGCGATCTGGGCTCGATTTTGATGGTTCGGTGCATCATATTACTACCAACTTGGCGCATTTGTCCTCCCAAAATCGACCAAAATCTTTGAAAATCGATCTTAAATGGTATTGTTTTTTTGATGAATGGGTCTGTAATTATTTTCCAAATCTTGATTATATATTTAATGATAAAAAATGCACTGATATAGAAGATGAAATAGTATCATTTACAACAATTGATAATACCACTAACCCTATTGAAGAGGTATCTTCATACTATCATGAATATCACAATGAAGATGCAACAATTGAGGCACTGTCTAATTGTTTCCAACATGCTTCCTTGATTAGTTTTTTAGGACATGGAAAATGGTATCCTGAGCATTATTATGAATCAGAGCTTATTTGTGCTGACGGTTCATTGAAAATATCTAAATTAAGACTATTAGAAACAAAAACTAATCCATTTATCGCTCTTGGTGCTTGTGAAGGCTCCGTTAACTCCTTGAAAGAGCTTAAATACGAGGCTAAAAATTTTTCAAATTGGTTTTTACAGGCTGGCGCACGAGGAGTATTGGCTAATTTATGGGCAGTTACTAGTCAATCAGTTCATGATATATATTCCAAAACATTTGAAATTTATTTTCATGAAAAGTGCTCTATGGCTCAAGCACATCGAAAAGCACTAATTGCTTATCGCGATGGTAATATTCAATGGCACGTTAAAAATTCAAGTACTTTTCTCTTTTTAAACCATCAAAATATAAAACCAGAAAATATTACAAACGATCTTAAAAACCTTTTAAATGATTGCTCACAACCCATACATTGGGCAGCGGGAAATATTACAGGAAATGCTTAATTAAATTTCAGGCATATTATTTGATATACCTGATTGGCTCAGCTTAGAAAGATCAATATCATATGTCATTTTTTCAGGCAATAAGGTATAATGCGGAGCCGTAGGGATTTTGATTTTTTCTTTCCAATATGGTTCTAAGTCAATGCCATGCTCTTTAGCTTGATTATATTCATCTTTAAATAAGCGATCTATAAATTTATCAACTCTCGGATCTCTCCAGTGAGAATTTTCTTCTGCAAGTATCTGACTAGGTAGTAGACCAGTGTTATCAGTAACTAGTAGATTTAGTTTACCTTCACTATGATGCTGTAGGATATCGTATATATTTTCCCTTGCGCAACTAGCAAGCAATGTTACTGCACATTCTTTATATTCAGTTGAATAAAAATTTGGATTAAGCTTATTTTCTTTTAGAAATTTTTCACAAGTATTATCATCAAATGTAATATCAAAGACCATTTTTAAGAACTTATGATGCAAATCTACTAAATTCATCTTACGTACTCTCTCACAGTCTTTGCGTAAACTGTGTTTTTTGTCACTCAAATCTAAAGAAGTTAATGAAGGTGAAAATAAGAATTTATCCTTAATACTTTTGTTTTTGTCTTCACTATTTTCTATAACAGTATCGACTATAGCATCTTCAATATTTTCTGTAAATATTTTTTCAAATTTTAAAATTTTATGTCAAATTTTACTTGATGGTGAACTGTCATTCCGACACGTAGCTTCACCTGTGATTTTAAAAGACAATATATTATTTAACTTTGAATCTTTCTGATACTCTTTAAGTAAATAAACATCAGAGTGATGTGGTTTTGTTTCCTTATTATTTTTTAGAAATAAAACTGCATCATTTTGTGAAAGGAAGAACATCACACCATAGTAACGTTTGTTGTATAAAATATCTTTAGATGATAAGGCTTTGCATGCGTTCAAAATGTAAAAATCTTTTTCTTGTTCACAAGGACAAGAAAACTCAATTTTAAAATTCCAGTCTACACCATTTTCTTTATAATTTAAGCTATATTCGCCTTCAAAATTTGTGGTGTTATGTGTGCCGTTTTTATTAAAAAATGTATAAAATGTAGTCGTCTTATTTAAAATTTCATTCATATAATCGATTTTATCAGTTAGCTCGTCAACACTTAAGAAATCATGATAACCTAAGTATGCAGCATACTCTCGAATAGCTTTAACATCGTCTTTTTTAGGTTTATCACTTAAAAAACGCCCTAACGAAGGCTTGTTAATCATGTCAGTAATTTCAAATTCAGGGGCACATATTTCAAATACATCCCAAATATTTTCTTTTATCTTATCAAGACTAAATTTTCCTAACGCAATTTGCTGTGATCTCTGAAAAGACTTGAATTTTTTATAAACAATTTGGTTTAGCAGTATTTTATTTTTCAATAAATTAGCATCAAAATATTCCAACATAGAGTAAAATTTTTTAACGGCTTCTCTGTTATCATTTTGATTTGATATGGTCATATTTGTCTATTTTAAAGTATGCTATTCGTATTTATAGCATTATGAATTAAATATCTATATACATAATATCTATCCTTTTTCTATATCGTAAAATTCACGCAGTTACCCTAATGCACAACGCCTAAACCCTCGGCGTAAAGTTAGCACCGACACTTTGAAAGTATCAGCAACAGATTTGATATCCATCCCATCCTTATAGATCATGTAATGGGCAGATTTTAGATCACTCTCAGTTAACTTATATGGTCTGCCGAATTTTTTTCCCTGTCTACGAGCATTATCAATACCCAAAACAGTGCGTTCAATGATGATGGAGCGTTCAAATTCCGCAATCGCTCCTAAAATTTGGCAGATTAGCTTTCCACTATGTGTTGTTGTATTGATACCATCGCTCAAGGAGATAAAACCGATATCACGTTCAGTGAAATCATCCAACAATGTGCACAAATACCCCAAAGATCGTGCCAGCCTGTCCAGTTTCCAAACAATTAAGGTGTCCCCAGCTTTTAATGTTTCAAGAGCAGTATTCAGACCGTCACGTTTGGTATTCATACCACTGATACCGTCATCAGAAAATATGCGATCACAGCCATGCTGTTTTAATAAAGTAAGCTGTGGTTCACAAGATTGTGAGTTTGTTGAAACGCGCACATAGCCTATCTTTGCGCCTGTTGCCATTTTATCCTCGACTTTTCATATAGGTAGAGTTTTGAATAGCCGACAAAACCCTTGTAAAAAATACTTTGCATTTATATAAACCATTGCTTTTAAATACTTTTTTGAAAACCATATACACTCCGTTAATGATTTATCGATAAGTTCATATACCTACCTTTATGAACTATAAAGCTGGCCTCATGGCGATAGTAATAATGGTGTTTCTCGGTATTTTTCCACAGCAATCTGTTGCAAAAATATTTACGGGTAAGAGTTTTCTGATTTGGGAACAGAAAAATCAGAGTTTTTATATTCATACATCTATCGGCATGGCAGCATTAGTTGTTGGTCAAACCAGCAAAAAACAAGCTAAATGTATTGATGAATGGTATTTCAAGGACGAAGAAAGTGGTATTGATTTTATTCTAAGCAATATGAGGAAGTATCCCGAATATCACCCTCGTGGAATTATTCTTGCTGTTATGGAGAAAAAATGTGGGAAATTTGTTTACACAGAATAATTACAAAGAAGGCTTTAAAACTTGGAAACCAGCTGTAGTCTCAACAGGCGCGTTTACTGCTTGGTTTTCCAGTTTCTCTTTTATAGAAATCGGAGCCTGATCAAGCAAATGATCTTGTTTCTTCTTGATCTCTTCTTCAGACAGAGGATTATTTTCATCTTCCCATTCATGCCGCGCACCGCCAAGCGTTTCATAACGATAGCGCTTTAATTCTTCCAGCTGATCTGCTTTGGTATGTAGGTCATCATAAAGGATGCGTATGTCAGTGTATGACGGAGAATTTTCTTTCCAGACAATACTATCTAGTAAATCTTGATCCGTGATTTCTGTACCATCCAATGTGTGAACTTTATCACCATCTTTGAAAACCGCAGTACCGTTATGCAGATAAGTTGCATTTGCCATGGCTGCTTCAATTAAGTGATCTTGGTTTTTAATGTCAATTTCAGTCTCTGCAATGGCTTGGTCGGTCAATAGCTCCAATCGTGAGAGGTTGTCACCCAACTCATAGTACAATCTGGCATATTCCGCATCTTGCAGGCGCATTGCCAGCTCTGATAATTCTGCAAATTCTTTT
Source organism: Pseudomonadota bacterium (assembly GCA_039027295.1). GTDB lineage: Bacteria > Pseudomonadota > Alphaproteobacteria > Micavibrionales > Micavibrionaceae. The sequence goes on from JBCCKS010000058.1 coordinate 4,152, forward strand.
TTCTTCTTATTCTTAGGACTGTTCAGATCATCTTCTGATGATTTTGTCTTATGGTTTTGACTGTAATTCACACCCATAATTTCTTCATTATATAGATCACGTTCAATATCACTGTCTGTTTTACTGGAGGTCATGACGGCCTCCAATCAAGGCAAAATAAGGGTTATAACCCTTTGCAGAGAATATCTTATATTCTCTGCACTCTGAAGCCCATCGCCCCATTGTACCCGACCAAACCCATGAAAATACATCTTGCCATTTATACATGCGATTATTCTATCAAAAATTGTATTTTGGTGTCAATTTTAGAGGATTTCGATAACCTTTTCTGGTGGCCTGCAAATATGTGCACCTTGAGGTGTTATTACAATTGGCCTTTCAAGCAGTTTAGGATGTTCTGTAATAGCCTGAAATATTTCATCATTTGTACTATTTTCAGAAAGTGCAGAGGTTTCAAAGGCATCTTCTTTTTGGCGCACCATCTCTATTGCAGAGCTTAAGCCAAGACGTTTAAAAATATCATGCAATTCTGATACTGTGGGTGGCGTTTTGAGATACTCAATGATAACAGGCATTATATTATGAGAATGTATTATTTCTAATGCTTGTCGTGACTTTGAGTCATCTCGGATTATGATATATTGTGACAGTCATTTTATATTGTTACTCGCTAAATCAGTCAGATCTATCCTTACTATTAAATGTAGCATTTTTTACAAGCCATTTCGTTTAAAATGCTGTAATTATGCATTATGAGTGCAGAAGCTATTATTCGAAAATTCAACTTAATGCCACATCCTGAAGGTGGGTATTTTACTGAAACTTATCGTGCATCGGAAGAGATTGCAGCGAGTGCCGTACCTGAACGCTTTGACGGTAACCGGTCTCACAGCACGGCGATTTTGTTTTTATTACAGGCTGGTGATATTTCTCAGTTACATCGGATCAAGTCAGATGAGGTTTGGCATTTTTATGCTGGTGATCCTCTCCATTTATTTGAGGTTACGCCGGACGGAACGGTTCTTGAGACAATTTTAGGGACTGATTATGCTCAGGGCCATGTGCCGCAATATGTTGTGAAGGCTGGCCATTATTTCGGAGGATTTTCTTCTGGTACTTACTCTTTTGTAGGCTGTACTGTCTCACCGGGCTTTGACTTTGCTGATTTTGAATTCGCTGATCATGAGGCACTGTTGGCTTCATTTCCTGCTGCGCGTTCAGTCATTAAGCGCTTATCCCCTGTGCTGAATTCAGACTGATTTTCTGTTATTCATCAGTTCAAGGGCTGGTGAACTGTGCTGGATACTTGGAGTGGGGGATGTCTTTGTTCTTTGATTTTTTAGTCTTGTCGTTTTTTTATTAGCATTAGCTCTATTATGCGGTTTCCTCATGCTGATCTCGACTGGATTACTGTTACCCGTTTCTATTCGATTGGGATTAGTTTTTTGATTATTGTCATTCATTATATTCTTGTCCAGTTTGGACTAACGCAAGGTATGCGTGTCATACACGCGAACCTTGGCAGGGGGCAAAGCCCCCGTGCACCCCCTTCGGTCATTTTTGATTAAGATTGCTATACTTTAACGTAATGAATAAAATCCTATTTTTCATTGCACAATGAATATTTGGTGACTATCATCAAGGTGACTAATGAGGTTAATACTTGCTAAATCAAACATTCTCACTTGAAAATTTTGAAGAAATATATGATGAGGACAATCGAAGAGGGAAAAATAAAGATAATGATTTTTTTCCAGAAGTTGTCGCTCTATCAAATCGTTTAACTCTTAAAACTAAGGCCTTACAGGCATTTAGAAAAAGATATTCTTCGTATGAAAAGTACCCTAAAAAAATACAAGATCGCTATGATCTGCTTCTTCAAAATTTAAAAAAAGAAAGAAAAAAAAGAGATGTAGCAGTTACCAAATCATTGCAAAATACATCACAAAAAGTAAATCAGAAATCTTTTTTTATATCTATTCACCAAAATAATTCTCTTTCCCACCCAGTTTATCAGCGTGATGATACTCCTGAGGCGTATTATGCCTTGAGACAGATTACACGTAATATTAGAAATCTTTATAAAACAAAACCTGCTAATCGCAACTTAATTGTCTCTCAAATTATCAATCTACTCCAAGATAACTTTCCATACGAAATTATTAGAACTGATATTAAAAGTTTCTTTGAATCTGTTGATCAAGAAATTTTAGTTAAAAAACTTATTGATGATCAACTATTAA
>JBCCKS010000059.1:0-6068 GCA_039027295.1 Pseudomonadota bacterium
CCTCTAATGAGTATGCAACACTATCATTTGTACTGAAATGAATAAGAATTTTGTTTTTTTTTAATGTCATATTTTTATATCTCTAGCATTTATTTAATGCATCCAAGTATTTATTTAAATAAACATTTTTATCTTTTGAGTGATATTGCATAATATAGCGCGGATGTTCTAAGGGTATAATTTTATTAAAAAAGCCATATTTATTATTTATTCCAGATAAAAAATGATAGTTTCCACCACTTCCAATGCAATAACACACAGAAGTATCAATTCCTAAATCAACTTGGGCGCGAATATTTTTAACAATAAAGTTATTCAGAATATTTTTTAGTTCTTGGCTTTCGTAGTAATTGCAGTTTACCTCATTTCCGTTAGGCTTAATTTTTACAAGACACAGAGGAAAAGCAAAATTCATGTAGAAATCACCATAGAACTTCTCACATCCTCCATATTCTGTCATGACGTCATACAAAAAACCTGAAGAAGACTTGGTTATATAAAAATTATCAATATAAATACCGAGTTCACTAAGGTGTTTGGTGTCTTCAAAAGGAATTCCGATGACTCCTGATGCCCGACGAGAAGGTGAACTTCCTATTATCAAACGCCGGGGCTTATCGTCATCATAAAATTTTTGATAAAACTGCTGCATTATTTCCTTAACTAAATCACTATTGTTGCCCTGATATGGATTGATAATTCTGTATTCATCATCTAAGTCAAAGGAAGAATGAGAAATATCCGCATAAAAATGTAATAATCTTTTGGAAAAACTTGATTTTTTAAGCATAATCTCAGCTCCATGTTTGTATTAATCTCTTTAAATCTGACAAATTTACTGCCCGACGAAAGTCGTTTTTTTTGGCGTTAGAGAAGTTTTTATTAACTTATAATATTTACCATTCAGCAACTTATTCATGGCTATTAAAGCGACAATTCCCCAGACCACAATACAAACTGCCAGCAACAAATTCCCCTTTGGTTCATTAATTATTATGGTCGCAACCATTGGTGTTAACCCACCAAAAATCCCTAACCCAATATTTTGACAAAATGAGAAACAACTACATCTGATCTTTTTATCAAATAGTTCCGCAATACATGTTTGAAGAGGCGCACAAAGTAATGTTATTGAACTCCCAATTGAAACATAGATGATGAAGATATAATATTTATTAAGTAGATTACCGCAGGAAAACATTATACCCATGAGAACAATGAGCAAAAGGCCTCCAATTGTCATGGGCTTTAACCTTCCCACACGATCCGAATACAAACCAGCAATAGGCATAAGCGGTATATAGCAACAACAACTGGCAACTCCACAAACCCTAGCAAAACTATCTGACATAAATGGCAATTGTTTTAAATAATATGGCATAAATATTTCATTTATAAAGAGAGATATACCAGCAAAACTGCTGATAACTATTGCCAGAATCAATGTTTCAGGTTGACTTCTTATGCCTTTAATCAGCGGACTTTTTTCGGTGCTCTTTTTGATAGACCTAAAATCTGGGGTTTCAAGCGTAAACTTGCGTATATAGAGTCCCAACAAAGATAATATAAAACCAAATAAAAAGAATAACCGCCAAGACCAATCTGGGATTCCTGGTAAAGAATAGATTAACCCTGCCAAAGCCCCTAAAACAGTGCCCCCTGCATAACCAGATTCCAAAAATCCGCCTACAAACCCCGTATACTTTGGGTCAGCATGTTCTATAGAAAATACTAATCCACCCGGAAGCTCCCCGCCAACAGAGACGCCTTGTAATAGCCTTAAACATATAATTAACAATGGTGCAATGATGCCAATTTCTCTGTAGGTTGGCATCAAACCTATTAATAATGTGGTTGATCCCATTAACATTAATGATGAATATAAAGAAGTTTTTCTGCCAAAACGATCCCCAATATAACCAAATACAATACCTCCGATAGGCCTGGTTATAAAACCTGCAGCAAATAATCCAAACCCAAACAATACAGATATTATTTGATTATCACTAGGAAAGAAAAGATGCCCAAAGACAGGGGCAAAAAAACCAAATAATTGAAAAACATAAAATTCGAGCGCTCCTCCTAAAGCTGAGGCTCCTAGGGTCTTTATATTAGCTGCTTTCAATAGATAGAAAAAATAACCTCTTAATCCTGATGATCGCTGACAATCATTACCTTTTTTTATTGAAACAATCAAAGTCACCTACCTTTTGGAGTATCCTCTGCAAATAAATCAGCCGCGATCAAAAGCATTTCAAAGCTTTTTTTGCACGAGGATTATATACTTTATTTTTTAAAATCAACAACAAAGCTTTATGATATGGTTATCAGGTAGCTACGTCAGTGTCCATAATTTTTCCACTTAAAATTAGTGATTATGTTAACTACACTGCCACCAATAAAACTAGCCGGTACGATGATTAACAACAGATTTATGTCAAAATAGAGTGTGAATAGATTACCTAAGATATTAACATTACGTAATTTAATTTAGTAATAAACTTACATCAGAATTAGTTTTGTGTATGGACTTAAATAATATAAATTGGATGAATTATTCAATTGATGTTTCAAAAGAAACCCCTCAATCGCATTTACATGTTGGTGCGGTTGTTGTCTCTGACGATAATCAATTATTATATTCTAGCTGTGGAGAAGAAGATAACAATGAATCTTGGTTCTCAATTATTATAAATAAAGCAATAAAGAGAAAAATATTTAAAGCCCAAAGTGTTTATCTGACAATTAATACATGGTCTGAGGTACGTTCGTTTGATTTAATTAAACTCTTAAAGGTAGTTCATATTAACGAGATATACATTGGACTGCCGGATCCGACTCTAGTCTCCTATTTCGATAATGACCCCGTTATCACACGCAATCATGTCTATCGTTATCCTGATCAATTAAAACGTCAGATACTAGATCAAAATATTCACTTTTTTTCAAAAAGCAAACAGAACATTAATCATAGTCCTTATTATTCAAAAAATAGCATCAGCAACTTAGTGATCGAGAATTTAAAATCACAAGGGTTTTTTCTTCTTGAAAATGAAATCAGAGCTAACAAAAGTCATTCTTTACTAACACATCTTATATGCAAAAAATACAAGGTTAATCATAAAAAGGCTACTGATATAGTAAATAATGCTCTATCAGCAGCGTTTAATATCAAATATAAAGCATATGATTATTCAAATGACCTACGATCATTAGACACGGCCTGGAAAAAAAATTTTATGTCTTGTTATCGCAAATTATCGACAAAGCCGTTGTGTGCGAATAGTGTTACAAATGTAGGCGTTGCAAGTGGAAATGAGGCCAAATCTCTATTTTCAAGTTGCAAAAACATCACTTTCGTTGACATCGCAGATGATGGTTTAAAAAGAGTTAAAGATCAAATTCCCTTATCTAAGGTAATCGTTTCATCTGCAGCGGACTTGTCCTTAATCCCAGATAATAGTCAAGATTTATACATAGCCTTAAGAACCTACAACTCCTCATTTTTTGAAATAAAAAAAGCCGTATCAGAAGCCATAAGAGTACTGAAACATGATGCCATGATTATTGTTTCTATTGCTAACGGTTTTTTATATCTAGAAAACTCTTGCATTATTCCGGGGTTAATTCTCCCTGGAACGAAGTTTGTTGATATTTATCGTGGGATTGATACAGCTAAAATAGTACAAGCAGAACTTATTCAGGCGGGTTTTAAAAGTATTCGGCTTTACTCGACGAATACAGAGATTTACCTATCAGCCAAAGTTACCACCACAGGGTAAAAAACATTAATTGCAAAGTAATCTCACTTCGGTTTTGACCTAAGGTATCACATTAATCTGAATTATCAGCAAGGACACCATCCTCTTTCATTATAAATACTTATTATCTTTTTTTGATTTTCTGTTTACGTCTAAATCACTTACTTGTTATTAGAAACAATTGGGATAAAAATGAGAACACATTTAGAAACTGATGTTTCTTTAAGAAATCAGCCGATATTATTAAGCGCACTTAATTCTTAGTCGATTATTAAGTTGTTCTTTTAATGACAAGATAAAGGATCATTTCATGCAGAAGGTTGCTGTATTTGATATTGGAACTGCTCGTACCAAACTGACCATTGCAAGTCAGTCTGAAGAGAAAATTGTCGTAGAAAAATGGAAAATGGATACAAATCTAGGGGATCTTTTTTCGACGGGGTATCATGCTGATTTGACTGTCAAGAGTTCTAGATTGTTAAGGGAATCTTTGTTGTCGTTAAGCAAAAACATCAAGGATCCAGAAAATACACATAGGATGAGTATCCTAACCGAGGTATTTCGGGAATTTCCAAATTTAATAAATGAAATCGAAAATATGAGTGACATTATCGGAACGCCAAAGGTTATATCAGGCCATGATGAGGGTCTTTTATTTTATAAATCAATTTCCAATGTATTAAATAATCCTGATTTCGCCTTACTCGACGTTGGGGGCGGCAGCATTCAACTTACTTATTCTGACCAAGGGACAATAAAGGTACACTCACTTCCTTTAGGTTCTTATAAACTTCAGGCACTGCATCAGGCCAATCGCAATAAATTAAGCGAAAGTAATTGTCTCGTTATGAAAAAATATGTTGATAAAATGTTATCACAGCACCTTAAAGAGAACTTAAAAAAGGATTACCTTGTCCTTGGGTCTAATTGTATGGAAAGATTTTTACTTGCAGCTATGGATAAAGCAGGCATTAAATTTAAAAAGACCAATAACATTGACCAAGTTTCTGACTTATTAATGGGTCATTTGATAAACGTTAACTATACGGATCAAACCCCTTATTTTCCGGAGGATCCCAATTTTATGTATGGTGCTGACAAAGCGTTAATTGTCGCTCTTTCAGTCGCAAAATGTATAGGAGTGCGTAGTATTATTCCAACAGACGAATCCCTATCATCATCTCTTGCAAAACAAACTCTTACAAACACCCATCCTAGTCTTTAATACTAATGAAGACATCTTAGTGGTATGTTTTAATAAACTTCCCTCCCTGGTAGAGACAGTTTTGGAAAGCCTCACCAACGACAATTGGATAAGAAAAATTGCCTGCAATAGATGTTCATAATTTATTAAAAATATTTAAAGTTAAGATAAAAGAAAAGGGTTTCAAAGGAAGTCTAAAATCTATCTATTCACCAACTTACAAAACAATAGAAGAAGTAAATCGTATAAACTTTTCTGTACAAAAGGGAGAGATTGTTGCCTTTATTGGCCCAAATGGGGCAGGAAAATCGACGACGATAAAAATGCTAACAAGCATTCTTCATCCGGAGTCAGGTAGTATAAAAGTCTTGGGGTTAGACCCCATCAAAGATAGAAAAAAGTTAGCCTATAAGATAGGGAGCATATTTGGTCAAAAGGAGCAGTTATGGGTACACCTTACTCCTTATGACAATTTCAAATTTTTTGCAGCAATTTATGATATCGATGATAACAGAGCTGAAAGGCGTATTTGTGAGCTTAGTGAGTTGTTTGAATTTGGAGATTTTATTAATACGCCTGTAAAAAACTTATCTCTTGGCCAAAGAATCAGATGTGAAATTGCAGCATCCATTATACATGATCCTGAAATATTGTTTCTAGATGAACCAACCATTGGACTTGACCCTGTGGTTAAAGAAAAAATAAGAGTGTTTATAAAGACGATAAACCGTGAATACCGTACCACGGTTTTTTTGACGTCTCATGATATTGGTGATATTGAAAAGTTGTGTAAAAGAATTATGATCATGAATCATGGTCTAATAGTTACTGACAGCCCAATGGAAAGCTTGAGATCTGCATATCTGACAAAAAAAATATTAGAAATTAGAACAAAGTTCTCAATTAACCTCCAACAGATGGAAGGTTTGAATATTTTACAAAATGAACATTCAATAATTCGGGCTGAAATTGATACATCGAGAATAAATATAAGTGAGATCGTCAGAAAACTTAATTACGAGAACCTTGAAGATATTAATATTTCAACCATGCCTCTCGAAAAGATTATTTCTGAAATTTACACGTCTAAGAGTGGGGAGTAG
>JBCCKS010000060.1:0-5235 GCA_039027295.1 Pseudomonadota bacterium
AATAATTTAAATCGGTATATAGAGCAGCAGCCACAAAATATAGTTAATGCATTTTGTGGCTGCTGCTCTATATACCGATTTAAATTATTCGCTCCGATATAAGGCTGCTCTCCAATCTCATTTGCGTCCAAAAAAACAACGCTGTCATCACCCTGATATTGCATACGGGCCGATTGATACGGTGTAATGTCTTTTAAATCTTGCCTTACTTTTTTTAATATATTGTCTAATGTCATTTTACTGTTGAATAATGTTTAAAACTTCGTTTGTTTTTTTCTGATGAGCGGTTACAAGCAAATCATATTTGTCATTATTAAATTCAAATTCTTTTTGCGAATATAAATTACCTTCAAAATCAGTGGCAATAGCTCCCGCGCGATCAATAATAGGAATAAGAGCCGCGATATCATGAAGAGAAAGTCTTGATTCTATTCCAACGCTTACATCACCATCTAAGACTGATAGAAAGCTTTTTGCATTGAGTGATGTAGTAATATCAGCATCTTTTATTAACTCATTTAAACCACTTTTATATTTATGGTCTCTAAACATTTCATCAGGCGCTGTTGAAGCAACCTTATTATTAGAACTTTCTAGAACGCTTGTAGACCCTAACCAAACTTTTTCTGAAAGAGGATCAGATGCGCCGCCTGCCAAAGGTTTTTTATTTTGAAATAACCCGATGAGAATAACAAAGCAGTGGTCTTGCTTGGATAAAAACTGTTTTGTCCCGTCAAGAGGGTCTAAAATCCAAACAAATTCAGCCTCTAAGTTTTCTCCAACAAATTCTTCTCCCCATATTCCATGATCTGGATAAGTCTTATTAATGAGAGCCCGCAATGCCTTCTCAGCCTCTCTGTCAGCGGCACTAGCAGGCGATTGATCAGCTTTTGTTTGAACATCAATATCGTCCCCTTTTTTATAGGCATCATAATATTGGCGAATAACATCATTCGCTGCCGGCATTAAAGTATTTTCAATGAACTCTAAATATTCGTTTGTCATGCTTGCTCCATACGAATAGAGACTGCTTTAGCATGCGCATCTAAACCTTCAAGATTAGCTAAAGATATAACGGTTTTAGAAATTGACTCTAAACCCTCTTTCGTTATTTCTTGCATTGTAATTGTTTTTTGAAACGCCTCTACATTGAGACCAGAATAGTTTTTAGCGTATCCATAAGTTGGCAGAACGTGATTTGTACCACTACAATAATCTCCCGCTGACTCTGGTGTGTAAGCTCCAATAAAAACTGATCCCGCGTTAACTATTTTATCTGTATAAATCTTTGCATTTTCAAAATTTAAAATGAGATGCTCAGGCGCATAGTCATTAGAAATAGTAATCGCCTCTTCTATGTCTTGAGCAATAATGATGTGACTATTTTGAAGTGCCTCTGACGCGATTTGATTCCTTGATAATTGTGCAACTTGTTTGTCTATTGAACTTATAACATTATCAGCCAATTTATCTGACGTTGTAATCAATAAGACTTGTGAAAGTACATCATGCTCGGCTTGTGAGAGTAAATCGGCGGCAACAAAATCTGGGTGAGCTGTTTCATCCGCAATCACGCATACTTCAGAAGGCCCGGCTGGTATATCGAGTGCTGCGCCATTAACATCCATAGATACAATTTTCTTTGCTGCCGTTACATAAGCGTTTCCGGGACCAAAAATCTTATCAACCGCGGGAATTGTTTGCGTTCCATAAGCCATTGCCGCTACGGCTTGAGCGCCTCCAATTTTAAAAATTGTATCAATTCCGCATAGCGACGCCGCATATAAAATGTGAGGATTAATAGTACCATTCTGATCAGGTGGTGAGCATAAAATTCTTAATGGTGATCTAGCAATTTGAGATGGAATTCCATTCATTAATGTTGTTGATACTAAAGGCGCCGTTCCCCCAGGAACATAAAGCCCCACTTTTTGGATAGGCACGACCCGTCTCATGCACGTTACACCTTCTCTAACCTGCTTATCGTAAGGTTGGTACCCTTGGTTAAGGTGGAAGCTGCGAATATTCTCATAAGCCTGATCAATAGCATTTTTACTATTAGGTGAAATTTGTTTAGCCGCATTTTCAAGCTCATCTTGCGTGACCTGAAAATGATTTAATTCAACCTTATCGAATTTTTTAGAATAAGATCGTACCGCTTGATCACCGTTGTGTTGAATGTCTTGAATAATATCCTTTACTATGGAGTCAATTGCATTACTCTCATCCATTGATGGACGACACATCACATCTTTTTTTTCTTCTTCCGAAAGTTTTTCCCAATAAAGTTTACGCATAATCATTCCATCATTTTTTCTATAGGGAGAACAAGGATAGAGCTTGCACCCTTTGCTTTTAGGTTTTCCATTGTGTCCCAAAAAACACCCTCGTTACACACTGCGTGAATGGCTACCATGTCATTTCTACCCTGTATTGAGAGGATTGTTGGACTTTCCGCCCCTGGTAGAACACCTTTAATATCATCCACTTTTTCATTAGGAGCATGGAGCATAATATATTTGCTTGATTTTGCCTCTTGTACACCTTGAATACGCAGTAATAATTGATCAAGAAGAGGCTGCTTTTCTGACGATAGTGAACCATTTTTAATCAGAACAGCTTGGCTTTCTAAAATGGTTTCAACTTCAGTTAACCCATTTGTGGCTAGAGTTCCCCCTGTTGAAACAAGATCACATATGACATCAGTCATTTGAATACGCGGCGCGATTTCAACCGATCCTGACATCTCAATAATCTTTGCTTGCACATTATTATCATCTAAAAACTTTCTGACTAATCCAGGATATGATGTTGCGATGGACTGCTTATCTAGGCTTTGCGATGATTTATATTCAAAACTATAAGGCGCAGCCATCGATAAACGGCACTTCCCAAAACCCAGTGGTAAGACTTCCTCAATTGATTGAATATCAGAATTTTGTTGGCTCAATTGCTCTTCATACAAAACATTTTGCCCAACAATTCCAATATCGCAAACATTTGATGATACAAAAGCAGGAATATCGTCATCTCTGACAAAATAGACGTCGAGGGGAAAGTTTTCAGCTTTACAAAAAAGCTGGTCTTTACTCTTTAGAAGCTGAATTCCACAAAGCCTTAATAATTCAATAGACTCTTCTAAGAGCCGGCCTGATTTTTGAACAGCAATTCTTAATCTACCCTGATCGTTACTCATTTTAACACCCTCTCATAAATCTTTTTGTAACCGCTATTCTCTCTATTTAAACAACGCGCCACCCTTGTAACCGTTGTTACACTAACGCCTGTTTCTTTTGCTATTTCACGATATGACAAACCTTTGGATAGTTTTTGAACGACTAACCAGCGATCCGCCATGGCCTCAAACTCAGCCGGAGTACATAAATCTTCAAAAAACTCCCTGCTCTCTTCTATCGATTCTAAGCTTAGAATCGCTTGAATGAGATCTTTTTCGCTCTTTCTGGTATCGTTTTCTTTATTTTTCATATATTTATTTGTTTTAATGTAATAGTGTTATATTACGCTAAAACAATACTGTCAATCAAATTTATTGAAGCTTTTTCTTAATGGGTGTGCGGGTAGATATCAGGAAGGGTTTTATTCTTTTTGATGAGCTCATAAACTTCTTTAAAAGGAACAGGAGTAAATCCTCGTTTACGGTTTTGAGCGCCAATCTCAAACATGTATTTATATTGTTGCATGAGAGTTTTATAGGCTTTTAGAATAGGGTAATGAGAATCCCATATATGCGTCGCTTCCGCGCTTGCACCATTAATCTCGATCACTTTCACATTATGAAGCGTTTCTAAATCTTCCATTGTATGAAACCGCACATCAAAACGACCAAAGTAGAATTCAGGAATCTTTTGACAAAATTGATCCCAATTTTCTTCCATTTCTTTAGTTATATATGGATTACCATTTTTAAAAATAGTGCCTCTACTATGCGACCCTGTAAAAGCAATTCTATATTGCTTGCCTTTTGGCAGAACCATATCCCAGTTTTTTTGGTGTCTCTTAAGATAAATGTGAGAGAGCTTTCCCGCTCTAGGGTCTTTTAAAATTAAATCTTTTAAAGTCGTTACACCGTCCCCAACAACAAAAGGAAAATACTTTAAGGTCAAAGAGAAGATTTTTCCTTTTTTCTCATTAGGTTTGCGAATATAAAATAACCCTGCCTCACAGGGATAATCTGCCATTTGTTGAACAATAATTTTCTCGCCGCTTGGGTATTCTTGAAGATATCTGAGAATATCATTTTCTTTATAGGCTATTTGAACACCCATTCCTCTTTCACCTTCATCAGGTTTTATCACACAAGGGAAATTAATTGCTTTATCGTTTATCTCTTCTAACGCTCTTTGATAGACAAGTTGAATATGGTTTTGATCATTAGTATCTTTTTGGATACTAATATGAGCACAAACATTATCTGACAAGCTATCTGGTATTTGATTTAAAATTTGTGATTTGGATTCACCAACAAAGCCACCTTTATCAAATAAAGGATTAGTAATTGTAGGAAGGGTAAGACCCCAATACCGAAGAGCAAGACCGAGCCCATAAAGCTTCATAGGCGCATAGAATAACCATGTTGGCCAAAATTCATAGAATGATGTAGGTCGCGCTCCAGTAACTAAATCTGGAACGCCTGAGCGATCATAAAACGAATTATAAATTAATTTTTCTGTCATCATTGCTACTTTTTGAATTTTCCTAACATATATTGAAACAATCTAGGAATAAAAAATACAAAAATAATAAGGCAGGCTATTATAGACCATTGATAAGCCGCGTGAAGATCCATTACTTGCTCTCCCACCTTATAGATTAAAGTAAAAAGCAATATAATCCATATACCAACAGCACCGATAACAGTAGCAGAAAATTTCCTAAAATTTAATGAGAATAGGCCCATTGCAATATATGTAGGCGCACGCATACCGGGAAGGAAGCGAGCAATAATAATACTGGAGATCATGTTATTCCGCAGAAATTTCTCAGTTACTTGAAAACCTTTTTTAACGAGAAAGGACTGAATTTTTTTTGAATTTTTTGCCCAATATCCAATAGCATATAAGCCTAAATCACCAACAATCACCCCCATAAGAATAGAAATTAAAGCAATTTCAACTGATAGAATATTATTTGCAGCAAGAAGAGCAGCTGCCGTCGTTGCAGCATCTTCTAGGATAAAACTTGTAAGAAAGATAAGCCCTGCAAGAACAAGTGGAT
>JBCCKS010000061.1:0-4837 GCA_039027295.1 Pseudomonadota bacterium
CACTGGATGCCAAAGAGCGGGGGGCTACGGTTCTGACTAGAACAGCCTGCGTGAATTTAGATCCTGCACCTGATAAGGACGCATGGGAAGTGACGCTGGAAGATACGCTGAATGGTGATCAATTTCAGGTCAAATGTAAATGCATAGTCAATGCCGCTGGGCCTTGGGTTAGATCACTTTTGGATACGTCTGAACTTTCAAAAGACTATGAGAATAAAAAATCGACTGCACAGAGTGTGAGATTGGTCAAAGGCTCACATATCATTGTGCCACAAATCTATGAAGGTGATCACAGTTATATTTTACAGCAAGATGATAACCGCATTGTCTTTGCTATTCCCTATGAGAAAAAATTTACGCTCATTGGAACAACAGATAAGGCGTTTGATGGTGATCCTTCGATGGTTGAGATTGATGATGATGAAAAACAATATTTATGTGGTTCAGTAAACCGCTTTTTCCAAAAACAAATTACACCAAATGATATAGTGTCGAGTTATAGCGGTGTTCGCCCTCTTGTTGATGATGGTGAAGAGAATGCTTCTAAAGTTACTCGTGACTATAAAATTCACCTTGATAAACGTTTTGGCCCTGCAATTTTTAGCGTCTTTGGTGGAAAGATCACGACTTTTAGAAAATTATCAGAGGAAGTCGTTGACCGCGTGACAACGCTTTACCCAAATAAAGCTATGCCAAGCTGGACAGAAACTGTTCCTTTACCAGGCGGTGATATTCCAGATGCTAATTTTGATAAATTTGTCGAAAGCCAACAATCACAATATTCATTCGCACCCAAGGACTTAATTTATCGTTATGCTCGTGCTTATGGCACAAGAATGGATATTATTTTGGGAAGCGCCCAAAGTTTAGAAGAATTGGGCACTCATTATGGTGACGATATTTATGAATCTGAGCTTCTTTATCTTATTCATAATGAATTTGCGTTAACGGTTGATGATATTTTATGGCGTCGATCAAAACTACTCTTGCATATCTCTGCCCAAACCATTTCAAAAATAGAAAGCGCGCTACCTGTCCTTGTCCGCGCCTTGAAAGAAGAGGAGCGGCAATATGCCTGATCAAGACAAAACGCTTCTTGCCATTGATCAGGGAACAACCAGCACACGTGCTATATTATTTTCAAGTGATATTGAAGTTATGGATAGCGCTCAAAAAGAATTAGAGCTTTTCTATCCTGAAAAAGGCTGGGTTGAACAAGACGCCAATGCGATTTGGAATGACACAAAATCTCTTACTGAAAAAGTAGCAGGGCAATCTAATAATATTGCCGCTATTGGTATTACTAATCAGCGTGAGACAACAATTATCTGGGATCGTGAAACTGGAGAGCCCATTTATAATGCAATTGTTTGGCAAGATAGACGCACGGCCAATTATTGCCAAACTTTAAAAGACGCTGGTCATGAAGAGAGGGTGTCTAAGAAAACAGGTCTTCTTCTTGATCCTTATTTCTCTGCAACAAAAATTCACTGGCTCTTAGAGAATGTAGACGGTGCTCGTGAAAAAGCGCAAGCGGGGAAGCTTGCCTTTGGAACAGTTGATAGTTTTCTTCTGTGGAAATTAACAGGGGGCCAATCACATTACACTGATATTACCAATGCATCGCGGACAATGATTTTTAATATTGTGACCCGTGAATGGGATAATGAGCTTTTAGAGTTGTTTCAAATCCCAAAAAATCTTTTGCCAGACGTCAAAGATAACTGCGCAGATTTTGGTACAACAAAAATTAACAACCAAGATATTCCTATCGGTGGAATGGCTGGCGACCAACAATCTGCAACGATTGGTCAGGCCTGCTTTGAAAAAGGCATGGTGAAATCGACTTATGGAACAGGATGCTTTGCGTTGATGAATGTTGGCTCTGACCCTGTGCCTTCAAAAAATAAACTCCTATCAACAATTGCGTATCAATTTGATGGCAAACCTGCTTACGCCCTTGAAGGGGCCATCTTTGTAGCCGGTGCAGCCATCCAATGGCTTCGTGATAATTTAGAGTTCTTTGATAATGCCGCCGAAAGTGAGGCGCTCGCCTTATCAGTTAAAGATAATAATGACGTTTATTTTATTCCTGCTTTTACGGGGTTAGGTGCTCCCCATTGGGATCCACATGCACGGGCGGCGATTACTGGCCTTACACGCGAAAGCACAAAAGCTCATATCACAAGAGCAGCACTCGAAGCGCAAGCTTACCAAACTGCAGACTTGCTTGATGCTTTTGCCAAAGATAGCGGCTTTGAAGTGAAACAGCTTCGTGTCGATGGCGGCCTCGTGGCGAATGAATTTGTTTGCCAATTTTTATCAGACATTATGAATGTCACAGTTGATGTTCCTAAAATGATTGAAACAACGGCGTTAGGCGCGGCTTATTTAGCCGGATTATATGATGGTATGTTTGCTAATCTTGATGATATTGCCAAGAATTGGCAGGCGAAAAATACCTACGCCCCTCAGATGGATGATGCTGAGCGCTTGCATCTTCTAGATCGCTGGCATAATGAAGTCGCTAGAGTCACTGGACATAATCCACAAAAACGCTGAAAGCCTCTAACTTTTTAAGATTCCCTCTTGTTTTTTCCATAGTGAGTTTCTACTAATAACTTATCTAAATTTAACTATGGGTTTATCACACGCGCCATTTCACGGGTTTCTAGGCGCTTGTGAGTTAAAAGGGAGGTTCAATGGCAAGAATGATATGCCATTGCATAATCATACTTTTTGTATGGTTTATGAACGCGAATGCTGCTCTAGCTTTCACTGCGCAAGGGCAAGTGTCGGCTACGATAGTGAATCCTAAAAATATGTCTGAAGAAGAAATCAAAGAGTTTTGCCTAGAGGCCCCTGATGCGTCTCAATGTGATTTATTGACTGAGAGCATAGAAGAAGAAATCTATGATGACACTCTCTCAGCCATGAAAATTATTACACGTGACTATGATGTACTAAATCGTAATTATGAGTAAAATACAGACCGTATCATTAACCTATTCCATTTATGTGTTTGTTTTTATTAAAAGAATCAGACATACTTACGCATTGATTTATTAATAAATAATGTAGGGTTTTTAAAATGGGAAAAAATAAAAAAGAATATTTTCTAATTCTGATCTTGGCGTTCTGTGGTGCTTTTGGCCATTTTGTTCTCGGATTAGATGTATATGAGACAATATCTGTCTTGCTTCTACTATCTATCTCAATCTTATTAATTATGATTTTAGATAAGATTAACGGCTATTTAGAAAAGAAATAGACTTTACTTTTATTGTAAAATATTACAAAAAGCCCTGAATAGTTCCTTATTCAGGGTTTTTGCTTTTCTAAGCAATAAAAATTAACAAAATCTTAAAAAATTTATTGACAATATGTAAATTATTGCTGTATAAGTGCGATCAATCAAAAAAACCGCTAATTTGAAAGGTCAAACCTATGCAAGCAGCAACACAACCAGGATCTCCTGAATTTCAGCAGAACTATACAGGTGCCAATGATAACGGACGTTCAAGTCTTTGGAACCGTTTTGCAACAACAACATATAATATGCCAACAACGCTTTACCAAGCTGGTAAATCAGGCGTTACATATGCCGTACAAAACCCAGGAAAAACTCTTGCCACAATGGCAACAGGTGCGGGTATTCGTTACGGATTAACAGCTGGCCTTCTTGGTACAACTGCTTTAACACCTGTGGCCGCAGTGGCTTTAGCGGGTATTGGAACAGCTGCAACAATTGGTCTTGCAAAATCAGCTTATCATAATTTTGAACGCGGAGCATGCTTTAAAGCGAACTTCTATAATATAGTTGTCAATAAGCAAGTTTGCTTTTCGTTAGGATTTGGTACGCTTGGCGCAACAATTGGCCCATTTTTTAGTCAAATAGTTGGTGGCGTTCTTGGACTTGGCCCTGCCTATGCACAAGGTGCTCCTGCTGGTCCTAATGGTGCAGGCCCAGACGGTGGAGCAGGTGCTCCTGCCGGTCCTGATGGAACAAGTGGTAATACTAATGGTGGAAATTCGCCTCCTGGTCAGGATGATAACGGTTCTTCAGGTCCTGAAGACACGGGTGGAAGTACTGGCTGTGATGACTGCGGCGGTAATCGTTCAGGTCCTAATGATCCTCCAGGTGAACCAGATGAGCCAGATCGTCCAGATCATGATGATGGTCCTGATAGACCACATGGCTGTCCTGATGGTCAATCTTTCCAAAGAGCGCCTAATGGTAATTGGTTAACATGTCAGCGTATTCCAGAAGAAACATTTACGCCGATTCCTGAAACACATATTACATACAGACCGGCGCCTGAGCCTTACACACCTCCGCCACCTCCGCCACCACCACTTTGTGAAGGTATACCGGAGACTGCAACAGCAAATGACTTTACAGTGACAGAAGGTGCAGAGGATCATGTTGTCGTATCAGGTGACAATATGTGGGATATCGTTGAAGAGCGTTATGCTGATCTTCTTGATGAATGTGAAAATTATAATGAGAGCGTTCAGCGTATTACAGATATGATTGCATTCATTAATGGATACGAGAACGCAGAAGCTCACATCATTCACCCAGGTGATGAATTAAAAATGCTCACAGCAGAAGATGTTCAAGCCATTATTGAAATGGATGAATATACATTCTCACAATGTTGGGAAGGTCTTGACTATAGAACAATCTGGGAAGGCGGCGGAACGATCGAAACTGGTAACCCAGGAACTGATTGTGAAGCTCATGCTGAAGATAATGTTGTGGAATTACCACCACAGCAGGCTGCCAATATTGGTACAGCACCAGCATTGAGAGCTGCATAAGTTTTAAAATATA
>JBCCKS010000062.1:0-4623 GCA_039027295.1 Pseudomonadota bacterium
CACAGTTACAAATCATAAAGAGATTTGTGACTGTGGTTTATAATTCATTTTCAAATATGTAAATAAAGTGCTTTGTGCAAAAAAAAAAAACTTCGGTATAAAACACAGAAGCTTCATGATAAATGGAAGATGAATGAAACGTTCTATTTTTATTTTATATAAATCAAATAAACCGTCACTGTATGAGGCTTCCTTTTTTTATAAATTTATATGAATATAATTATTCTAAAACAATAGTTTATTATCATTTCTCGAAATATAATTTTTTTGGGAACAATTTATAGTCGTTTTTGTTTTGCTATATATGTATATCGATCAAGAAAAAAATCACATCAAACGTAAGATAGCCATCAGCGATCAAGATATTGAAGCTTATATTGATGATGAACTATCTTGCGAAGATTGTAAGCACATTCAAAATATTATGGCATATGATCCAACATCACAGAAAAGGTGCGATGAAATTAAATCTCAAAAAAAGCTATTGAAACTTTATTGGGATAGTTTGAGCGATAAAGAAAAATCAGAGTTACTTTGAATGTCTTTGCTCTAAAACAGCAATTATATCAGAAAACTGCAAGCCTTGGTCTTTTAATAAAACCAAGAGATGAAAAATTAGATCAGATGCTTCACTTTTTAGCTCTTCAGTATCCTTTTTAACAGCGGCTAGAGACACTTCTACACCCTCTTCACCTACTTTTTGCGCCATTCTCGACGTGCCTTCTTTAAAAAGGCTAGAGGTGTAGCTCCCTTCATCTAGATGGTCAAAGCGATGCTGAATAATTTTCTCCAACTGACTTAAGAAGCCATAGCTAGGCTCGTTTATATTTTCAAAACAAGTTAAATCTCCTGTATGGCAAACAGGGCCATGGGGTTTTACCTGAATAAGAATAGTATCTTTGTCGCAATCTATTCGAGCGGAAATATAATCAAGATAATTTCCTGATGTTTCTCCTTTAACCCATAAACTCTGCTTAGAACGGCTAAAAAATGTCACCTTTTTTGTTTCTAATGTTAGCTTAAGAGACTCTTTATTCATATAGCCTAACATTAAAATATTTTTAGTCAGGCTATCTTGAATGATAGCTGGCAAAAGACCCTCACCTTTATCCCAATCTAAATCATTCACTTCAAAATTTATATTAGACTCGCACATAGATGCCTTCACTTTTTAAATATTGTTTTAAATCTGGAATAAAGATTTCTTTTTTATGAAATACAGACGCGGCTAAAGCTCCATCAACATTTGATTGTACAAAAACATCCTTAAAATGTTGCATTGATCCTGCGCCTCCAGAGGCAATAAGAGGCAAACTAGTTACGTCTCTCACAGCTTTTAATTGCTTGGTATCGTATCCTTCTCTCATTCCGTCTTGATTCATACAATTTAAGACAATTTCACCTGCTCCACGTCCTTCAACCTCTCGCACCCAGTCCAAAGTCTTGTGCTTTGATTGAATTGTTTTGGTTTCATCACCGGTATATTGATAAACCAGATACTCTCCATATTCTTCGCGACTATCTATACCAACAACCACACATTGTGTTCCAAACTGATGAGCAAGATCGCTAATAAAATCTGGATTTTCTAGCGCAGGAGAGTTAATAGAGATTTTATCTGCACCATTATTCAAAATAATTTTAGCATCTTCTGCAGTCCGAATTCCCCCGGCAACACAGAATGGGATATTAATCTTTTTTGCGATCTGAGAGATCCAAGACCGATCAACTGTTCGCCCATCACTACTCGCGGTAATATCATAGAACACAAGCTCATCAACGCCCTCAGCAGAGTAGAAGCTTGCCAATTCAATAATATCACCTACATCTTCATGATTACGGAACTGCTGGCCTTTTACAACACGGCCATCACGAACATCTAAACATGCAATAATTCTTTTTGTAAGCATCAGGCAGCCACCTTAATCGCTTGTTCAACAGTAAATACATTCTCATAAAGTGCTTTACCGATAATTACACCGTCTGTTTTTAGTTTTTCTATATCGCTTAATTGATGAATACCGCCGGATGCCTGAAAATTTATATGAGGATATTTTTCTACGAGATTTTGATATAGATCAAAATTACATCCCTGCATCATTCCATCTTTGGAAATATCGGTACATAGAACATGAAGAATATGACTGTCATCATAAATCTTTAAAAGATCGTCTAGTGTTTGATTACTCTCTTTTTGCCAGCCTGAGGTCGCAACATAATAATCATTATCACGAGGCATTACATCTAACGCTAGGCAAATCTTATCACTCCCAAATTCAGAAAAAATTGATTTTGTTTGATCCATATCTTTGACGGCCATACTTCCTATCACCACTCTATCAACCTCTTGATCTAAAAGATCTTGCACATGCTCAAGCTTTCGTATTCCCCCACCAGTTTGAATTTTAAGAGATGTTTGCTTACGGATGTCTGAGACAAGCGAGAGCTGACGGTTATTTTCATCTTTTGCGCCATCTAAATCTACAATATGAACCCATTTCGCGCCTTGATCTTCATAGCTTTTCAGCACCTCAAATGGAGAGGTATTGTATTTTGTAACCTGATTATAATCACCTTTTTTAAGGCGAACACATTGGCCATCGATTAAATCTATTGCTGGATAAATAATCATGACACTCTCTCAATAAAATTTTTCAAGATTTTTTCACCGCTTTGGCCAGATTTCTCAGGATGGAATTGACATCCATAAAAATTATCTTTTTGAATAATTGCAGAAAAGTTATCTGCATACTGGCAAGATGCGAGAGTATAGTCATCTAATGGTACATAATAACTATGTACAAAATAAAAGAAGTTATTCTCATCAATATTTTCGAGAAGCGGAGATGTGTTTTTTAAGCTTAAGTTATTCCATCCCATATGCGGTATCGTCATATTTTTATCTTTAGAAAAATGCTTAACCTCTCCCTGAATAATATCAAGCAAGCCACAGTTATTTTCTTCTGAGTGAGAAAATAAAAGCTGCATTCCCATGCAAATACCTAATACAGGCTGCTTTAAATTTTGAATACAGCTTTCTAGCTCTTTCTCTCGGATATAGTCCATAGATTGGGCGGCCGCACCTACACCTGGAAAAATAACTTTTTCAGCTTTATTAATCTCTTCTGGGTTATCAGTCAGCCTAGCTTTGATACCCAATCGCTCAAATGCATATAAAACCGATGCAATATTCGCTCCACCATAATCAATCACTACCAGCATTTATAGGGTTCCTTTTGTTGAAGGAAGGGCCTCTGCATTTCCATCAATTTTGATAGCTTGCCGTAGCGCACGGCCCAAAGCCTTAAAAGACGACTCAACCATGTGATGTGTATTGTCGCCTTCAATTTTTACATGGCAATTCATTTGTAAATTTTCTGCCAAAGACCGATAAATATGTTCCACAAGATCGACGGGCATATCACCGAGCATCTTATCAGGAAAATCTGCTTCAAATTTTAAGAAATAACGACCACTTAAATCGATCAGAACACTCGCTTGCGCTTCGTCCATGGGAAGAGAAAAACCATAACGGCCAATCCCTCTTTTATCTCCTAATGCCTCTTTTAAAGCCTGCCCTAGGGCTATGGCACAATCTTCAATAGTATGGTGATTATCAATTTCTAGATCGCCATCACAGTCTATAATCATTGAAAATCCACCATGACGAGCGATTTGTTCGAGCATATGATCATAAAAGCCAATGCCCGTATTGATCTTTACAGGCTGGTCTTGGTCAAGGTTAATGGCAACAGAGATTTTTGTTTCTTTTGTATTTCTATAAATATTCGCTGTTCTTTGAGGTTTCTGTTCAATTCTCTTATCTTTTAAAACAGCAAGTAACTGCTCCATTTGGCTTCGTGTCCCAATAGAAATTCTCAAACAATTCTCTAAACCAAGCTGTGATGATTGGTCGCGAATAATAAAACCATTATCGGTACATTTTTTATATAACGCCTTAGCGTCTCTCACTTTGATTAGAATATAATTCGCATCCGAAGGATAGATTTTCTCAATTTCACTCACGGATTGAAGCTCTTCATTAAACCAATCTCTTGTTATGAGAGTCTCCTGACGTATGGCTTCCATTCTTTTCTGATTTTTTGGACTTAGAATTTTTTCAACTTCTTGAGCAACAACGATAGGAATTGGGTAAACGGCCAACATCTTGCGCATAAGAGCAATAATATCTTTATGAGCGATCGTCGTGCCACAGCGTAATCCCGCAGATGCAAATGACTTTGACATCGTTCTGAGCAGAACAAGATTATCGAATTGATCTAAGGAATTTAAGAAATCTTGCTTATCCGTAAATTCAACATACGTCTCATCAACTATAATCAAAGAATCATCTTTATATCTCTCACAGAGAGTTAAGATATCCTCTTTATTCAAAATATTCCCTGTTGGGTTATTGGGAGAACAAACAAAAATGAGTTTTGTTTTAGAGTCAAAAACACTCTCTATTTTTTCTAGATCAAGTTGGAAATCTTTTGTTAACGGGGCTTCTCGAACATCAATCTGAGATAACTTCGCATCTATTGCGTAAATCGGGAATGTCGGCGGACAAATAATAATATTATCTTCTTTGGATTCACAAAAAGTACGAATGAGGAGTTCTAC
>JBCCKS010000063.1:0-4485 GCA_039027295.1 Pseudomonadota bacterium
CATAGCTATGCATGGAGTTCGTCAGGCTGATCAACAGGTTGGTGCTAATATTCTGGTTGTTGGTTTGGGGTTAGTGGGGCAGATTACGGCGCAGATTTCCAAAGCATCGGGCCACCGTGTGATAGGACTGGATTTCGATCAGCGTAAAAACAAGCTTGCAAAGGATAATGGTATTATTGATGCCTTTAATCCAGAAGATCCAGATTTGATATCAAAAATTATGAATCTGACGGAAGGTCGCGGTGTGGATGCTGTTCTTTTGACGGCAGCATCAAAAAACAGTGGCCAGGTTTTTGATAAAGTATCCGATTTATGTCGCGATCGTGCGAAAATTGTAGTGGTTGGCGAAGTTAAAATGGACATGACCAGACGCTATTTCTTCAATAAAGAACTTGAGATTTTGCAATCCCGTTCATATGGACCGGGGCGATATGACACAAATTATGAAGAAAAAGGTCAGGATTATCCGGTTGGTTACGTGCGTTGGACTGAGCGTCGTAATATGGAATCTTTTATTGATCTACTTTCCCGAAAACTTGTATCAGTTGATCACCTAACGACGCACAGCTTTGACTTTGATGAAGCAGAGAAGGCTTACGAGCTTTTGGAAAAGCCGCCAAAAGATGATTTGTTAATCGGTGTTCTTTTAAAATATAAGGAAAAAAACGATACAGTTGAAAAACTTCCTGCAAGTGTAAAACGTACAAATAAAGATACCTTAAATTTAGGTGTTATCGGCACGGGCCGTTTCGCCCGAGGCATTCTTCTTCCCGCTTTTAACGAAAATAAAAAATTTCGTTTGGCGGCCGTGTCATCTGCTTCCGGCTTATCTGCACAATCCGTTGCCGATAAATTCGCCTCCGATGTTGTTACATCAGATACAAGTGCAATTTTAAAGGATCCAAATATTGATGCAGTTGTTATTGCGACCCGACCTGATTTGCACGCAAAATTTGTTATTGAGGCTTTGAAAGAAAATAAGCACGTTTATGTAGAAAAACCATTATGCCTCACATATGACGAATTGAGCGAAATTCAACAAACTTACTCAAATTCTGACACTATTTTGACCGTAGGGTTCAACAGAAGATTTTCTCCGCTAATTACAAAAATGAAAACACATTTTGAAGGGCGTCAGGAGCCTTTGACAATGATGTATCGTGTAAATGCAGGCCGAATAAATTTGAATGCACCAGAAGGGTGGGTTCATGATCCGGCGATTGGGGGCGGTAGAATAATTTCAGAGGCATGTCACTTTATAGATACGATGAGTGCTATTTGTGGAGCAAAAGTCACCGAAATACATTCTATGGCAACCAACCCAAGGCGAGATGATTTAGCCGGAAATGATAACGTCACTCTGACGTGTCGTTTTGATGATGGATCTATTGGAACAGTCCATTATTTCTCAAATGGAGACAAATCTATGGCGAAGGAATATCTGGAAGTATTTGGCGAAGAAAAAATTGCTGTATTGGATAATTATAGAACACTTCGTTTGGTCCGTAACAATCGTAGCAAAGTTCACAGAAGCCTGAAGCTTGAAAAGGGTTTTAAAGAGGAAATAGAAGGTTTTTATAAAGCCATTGCTTCAGGCAAGAACCCAATTGATATCGATAGTATTTATGCGACAACGCACATGACAATTCAGGCGACAGAACAAGTACAAGGATCAGGAATTTAGTTTTTTGTAGATCGGCCATGGAAGGGTACTATATATGCTCATAATAATAACCCACCACCAGGGCAGGTAAAAAGTACCATTTTTACCCAGATTGTTTTCTATTATTTTTGCAGCTTTCTGAGGCTGTAGCTTTGGGAACATACGGTTTTCACCGAAATTCATAGAGGTATCTAAATATCCTGCACGATAAATTTGAATGTTGGTTTGCGGTGAATTTTTAGCAAAAAAATGTCTCAGTGCGTTCATGTAAAACTCGGTTCCTCGTTTCGAAGAAGCGTAGACCATATTTTTTCGCCGTGCACGAACGGCCGCGACGCTGCTGATAAAAATCAGATTTGCCGGTCTGTTAATATCTATGTGAGGTACCAGGGCGTTAAAAATTTTTATGGGCGCTAGGAAATTAATTTTTGCGAGCGATTCCAGAAAATTTTCGTCGATATTACCTGCATCAAGAGAAGGAGAGGAGTAGCCAGCAACATAAGCAATAAGGTTAAACGATTGAAAATGCTTCTTGCATTCATCAATAATGCTTTCCGGTTTTTCTTCGCTTAAGTCACAAGCTAAATAACATGCCTGAATGCTATAACGCAAAGACAGGTCCTGGCTAAGTGCTTTTAAGTCTTTTTCGGTTCTGGATACCATAAAAAGATGATAGCCTGATTGTGCTAATTGTTCCGCTAAAGCACGACCTAAGCCGGCGGATGCCCCAAAAACAAGTGCTACATTCGCATCGTCATGATTCATAATTTTCAGAGCTGTCCATTTCAAGGTTTTGTCAGTAAACACTGGATCATCTGTTTGATAGTGGGTGCTTACAGCATTATTTATGCCATTCCGGCTTTGAATATTCAAAGCTTTATTCTGACGGGACAGGACTATAATCCGGTTTATTTCGGAAAATTGCTGTGGGGAGAGGCAGATGTGGATTTCGGCGACTCTGAAGTTGGATTAAATAGGCAATTTCTTTCACTATCTAATCTTTATTTTCTTATTCCAGCTTTATTTCATAAATGGGGACTTCCTTTGGAAAGTATGAGTTTTATTCATACAATCCTAGGTTTCCCAACACTCATATTCCTGTATTACTTTGTTTCTTATTCTATATTTCGAAGTCAAAAAGTAGCTCTATTTAGTTTAGGGATTTTTATGCTGGCTGACTTTTCTATGTTCTTGGCTAATATAGGTTATCCATTATTATTTCAAAAATCATACTACTATGGTGACTTCAACCACATTTTTGTCCTGTTGTGTTTTATTTTTTTGTACAAAGATCGGATCATTCTAGCCGCCGCTTCAGCATTTTTATTGACGCTTTTCAATCCTACATACGGCGTAAATCTATGTTTACTTGTAGGTCTTATATTAATTTTGAAAGGGATTTTATTTAAGAGGGAGGGGGTGTTTTCATCATTAATAATGATTTTTGGGGCAATCTCCGCTCTAGTAATGATGTATTTCGCGACACCTAACAATGAACCTATATCGAATGAGGTTCGGGAATTGGCCATTCAAAGCTACTATCATATTGCTCCTCATATTTATAATATGAAGCATTACGTATTCGCTCAGGTTTTTATCATTTCAGGTTTAATTTTATCTTGCTTTGTTACAGCTAAAGACAAAGGTATGCTCAGGATATTGCCTATTGCAGCAAGTATGCTTTATGTGATTTCAATCGTTGCATATTGGGTTCTATATATTGTAGAGCCTGAAATTTTTATACTATTTGCTCCCAGTAAATCACTCATGATACTGAGTATGTTTGTATCATTATTTTACGGATTTGCTGTATATAACATTCTTTTTAAACTTAAATCATTTTTTCCATCTATAATTTTGGTTTTAGCAACTTTATTTTTGCTTTCAATGGCAAGTGGAATTGTGATTCAACAAGTAATTTGGGCGGCGGCTCTTATTTCAGCTTTTCTTTTCATTGTCATCAAAATATTTAAACCCAGCTTTATCAGTGCGTCATACAACCCCATTTTTTGCTACATAACAGTATCGTTTTTATTCTTTCTGAGTTTTACGCAAGTTTATTGGCTTAAAAATCCTACTTACTTTGATATTCCTGATGCCTTACTGGATGTATCTCTTCAGATAGAAAGTAATATTAATGAATCAGCTTATTTTTTTGCTTTCAAGCCTATAAGCGAAGGAGGTGATAAGCAGCCAGTATATAGTTTTCGCTATTTACCACTCCGAACATATTCCAATAAAAATATGGTTTCTTTTGCGATTGGTAGGAATTCTTATTTTGATTCACAAACACGCCATAACCTTGAAACCAAAAATTATAAAATACTTGGTATTAGTTTATGGGATGACGCACTTGTACAAGCAAAAGAATACCGATCTTCTATGCCGTTGTATTATTATTTGGGATACAGAGAAGGTAACTTATCACGGTCAGCGGTTGGGAATATTGTGATAAACAAAGTGAATATGATGAATGATATTGTTCGTGATATGGATACTGATCAATACGAGAACTACGCTCGTGCTATAGGGGCAACCCATATTATCCTCATGCATATGCCAGATTTCTCCATAGATGAGAATAAACGCATTTTGGGTAATAAATATTTTTCTGTTATTCCATTATAGTATTTTACCATAAAAAATGCGTTCTGATAATGCAGAACTGAAGCGTTTTTCTGGATCATATTCTTCAAGTTTGCTTTTGAATGCGCCATATTGCGGATACATTTGAGATGTGGTCTCTCTATTAATTCGGGAGTCTTTTATGAGGTTACATATAGCTCCACATTCAATATCCAGTTTATCGATATCTTTCAAAA
>JBCCKS010000064.1:0-4260 GCA_039027295.1 Pseudomonadota bacterium
AGCTTTCGGCTAAAATAGCATCTCCTGCTGAACGGGCATCTTTTGCTAACGCTTCATATTTCTCACAAATTTGATAAGCTGTTCCGCGAATACGAACTTCTGGGCCATTACTATCAAATACTTGTGCGCGGTTGTTGTTATTACCCTTGCCTCTGTTGTTGCGGCCTCTTGATCGCCGACTTGAAGAACCGTGTCTCATTTTTACACCTTACTCTCTCAATTTATAAACTATAAGTTTTATAGTATTTCCGGAATCCTCAGAGTTATTCACCGAATCATCCACACGTACAACTGTACATGATTTGCGTACAGCTGCCAAATCATTCCCAAGACTTTTCATAAACTAGATTATTATAATTATGATCAGTCAAAAATTATTTGATGAAAATAAAAATACAGTCGGGTTGATCCATTTAGCAACCTACCTGTCAAAAATAAAATTACTTATCCCCACACGAGATATTCACAACCCTTATGTGACCCCCGTAATCCCTTATCGAGTCGCATAGGCAAAGGTTAGATTCGTCCACGAGTCGCACAAGCTCTTCATGCTGATCGAATCCTATTTCCAGAAAAATATTTCCGGAGAAGTTTTTTTGTTTTTTTAGCCCTGAAAAAATTTTTTCATAGGCATCAAGGCCATTTTTTCCTCCAGAAAGTGACAAAATGGGGTCATGATTCTTCACTTCGGGACTTAAATCGGGAATCACGTCATCGCGAATATAGGGAGGGTTTGAAACAATATAGTCGACATTTGATAGATCAATACCCTCTAACCAATCCCCTTGAATGGCTTCAAAGCGATCTGACACTCCATGAACGTCTGCATTTTTTGAAGCAATCTCTAGAGCCTTTTGGCTAATATCGATGGCCACTCCTTTTGCAAGAGGCAGTTCCTTTAAAAGACTAATCAGGATACAGCCTGTCCCGGTTCCTAAATCCAGTAATATGATCTCTTGATCATGCGCAACGCAATCAAGTACTGCTTGGACGAGCACTTCTGTATCAGGGCGCGGGTCTAAAGTCGCCTCGCTCGTTTTGAAGGCCAGCCCCCAAAACTCTTTTTCTCCAATAATTTTAGATAGAGGCTTTCCTGCCAGTCTCTCATCAACGATCTGCTCAATACTCTCCAAATGCTCTCGCGAAATCTTATAATCTGGCTGCCTAATAAAAATATCATCCGGCTGTTTGATCACATGAAGAATAATGTACCGCGCCTCTTGGTCGGCAAACTCAATAGTCTGGTTTTTCAGCTTCGATTGAATATCTTTATATAATAACTGTAATTCCACCTATGAACGCCTTTTTGCCTTTTATATAGATTGCGAAACACCGCTCCACGCGTTATAACGCTTTTTCGATAATTGTAAAATTTAACTTTTGGTCACATCATCCATGTCCTTAATCGTTATGAAATTTGGCGGCACGTCAGTGGCAACTACTGAAAAAATTGAAAACGCGGCTGATAAAGTCGCTCGTGAAGTTGCTTTAGGCCATGATGTGGCTGTCATCGTCTCTGCCATGTCAGGTGTAACTAATCAATTGGTTGAATATTGTGACACAATCTCAGATCGCCATGATAAGCGTGAATATGACGCCGTCGTATCAAGCGGAGAACAAGTCACCGCCGGCCTCATGGCCATAGCCTTACAAAAGCGCGATATCAATGCGCGCTCATGGCTCGGCTGGCAAGTACCTATACTCTGCTCAGAAAGTCATGGAAAAGCCCGCATCGAAGATATTGATGGCTCAAAAATGTTAGAGTCGTTTAACCGTAGAGAGGTTGCTGTTCTGGCAGGATTTCAAGGGATTACACAAAATAACCGTATTGCTACATTGGGGCGCGGTGGAAGCGATACAACGGCTGTTGCTCTGGCTGCGGCTTTAAAAGCTGACCGATGCGACATCTATACTGATGTGGATGGTGTTTATACGACCGATCCGCGCATTACAAAAAAGGCAAAGAAGCTACGCAAAGTCTCTTATGAGGAAATGCTGGAAATGGCCTCCCTCGGTGCAAAAGTTTTACAAACGCGCTCGGTAGAGATGGCCTATAAACACGATATACCAGTTCAGGTTTTATCAAGCTTTAGTGAAGAAATTGGAAGTGAGCGACCCGGAACGCTCGTGACAAGAGAGGAAGATATCATGGAAAAACAAGTTGTGAACGGTGTGACTTACGATAAAGGTGAAGCAAAGATAACGCTTTTTGATGTCCCTGATACGCCAGGAATTGCCGCTGAAGTTTTTGGGCCTTTGAGTGAGAATGATGTTAACGTTGATATGATTGTTCAAAACGTCTCAGCCGATGGTAAAGTGACTGACCTTACCTTTACTGTGCCCAAAGGTGACTTAGAGCGCGCGATTGAGTCAATTCAGTCCAATGATAAACTGAAGGGCGTTCAAATTCGCCATGATGATAACATCGTGAAAATATCTGTAGTAGGGATTGGCATGGTCTCTCATGCTGGTGTCGCTCAAACAATGTTTGATACACTTGCGAGCAAGAATATTAATATTCAGGTCATCACAACCTCTGAGATTAAGATCAGTGTGATTATTGAACGTGAATATATGGAACTAGCCGTTCGCGCTCTTCATAGCGCATATGGTCTAGATGATGAAAACGCTGCTTAGATAGTAACAGCGCTTTGCACCATTTTGCGATTCCTTCTATAGTGAGAAGCAAATGTCTGAACCCAATCAATCCTCAATAGAAATCGACCTTGATAGTTATAAAGACCTCACCGTTGGTGAGATCTTAAAACGCACGCGTGAACATTACGGGCAAAGTATTGGCCATGTAGAAGTCAATTTAAGAATCCGCTCTTCTTACATTCGTGCGATTGAAAATAATATTATTTCTGATCTGCCGGGACGTGTTTATGCGATTGGTTTTGTGCGTGCCTATTCGGAATATTTAGGGCTCGATGGCGATAAAATGGTCTATCTATTCAAAGCCCAACTGATCGGAAAAAATAATCGCCCTGAATTACAATTCCCTGCTTCGTATGAAGATTCAAAAACGCCTAATATTTTCTTTGTGCTTGGCGGGATATTTGTGGCTGCAATTTGCATGATTTATTTATCTGTAACTTATGAGTCTCCGAATTATCGCGAGCCAATCCCTACCGTCCCTCCTCAATTAAAGAAAAGCACGCTAACTGTTCCAGAGCCGACTTCCATAGAAGACATCATTGCCGGGGATCAAAGAAACAGAAAAGGCTTTGAGCTTGTTGTCACACAAGATTCATGGGTCGAGATTAGAGATCAAAATGGCAACCAACTAATTAGTGAAGTTTTAAAGCCCGGCGATAAATACATTATTCCTGATGACGAAAGGCTTATCATGACAACCGGAAATGCTGGAGGTCTAACAGTCTTTATTGATGGCGAAGAAATACAAACGCTTGGTGAACCTGCACAGGTTAGAAGAGACATTGATCTCAGCCGTCAAAATTTTGAACGCTAAATTAAGGATACGTTCTTAACGAAATAATTTTCAAAAAATTATAAACGGCATCACGCTCATAGCGCAAAATTCCAATAACGCTCGAAATAATTCCTAAAAAGCACGTAATGATGAGGGGAATAGCAAAAAGCGAGAGTGCGTAAATCAACCAAAATATATCACCAGCAATACAAACGAGCCTCATAGCTAAAGGTCGATCGTAAACAACATTTGCTAAACCAAAACAAAAGAACCCAAAAAACGGGAGTAAATCAATAAGTGAACTTGAGTGCTGCAAGACAAGAAAGCCAGCAACACCTAATGAGACTAAAAACACGCTTTTACGAACATGCGCTTTTACTTTTAAACAAATTATATTTCTAAAAAAGGCAACGCTATTCATCAGGGCACCTGTCAGACCACCCAAAAGCAGATTGTGAAAAATCCAGAACCCACATGCAACAGCGTTGATCCACATAACTGTTTTTGTATTTTTAAACTGATACTTACCAACGCAAATCAGCAGGGCTATAAAACCTACAACCTGTCCCCAAAAGAACATATCGAATGATAAAAAATTGATCATGGATAGGTCCTTAAAAACAGCGAACGATAAAATGTGATTAAATTATCTTTTTCAAAGCGGTAAAGCCCTACCAAGGAGGAAATAATGCCAAATGCACACGTTAGAGCCATTGGGATTGAAAAAACTGTTAATGCGTAAATAAGCCAAAGAGCTTCACTCACTATAAACAAGCTTCTCATCAAAGCTGGCTTATGCATGACAACATAAGCATAGCCAACACAGC
>JBCCKS010000065.1:0-3855 GCA_039027295.1 Pseudomonadota bacterium
GCCAATTAAACAAATATGCTTGGACAGCAACATTCCATTCCCAAATACATCGCCGCCCATATCGCCGACGCCAACAACATTGAAATCTTCATTTTGTGTATCATGGTTATTGGCGTCGGCGATATGGGCGGCGATGTATTTGGAAATGGAATGTTGCTGTCCAAGCATATCTGTTTAATTGGCGCGTTTAACCATCTTCATATTTTCTGTGATCCTAATCCAGATCCTGTGGTGACATTTAAAGAAAGACAGCGCCTTTTTAAAAATGTTAAAGGCTGGGATCATTATAATGAGAAGTTATTATCTAGAGGCGGACGTATTTATTCCCGTAAAGATAAGAGTTTAAAACTCACGCCAGAAATCCAAAAGCGATTTAATATTGAAGAGAGTGAAGTCTCTCCTAACCAGCTTATGCGAGCAATGCTTGGCTGTAAAACAGACCTTCTTTGGTTTGGCGGGATTGGGACTTATATTAAATCATCAAAAGAAACACACCTTGACGTCGGTGATAAAGGTAATGATGCACTGCGCCTTGACGCAAAAGATATTCAGGCCAAAGTCATTGGCGAAGGTGCAAATTTAGCGATCACGCAAGCGGGCCGAATTGAGTACGCCCAAAAAGGCGGACGTATTAATGCCGACTACATTGATAATGCAGGCGGTGTGTCATCATCAGACTATGAAGTGAATATTAAAATTCTCTTAGGCGAGGTTATGCGCCAACCCAAACATAAAATGACGCTTCAAAAGAGAAATAAGCTTTTGGAGTCGATGACGGAAGATGTTGCTAATTTTGTTCTACGTGGATGTTACCAACAAGCGCAGGGCATTAGCCTAATGGAATATCAATCAGCCGATAAAATAGCAGAGCATCGCGAGCTAATGTTTTTCTTAAAAGAAAAAGTGGGATTAAGCCGCTCGCTAGAAAATCTTCCGCATAGTGAAGAGATCGAAGAAAGAATGGCTGCTGGAAAAGGGCTAACGCGCCCCGAGCTTAGCGTCTTACAAAGCTATGCTAAGATTGCCTATACCGGCGAATTCATGAATAGCGATATCCCAGGTAGTAAAGCCATGGAGGAGCGGCTTTATCGGTACTTCCCCAAAGTTTTAAGCGACAAATATTTTAATGAAATTTTAGATCATAGATTACGCAATGAAATTGTCTCAACGACATTAGCAGTGGGAATTGTTAACCGAATGGGGCCTGATTTTATTCGTGATCGTATGGATCGATGCGGCGTGACAAGCGCAGCTGTTGCCAAAGCCTATATCATCACAAGAGAAGCCTTTAAATTACGCGATATTTGGAATGATATTGAAGCGTTAGATGGCAAAGTACCAGCGATTGTTCAGATACGCGCCCTTCATGAAACAGCGCGTATGGTTGAACGCGCAGTGACATGGTTCCTTACAAGAATTGGGCGCTTACTAGATATCAATAAAGATATTTCTTTATTTGAAGATGGTATTCAAGAATTTAAAGATGTCTTGCACCAAGTGATTTCCCCGCGATTAAAAGAAAAAATTGATCAAATCGTTCGTAACGGCG
The DNA here is from genome assembly GCA_039027295.1 of Pseudomonadota bacterium. GTDB lineage: Bacteria > Pseudomonadota > Alphaproteobacteria > Micavibrionales > Micavibrionaceae. The sequence goes on from JBCCKS010000065.1 coordinate 1,550, forward strand.
AAGCAAACGGATTACCAAAAGAATTAGCCAAGAATATTTCGATTATGCCCGTCTTAGGATCAGCATGCGATATCGTAAAAATATCAATTGATTACAAACATGACATTGCGCTGACAGCAAAAATCTATTTCGATGTTGGTGATCATTTCCACCTTGATTGGATTCGTGAAAAAGCGCGCCAAATCCAAGCCGATGGTGATTGGTCCGATCAGGCGCTAGAGGCTTTAGTAGACCAGATATATACTTGTCAGGCAGGATTAACGCTTCGTATCTTAAAAGATATGAAGAAAGATATCGCCTCTGGTAAAATCAAACATAAAGATATCAAAGATAAATGGATGGATCAGCGCGGTGATAAGATTAAAATCTTAAAGCCATTCTTTGATGAGATTCATGAAAAAGGCACATTAGATATTGCAATGCTAATTATTGCAGAGCAACGCCTGCGTGGTCTTTATGGCGTCTAGCCATAAGCGGCTATTGCCAGTATCACGATAAAAAATAGCAAACCGGTTACTCTATTGGATTGAAAAATCTTTAATGCGTTTGATTGATCATTAAGATCAAGTGTTTTGACCTGCCATGCAAAGTGAAAAACTGGTAAAAGTAAAAATAAAAGCAGCAGATAATTTGATGAAGAAAAAATCAAAACAAGAAAAATATAAAATGTTGTTTTGGCATAAAACGCACTAACAAAAGTTTTAACCTTATCACCGAATAAAAGCGCGGTTGATTTTATCCCTGCTAGCGCATCATCATCTTTGTCTTGCAAGGCATAAATTGTATCGTAGCCCAACGTCCAGAAAATCGCAGCGATATAGAGAATAAAGGCTTCAAGGCCTAAAGAGCCTGTCATAGCGGCATAGCCCATCAGCACACCAATGTTAAAGGTGATTCCCAAAAAAGCCTGCGGCCAGAATGTAATGCGTTTCATGAGCGGGTATAGAATAACTAGGACTATTGATGATAAACCAATCACGATTGTCGCAAGCGACATTTGCATCAGAATTAATAATGAAAGAAGGAGTAACGCGAATAAAAATATAAGTGCGTTTTTGATAGAGATTGCCCCACTCGCAATAGGCCTCTTTTTTGTACGCTCAACTTTTTGATCAAGGTCTCTATCCCAGATATCGTTAATGATACAGCCTGCACCGCGCATCAAAATCGCGCCCATAAAAAACAAGACTGATAAGATAATGAGTTTTTGCAAATCCTGATTTTGTGAATAGCCCAGCGCCAAACCCCATAACCCAGGGATCAAAAGAAGCCACCAGCCAATCGGGCGATCAAGACGCATCAAAAGCGCATAAGGAATACAGGCTTTTGGTAATTTATAAATCCAGCTTTGTGTCTTGATGTCAGTATAAGTCATGATTATTGTTCATACCATGACAAAGGATTACTTTAAACTCCCCCGGCTTTTTGTTGATCATAGCCTTAAAGATCAGGGCAGTATCACATTAGAGACAGAGCAAACGCATTACCTATCCAATGTTTTGCGAAAAAATACGGGCGATCTCATCCGATTGTTTGATGGCGAAAATGGTGAGTGTTTATATGAAATTACAAAGTTAGCCAAAAAACAGGCTGAGCTGTCATTTAAAGAAAAGCTACACGAACAGCCTGATGAGAGGCGCAAAATTCATTTTATTTTTACGCCGATAAAGAAACAGCGTCTTAGCATTATGATTGAGAAAATGGTCGAATTAGGCGTCACAGATTTTCATCCCGTTCTGACCCAGAATACCGATATATGTAAGCTGAAAACAGATCGCGTGAATGCACAGATTTTTGAGGCTGCAGAGCAATGTGAGAGATTGAGTATTCCCAAGTTGCATGACTTACAGAAAATAACCGATTTTTTTGACTCAAAACCTGACTTTCCGATTTTTTCTTGTATTGAGCGTTTTGAAAGTAAAAGTACAGATATTCAAAGACAAGAGGATAATTTTGGCTTCTTGATTGGTCCAGAAGGCGGCTTTACAGAAGATGAGAAAAAGTTCTTAAGCATACATACGCATGCAATCGACCTTGGGAACACTGTCCTGAGATGCGAAACAGCTGCGATAAAAGCCCTTATATTGCTTTCATAAGGTCTTTTTGAATTGGTTTTGGATATTTTTTAGAAAATATATATAAAAATATTTGCTATTGCAGCGATTCCAATCACAAAAAATGTTAAAACCATTCCAAAAATACGATAAATACCCGGACTTTCGACAGTTTTAATCCCTAAAGGATGTAAAATACGCCCAATAACTAATAAAAACGCTAAAATATGAACTAAAATACTCGAAACCCCC
>JBCCKS010000066.1:0-3605 GCA_039027295.1 Pseudomonadota bacterium
AATGACACTCCCGAAATTCATATTGGCTATGACGAAACGCCGAGCGAATATGTTCTCTTTGTGAAAGATAATGGTATGGGTATTGATTTAAAATATCAGTATCAAATTTTTAGACCGTTTAAACGTCTTCATTCTGCTGATCAAATTGAAGGCACAGGTCTAGGGCTAACAATTTGTCAAAAGGCTATTGAAAAACATGGCGGGCGTATCTGGTTTGAAAGAAATGATGATCAACCCGGGTGTATTTTTAAAATTTCATTCCCGCGTAAAGCCACTATTCAGTAATGAGATTATCTATGACTTCCAACCATTTTGACCCAGCATGAGTTGATCAAAACTATTCAGGCATAAAGGCTTTTGTAAATACGCTGTCGCCTCTAATTTATAAGCTTCATAAATATTCTGATGAGATTCATCTGATGTCAGAAGAACAATATCAAGCTCTGAAGTCTTTGGATGGCTGCGCATATAATCTAATATTTCAAGTCCATTAATGGCAGGCATATGAATATCAAGGAGTATCACACTGTTTTGAATATCTTGCCTTGGTTTTTGATAAAATCCTGTTTCATCAAAATATTGAAAAAGCGTTTCCGCCCCATCAAATGTAAAGATACTTTTAACAGTCTCAGATTGGCGAAGTTGGCGGGATATAAAATATCTTTCATCATAATCATCATCGACCACATAAACCTGACGAGATTTAGCCTGTGATACATGGTAGTGGGACTCTGGTTGCGTGTAACAAGGTCTATAAATCTTATCCAAATTCTTTTGCTCCATAATTTCCTCCCCAAATATATGGGATTATTTTCGCAAGAGATATTTAATGAAAAGTAAAAGCATATTACCGTATGGCCTTGTAAATTTCACTTCTATGATTTCTTTATTTCGAAGTGTGCTCAATTCAAGTACCATGACTTATGCCGTTTGATACAGTTGTCGCAAAAACCGTTGAATATTTAAAAATCCCCTCTGTGGTTGGATTTGAAAAGGTGTTTCTTGATCATCTATCAAAAGATTTTGAAAATTTAGGACTTCAGGTTCGTAAGAAACCCGGCCTAATTGAAGTGCGAGGCCGTGATCCAAAATCACATATTATCTCGGCGCATGCCGACCGTCACGGCCTTGTGAGCATGGGAGATGGGCGGTTTTCATATGCGGCGCAATATGTACGCCTTAAAAAATATCTGGAAGAGAACAGACAATCACGGATGGTATTAAAAGCTATTAATGAAAGATTTATTGGGGAAGAGGTCTACGCATACGATAAAACCTTTGGTGACGTTATTGGTCAGGGCGTGATCGACCGCAGTGAGCTGAATGAAAGAAGCGGTCATGCCATGTTTTATATTAATGGTTATGAAACAGAAGATTCCAATATCCCTGTTGCGTATGCCCGTAATACTGAAGTGAATGGCAATTTAGTCAGAGGGCAAATTGATAATGTTGTTTCATTAGGCATTATATATGTGCTCTATCAAAATGGGTTTCAAGGCACAGCCCTGCTTACTACAGAAGAAGAAATCGGCAAAAGCTGGATCCATATGAAGAAATGGCTTAAAGAAAATAAAGTCCATACAAAAAATCTTTTTATTTTAGATACAAGCCCCTACCGCGAAAAAGACCCCATTCAGAACAATATGGTTGTTTTACGAAATAGAGATAAAAACGGGATATTTAACCCAGAGCTGACTCAAAAGCTGATTGAACGTTGTGATTATCTCTTCCTTCCCTATCAGGTTAAAGATGATTATTTCTTAAAATTAGGTCTTACGGTAGAAAATCTAGGCTCTACAGAGCTTGGCCAGCTTGTCAAAGGAACCGAAGGGCGATGGAATGGTGCCACCATCCAAATCCCGACAACCGAATATCACACAAGCTATGAAACAACCAGCCGGGGTTGTATCGAGAGTTATTATCGTTTATTGAGTGATATTTTAATAGAAAACCCGATTACAGAAGAATAATGAATATAAAATTCGGTATTGATTTTGGGGGCACCAAAATAGAAATTGTTGCCCTAGACGGTGATAATGGAAAAGAGCTTTATCGTAAGCGTATTCCAACGGCGCGTGATGATTACGAAAAAACCGTTAGTGATATTGCCAATCTGGTTTTAGAAGCAGAAAGCACCCTTGGCCATCATGGTAGTGTGGGTATGGGTATGACAGGTCTTGTTGATCGCGACACAGGCTATGCCAAAAATGCCAATACAATTTGGGTCAATGGTCAGCCTCTTCTCCATGATTTAGAAAAAGCTTTATCCCGAAAAGTGCGCATTGAAAATGACGCGAATTGTTTTGCTGTATCTGAAGCTGTTGATGGCGCAGGAAAAGGACATGAAGTTGTCTTTGGCGCGATCCTAGGTACAGGATGCGGCGGCGGCATAGTGGTAAACCAAAAAGTCATTAGCGGCGTCAATAATATTGCAGGCCAGTGGGGGCATACCCCTCTCCCTTACACAAGGCGTATTGCGTTAATGAGCAATAATAGAGAATTTAAACTTTCAGGATATGAAGAAACTGCGGGTATTACATACACCACAAAAGAAAAAGCATGGATGGAGCACCCAGGAGAAGTTTGTTTTTGTGGTAAACGGGGATGTTTAGAAACATGGATTTCAGGTACAGGATTTAAAATGGATTACCAGCGCGTTGAAAAAGAATCCTTATCAACGCATGATATTATTGCGAACGCACAGCAAGGCGAGCCTCGTGCATTATTTGCACTAGAGCGATATTGTGATCGGCTTGCCCGTGCCTTGGCTGGCGTGATTAATACAATTGATCCGCATATTATCGTTTTAGGCGGCGGCATGAGTAATGTTGAAGAATTATATGATATGGTCCCGAAAATTTGGGGCATGTACATCGATTCAGATACAGTCAAAACCCAAATTGTTCCGCCGCGCCACGGCGATTCTTCAGGCGTTCGTGGGGCAGCATGGCTGTGGGCCGAAAACGAGCATAAAAAAGCTCTTCCCCAAGCTGCATAACTTATTTTCACAAGATTTCATGCTGCTAAAGTGGCTTAGGCTCGCAAGCGAGCTACGCACGCTAAAAAATTATTTTATAGCTGATATAAAGCAACTGTATAGACCTTGCGAGCGCCCTGAAATGATAATAAAACAAACATCATGGAGCATTATCCTAACTTACATAAATTTCTAAAATGGTGGGCGGGACCAATTCCGCTCACATGGTTGATGCCTTATTTTATGATCTTATTGATCATCGGAACGTTTACACAAAAAGATCTGGGGCTTTATGACGCCGTCAATCTTTACATTAGCAACTACATTTTATGGGTAGGGCCGATACCAACGCCCGGCGGCGGCTTAATTTTAGCGCTGATTACTTTTTCATTGGCTATAAAATTTATTTTCTTTAGCCCGTGGCAGCTCAAAAAATCAGGAATTATCCTAAGCCATTTAGGCGTCTTGATTTTACTTTTAGGAGGACTGATCACGTCGCTTGATCAAAAAGAAGGCTATATGATTTTAAGCGAAGGCGAGACAAAGAATTTTTATAATGATTACAGAAAGCGCATTTTAAAAATATCGAACGGTGATGAAGTTCAAATTTTTCCATTTTATAATTTAA
>JBCCKS010000067.1:0-2968 GCA_039027295.1 Pseudomonadota bacterium
ATAACTGCCTTTCACAGTCAACCACTCGTACGCTTTTCCGTCTCCACCAACCCGAGTACTCCATTGCCCATATTTAGCAGCATAGGCATCAACACTTTTTGGGAATGAATGAGCTATATCATTAGTTGGGCGCAATCGGAGTTTGTCCCCAGTTATTAGGCTCTTATTTTGGTTAAGTTATTTAGCATAGTTTCCCATCTTCCAGACAAGGCAATACTTCTCATTAAGATGAGTCTTTCGACATTTTCGGGATACCAAAAGGTAGATGGACATTTAAATCTCATATTGATTATTCGCCTGATTCCTGATTCTATGACCCCACTTCCGCAGGGTCTTTTCTCTTTTCTAAGCTTCTGATAATCAATACGATTACGGTTTTTGTAGAAGTATTTATAGGGATTAAATTGTTCTAAATCAACTCCGGGTATTCCTTTTTTTACTAATCGTTTTATCTTCTTAATATCACCTTGCCACAATGCCTGTTTTAGCTTTTTACTAATCGACTCCTTTTGATCTTTTTCAATATACTCAAACAATTCATATAGGTGCTCCATAGCATGATAATAATCTAAGGTTTCCAGTATCTTATCTTCTTTTACACCCAAACTAGTTAACATTGGTTTTACTCTATTCCATATCCATAAAGCACCATCGGCTACAAATTGAACATCCTTTGCTTTATCTATTTCTAACTCTTTTAAATATTGCTCTAATATTTCAAAGGTTTCATCATCCCCAAAACAACTATCATAAATTGGCAATTCTTCTTTGTTGGCCTTTCCATTTTTATCTATCGTTGTGATTACAAATAACTTGGGTTCCTGCCAAGGCGTAGTGTATTTAGCTGATCGACCTTTTTGATTTTCTTCATCATATTGGCGCATTCTTGTTCGTCCTCCATCAATCGCTATAAGCACTCTTTTGCCTGCTAATGTTTCTCCATCTTTGATTTGTATTTTTGTTCGATTTTCTTTGCAGTGATGTGCCATAGTCAAAGACAATTTTCTTATTCGATCAAAATTTGCATGGATTCCTTGATAATTAAGAACCGATTTACTCAACATAAATGAAGGACAAATCACTGATAGTAAACAACTTAGGCTTTGATACATCAACCCACTTTTCTGGTCTACCCGCCAATGTATATGAGATAAATGTCGACAACCTTCATATCCTTTCGGTACTTGTTTGGCATACAATGAGTCATATCTAATTTTCGTACCTGTTCTTAATTGTAATTCTACTGATCGTAAACTCAACTTTTTTAAACCTCTTTTTTCTGATATTTCCCTCTGTATTTTTTCAAACTTGATGCTACTACTCACTTGTTTTATCATAGCAGAACATATCTTATCATAAAAGCCTAATAACCATTCATGCAGTTCTTGCTCAAAACCATATAAGTCGCCTATCAATAACTTTTCTAGCCATTTTTTTGACCTAAGTGCTTTGGTAAATTCTGATTTAAGTATCTTTAATGCTGAAAGGGAGATGCTCATTTTTTTATGGATTTTAGTCAACCCTAATTTAATGATTTCTCCCTTTCTTATTATTTATCAGTTCAAATCGGGGGACATATCCCGATTGCGCCCTTAAAACACTGGGTAAGCTGTGGAAGAGCATTAGCCCCCTTCTTCGTGCAACGTATTCCTAGTCTAAGTCAACCCAAAGTGGTAGAAGTTATTGAAAAAGAAAACATTGATGAAACTAGCGAAGTAGAATTGTTAAAACGATTTGGAAAAACGTCCATCACCAATCCTTTTCAATTGGAACCTGCCTTTTAATAAGTTCATTCACTCTTAAAATAAGAAGCCCGAAATCATGTAGTTGATGTCGGGCTTCGCTGTTATAAAACAGCTCATTTGTTTTAACCACAAAAAAATAAGCTACGAATTTTCATCTTAACTCATTGATCTTCAGTTTATCGGGGCGGCAGGATTCGAACCTGCGACCCCCTGTTTCCAAAGTTTTATTTTGATGTGTTCATTTATTTCAATAATACCCTAATTAACTGATTTTCAGTAATTATCGCATTACTATAATTTCATTTAACATTATAAAAACTGTATATTAACTGGCAAATTTAGATTTGCCAGCAAAATTTAAATGTTTATGCCAGTATCTGTAAGTCTTCAATTAGATAAGCGCCGCGCTAAAAGAGATGGCTCCTACCCTATTAAGGTTTTGGTCGTTAGAGATACCCAACCGCTTAGAATTGCTACGGGCTACAGTGTGGAAGAAAAGCATTGGAATCCGAATGGGCAGACTATCAAATCGGTATGCAAAGCCTATCCTAATGTTACGAGGGTCAATAATCTTTTGCAGAAACAACGCAGCAACGTTTCTGACAAAATAACTCAATTGCAGGATGAGAATAAACTACAACGCCTTTCGCTCCAAGAGCTTAAACAATTCTTGATCAATAAACAGGCTGAAGCAATAGTACTCAGTTTTGGTGAGGAAATCATCAAAGAGCTTAAAGGGGCTGGAAAATTGGGGAACGCTCGGGTTTATGATACGATGCTGCGAAGTGTCCGTACCTATCTTAACCGCAAAGATCGACCATTAAAGCAACTTACTTATACCTGGCTTAAAAAGTACGAAGTGTGGTACTTAGGACGTGGTAATTCCATCAATGGACTGAGTGTTAATATGCGTACTCTTAGGGCATTATTCAACCGGGCTATTGAGCGAAATCTTGTTTCTAAAGACTACTACTCTTTCACCCAATATAGCATCAAAAAAGAAGCTACCCGAAAACGGGCAATCAGCCGAGAAGATATCGAAAAGATCAAGGAATTTCAGCACACTACTATCCGTCAAGAACGAGCAAAAGACTACTTCCTGATGAGCTTTTATCTGATGGGGGCTTCTTTTATCGACTTGGCATTTTTACAGATGAAGAATATTCAGAATAATCGTATTGAATACAAGCGGCGTAAAACAGGGAGATTACATAGCATTAAAA
>JBCCKS010000068.1:0-2863 GCA_039027295.1 Pseudomonadota bacterium
ATTATCTTTTTTAAACTGAACCGCATTTAAAATCAGATGCAAAAAGATTTGCCGTACATGCGGACGATAAATGAGAAGCTTGGGAAGATCGCTAACAATAATTTTTGTTTTTGTTTCTCTAAAAAATCCTTCTAAGTCCTCAAGCAATTCATCTAAAATTTCTGAGATATAAATATGTTCTAATCGATTATGGCTATGCGTAATATTGGCAAACATTAAAAGCCCGTCAATTAGCGTGCTGACGCGCTCACTACTAATATGAATTCTGTTCATTAAATGGGCCAGCTCATCACGACTTAGGCTTTCATATTGATTTTGAATAATTTGTGAGAAGGCTGTAATTTTTCGAATGGGCGCTCTTAAATCATGAGCGGCAAGAAAGGCAAATTCACTAAATTTTGTATCATCATGAATGTGAGGTTTATCACGGTGAAAGCTATCATTTTCAGGGATTTTTATAATTTTTAGCCAATCATCTTTCTCGCTTTCAGGGTTCTTATCAATATTGGATCCTGGATGAATAAAACAGAATTTTTGATTTTGTTTTCGCTTGGCTTCGTACATCGCAATATCGGCATTGCGCAGCAAATCGTCAAAATCTTTTCCTGAGTCTGGAAAAATGGCCATTCCAATACTTGCGCTTATTTTTATAGGCACTTTATGACCCTCTAAAAAAATTGGTCGTTCGATTGCTTCAGATATTTTTAATGCAATCGCCTTACAACTTTTTTGTGTGATGGGATTACCATGATTACTGTCGAGATAGCAAATAAATTCGTCGCCACCATAGCGCGCAATCAAATCACTTTTTCTCAAAACGTGACACAGGCGCTGGGCTACTTCTTTTAAAATTATGTTACCAGCTTCATGGCCATAGCGATCATTGATGGGTTTAAATTTGTTAAGATCAATAAAGACGAGCGCTTCTTTTTGCTTCCATCTCTTTGCCCGCTCTAACATGATTTTTGCACTTTGTTCAAAGGCACTGCGATTTTTTAGACCAGTGAGGGAGTCTGTATAAGCTTTTTTGGCCAGCTCATTTTCGACTTTTTTGCGCTGGATCGATAATTGTAAAACCCGCTTAATAATATTCTTATTCGCGTGATCTTTAACGATATATTCCTGCGCCCCTTTTTCTAAAGCTTTGACTGCCAAGCGCTCATCATCGGTTCCTGTAATGATTATGACGGGCAGGTTTGGGTTAATTTTGCGTATTTCATCAATACCATCCAATCCCTGCCCGTCTGGGACATTTAAATCAAGCAATATCGCTCCAAAGGGCTTCTCTTTCATTCGGTTGAGGGCCTCACCGAAAGTCGTTGTATGGGTCACGCGATAAATCCCATTCTCACCTTTCTCTAAATTCGATCTCAGAAGGGTTGCATCGGCCATATCATCCTCAACATAAAGGATGTCGAGATTTCTCGACTGTTTTGAAGGAGACGGCTCTTGCAAGACTTGATTTTCATGCATAATATTTATTAAACGTGATTTTATGAGAAACGATACTAAATAAAACAATTCTCATGCTAACGTATGGCATAAGGCATCTATAGATATGAATATTACGAAAGAAAAAAATAGAAAGCCTTTGCTTCTGGCCTCTGTTTATGCGGTTTGTATATCGCTTATTCTATCGATTATTAAAGGCGTTATATTTTTTCTAACGGGCTCAACGGCTGTTTTAGCAACACTTGTTGACTCCATCATTGATGTTTTCGTCTCCGGCTTTTTATTCTATGGAATTTATTATGCGCTGCGCCCCGCTGATGAAGACCACCGCCATGGCCACGGTAAGATGGAGGGGCTCGCCTCATTCGTTCAAAGTATTTTTATGTTTGGCGCCGGGCTTTTTGTGATTATCAAATCCATTGAAAAGTTTTTAGAGCCGACGGATATTCAAAATCATCTTCTGGCGATCACTATTTTGGCCATTTCAATTTTATTATCGGCGAGTATTATTTTTGTTCAGCGCCGCGTTTTAAAAAATAATCAATCGCTTATTCTTGAGGCTGACTCTGCGCATTACAAAACCGATTTGTTTCTAAATGTCAGCGTTATTCTGTCGCTGGTGATTAGTTTTTTGAGCGGCCCAAACTGGATTGACCCCCTCGTTGCCTTGTTCATCGCTGGATATTTCTTCTACACGGCCATCACGATTGGGCGTGAAAGCATTAATATTTTGATGGATCGGGAGCTTTCTGATGAGGTGCGCAATCAAATTGCTGAGATTACACAAGGCCATGAAGGGATTTTGGATTTTCATGATTTAAGAACACGTCATTGCGGTATGCATTATCATATTACGATGGATGTTGAACTTGATAAGACATTAACTCTTGAAAATGCTCATAATATCGTACGCGGCCTCGATAAGAAGATTATTAAAGCCTTCCCGCAGGCTGAGGTTGTGATTCATATGGATCCAGAAGGGGATACAGACGATCTTCGTCACAAGGATTTAAGGTGCTCTTGACGTGTTAATTTCTGCCTGTGTTAAACTAGGGCGCGTTCATTACTGCCGCTCACTGTAATAATTTAATTTTTCAATGTAATACTCAGAAACGTCTTTATAACTTTGTAATAACTTATTAAAAAAAAGTTCATCATCTTCAATTAAGAATGCTCTAGGTAAAGTCTGTATTTTGAAAAAAGGATCTATCTCGTTTAAAGCTCTATAATTTTTTGGATTATAATTAGCTATATGCAGATAGGAGGCACCAATATGAATACCATTATCCTTACGATTATTGAGAGACTGATAATAAAAAATTACTGTGTTATAGTTTAAAGAAAAATCTCCAGAAATTATTTCTTGTATAGTGTAGAAGTCGTACTTCTTATTTAAATTTTCTTTAAGAAA
>JBCCKS010000069.1:0-2799 GCA_039027295.1 Pseudomonadota bacterium
AGCATAGCAATTAATTTCTATGGGTTGCGCAAGCCTCTCTGGACGACAGTAAATTAAAACTATAAATGTTCTTCTCATCATTGTGATTACCTGTAGTCCAGAGTGTTTTGCTTAACAAAATTTAAAAGCTTTTAGACAGCTAATAAATTGTCTCCCCTAGGGTCCACTATAAAACAGAACGAAAAACAAAGAACGATAACGTTATAAACTAATAATGCATACTGTTAAAATTGTTAATCATGGATATATTTCTTTAATGAAGTTTTGAAAGTTACGATTGAGTTAGAAGTCTTAAGCTGAGTGGGCAGTTTGTTCCAGTCAGATGTAGAAGAATTTAGAAAAGTCCGATTAGCAAAGGTATTAGATTTGAGAGGAACAGTAAGGTTATTTTGTACTGAAGATCTAGTATTTCGATTATGCCGTTGATTTACCAAATTGAATTTTTCACAAAGATAACTGGGAGCAATGTTGTTAATACCCTTAAATGCCATTAGAAGCTTGTTGTAAGTTTTCATTTTTTGAAAAGTCTTATTCATTGGATGGATTTTATCAATGCTTTTTATAAGGCTTTCAAATTTTTTTGTGTTTGCAGCTGACATTGTACTCCAAGAACTGCAGCAATAATTTAAATGTGGAAAAACAAGAGCGTTTAAGAGTAACTTTTTGCAGTCTTCATTAAGAAGAGGTGAAATTTTCCTAACTTTATGCAAACTAAAATAAGCTTTCTTTCGTATTTCATTAACTTGCTTATCCCAACTCATATCCTCTTCAAATATGACACCCAAATACTTTACTTTATCCTTAGACTCCAATACATCGTTTTGAAAAGATATAGCTGTCTCATTTTTACATTGTTCTACTTTTTTTGATTTTCCGAAATAAATTACTTCAGTTTTAGAGGTATTTACAGATAATTTGTTCCTATAAAACCATGAACCGAGTTTTTCCAATTGATGCTCAAGACCATTTCTGAGAACTTCTGGACTGTTAGAACTTTGAATAATTATGGTATCATCAGCGTAAAGATGGAAAAATGTTTTTTCGATGTCCATACTTTGGTTAATATCGTTAATGTATAAAAGAAAAAGTAGAGGTCCAAGAACTGACCCTTGTGGTACACCAAATGGTTCTTCGTTAATAGTTGTTGAGAGTGTGTCATCAAAAATTGTACATTGGACACGATTGGATAAATAAGATTGAAACCAATCTAAAGAAGTATCTCTAAACCCATAGCAAAACAATTTCTTAAGTAGTATCTGATGGTCTACTGTGTCAAACGCCTTTTTCAAATCAACTAGCACCGCTCCTACATAACGTCCTTTTGAAAGTTCTTCTAAAATATAGTCTGAAACACAGATCACAGCAGTTTCAGTTGAATGAGAATTTCTAAAGCCAGATTGAGAAGAGCTTAAAATGCTAGACAGGTCAAGAAAATCGACAATTTGACAGTGAACTACTTTTTCAAAAATTTTCATTGTTACAGGTAAGATGGAAATAGGTCTATAGTTGTTAGGGTCATCAGTGTTCCCTTTTTTAAAGAGAGGAGTCACACGTTTTTTCTTCCAACAGATAGGAACATAACCAGTAGATAAAGAGAAATTGAAAAGATAGGTAAGATAGTACGATAGAGCCCTGTAGCTTTGTTATTATCTAGACTGGAGATTAATTTTTTAACTGAAGAAGTTGTTACATGAGAAAAAGTAAACGAATTTTGATTTATGGGTGGATTTATATGAGAAGTACCAGTGAAATTAAAAGCTGATGCTAGGTTAGAACCAATAGATATAAAAAATTCGTTGAATGTTTTAGCTATTTCTTTTTTGTCAGATATTTCAATATTATTTTTAAGTATGCTTTGAGGAAGAGTGTTACACTGTTTACTACCAGGTATTATGTTGTTCAACGTTTTCCACAGCTTTTGAGAATTTTGTCTGTTTTCGTTAAGAGTAGACTGATAGTAGTCCCGTTTTAGGTGTCTTTTAAGCGCATTGACAGAATTTCTTTTTCTCCTAAAAACAGCCCAGTCTTGGATAAGGTTTGATCTTGAAGCAACTTTCTTAAGATATCTCTTTTCTTTAATTTCTTGAAGTAAATCATTATTAACCCAAGGAGGATTGGTATGACACACTCTTTTAGTTGTGATTGGAGCATGTCGATCTAAAGTAACCAGCACATTCATATTAAATGCTTCTGCAGCATCATCTAGACAATGGGTATTGGTGACATTTGTCCAATCCATACTTTTAAGATCTGCTAAAAACAGTTCTTCATTAAAATTTTTATATGACCGAGATGTTACGCTTTTTTGTGGTCTACAAATAGTCAGCTTATCCCTTCTTATGTGTAACAGCGAGTGGTCACTTAGTCCTAAATCTACTACCTTACAGTCTTTGGCGTTTAAACTATTTGAAAGAACAAGATCAATCATCGTCGAGGAGGTGTTGGTCACTCGTGTTGGGCTAGTTACATGTTGTGTTAACACTTTTGACTTGCATAGGTCATTGATTAGAGACGTGAGGGTATTTTTCTTAGACATATCAACATTGAAATCGCCCATGATGAATATTTCAGAATTATTGGGCAAGTTATCAACGCAATCAGATAGATAACTACAACATCGTTCAACATGTTCAATGTCTCTAGATGACGGAGGTCTATAAATAGAACAAACAAAAATAGGTTTTGCTTTTTTTATTTTGACTTCTATCCACACAGCCTCGTGATCCTTTTTGGATAGTCGAGAGGATTTCTTAGTATTTAGATAGTCTGCAGCAAAAATCATCGTTCCACCCCCATGGA
>JBCCKS010000070.1:0-2796 GCA_039027295.1 Pseudomonadota bacterium
AAACCCCCTATAATAATATCAAGGTGATTCTTTGTAAAAAATTTCAAATGTCAATCTTCATATGCTCGTTAACTCATGAAATTCGCCTGACTGTAATGCTTCATAAAAATTGCCTAATTCCTTGTTGGGTAGGCTGGTAAAGTCGGTGGTTAATAATTTGTTTTAAGGACTTTGATGACGTAGTTTCACCGTAGTTTAACTATAAGCTTTTTATGCTGTTGCTCATATTTTTCAGGGTCGACATCTTTAAACTTTTTCAAATTTTGCAGTTTCCATCTTACGGCAGGAAATTGTTTAAAGTCATAATATGTCCAGTCTGGTTCAGTGTTATTGAATCCAAGCAAGAATGCCTTATCATTATCATTCAAAGATTGCTTTATGTGTTCAATAAGCATCCGTCTGGTTTCTTCAAAATCGTCATAGTTAAAGGTAATCTCACTCATACCTGTAAATTGGTTTTCCATGGCTTGGCGCTGATCTTGCAAATTTGGCACAAGAACTTCGTGTATTGGTCTGTCACTACTGCATAATGATAATAAGAAGCCTTTTTTGATAGAATCAACAAAACCTTCATTTTCTATTAAAAGTTTTATATCAAATAAATCTCTTGGATGCTGGCGATCAAGGGCTGCACATATTTTGCCTCCATAAAGCTGTCCTAATGGTACAATTTGTATTACAGATGATGTGTCATACATTTCTTGTGCCTTTTCACAAAGCATCATTTTAGCAGGTGTTTCAATTGTTCCGCGTCCAACCAAATTAACCTCAAGCTTAATTTCTTCTCTATCAGCACGAATAAGCAATTTTCCAATATCAGATTTATGTGCTATTTTTGCGTTAGGAAGTTTCGCCTCAATGCGTTTTTTAATTCGCTCAAGTGCATCACTAATATTTTGTAATGTAGCCTGCCGATCTTCGATTGGTAAATATGTTAACCCGAACTATGGATAAGTTTTTTCACGTATAGATTGTATTGTAGAAAGGGGTTTACAATAGAAAATTGATTGGTATTCCTAAATGTGTAACAAAAAAACAGGAGATACCAATCATGTGTCGTTATACAACAATATTCACGATTGTCGATGATTTTTGCAAGCTGTTCGAAGGATTTCAGTATCATTATTGTTTGGAAGACGGCAATAGAAGAAATCGTATAACGTTGTTATCCCTATCTGAAATGATCAGTATCGTTATATTTTTTCATTTCAGCGGTTATAAATATTTTAAACAATATTACGAATATGAAATATGTGACAGGCTCGCGCATTTATTTCCGAACCGTCCTTGTTACGACAGATTTATTCAACTGATCCCGCGTTTATTTGTCCCGACGGCTCTGATGTTACATTTGGTACAAGGCAAAAAGACAGGGGAATATTACGTTGACAGTACGCATTTTGCTGTTTGCAAAAATAAGCGGATTTCTCGTCATAAAACGTTTTCCGGCCTTGCCGAACGCGGAAAAAGTACCATGGGTTGGTTTTTCGGTTTTAAGCTACATCTTGTGTGTAATTTCGAAGGAGAAATCGTCGGCGTTAGGATTACGCCTGGAAATGAAGACGATAGAAAAGCTTTTGAAGCCCTTGTTAACAGTCACGCTTTGAAAGGAAAAGCTTACGGCGATAAAGGCTATATCGGAAAAGATCTGTTTAAGCGACTGTGGTGTAACGGTCTACATCTTGTGACCGGTATCAAGAAAAATATGAAAAATTACCTTATGCCTTGGCTTGATAAGCTCTTGCTTCGAAAACGGGTTCTGATTGAAACGATTTTTTCCGTCCTTAAGGAAGAGTTTAATATTCGACCCAATAAACATCGATCTCCCGTCAATTTCTTCGTTTCCCTTTTCGCCCCGCTAATCGCCTATCAAATTAAGTCCAATAAACCCAAATTAAACTTTAAACACTGCCGTATCGCTTATCCATAGTTCGGATAATGTACTTCCCGAGACATAGTTAACAGAACATTCCGAAGACATAGGTTACACTTTTTCCATTTGAGGAGATCTCGGATGGTATGGCAGGAGAGTAATATTATGGACGAAAGATTAAAATTTGTAGCAAGGTTATTGTCAGGCGAAAAGATATCGCCATTATGCCGTGAGTTTGGCATATCACGCAAGACAGGTTACAAGATATACAACCGTTATAAGGAATGCGGTTTGGAGGGTTTAAACGATCGTTCCCGCCGCCCTTACCGTCACGCAAACCAACTGCCGTATCAGATTGAGCGTGCGATTCTGGGTATCAAGAAGGAATATCCCAGCTGGGGAGCGCCAAAGATCCGCGAGAAACTGCTGCGTATGTTTCCGGATATACAGCACCCCGCCACAAGCACGATCCATGCGGTATTAGACCGTCATGGGCTTGTCAAAAGGCGTAAGCGCCGGCGTTATAAAGCGGAAGGTACAACACTTTCCAAGCCTGCCAAGCCAAATCAGTTGTGGTGTTGCGATTATAAAGGTGAGTTCATGATGGGTAATAAACGTTACTGCTATCCCCTAACCATTACAGACTCTCATTCACGTTACTTACTCGCATGTGAAGGGCAGGAATCGACTAAAGAAGCTGGGGCGTTTGCCGTGTTTGAGGCTGTTTTTAAAGAATATGGCCTTCCAGACGCCATTAGAAGCGATAACGGCTTGCCCTTTGCCAGCCCTAATGCGCTATATGGGCTCAGCAAACTTTCTGTCTGGTGGCTGCGTCTGGGCATCAACATTGAACGCATCAAGCCCGGAAATCAACAGCAAAATGGACGTCATGAACGCATGCATAGAACCCTAAAACAGGAAAC
>JBCCKS010000071.1:0-2795 GCA_039027295.1 Pseudomonadota bacterium
AGGAAATAAAGGTTATACTGTTTATTAATATGTAGGCAAAATATTGTCTGATATTTGCAAGGGCGCGTAGTTCAGTGGATAGAACATCAGATTCCGGTTCTGACGGTCGGGGGTTCGAATCCCTCCGCGCTCATTTTTGTCGAATAACTAATTATTTGTCGTCGTTAACAGATTAATGTCGTCTTAACGAATTATTGTCGTCGTTAACAGATTAATGTCGCTTTAATTCGTTTAGACAGTCATTAACAAAATAGTGTCGTCCAAAATTTCTAATTTACTGTCAAATTTGATATGTATCATCAACTTGACCAAATATTCAAGCCCCTATTGTTACTCATCTAAAAAATGAGCGAATACGAGTGTGATATTGTTTTTTCACAAAATAGGAATCTGACGCTCTATCCTTTCAACCCACCTAATAATTTTGTTGTATTGAGATTTACAAGCTTGCCTAGAAGCTTGAAGTTTTGAATATTTTATTTTGTAGAGATAATTATTTCACTTATCTCCAAGTTCAGGATTGTTTTTGAAACTTATATGCACTTGCAATATGTTTGATGTTCGATGTAGAACACAAATTTCAATTTATCCCTAATTGAGATGGTTATTGAAACGAAGAGTCCGCAACCCTCCTCAATCATGTAATGAGCCTTTCAACCCATCCCAAGCCGGGATGGTTATTGAAACTCTACCCGGCAAAACCTTTATATTCAGTGGTTTCTATCATCAAATTTGACGGGTGATAGAAAAAGCAACTAAATTCTGCCTGAAAACAGCGTATTAATTAACACTCAAACGCTTAAATGCAGTCATGATAAAGGTTTGACATTTTGTCGAGACAGTGCGGGATTTTGACCCCGCTTTGACCCGTCAAAAATATTTAGGAGGGTTCCCCCGACGAAGGAGGTGATTCAGTAGCCACCACTGAGGTAATCCCCACCGTCACAAGACGGCTCAAGCCGACATAGCTTTACTCTTTATTGCTGGGAGCGCACCTGTTCCAACTTTGATATACTTGTATAAAAGTTTTTTATCGTTGCTAAAAACGTCAAAAACTGTTTATCCAAAAATCACAAGCAGGGTATATCCTGTTTGGTCAAACCAGACAGCAGCATCAAGAGCGGATAGCTACCAGGGTCAGAAAGCATAACGGTTTTCCAACCGTCAAACTAACCCAGATTTATCGCAGTACATTGGCTCAAAGAGCATAAACTGCGGCGCTGTTTGTTTCGTATACCTCATATTAAGTTGTTAACGTTCGATATTTTATTTAATTTGATTAAGCCATTCGACATTGGTAAGCAAATAAAGCTAAATCTCTTGCCTGTTCTTGTGGACTTCCAAAGGACGGTTGTTGTCCAGTTTCAATCAAAATTCCAGCTTTTGCTGCTTGGATTTCGATATTTTCAATTAATCTGCCGTAACTCCAATTATGGAAAATTTTACGGTATTCTTTGGCATAATTTTTTTGACCTTCAACAAAGCCAGGTATCTTCTTCTCGGCTTTGGCTTGCACTTCACTTTGAATGATTTCGCGCATATCGCTAAGTTTCGGCACAACAATACTTCCAGCAGCATAAGTTTTAGCGATCACCACAATTTCTTTGGAAAATAATCTATCTACATACTGTCCTAGTTCAGATTCACCGAAACTATTTTTTTCAAATTTTTTTTGGGCTTTATGTCGTTGATGAGCAAGACGTTGTTTTTGCTGTCGCTGGCTGTTTAACAACTTGTAATTATCACCAAGTAACTGTTTTGTGCTGCGATATGTAAGGACTTTATCATTAACTGCGTCGAATACAGCAATAGTTGCTGGTTTTTCTAAACCAAGGCTAACACCAACTAGAATATGGGATTTACCCTGGTATAAAGGTTTTCTGGGACGGGGAAAAGGAGTATTGATTCTAGCAAGTGTAGATTTTTTGCGGATGACATCAGCCTGCTGCTTTGAGTTGAGTCCCCCAAGTTCAATTTCTTTTTGTTTAGCTTTCGCTAACTTATCTTGAATAGAGGCAACTTTTTCTTCTATAACTTGTTGAGTTCCTTGTGCTGTCCACAGTCGAGTATCAATAGAGCAAAACAGATGTAGCCGATGTTGGTTCCAAGGCTTTCCTTTACCTGCTTTTTCTGACCAAGATATTTGCGCGGAACGCAATGTAAATAAGCTACTGGAATGTTGGTTTTTCCCTTGACGTTTAATTTCTTGGTCTTCTATAAAACGACGGAATAAATGAAGATGTCTTTTATCGCAGTAGACTTCAAATTTTAACTTTCTTAAACCACTAAAACTAACAAAAATTCTACCTTTATCATTGATTGACCATTTCATGTCTTCGTTGGTTTCATAAACTACCGGAAAAGGGACACAACTAGATTTTCTTAGAAGATTGGCTTGCCAAGCTTTTGCTTCATTTTCGTTTTCGGGAAAGGTATTAACTGCTTGTTCTAATGACTCTAACCATTTTTCTCCGGTCAAATCTCGACCTTTCGGAACTCGACTTTTAAGTTGTTCTTCTAATCTTTTGATTTCAATTTCTTTTTTTCTTCTTTGTTGTGCATATTTTTCAGCATTTTCCTCAAGATGATTGACTTGGCAATTATTTTTAAGGAGATATACTAAAGCACATTTTGTTAGAGAATCTTCAGTTTGACGATAAGCATCAAAGAGAACACTTGATTTAATTATTGGAGATTGAAGTGCTTTTTCTATTTTCGCTTTTTTATTTTTTGGAGTTTTAGATTTTCGATTTGTATTGTTGGTTTTATGCGCTGCTAGTGAGGCTAAAATATCA
>JBCCKS010000072.1:0-2669 GCA_039027295.1 Pseudomonadota bacterium
CTCGTATAACTGATACTTCTGAAACATTAATAGACGTCATCTTAACAACAAAACCTGAAACGATAACTGACGTAAAAGTGATAGCTTCGTCATTAAGTGATCACGACATTATCGGTTTCAAACGGAAAACAAAGAACAAGAAAAATAAACAAGAGACACTTATCAGATGCCGAGATTACTCCAAATACAATCCTGAAGACCTACGAAATGACTTAAGAGAAACCAACTTTGACGCTGTTTTCTCAGATTCCAACCCAAACACTGCGTGGAATAACTTTCAAAGTATTCTTCGTACAACCTTTGATCGCCACGCACCCTTCATATCTAAAAAGGTTAAAACTGAAAAGTCAGCTTGGCTCAATCGTGAGCTTAAACAACAAATGAACCAGAGAGATGCTTTACAAAGAAAGTTTCGTAAATCCCGCTCAACTGAAGACTTCGAAAACTACAAAAGACTACGAAATCGAGTAAACATCAACATCAGGAAGGCTAAAAATGAACACAGTCAGCGTCTTCTCAGAGAATCTGCAAATGATCCAAACCGTTTCTGGAAAGCAGTAAAAAAGATCTACCCAACAAAAGTAAAAGAAACAATTTCGAAAGCAATGCTGATTGGTGAACGTTTAACAACAAATGCAAAAGAAATTGCATCAAGCTTTTGCTCTTTCTTCAGCAAAGTAGCTACAACATTGAAATCAAAAGCAGCACCGTTAAAAGACATAGTATGGTCAAAACCAGAACCGATTTTCCCTAACACATACAGCACATTTCATTTTCGGGAAGTTCAAGTTAGCGAAGTATTCAAACACTTGAAGAAGTTATCACGAAACAAAGCAAGTGGACCTGACGAATTACCACCAGGTATGCTAAAAGATTGCGCCGCTCAGATATGTAACTCACTTTGTCACGTAATCAACGCTTCGATCAAAACTGGATTTGTCCCTGAGTGCTTCAAATTCGGTAACGTGACCCCGATCCACAAATCGGGGTCAAAACAAGTATTTGATAATTATCGTCCAATTACTGTCTTACCTGTCTGCTCTAAGATCTTTGAGAAATGCATCCATCAACAGATCTCTCAATTTCTCGAGGAACGTCGACTTCTGTCACCCACACAATTTGGGTTCAGAAAGGAGAGAAATACAGAGCTTGCTGCTACTTTACTTCTGGATGAGATACGAAGAGCTACTGACAAGGGTAATGTTACAGGAGCAATCTTTGTGGACCTAAGTAAAGCTTTTGACACCTTGAGTCATAGTCAGATAATCGAGAGTCTGAAAAGCTATGGTATTACTGGGAAAGCAAATGATCTGTTCACAAATTACCTCTTTGGAAGAAAACAATCTGTATGTTTTGGTGCAGAGATCTCAAAACCAGAACCTGTCACGTGTGGGGTTCCTCAAGGGTCCATACTGGGCCCTCTGCTTTTCTTGATAACGTTCAATGATGTAAGTTCAGTGATTAAATATTCGAACATCATAACATACGCCGACGACACAGTAATCTATGTTTCCGGAAAGAATAAGGATGAGGTTCAGACCAAACTCCAGAAAGATTTTCTTTCTGTGACCAAATGGCTTGACTCAAAAGATCTCGTGATCAACATGAAGAAAGGAAAAACGGAATGCATGTTATTTGGCACTGCACAGAAGATTAAAAACAAGACACTCGAAGTCACAAACAATCATCAACACAGAGTACACATCGCCAAAAGTTATAAGTACCTTGGAGTTTTACTCGATCAAACTCTATCCCTGCGCGAACACATCGATAAAACCTACAAAAAGGCAGCTGGTCGTCTGTATCTCCTGCGGAGGATCCGACCACAACTCACCACCAAAGTCGCCATGACTATTTTCAAGACGATGTTGATGCCTCTGTTCACGTACTGTTCAATAATCACCAGTAACTATACTAATACGATCGAAGCTCGCATCAGTAACTTTGAAAAGAGAGCCATCCAAGTAATTTATGGCGAAATAAAGAACGACCCAAAACTTTCAATCCGTGCATGCCAGAGGAAACGGATGTCCATGCAGGTGCTGGAATGTTTAAATGGAAATGTATGTGATAATTTTAAAAATTACTTTGAATTACTAAATAATAAAACAAGAAATCGTGGGAAATTGCTTCGACTTCCACATGTCAAGTTGGAATCAACAAAGAAAAGTTTTTATTTTAATGGTGCTAAAAATTTTAATAATTTGCCTGTTGACCTTAGGAGCACCTCCAATATTTCTCAATTCGGGGCATTATATGACAAGATCTTTAGAACTTAAATGGTCTGCGGTGATCCCTGAGTTAAAAGCAATCAGTCCGGTTTCCACACTTTCGCTTTTGCTGTCACTCAGTTTTTCTTTCCTCGAGTTCTGCCTTCTTCTCAGGATTCACTGCATTACCTATTATATATATACATTTTATTAAGAATTTCTTACAATCACATTTTACTGAGACTTTTATTTTCAACTCTTTTACCCCATTTTATCTTTACCTTTATTTTACTTTTTTTACTTTACCTTTCGTTCGCGAAAACAAATTCATTTTCTCATCTTTTCTTTTTAAATGCGTTTTAATTTTAAGTTTATTTTATATCTTATATTTTATATTTTATCAAAGGATCCGCCAAAGGGAGAACAGAATTTAATCGGCTGCCAACAGATTGTGTTTGC
>JBCCKS010000073.1:0-2663 GCA_039027295.1 Pseudomonadota bacterium
CTGGTACGCTACTAGCAGTTAGCTTTTTGCCACCCACCTCAAAAAACACTTGCCCATCGTCCATTCCTTTAGCCAATACTTTTCCATCTGCCTTCCGTATACTTCTGTAAAAATTATTAGCATTATCTATCGTCAAGTTTTCCTCCCCTGACCAATCTTCTCCATAGGTATTGATGTGAATTGTTCCTCTAAATTGCGCCCATTTTCCGTCGGGATCGTAGTGCTGGATCACTTTTTCAAAGACTTCGTTTGCGCTTAGATTGCTTTGTGAGAGAGCGTTTAGGCTAAAAAACGATAGTATAATAGCGAGTGCTTTGAGTTTCATAATGATTTTATTTAGTGAGTTTAATAAATAATTGGGTGTCTTTGATTAGTCAGAAGTAAACCTTCTTTATTCTATCCCAAAACCTTTATTAATGGTGAGATTATCCCAGTACATATTCATTTGTTTTACCTTTCCGTTCTCCCAAACACAGTGATATATACCAGATAATTTTGCGACATTTCCTTTTAATTTGGGCTGATTCTCATCTCGCATCGTTCCTTCCCATTTGAATAGGCAAAATGTTTCATTATCAATCACTTTGACATCAATCGTAATGTATTTATTAGCAACTATTTCTCGCTGCCAAGTAAACCAATTCCAGAATTTCTCGAGGTCGTATTCTATTCCATTTGGGTAGAGAAACTTTGCATCTTCTGCAAAATAGCTTTTTACAGGGGTAAGATCGCCAAAGTCATCCGCACCTGCTAACAGGATTTCTTTGGCTGCTTGCTGTATATTGGTTTGTGCAGATAAGTCAAAGCAAAAGAAGGACAAGACAAAAAGGAGTGCGTTGAGTTTCATAGTGTAAATTAATTTGATCTTATTAAATATTGTTTTGCAAAATCAACCTACCTGAATTTTCAGGTGAGTCAGGGATGTTGATGGTGAGTTTTACGTAAATTCAAATCTTGCTATCATTTGATTTTTTCGGCTCAAATATGGATTTAAGCAAGGAGAATAAATTGGAAAAATCGGACATTTATATTATTTTTTACCCGTGTGTTAAAGTTAAGCCATGAGAGACCTCTTCTCGCCAAGCTATGGAGTGATTAATGGGCGAAACTTTATGAATATACTGAGAAGGCGTCAATCCTATGAAGTGCTTAAAATCTAAAATGAAGTGTTTCTGTTCTGAATAGCCTAGCGCATAAGCGAGTTTGGTAAGTGTAGTAAATTGTCCAGTATTGATGTGTGCTAGCGCTTTTGAAAACCGAAGCAATCGGTGATATTCTTTAGGAGAATGTCCCATTTCTCGTTTGAACAATCGACGCAGGTGACGCTCACTAATATTTAGGGACGTAGCGGTTTTATATAATTTCCATTCTTCATCCGAAAACATATCCTGAAGAATCAATTCTGTATAATCTTCCTTTGATGAAGTGACCTTTGGTAACATTTTTAGAAAAAAGCGATCTAATAATTGAATTCTAGCCTTAGTCGATTTAGCAGATAGAATCTGTTCGTGTAGCTCCACTAAAGTAGGCTCATTATAGCTTGTAAAGGTGAGATATTGATTAGTAAGCGGAGCAGTGTCGAACGGAAAAAAATACCGAAACTTACCCGGTTTGAATAAAACAGATGCAATACTAAACTTTTTCTTGTAAGAGGTGACAAACCTTTCCTTATTATCAAGCATAAAATAGCCAAGCGGCAGTTCTCCTTGATAAGATGCCCTTGAAACGGCAACATCTCTATTTTCCTCGTAATGAAACATCAAACCTTTACAAAGAAAGGGAGGCATTGACTCGTCAACTGTTTCATTAAATATGGTATTATTTTCTAGTATTCCAAACAAGTGAATATATTGACGTAAAGGCTTGGAAGGAAGAAATTCTTGATAGTACATATGTTAAGAACTATTAGGTAGATGTAAGGCAAAGCTAAAAGCTGTTACTAATTTTCATTTTAGTGAGTGTAACTAAATTGTTAGGCAGTGTAACATCAGGTAGGAAAAGCGCAGTAAAGCTCAATATGGGCAGAAGAACTTTTGCCAAGATGCAAGCGTTTTGCTAATATTGTTTTTGTTTTGCTGATAGATGAAAGTAAAGACATAAAAATTGAATACTGTCCATGATTATACAAACAGAATTCTTAGCACGATGTATCAAAACGATTTCTTTAGAGCATGTTTGGAGTAGGATTGAACTGTAAATCAGTAGTTTGCGGTTTTGACGAAGAAAATCATAGCGACTTTATCGGGATAAAAGAGCTATTATTTTCAAAGTCAAGTTCGTAAAATATTGGTTTACAGGAAGATAGTACTCCAAACATGCTCTTAGCACACGATGAATTGTTGAAAGCGGAGGCAGAGAGTATATCCTACGAGTTGTACCGTTCTGCTACGGTGAAAGAGTTTGAAATCATACTAGAACAATGTGGTAAATTGCTGAAAAAATGTCTGGAACCTTATTTTCACTCCAAAAAGGCAGTTGACCGACTCTATTTTAAAGATATTTTCAGGCATGCAACAAAACATGGATTGATGCCAATAGAAGCATCTGAACGATGGCTGAATTATAGAGACAATCGCAATGCCCTGAGCCACGATTATGGTAAAGAATTAGCAGAGGCAACTTTACCACTTATACCAGCATTTATAGAAGATGCACAATTTGTC
>JBCCKS010000074.1:0-2526 GCA_039027295.1 Pseudomonadota bacterium
AAAATAAATTTAAAAAAATATATCATAAATTTTTATTGTTATTTTTTAAAAAAGCAATATATAGTGACAGTTGAATTTGGTGACAAGACAAAGTGCAAGACCTAAGTATAAGAAGACAAAAAGTAAAATTTTGCCCAATACTTGAGTTTGTTGATTGACAATGACGAAAGATTGCCAACGTTTATATTTTGCTGAAGAAGATTCCAAGATACAACTGCTTGGTAACTGAGTGAGTAGTTTCCAAAACGAACTGTGGAAACTTGTGGTAAGCGAAGAAGACCAGTTTTAGTTCTTCTTGGACGATGGAGGCTGACACGAGTCATATCCCTCAAATCAAATGTTTCGTAAAATGGCGAAGGAAGATTTTCATTCACAAGGTTGAAGAGAAAAATTATATTCAAAAATTTTACAAAATCTTGAAAAGGAAGAATTCGCAATTGAGTGAATAGAGGAAGAGAATGAGAGTCAAATTCGGAAAATGTCATAAGTCTTACTGATTTTTTCTGAAGAACGAGTACCCTCTTAGTAGCATTAGTATTTAAAGCCCAAACATTTGCTGCATAACTAAGATGTGAATGAAAGAGTGAGTAATAAAGAGAAAGTAGAATATCTCGAGGAATATGTCGAAGCTTGTTTAACATTCCATTAGCCCTGGATAACCGTTTACAGACTAAGCTTATGTGAGGACCCCAATTAAACCCAGAATCAAAAATAATACCAAGATATTTAACAGAGTCACTAGGATATAACCTTCTGCCATTAATTTTAACCTTAAATTCAAATTTCGATTGTTTCCGTGATTGATGGAGTAAGAGCAACTCAGATTTTTTACAGTTCAGAGAGATCATATTGGCATTAAGCCAGTTATTCAAACATTTCAGATCAATATTAATCATTTTTGCAAGTGACTTAAGGGTCTTACTATGATTAAGGAGCATGGTATCGTCAGCAAAAAGATTAGTTAGAGAGTAAGGAATAGCTACGTGTAAATCGTTGACATAAATTAAGAACAGAAGGGGACCGAGAACTGAACCTTGAGGGACACCATGAAGAATTGGTTTAGATGAAGATTTTATACCAGAAACTGACACAGTTTGAGATCGATTCGATAGAAATGATTTAAACCATTCTAGAGCAACTCCACGGATACCATAAAAAAAAAAGTTTGGAAAGAAGTATATTATGATCAACAGTATCAAAGGCTTTTTGCAAGTCAATCAAAACAGCACATACGTGATTACCTGAGTCTAGAGATTTGCGTATTTTCTCAGTACAATTGATTAAAGCAGTGGATGTTGAATGGTTAGTGCGAAAGCCGAATTGCTGGGAGTAGAGACAGTTACATCTATCAATAAAATCAATAAGTCTCTTGTGCATCAGTTTCTGGTATATTTTATCGATGTTGGATAATAACGATATCGGTCGATAATTTTCAGTGCTCAATGGAGAACCTTTATTCTTAAAAACGGGAATAACAAAAGCTTCTTTCAGTTTCGAAGGAAAGACACCAGTGGAAAAAGATAAGTTAACCAGCTCTGCTAAAATGACAGATATTTCTACAGAGATAATGTTCAAAAGTTTCACAGGTATGCTGTTAGGGCCAGTCGCTTTACTGCTCTTAAAGGAGTTGAGTATCTTCAAGATTTCCTCTGGAGACGTTGGGCTTATAAAGATAGAATTAGTATTAGGAGATTTAAGCCACTCCGAAAAATGATGACGAGATGGTGGAATTTTTGATCGAACATTTGAAGCTACATTAGAAAAGAAATCGTTAAAAGTTTCAGAGATTAATTTTGGATCAGAGCTAATCGAGTTACTAATTTGAAGAGAAATGTCAGAATAAGATTTAGTTTTGAGCGATATTACTTACCTAACACCTTGCCAAACCTTACCAAGATTTTTGCTATTTTCTTTGAAGTACACATTGAAATAGATTTTCTTACTGAGACGCAATAAGGAGACGATGCGATTACGATAGAATTTGTATCGAGATTGAAGGAATGCCTTAAGATTAGAATCAGCGGTATTATTAAGGTCACATAGAATACTATCTCTAATTTTCATCGAAGTGAGAAGGCCGTTAGTTATCCAAGGCTTGTTCCTCAATTTTATCTGCCGTTTTGTAAGTCTTCTTAAAGGGACATGCTTGTCGAATAGAGAGTTAAAATTGTCGAGAAAACTATTGAAAGAAGCTTCAGAGTCATTTTTGTCGACAGAAAGTATTTCCTTCCAATTAAGGTCGTTAAAATCGTTCCGGAAATTATCAGCATTAAAAGAAGACCAACTTCGAGACACAATGTTGTTTAACTTACTTTTAGAAGGTTTAGACATTTGGTTGAGGATCAAGAATTGTGGGAGGTGATCAGAGATACCAATCATTAAATTTCCTGATATTGTCGGAGAACTAGTTGTTGACACAAAGATGTTATCGATCAAGGTATTGGAACTACTTGTGATTCTAGTAGGAAGAGATATATGAGGAAGTATATGATACGAACCAAAAATATCAAGAAAGTTAGCAATAGG
>JBCCKS010000075.1:0-2442 GCA_039027295.1 Pseudomonadota bacterium
GGCTAATGAATTTGTATTAGATACTATCAAAAATGGTTACAAATTACCGTTTATACATATACCTAGAGAATCATATAAAATTAATAATAAAACTGCTATAGATAATTCAGACTTCGTATCCGATACTATAATCGATTTGATCAATTCGGGATCTGTTATCGAAGTGCCATTCAAACCAATAGTCGTTAACCCACTTTCTGTCGCATTTAATTCGTCTGGTAAACCAAGGCTAATATTAGATCTTCGCTTCGTTAACGAACATCTTTTGAAAGAGCACATCAAGTTTGACGATTGGAGGGTCTTTGAACAATTCATCGAACCTGGCGGGTTTGTTTTCAAATTTGATCTAAGGAAAGGCTACCATCATATTGACATACTTCCAGAACACCAGAACTTTCTTGGCTTTTCCTGGAAAAGAAATGGAAAAGAATATTTTTACGTTTTTACAGTACTACCTTTTGGACTCTCAACTGCTCCAGCTGTTTTTACAAAAGTTTTGCGACCTCTAGTATCTTCGTGGCATAAGCAAGGTATAAAAATAGCTGTATATTTAGACGACGGTTTTGGAATTGCAAGTACTTTTGAAAAAACTTTTAATCATTCTAAAACAACTAAAAATCTTTTGATGTTAGCTGGGCTAGTCACAAATGACGAAAAATCAGAATGGAATCCGTCTAAAAGTCTAACATGGCTGGGGGTCACTGTAGATCTGAATAAAAACACTTACCAGATAGCAGAAGAACGCATTTCCTCTTTACTGAAATCATTATTTTTTGTGTTGAAGTCGCCTTACACAACAGCAAGAAAACTTTCACGTATAGCTGGAAAAATCGTATCAACAAAGTTTGTGTTAAAAGACATAATAAGGTTGAAAACCCGTTCAATATACAAAACCATTGACAATCAATTAGCTTGGGACAGTCGTTTTAATATTCTTAATTACCCTAGCGCACACAAAGAAATCATTTTCTGGAGAGATAACATAAAAACACTTAACGAGAGAACAATTTTAAAAGATCACGTTTTGAAGATTATCATTTCATCTGATGCTAGCGACAAGGGAATTGGAGCAATTTGTGAGTCGAAAAACCTTATTTGTCACAAATCGTTTAATTTTGAGGAGTGCGATAACAGCTCTACGTGGAGAGAGCTTGAAGCTATTCGTTTTGCTTTATTATCATTTGGAAAGTTTATAAGAGACACGTCAGTAAAATGGTTCACTGATAATCGCGCGGCGATGTACATTTGTAGAAGTGGTAGCTCAAAGGACGAATTACAACTTCTGGCCCTACAGATTTATGATATTACAAAGCGTTTTGAAGTTAAACTTGAGGTCGAATGGATTCCTAGGGAACAAAACGACATATCCGATTTTTTCTCGAAGATCATCGACCCAGACGATTGGGAAATTACTGATTCTTTCTTCGAACATCTAGACGAGCTTTGGGGACCGTTCACAATCGATAGGTTTGCTTCATCTAACAACAATAAGGCTGAGCGTTTTAATTCAAAGTATGCTGTCCCAGATACAGAGGCTGTTGATGCATTCACTCAAGACTGGCGTTTCGATAACAATCTACTCGTTCCACCTGTTAGCTATTTGATAAAGACGATCAACTACCTGAAGAAATTTAATATTCGTGGCGCACTCATAGCTCCCTACTGGCCAGCGGCTCCCTTTTGGGCATGTTTACGGGAGAATGGTTCTTTTGCGAGTTTCATTACAGATTGGATATCCTTTTCAAACACGAATGGCTTATTAAAAATTGGAAACTATAGAGAATCATTGCTAGGCTCTGATAAATATAAAGGGGGTTTGATAGCACTTAAGATTAGATCTTGATTGCAACTAGGTTGCTAGTGAAATATAAACGTATAGGATTACTGTATGTGTTAATTTTTAACATAGGTTTCTTCAATTAGAT
The DNA here is from genome assembly GCA_039027295.1 of Pseudomonadota bacterium. Classification (GTDB taxonomy): domain Bacteria; phylum Pseudomonadota; class Alphaproteobacteria; order Micavibrionales; family Micavibrionaceae. The sequence goes on from JBCCKS010000075.1 coordinate 1,926, forward strand.
TGAAGAGCCTTTGGCATTTGATGTCGTAAAGACAACTGGGTTGTTAGCTACTCAAGAAAGTAAAGTAAACAGGAATAAGTTACTTTCTGAGCACTTGTTTTTCTTTTCTATCTCCACCTACAGCCCATGCTACAAACACCATACGAAACGAAGTCGAACACGAGGATTTAAAGTCTTTAGCAGACAACATGAGAAGCATCCTTCAAAAATCAAGATCAGATAATACAACAAAAAAGTATCAATGTTATTTCAACAAATGGTCAAAGTGGTGCGATTATTTCACTGAAGTCTCTGCTCTCCCAGCACAAGCATCTCACGTGATCCTATTTATGGTCAGCTTGGTACAATCGGACGAATCTTTCGCAGCCATCGAAAGTGTGTTACGATGCGGTCAACACTTTTATCCTATCTAAAAGAATTGGGTCAAGAGAAACTCTTTGGTATGCACAGTCTGCGTCCTGACGGGGTCACGTCGGCAGCAAATAACGACGTAAACGATAGACTATTCCAAAAGCAC
>JBCCKS010000076.1:0-2440 GCA_039027295.1 Pseudomonadota bacterium
TAAATAGATTATAGAGGTATTCGAACATCATATGATGAATCAAGAATATATTAAAAATATAAACCCAAAATCACCCTATGACAATATAATAATAAAAAAATATGATACGGTCAGTATTGATACAAAAGATCAGATTTAGCAAGACGCTTGATATTTTTGGTGGACAATTCAATGAGATTTGTGCTTGGATGCTGACGTTTAAAAAGATTCCACTGAGCAATTGATTGAATATAAAATGACTTTTGACCATAAGTAGCAGTGCTTACTTTCGGACACTTCAGTAATCTTAAACTCTGGCAACGGGTAGAATAGTGATGATCAACCTCTTTAAAATTGAAAGAATCACAAAGGTCAGGTGGAAGTTTAAAATTGAGATGTTGATGGACAAAAAAAATATTCAAAGTTTTGACCAGGTCAAAGATAGTGAGGATTTCAAAACTTTTAAAAAGAGGAGCAGAAGGGGAGCGAGGAGGAGAAAAAGACATAACTCTCAGGGCCCTCTTTTGAAGAATAAGTACACGCTGTGTACTATTAGTTTCAGATTGGGCCCAAAGTTGACATGCATATCTCATATGCGAGTCAAAGATAGCATAAAAGATATTCACAAGAATATTGATCGGAACATAGTGACGAATTTTAGAAAGTGCACCATTAGCTCTTCTAAGCTTACAACAAAGATCTGATATATGCTTATTCCAGCTTAGATGCTGATCTAGGAAAACACCTAAATATTTAATACTAGAACTAGAATTAAACTCGCCGATTGGCTTGAGTCTGCTTCTAAACACAATTATTTCCGTTTTTGCAGCATTGAGAGCAATCTTATTAGCTTAAAGCCATGTTTTTAAGCAAGAAAGATCATATGTCATAGTTAAGCTGAGAGATTCTATAAACTTGCCGGTTTGAATTAAGTTAGTATCATCGGCAAAATGGGTGGCTTCAGAATATTTTAAGCACGAATGAAGGTCGTTTATATAAAGTAAGAATAACAGAGGCCCTAGAACAGAACCCTGAGGAGCACCGTGACGAATTGGGAGACAGTTTGAGTTGGTATTACCAATCGAAACAAATTGTTGGCGAGAACATAAGTATGAAGAGAACCATTTATTCGCGATGCCTCTTATACCATAGTGACTAAGCTTGTGGCACAAAATTTTATGATCAACAGTGTCGAAGGCCTTTTGAAGATCAACAAAAACACCAATGGCCACGTTCCCGTCGTCCAAGCATCGTCTTAAACGTTCAATCATGCTGATTAATGCGTGAATTGTAGAGTAGGATTTACGAAATCCAAATTGTCTGGAATAGATGACATTATTAGCCTCTAAGAAAGATATGACCCTCGAGTACATTAATTTTTCAAAAATCTTGTCGATATTTGAAAGTAGTGAAATAGGGCGATAATTAGATGCTTCAAGTGGAGAACCCTTTTTAAATAAAGGAATAACTTTAGAAAGTTTTAAAACTGATGGAAGTTTTCCAGTAGAAAAGGAAAGATTCAAAAGCTCTGTTAAAGGGTAAGAAATCTCTGTACAGACTAATTTGAGGATTCTGATAGGGATGCTATTAGGTCCAGAACTTTTGAAAGGAGGCATAGAATTAATTATTTTATGTACCTCTTCAGGTGTGGCAGGAGAGAGAAAAATACTGTTCAAATTTGGACATTTTAAAAAGGACGTAAAATGTTTGTCATTTTCAGGAATTCTGGATCGAACATTATCAGCAACTGAAGAGAAATAAGAGTTAAGAAAATTTGCAACGATGTCAGGGTTTGAGGTTACAATGTCATCTATTCTTAACGAAATTGGTTTTGATTTAGGATTCGATTTAAGAGATATAATTTCCTTAACACCCTTCCAAATTTTGCGGATGTTTTTTGAGTTTTGATGGAAGTAATCGGCAAAGTACTTAGCTTTGCTTCGCCTACAAAGCGATACAACATTATTACGAAAACGCCTGAAGGTTGTAAAATAAAAATCCCTGGATTCTTCAGACTTACACTTTAAGGACTTACGTAGATAAGAATCACGTTTTTGCATGGCTTTCAAGATTTCAGGAGTAATCCAGGGCTTTTTATTGCGCTGTTTTCTTGTTAATGTAGCTATCGGCACATGTCGATCAACAAGGGTGTTTACCTTCGTGAGAAATGATTCAAAAGAGGTATCAATGTTTCTCCCTTCCAAACTCAATGTTTCTCGCTAATCTAGACTACGGAAATTACGAACAAACTCCTCGCTCTGAAATTGTGACCAATTCATATAGACGTTCGACAAATTATCACAACCATCATCAGTAAACGGTGCAGATGAGATACAAAATAATTGAGGAAGATGGTCTGAAATTGAGTGCAGAATATTACCCGATACGCATTTACGGTCGATGCTGGTTGTGAAAATGTTGTCGATCAGGGTTTGTGAGGCCTCTGTTATTCTGGTAGATA
>JBCCKS010000077.1:0-2157 GCA_039027295.1 Pseudomonadota bacterium
AGATCAAGAAAGTAGAGCAGTTTCTAATTTTGTTGATACTCTAAATTCAAACGGGTTTTTTCCAACCATAAGCTTACCAACCAGAATTGGGTATTTTTCAATATTAGTTAGAATGTTGTCAATTAGTGATATTGAATTATTAGTAACTCTGGTTGGTAAGCTTATGGTTGGAAAAAACCCGTTTGAACTTAGAGTATCAACAAAATTAGAAACTGCTCTACTTTCTTGATCTAACAAATTAATGTTAAAATCACCTAACAGGACACACATTTTTTGTTCCTTATTTATAATGTCTAAATCTGACGACAAAAACTCTTCAACAAACTCGCAAGATTGCATATTTGGGTGTTTATAGATTGTTCCTATGACGATGTTTCCCTTCTTAGGTCTAATAATTTCTATAAAAGTTGACTCGAGAAATTTTGGTTTATATAAATTTAAATCAGATCTTATTTTATATGTTATATTTTTATGTATATAAATAGCTGTCCCACCGGCTGCTGCTTCCGTCTTGGTCGAAATGCATTCATAGTTTGGGATTTCAAGATTGTGTGGTATAGAATCATGTTTTATTCTTGTTTCGCTTATTGCTATTACTTTGAACTCAAGCGCAAGCTGCTCTAGCATGTTACTTAAACTGTCAATATGTTTAGATAATGAGCTTATATTTAGATGTAGTGCAGAAATACCGTCAAACTTGCTAAAACACGACTTGAATTCAGAACAGTCAACATACCTGCATTCCTTAATGTTAGATTCTACCTTGTTCTCAGTCACTCCTTGATTTGTTTTAGTTGTCATCATATCCATTATTAGAAGTCTGATTTGACAAAACAAACTTCTTCAAATAGATATTCTTTTCTGGAGAACCTCTCACTCTCCATACAACTTTTGAATCCGTTGGCTCTTTCTCATTGCGTTCTTTGGCTTTTTGTGTCCACTCTTTGATGATCCTTCTTTGCGTAAAGGTGTAATCGTTGGTAATGCTGATTCCTTTATATTTGTCGATACCTTTCAGATTTTTCAGATTCGCCATGACATTTTCTTTATCTGCAAGATTTGTTAAGAAGATCTTTATTGGTCGATTCTTTTCTTCTTGGGGTTTACCAATACGAATGGCGTTTTTGGTTTTATCATCAATCTTGAGATCGGTCATAAGTTTCTTTGCATAATCTGTGTTCCAATTATTTTCTTCTTCTTCGCTGGTGTGGTTATATTCTGGAACACCATGAACAACAATATTTGTTTCCCTTTTCTTCTTTTTGTGTTCTTCTCGATTTTGTTCAGCTTGCGTCTCTTTGATAATGTTTTTGATGTTTGGTGTTGAATTAGTTTGGTTGTTTTTCACCACATTTGCAAACGTTTTCTCTGTGGTCATCGTTAATGTGGATGTCTGATTGTTTATAACTGTTTCTATCTTAGCCTCGAGATTTTTGAAGTTTATTGTCATCGATTTTGAGATATTTTCATCCATTTCTTTCATTTTGGATCCCAAGCTTTTTACATGATTTTTCAAATGATCAATCTCTTCTTTTTGTTGTCGGATTTTATCTTGTTGCGCCTTTGCGACATTGTCACAAGCAGCCACTTCCCTTCTGAGTTTTTCGATTATTTCTCTTTGCTTTCTTTCGGTGTTAGGTCGCTTTGTTGCCTCTGCAATTTCGCTAGACACATGTATACACATGATGCAAAGCCATTTCTTTCTTTTTCCTGCAGTCTTTTTGATAAAATATTCAATCATATAAGCTGGCATGTTCGTGCAGTGATAGTGAACATATCTCTCACAGCCATAACATTGCAGTGAATTTTCCCTCAGATCCGGTGTTTCTGTGCATTCCGAGTCAGAACAAACCAACTTTTTTGATTCCTTCTTGTCGGTTGAAATACTTTGAGAACCATTTGATGAAATATTTAGCGATTCGAATTTTTTGTGATATTTTTTTTCCATTATAGTTTTTTTTAGAAGATTTTTGTTCGTTTTTTATTGGAGCCATGTTGATTTTTTCGTTGAGCTGTTTGTCAGTTGGTGTCAACTTCACGAATGAAGCTTCATTCTCCATCGGTTGTAAGTGTTGTAAGTAGGAAGACTGGTTGATCCGTATAATGCCGTTTCCTCTTTCAATAGCCATACCAGGGTGAAATTAACTACATCCTTGG
>JBCCKS010000078.1:0-2154 GCA_039027295.1 Pseudomonadota bacterium
ATTGTTGGTTGTATTTACAGACATCCTGGAATGTCCATAGCTACTTTCAACAGTGATTTTTTTACTCCTTTTTTGCAGTTGGTAAGTAGAGAAAATAAGTCGATCCTGCTTTTGGGTGATTTTAATATTAATTTACTTAAATACGACAGTAGTCAACAGGTTTCTAATTTCTTGGATCTTCTTGGCTCGCATTTGATTCTTCCTCAAGTTATTCTTCCGACAAGAATAACTGAAACTAGTCGTACCTTAATTGACAACATCTTCTCTACTATCACTGAAAGCAGTATTTCTGGCAATATTCTTCACAATATATTTGATCATCTATCTCAGTTTTTTTGCTTTTCTTTTCCTGGTAATAACAGCAATGGTAAAAGCCATTGCCAAACCTTTCGAAACTGGTCGAAGTTTAACCAGGAACACTTTGTACGTGATTTTAGAGCCCTAAATTGGAATGAGGTTTTAGGTTTGGAGCATCAGAACATTGATATATCACTAGGTTCCTTTTTAACTAAAACTAATGCCCTTGTAGATCAACATCTTCCAACTGCAAACTTGACCAAAAAACAGAGTCAACAGAAACCTTGGATAACCTCTGGAATTGTGAAGTCTATGTCAAAGCGCGATTTTTTTTATCGAAAATTTTTGCAATCAAAGACGGAAGCTTCTAGAAGTTTTTATCACAATCTTTTTAAACGTCATAGAAATCTTATTGTATGCCTTTGTAAACGTAGCAAGGCAAACTACTTTGCGAATTATTTTCATAAAAACTCTCGTGATATTCGTAAAATTTGGCAGGGTGTAAAAGATATTATTTCTCTTAAAGCTTCATCCTCTGCAAAACCTATTTCTCTCAAAATCAATGGCACAGTTACTTCTGATCCCTTACTTGTGGCTAATTCTTTTAATTCTTACTTTTCTTCTGTGGCTGGTAAAATTAGATCACAGATTCCTGAAAGTGATAAACACTTCTCTTCATTTTTAAAGCGACCAAACTTAAACTCTGTCTTTCTCTCTCCAGTAACATCTGACGAGGTCTGTAAACTAATTCAATCTATGTCTTGCTCTAAAAGTTCTGGACCCTGCAGCATTCCAACCAAAATTCTTAAACTTGTAGCAACAGAGATATCTTTTCCGCTAGCTGATTTAGTTAACTTGTCATTTTCTACTAGTAAATTTCCTTCCTTATTAAAACTTTCTAAAGTTATACCGATTTTTAAAAAAGGTTGTTCTTCTGAAACATCTAATTTTCGTCCTATTTCCCTTCTATCAAACATCGACAAGATATTCGAAAAACTAATGTACTCCAGAATCTTTTCTTTTCTAGAAGCTAGTGATGTTTTTTACTCTCGACAATTTGGTTTTCGCAAAGCCCATTCCACAAATCATGCTCTAATAAGCATGGTTGAAAGAATCAAAGCCCACCTGGATAAAGGTCAAGTTGCGGTTGGGGTTTTTGTTGATCTGCAAAAGGCATTCGACACTGTTGATCACGAAATTTTATGTCATAAGCTTAATCATTATGGCATTAGAGGTTCTATAAATCAATGGTTCTCATCTTATCTGAAAAATCGTTCACAATTTGTATCAATTTCAAATTGCTCTTCTGATATCAAACAAATGCACTACGGTGTCCCACAAGGTTCCGTTCTAGGACCCCTACTGTTTTTAATTTACATAAATGACTTACATTCTTCTCTTAATTTTTCTGAAGTTACCCACTTTGCTGATGACACTAATCTGATCCAATTTGGAAAGTGTTTTGAATCTCTAAGTGCCACTCTCAACTCTGATTTGAGCATCTTAAATTGTTGGCTTAATGCCAATAAAATTGCTCTTAATTCAGGTAAAACTGAATACATCGTCTTTAGTAGCAGACTTAGGTCCCCTGGTGATCTCAATATTTATTTAGGTGGTCAGAAATAAATCCTAGCAAGACTTTAAAATACCTAGGTGTTATCATCGACTCACATTTGAATTGGGATCCTCAAATTTCTAGCGTTTGCTCTAAACTCCGCCGTGCTAATGGTGCATTATCAAAAATTCGTCACTTTGTCGATTCTTCAATTCTTCTCGGTATTTATCATTCTTTATTTGGATCTCATCTTAGGTATGGATGCCAGCTCTGGGCTCAAAATGAGAACACGGCTCGACGCG
>JBCCKS010000079.1:0-2028 GCA_039027295.1 Pseudomonadota bacterium
ATCAATGGCTTATACAACATCGATGGCTTTGAATTTGTACAACGAAATCGCAAGAATGGAAAAGGAGGGGGTGTTGGAATATATTTGAGAAATAATTTAAAATGGAATCGGAGACAAGATCTCGAAAGCGAACACGTGGAAAACATTTGGATTGAAATAAATATCCCAAAGTCAGCAAACATTCTCCCAGGAGTTTATTATCGCCCACCGAACACTTCAAAGTTTTTTTCGAAAGACTTTGATAACATATTGAATGAGACATTACGATCTGCAACTGACGAACAAAAGGAAATCATTCTCATGGGAGACTTAAATGTTAACTACTTATCAAAAAGTGACAATAAAAACTTTAAAGAACTCCTATCGCTTTGCGGTTTAACACAGTTAATTAATGTACCTACGCGAGTAACACAAGACTCGAAGAGCTTGATAGATATCATTGCTACGAACAACGAATCATCCATTGTTTCTACAAACGTTTTCCCCTTAAGCATTGGAGATCACGATGATTGGCTGCATCAGAAAGATCAATAATAGAGAGTTCAAACCGAAAGTAATAACAAGCAGGAATTACAAGAACTACAATCCAGATAAGATGATCAAGGACTTCGAAAAAGTAGACTGGGATGTTTTATACGGAGTACAAAATGTCAACACAGCTTTAACATTCTTCAACTCAATTTTAAAACAGATTTTCGATAAACACGCGCCAGTTACGCTGAAACGAGTCAGAGGAAAACCGTGTCGGTGGTTAAATTCTGACTTGAAAAAATTGATGAAAGATCGTGATCGGGTTTTGACAAAAGCAAGGAAATCGAAGAAAGACGAAGATTGGAAAGTATACAGGACTCTCAGAAATTCATTCACAATCAGACAAAAGCAGCTAAAAGGTCTTACCATCGGAACCTTTTGGACGAGAATGCCGGAGGTCCAAAAGGCTTTTGGAAATGCATAAAATCTATTTTTCCAACGAAAACAGCCACTTCCGTCGGAGGTAACAACAAGAGTCAAAACTTTGTCAACAAATGCAGTAAATACTTTTTCAATGCCGTATCAAAACTTAAGGAACAAGTAATCTTACTAACAAACTTTGTATGGAAAACAAAACAAGATTTCCGGAGGAGAACTGCACAGACTTTTAATTTTGTTTATGTTTCGAATGTTTTCATTACAAAACAGTTGAAATCACTAAAACGAAATAAATCGGCCGGTATCGATGGATTTCCACCAGGTATGTTAAAAGACTGTCACAAGGAAATATCGCAACCATTACGCCACATAATCAATCTTTCGTTGAATTCGGGAATTGTACCATCATCCTGGAAAATTGCAAAAGTTGTGCCTATACACAAGAAGGGGACCACAGCAGATCCTGGTAATTATCGCCCAATCTCCGTTCTCCCAGTTTTGTCGAAGGTGCTCGAAAAAGCAGTACACTGTCAACTAATGGATTACCTTGAAGGTGAGAACCTGCTGACGGATAGACAGTTTGGCTACCGTCGAAAAAGATCGACCAATCTAGCAACAACTCTTCTTCTTGATAGTATCAAAATGCAAGTAGATAAAGGGTTACTCGTTGGGGCAACGTTTATTGATCTATCAAAAGCATTTGACACTATCAGTCATGCCAAAATACTGGATAAATTGCCTTCTTACGGTATTTCGGGACAAGAACACGAATGGATGACCGATTACCTATTCTCTAGGAAACAATATGTACAAATAGATGAGTTTACATCAAATCTCCAACCTTGTTTTAACGGTGTGCCGCAAGGGTCGATCTTGGGACCGTTGCTGTTTCTAATCTTTTTTAATGATTTTACCGAACATCTAAAAAAAACTGATGCAGTGATGTATGCAGATGACACGGTCATATATCGCAGTGGCAAAGATTGAAGAAGATCTTAACAGTGACCTTGAAAGAATAAAAGCTTATTTCGATGCTAACGAACTTGTTATCAACATGAACGTTGGTAAAACCGAGGTAATGCTTTTTGGGACAACTAAGCGGATTGCATCACAACCACG
>JBCCKS010000080.1:0-1887 GCA_039027295.1 Pseudomonadota bacterium
AAGAGATAATAATATTTAAGAGATAAATTTTGCTTCCTTGAAAGTAATAAATTTTTTTACCGTTTTCTGATTTTCCATAATACGTGTTTGGAAGGGCGTTATCACCATACCACGTGGATTGCATATTTTTCCCCTTAAAAATGATAAGAGGGTCTAACGCTACCCCTGACGCACTACAGACCGCAAGAACCGTGATGTTCTCTCGTCCAGCACCAAACCGTAGTTTAAAAGCTCTTTGGCCCTAAAAGTCAAAAGATAAAAAGACGTCTCTTTTGAGAAGATTTTCCTTTCATATTAAATATTTAAAAATTAAGGACTAATAAATAATAAGACAGTTCAGAAATACAATGATAACACAATCCTTACTTTATGGCTTATAACTTTCCCTTTAGATGGATCTGTTGGGAATCCTGACTCGTCGCAGTTCCAAATGTTTGCAGGTCCGATGCCGGGATGTTCTTTAAGAACCTGTTTATAAAACATTTGATTTAGTTTTATAAGTAGCAGAATATACAATTTAAATTTGATGAAATATTTTTAATATGAAACAAATAGCTAACCTTTTCTAATTGGTCAAAGAAATCATATATAATAAACGGGTTGGCTGTGTTCGATAACCGTGCGCTGCTGATCATTTCGGCTTTTTTCAACGTCAGTCTGTTTCGTTTCAGAAAATTTCTGAGCCACGTGTTTCCCGGTATTCCCTCCTTAAACTGGTGGATCGTCAGGTTGTTTGCCGATATGTAATTCGCAACGATTTTCTATAAATATAATCCCAAAGAATTTCCCGGTTAATATCACCCAAAAGAAAAATTAAAGAGCTTTTAATGAATAAGAATAATAAGTGTAGCTTACCCGAAGTTCTTCCATCGATGGACTAAAACCGCAATTACAAACAACGGCAATGCACTCGGCAAGCTCTTTTTCCGTCTCTTCGTTAAACACACACTTCCTCCCTGCTTTCCCCAGTGGATCGTTTGGATTTCTTTTCAATCTGAAACGTAAGGTTGACTCCCCGATACCGAAGCGATTTGCTGTCCCGCGTATAGTGGCTCCTGGTGTTGAATTCATATGATGGAGAGCATCTTTCATGTCCTGCTCTGTCCATTGATGTTCCACTTTTTTAGTAACTTTTTGGCGTTTTGGAGGCATATTAATAATGATTATTTTTATTCCACGTGCTTTAAATTTAAATTTTTGTTTTCTTTACTCGCTGAAGTCTCTTCGTAAAAGACATACAAACGGTAGTTTTTTTATGAGAATTCATCTTTCGATGAAAATTATTCTTAAAATGAGTTTTTAACATCTAGAAAAAAAAGGGGAAACAAAGGATGGTAATCTTAGGGAACAAAGAACGATAACATATAAAGAGAGAAAAAGCCGAAAAATCATGCGCAACAATTAAAAATAACATCGCTGTTTTGTTTGTAATCATTGCGCACAGTATAAATAAAGACACGCGGTGATGATATAATTTAAATAACTTCTAGAATGTTCTCTGGCGTGTTTTGAGGCGGTATAACTCCCTTTATTAAACAAAACTCGCGCCCGTTTCTCAAAATTGGAAAATTCTTACGCGCGGGTGGAAAGTTGTTATTGCGCAAAATTTGGTACTCTTAAAAAAAATCGCTCTCTTGAGCACGCGGGTATCTCTAAAGAACGACTTTTGAGTTATGGATAATTTATATGTGTATTAGTTTCATTTCGAACAAGTTCTGGATCGATTGGTGTTGCTGGTAAGTTTTTACAAGTGATTTTAAAAGTGCGCAATGATTACGAATGCGCAACAATTACCTCACTTGACTATATTTCTTGTTTTGTTGTTTATATTTTGGCTGAAAAATGAAAGTGACAAGATAAAAGGAAAAGACATTCAATGAGAAAAAA
>JBCCKS010000081.1:0-1885 GCA_039027295.1 Pseudomonadota bacterium
GAAACAACACCTATCCCCAGTGATATTGGGAGAAGTTCCGCACGATAAAGTTTTACAGCTACTTGCTAATGTTGATATTCATGTTACATCTTCTTTAAAAGAGACTTTTGGAAGGACTGTACAAGAATCTCTATATGTCGGGACTCCAGTACTTGCACCAGATTGTGATTGGACAAGAAACTTAATTACCCCAAATTTTAATGGAGCGTTATATCAACCAGAAGATGGAGAAGATTTCATAAAAAAACTCACAGAATTAATAAATCAACCAAGTTTTCTGGCTAAACTTCGTACTAATTTAACATCAAATCATAACAAAATACCGAATAAAAACGACCCAGCATTTAAGTGGATTGAATACTTATGTAACATAATTAAAAGGAAAGAGGAATTTAAAAAGTGAGTATTATTCCCAAAGATAAGATTCGGCGTGAAGAATACAGACAAGCGAAGAATGCTAATGGTGGTCTTTGGGGCAACTTTTTGGTAAAAATAGGCATTAAACTTTCACGATTATGGTTGCCGACAAAAAGACTTCGCTTATTTCTATATCAGATATTTAATAACATATACCCACCTGGGATCAATGAAGAAGAAGCTGAATTTCCCGTATATGAATATTCATCGCTAAACGCTCTCTTTACGCGAAGTGTCAAACCGGAGTATCGCCCTATTTCAAGGGGGAAGTATGAGGTTCTTTGTCCCTGCGATGGCACTATTCAGGATGTTGGGCGTATTGAGCAAGGGCAAATAATAACTCTCAAAGACATTAGATACCTACCCGAATCACTATTACCCAGCGTGGAAATGAAAACTTTTGAGGGGTGGAATTACATAACTACTTATCTTTCGCCGATTGATTGTCATCGTGTATTTAGCCCCCAAGATGGACAACTTGAGAGAATTATACATGTTCCTGGTGCGCGTTTACATGTAACCCCATCGTTCCAAAATCCTGAATTCCCTGTTTACACGCTCAACGAACGTATGATTTTTATTTTCTCTACAACCATTGGCTCATGCATTCTGGTGATGGTGGCTGGTTCTGGTGTCGGTAATATTACTTTACCTCTACTTCCTGATTTTAAGCCCATGAGTCACTCTATCACGAATAAAAATCTATGTTCTCCCATCCCAGTCAATCGAGGTGAGTGGTTCGCAACCTTTGAGTTAGGTTCGACAGTTATTTTGCTATTTCAATCCCAAGATGAAAGACAATCTATATCAATTTCGCCAAACGAGAAAGTTAAATATGGACAACCAATTTTCAGTTAACTTTTTTGAGCATACTGCCCAAACTGATTTATCACCTGAAGCAAAATACCCAATTACAATTATTGTTGATTTTGGTCATCCAGTATCTGCCGACTACATCAAACGATTAGCATCAAGAGGTTGTTTAATTCAGGATTTCTCCGCATCAGAGGAATTAGCGAATAAATCCAGCCAAATAACTGATATGACTGTATTTATTCAGGGTAACTTATCAGAAAAAACTGATACAATCCTCGAGCTTGTCAAAAGATATCGTGTTAAGAATATCAGTATTATTACTACCTTTCAATCCAATTTCGACAATAATTTTGAGACTATTGAACTTGAGGAAATATTTCTACGCCGCTTAGAAAAGGCAGGCTCTTGTGGAGTCATATTTCGTTGCGGACACATAATCAGCGATTGTTCCTTAACAGAAAAAAAATTACGGCGTTTTGCGTTTGCCTCACCATTGATTCCAAGCAGTCTCAGAAGTTGCTGTATCAGTGGAGAGGAAGTTTTTGAGGCGATTGATGCAGAACGAAATTCTTCATCGCGACGTAGCAAAATTATTACTCTTTTGGGGGCAAATCGCCCTTGGCAAGAGTTTTTCAAAGATTATTGGAGTGAC
>JBCCKS010000082.1:0-1854 GCA_039027295.1 Pseudomonadota bacterium
GCGCAGTTAGTTTTTTTAAAAGTGTGGTAAGTTCTTCTGTATCACAAATCTATAAAAAACACTCATAAAAAAGATCTGCTTTCATTCTGTTTTCTCTTTTAACTAAAAAATCTATCACTTGATTAGAAATTTCTATGTCTACTTGTTTACAGAGTTCAATGTGTTTTTGAGGTCTGCTTTTTAGATGTCTGGAGGTAAATCTTTTTCCTTTATTAATACACGCTACAATTTTTTTAAGATATTTAATATTCTCAGGCGAAGATGAAAGAATCACATCTTCATCCTTTTCTTTGGGTCTTGTTGTAAAATTTAAAACAACTGGACTCTGGGAGTTTTTACAAAAAAGATGGGTTATGCTATGCAAATGGGCCTTTGACGCGTCAAAATCATTTGTTTTGAGTAACAAATCTCCTACGAGACTTCCATAGGTGTTGTGAGCCACTTTAATTGTGTCTCCTGAGCCTACGATAAAGAAGCTTTTCATTTCAGGAGTTTTTTTAATTTTTTTCATTATGTCGAACTTAAAGACTCCTAGACCTTCTGCTTTAATTTGTTCTGCCTTTCTTTGCAATGAATTTTGACTCCATTCTAATTTTTCACTTTTTGATGACGAGTCATACTTGTTAGCAGACCTGTCCGAGCAGCTAAGATTCATAAAAAAAAGTAAGACTAAAAAAAATGTTTTCTTCATCTGAATCTCCAGTAGACATTTAGACTGTCTATTTAAAATACTATGCACTTATTTGTATTGAATTGTATCTCGTGTTGCACTGGTCTATATCTTTAAAGAGAGTTTTTACGAGTTGTACGCCTGATAATTTAACTCTATCTTTGATGATGAGTGAAAATCAAAAAATATTGTTTCACGCCTAAAAATAAGCAGTCCCATTGAGGACTGCTCGTTGTAATTATCAAGTCATTTAGAAGGATTCATCGAAGGCGACATCCCCAGATACGCCAACTTGATATGCTGAAACTCTTCTTTCAAAGAAGTTTGCAAGCTCTTGTGTGTCTTGTAGTTCCATGAAATCAAAAGGATTCTTTACATTATAAACCTTCTTCATTCCGAGTCTTTCAAGTCTTAAATCAGCTATGTATTCAAGGTAAGTTTTCATATCGCGACCAGACAAGCCTGCGATTCCTTGCTCTAGAATCTCTTCAGCAAACATCATTTCACAGTTTATAGCCTCTTGAAGCATCACTTTAACTTCTTCTTTCATTTGATCATCAAACAAGTCAGGCTCTTCAGTCGTCACAACCTCAACAACCTTAAAGGCGAAATCTATGTGTGCGCTCTCGTCTCTAAACACCCAGTTCGTGCCTGAGGCAAGACCATTAAGCAGACCTTTTGATCTTAAAAAGTAAACATAGGCGAAAGCGCCAAAAAAGAACAGACCCTCAATACAACAAGCAAAGCAAATCATATTGAGTAAGAACTTTCTTCTGTCTTCTTTCGTTTTGATCTCATCCATCTCCTGAACAGCATCTATCCATTTGAAAGCAAAATCAGCCTTGGCCTTGATTGAAGGTATATTCTCTACAGCATCAAAAGCTTTTGCTCTTTCTTCTGGATCAGGAATATAAGTGTCTAGAAGTGTTAGGTAGAATTGAACATGAAGCGCTTCTTCGTAGAGTTGTCTAGAAAGATAAAGTCTCGCTTCTGGAGAGTTTACATGTTTGTAGTAGTTTAAAACAAGATTGTTTCCAACAATTGAGTCACCTGTTGCAAAAAAAGCTACAAGGCGCTGTATAAGAAACTGCTCCTCTTTACTTAGTTTTGATTTAAGGTCGGTTACATCTGTTGTAAAATCAACCTCATCAACAGTCCATGTATTTTTAATAGCATCTTTATAC
>JBCCKS010000083.1:0-1848 GCA_039027295.1 Pseudomonadota bacterium
CCTGGATAATATAAGGTATTTTTCCAATTTATATTTTCATGGACACTCTGTGGGAGGTACAAACCCTTCGCTGTTGGAAGCAATGGCTTCAAGTTCTTTAATAATAGCACATGATAATATCTTTAATAAATCAATTCTAGAGGAAGATGCTATCTATTTTCAAAACTCAAAAGACATTGTACCTCTGCTAAACTTGATAAAAGACAAGCATATTGAAAAAATCAAGAATAATGTTGGGAAAATCGATAAGATATATAGTTGGCCGTTGATAAATGCACAATATGAAAGCTTTATTTCGGAGTGCTTGGAATTGGAAAAGAGGTAAAAAGCATGTTTTTTAGGCAACAAAGATATTCAGGACTTATTTCCCCAATTTCGTATTCAATCGATTTGTCAATAATCAATGGTTTTGCCTACCTATTACCTATTAACCTTAATGAACCCCTGTTTTTTCATTCGTACCTAACATTAGGTTGGATAATTCTTTCGGTAAAGAATGAGTTTTATCGAATTTACAGATACACTAAGGTACCGGTAATATTAAAAAAGCTGTTCACTCAGTTCTTTCTTTTTTTCTTGATTCTTTATGCATTTATAGGGTTTTTTAAACAGCCCGTTATGAGCCGGTTGGCCTTGGGACAATATTTTCTTTCCGTTTTTTTTGCGGTTTCCGTCCTGAAGCTTTTGAGTTATGTCTTGCTAATGGAGTATCGAGAAAAAGTTAAAGGTAATTTAAGAAATGTAGTTGTTATCGGAGAAAACAAAAAAATCAAACAACTAGTGCATGTCTTTAAAGATAGGTCTGAATTTGGATTTAATTTTTTAAAACAGTTTTCGACGAAAAGTCCTGGTTTTAATCAAATGGATTGTTTCAGGTTTGTTCTGGATAACCGGGTTGATGAAATATACTGTTCGGTTTCTGAATTGGAAGACGAAGAAATCACCCAGCTTATAAATTTTGCGGATAACAATCTCAGGACCTTGAAGTTCATACCTGACAACAAAAACATTTTTGCTAAAAAACTAAAATTCGAATATTATGACTACATCCCGGTTTTATCCCTCCGTGATATACCGTTGCACAATCCCATCAATGCTTTTTTTAAACGAAGTTTTGATGTTATTTTTTCACTAGTGATAATTCTTGGGTTGTTATCATGGCTTACGCCCATCTTGGCAATATTGATAACCCTTGAATCTAAGGGGCCAGTCTTTTTTAGACAAACTCGAAATGGAATCGATAATAGGGAGTTTTACTGCTACAAGTTTAGATCTATGGCCCTGAATAAAGATGCTGACAATCATCAGGCCACGAAAAATGATATGAGAATAACAAGGATAGGAAGATTCATTCGAGCAACGAGTATTGATGAATTACCTCAATTTTACAATGTGTTTTTTGGGACAATGTCTGTAGTCGGACCAAGACCCCATATGGTGAAGCATACAAATGAATACTCAACTAGCGTTGACAAATATATGGTGCGCCATTTTGTAAAACCTGGAATAACAGGTTTAGCACAGGTAAGAGGGTATCGAGGGGAAATTGAAAATGACACAGATATTCAAAATCGCATTAAGTTTGACGTTTTCTATATTGAAAACTGGTCTGTATTCTTGGATATTAAGATAATAGCACAAACTGTTATTAACGCATCTAAAGGAGAGGCTAAGGCTTACTAGCTTATGAAAAAAACCCTAATTACCGGTGCAGCAGGATTCTTGGGATCTCATCTCTGTGACCGATTTATTGCGGAAGGGCATCACGTTATTGGTATGGATAACCTCATTACTGGGGACCTCAAGAACTTGGAACACCTCTTTGCCTTGGAACGCTTTGAGTTTCAC
>JBCCKS010000084.1:0-1842 GCA_039027295.1 Pseudomonadota bacterium
AGTAAATTTCTTCATAAGAGGAAAATTCAAAAGATTCCACTTGTTCGTGACACCAACAACGTCTTAATTTCGGACGTGAAAAAAAAGGCGAATATTTTCAACACATTTCTCGCTAGTCAATGCTCTCTTATTAACACAAACAGCGTTTTACCTCCAGATAGGTTTGTTACAGATACACGTTTGGACTCCATCACTTTAGATGAAGCCAAAATTATCTCTCACATTCGATGTTTGAATGTAAACAAAGCTCATGGATGGGATGATATCTCAATTCGCATGATAAAAATATGCGATTTTTCTTTGGTGAAACCTCTTATGAATATATTTCGTTATTCTCTCGCCTCTAACAAGTTTCCAGATTGCTGGAAAAAAGCTAATGTTGTCCCGGTTTTCAAGAAAGGGGACAAGACTATCATTAAAAATTACAGACCAGTGTCTCTTTTGCCTGTATTTGGCAAAATTTTTGAAAAGTGCATCTTTGACTCTATTTACAATTACATGGAAAGCAACAGCTTATTTTCAGCTTGTCAGTCTGGCTTTCGAAAGGGTGATTCTTGTATCAGTCAACTGTTGTCCATAACGCATGATATTTTTAAAGGGTTTGACGTAAGTCCTTCGCTCGATACTCGTGGTATATTTTTAGATATTTCTAAAGCTTTCGACAGAGTTTGGCACAGTGGTTTAATTTTTGAGCTTAAATCGCATGGCATTTCTGGCCTGGACCGCTGCTGTTCCTTCTGGAAGATTTCTTCAGGGGAAGATTCCAGAGAGTAGTTTTGAATGGTCAATCCTCAGATTGGATGGAAATCTCAGCTGGTGTCCCACAGGGTTCCATACTCGGTCCATTGTTCTTTTTGATTTACATCAATGACCTACCTGAAGGTCTCGTATCTAGAGCTAAGATCTTTGCTGATGACACATCTTTGTTCTCTCTTGTCTTAAATCTGATCAATAGTTCGCAAGATCTAGACCACGACCTCTGTAAGATCAGTGAGTGGGCTTATCAATGGAAAATGTCTTTTAATCCCGATCCATCTAAGCAAGCGGTTGAGGTGTATTTTACCAGGAAGTTAGATCCCCCTAACCCCCCTACTCTCTTTTTCAATAATTCTGCTATTACAATAGCAGACTCTCAAAAACATTTAGTTCTCATCCTCGATAAAAAGCTAGCTTTTGGTCATCATCTTAAAGAGAAGTTATCTAAAGCCAACAAAGGCATCGGCCTTATCAACAGACTCCGCAAATTCCTTCCCAGAGATTCTCTTTTCACGATATACAAGGCCTTTGTAAGGCCCCACTTAGATTACGGAGATATCATATACGACCATCCCGGGAACGCTAGTTTCTCTCAAAAGCTTGAGTCGATCCAGTATAACGCATGTCTTGCTATAACCGGTTGTTTTCGTGGAACATCGCGGGAAAAACTTTATTCTGAGTTAGGTCTTGAAAGTCTGTCAGACAGGCGTCATAGAAGGAGGCTAATTTTCTTCTACAAAATTGTTAAGGGGTTTGCCCCAAAATACCTCTCGGAATATATCCCAGCACATGGTAGAAACTTTGCAAATCTTAGAACAAGACCTGCGTTATACCCTTTTTACGCTAGAACCGATCGATTTCGTGCGTCCTTTTTTCCATATTGCATATCAGAATGGAATAAGCTGGATGGTCGTATACGTAACCTCCCCTCAATCTCTAGTTTCAAACGTGCTTTATTCGAATTCCTGCGTCCTAAAGCTGATTTAATTTTCAAAGTGACAAACAATCATGGGGTGGTTTTACTAAATCGTTTAAGGGTTGGCTTTAGTCACCTAAGAGAACATAAATTTAGACACAATTTTGCTG
>JBCCKS010000085.1:0-1746 GCA_039027295.1 Pseudomonadota bacterium
ATTTTATCTTTTCAGAACCACCAGTCAGTAAGGAAGATTGGGATGAAGATTATCAATATATCATTCCACTTTGTCAAACATGTAATGATAAAAATAAAAATTCTAAAGTATAAAATTTATCGCTAGAACTATTTGCAAATGAAACATTTGCAACTTTTTCCATCCCAGGATTTTATATGCTGTTTAAAAACTCCAATCGAATTTGCAGATTTTAAAGACGGAGGGAGAAGATTCCAAGTTAAGCTTCCTCTGAAGGTCAAAGAGTTTATGCCAAATTTTTGTGATCTAGTCGGAGGCAATATCAGATTTATTCCTGATCGTAGATCGTATTTAGAAGGTTTTGGTAAAAACATATTCCACATTAAAGTAGCATTTAAATGTTTAAGGGATTTAAAAACTTCTACCATTAGGGTCCGTAGACATTGCACATGAATTGACACTCCTTTGTCTCTTTTTAGAAGAAGATCGAGGGAAGTGTCAGTAAAATCACTGTAAACTGCCCTCAGAGCTCTTTTGTGTGTTTGATTTATAAGACCATTGTTCATTTTACTGCCAAACATCCAAATGATTGGACAATAGTTAAAAGCAGATAGAATATATGCTGAACATAACCGTTTTGCACAGTTTATGTTGAGAAATGGTCTTATTCTAAGAAGAGCTTTTGTTTTCTGGGAGGCTGATTTACAAAGATTTTTTACATGGGTCGAAAAATTTAGTTTGTTGTCGAGATATACTCCCAAAAATTTTACAAATAAAGATGATTCTACAGTTATGCCGTCAAAATTTAAAATTATAATATTATCTTTAATACCAAGGAACATCGTCTGAAATTTTGCTGGATTTGCGGCCATTGAGTTAATATCAAACCAATATAAAGCCTTTGAAGATTCCCTTTCAAGGATCTGTTTAACTATATCTACAACCTTGTCACTCGCATGTAGTGTATTATCATCAGCAAAATTACAGAGCTCTGCTTCTTTTATAAACATGAAAAAGTCATTCAAAAAAATATTAAAAAGTAGAGGTCCTAGAATTGATCCTTGGGGAACACCTGTATCAATTCCCTTCCATTTGCTAAAACAAGAATCAACTTTAACCCTTTGCGATCGATCCGATAGATAGTCGTGTAAGAGACTAAGACTAGAGAGATCAACACCATAAGCTGCGATTTTGGCAATTAGAAGGTCATGTGGGAGACAGTCATAAGCTTTTGCAGGTCCATTAGCACTGTTCCAACAACTTTTCCTTCGTCTAAACTCTTTTGCCATGAATTAACCAAATTGACTAAAGCATGTTGAGTAGAGTGTTTCTTGCGGAAACCGCAAAGAAGATCTGAGAACTTGCTATCGAAAATTTCGGAAAGCATGTTTGCCATGGATTTTTCGAAGAGTTTAGAAACTGTTGGAAGAATGCTAATAGGTCTATAATCACCTACATACTGACTACATACTTCCTTTTTTGGTACTGGAATGATCTCCCCTTTTTTGAGACAGTTTGGGAATCTACCGGTTCGAAAGCATTGGTTGATACTATCCCTAATAACCGGGCAAACCACGTTAGAGGACAGTTTGAGCAATTTAGCTGAAATTGGTCCTCCTGCTTTCTTTGTGCAATCCAGATTTATCACCAAATCCTCTACCTCCGTTAACGTTACCTCTCTAAATCGGAAGGTGCATGTCGAACTAGGATTGCCAGTTATTTTTCTTTTGACAATACTTGGATTAGACTTGAACTTTTCTACTGCAC
>JBCCKS010000086.1:0-1740 GCA_039027295.1 Pseudomonadota bacterium
CCGGGGTACCGGACAGACCACTCGATGATATCGGTAGAAATAAAACCCACAAAGCTAACACGGAAGAAAACATTTTGGAAATTTAATAGTAGACTTCTTCAAGATAAAGAGTACATTAATATTGTAAAAGAAACAATACGGGACGTAAAGATTCAATATATGCCACTCGTTTATGACGTAGAAAAATTAAATGAAATAGAACATTTTCAGCCTACAATAAGTGATCAACTGTTCCTAGAAGTATTGCTCATGGAAATTCGAGCAAAAACCTTAAAATACTCGGGATTGAAAAAACGTTTAGAAAATAAGGAAGAGCAAGAATTAATAAACGAAATCGAACAACTAGAAAAAAAAACAAAGCAGAAAACGAAGACAAAATAAACGCTTCTAAACAAACACTCGAGGCGCTACGTCAGAATAAACTAATCGGCTCTCTAGTTAGATCAAGAGCAAATTGGATTGAGAATGGAGAAAAGCCAACTAGATATTTCTGCCATCTGGAAAATCGACATTACATTAATAAACAGATGCATTCACTAATCGACTCAGATGGGAATGAGATAATCGAAGAAGGCAGAATCACAACTGAAGTCAAATCATTTTACGAAAACCTCTACAAATCGAAAGAAGAACAGCTACTGGATGTAAATCTTGACGAATTTCAAAAGATAGTTGACTGCAAATTAACAGAAGAACAATCGTTAAGTTTAGAAGGAGTGCTTACTGTCAATGAGCTTGGAGCTTATTTAAGAAATATGAAAAACAATAAATCGCCAGGATCAGACGGATTCACGGCAGAGTTTTTCAAATTTTTTTGGAAAGATTTGAGAAGCTTTATTTGTGATTCAATTAACGAGTCTTTTGTGAAAGGAGAGTTATCAATAACCCAAAAAGAGGGAATCATAACATGTATCCCGAAAGGTAACAAACCAAGAGAAGTTTTGGGAAACTGGCGCCCAATATGTTTATTAAATATTATATACAAAATGGCCTCAGGGTGCATTGCAGAAAGAATAAAAAAGGTTCTACCAACTATAATAAACAAAGACCAGACCGGTTTTGTCAAAAATAGATTCATTGGGGACAATATACGTCTCACCTATGACGTAATAAACCATGTAAATAAAACCGAAAAAGATGGTATCCTTCTCATGATAGACTTTTAAAAGGCTTTTGACACCGTAGCTTGGAAATTTATTTCTAAGACTCTTCAGCTATTCAATTTTAAACCTGACATTATGAGATGGGTAGCAATATTCCAAAACAACATAAAATCATGTGTCATCGTCAATAATAAGGTGTCAGACTGGTTCAATATACACAGAGGGTGCCGACAGGGCGATCCTCTATCACCATACATTTTTGTCCTTTGTGCAGAAATCTTGGCGTTAATGATACGTAAAAACAAAAATATCATTGGACTGAAGGTCAATTCCACAGAAATAAAGATATCACAATATGCAGACGACACAAATTTCTTTCTGGATGGATCGAAAGGTTCATTTGAATATTGTGTTAGTTCTATTTTAGAATATGCTAAATATTCTGGCCTTAATATGAATTTTAATAAAACCAAGGTAGTATGTCTCGGGAAAATGCAGAACAAAAATATCAAATATATGCCCCAACTCAATTTCGAGTGGAACCCACTTGTTTTCACTATTCTAGGAATCGATTTCAACATACAACTAAAACACATGACAGAGAACAACCTGAGGAAAAAAATAGAACAAATGGAAA
>JBCCKS010000087.1:0-1719 GCA_039027295.1 Pseudomonadota bacterium
CACTCCAGAAAAAACTTTCGTTACTACATGGTGAATCCAAACCAAAATTCTTTCTTTTTCTCACCAATCAGCCCTGACGAGATTGTGGACATTATAAAAAAGCTTGATCCACACAAATCGACTGGACCATTTAGCATTCCTAACAAAATTCTACATCTTCGTATTAACAAAATTTCCACCATCCTTTCTGATATATTCAATCTTTCTTTAACAACTGGGTAGATATATAACCAAGTTAAAAACTGCAAAAGTCATTCCCCTATACAAAAATAAAGGATCAGAACAAGAAATCTCTAATTTCAGACCTATAGCCTTGCTGTCTAACTTAGATAAGATATTTGAGAAACTAGCACACAAAAGGTTTATGCAATTTTTAGACAGAAATATGATAATTTTTGATTGCCAGTTTGGATTTCGTAAAAACCATTCAACAAACGACAACTTGTTATGTCTATCTGAAGCTATTCGGAAAAAACTTGATAAAGGAGAGTTCTCATGCGGTATCTTTCTAGACTTGCAGAAAGCCTTTGACAGTGTTGATCATAATATCTTACTGACAAAACTAGAATACTATGGTTTCAGAGGTATAACTATAAAATGGATTAGATCTTACCTTTGTGATAGAAAACAATATGTCTCCCTTGAAAAAGTCTTTTCTAAATCTATGCCAATAATCTACGGTGTTCCTCAAGGCTCTGTTCTCGGTCCCCTGTTCTTTCTATTGTACATTAATGACCTACAAAAATGTCTCAAATATAGTAAATCTTTTATTTTTGCGGATGATACGGCACTTCTCCTATCTCACACAAGTCTGAAAGCATTAAAAAAACGATTAAACATCGATCTAAAACTTTTACATCATTGGTTATGCTCTAACAAAATCGGTTTAAATGTTTCTAAAACAGAGACTATTCTGTTTAGACACCCAAAGAAAAGAATCAACTATGATTTGAAATTGAAGCTTCATGGGAAGCGCCTCCATCTTAGTCAAAAAACAAAGTATCTTGGGGTTTATATCGATAGTCATCTAAATTGGAAGTCACATTGTGATGAGGTAGCTAAGAAGCTGAGAAGGTCAAACGGGATAATATCTAAACTAAGGCATTTTTTACCATTAAAAACTATGATTCAAACCTACCATGCGCTGTTTCAGTCTCATATCAATTACGGATTAAATATTTGGGCGCAAAACTTGCCCAAAAACAATCGACTGCAATCTCTGCAAAAGTTAGCTATTCGATTGATGACCTTTTCTCCACCACAAACTGTATCCCTGCCATTATTTCGTCAATTAAAGCTGTTCAAAATAAATGAGCTCTTGTATCTTTCAAATATAAAAACAACTTTTCGAGCACTTAGAGACTTAACACCAACTGCCGTCTCGAATGCACTTCGACTAAAATATGTTTCCAATGAAATTGTCACCAGAGGAAATACCAATAAAATGCTAGAAAGATTTGAAATCAGAACTTCAACATACGGCCGTTATTCAATAAGATATCAAGCAATAATACACTGGAATAAGCTGCAAAATTATTGCTTCACCACAAATTTAAGTCATATCAGTTACTCCAAAGTCAATAAAAAAGCAACGGAGTTCCTTATGCTCCAGAATTGCAAACCCGATGTCGAAGAGTTCAGCCCGGTGGCGGAGGCGGAGGCCGACGCGGCGAAGGTCGGTGTTGGTGACGTGATTTCACATATGTTCTCAAACTGAAC
>JBCCKS010000088.1:0-1634 GCA_039027295.1 Pseudomonadota bacterium
AAAATCGTTCGCATTGCCATCTCTTCGAGAACTCCACTTCTTTATTTAGTTTTATTTGAACCACTCTTTGAGGTACCAATGATTCTACTTCTGGTTTTTCAATTAATAAACACTGTCTAGCTTGGTCCTTCATACGCTTTCTATATCTTTGCTTGGATTCTCGAATGTTTTTCGCCACGTCTATTTCGTCCTCAATAATTTCATAATTTTCAATAGTGTCGTCATTATCTGCATCCTTTTGTTCATTTCTAACTTTGTTGTCATCTACATCGATGATTTCAGTATCATTTTCCCTATTTTCATTGTTTGATGGAGCACTTTGGCTATTACTTTCATTTTGAATTGGAACTTCTTCCACTTCAACTGAATCTTCATCCTGATTGGAAAATAACGGTTCTGAAGAGAGGTCTCTGGTGGTGGCAAAACTGAAGAGATCTTCTTCGTCATCTCTATATTCCAGGTCAATAAAGTTGAAGTTTTCGGGGTCCATTCCATGGTGAACGATTAATGATAAATGCTTATCTTGATCATCTGTGTTCAATATATACGATAGTGTTGGCGGTATTGGTATGTTGGCTTCATTAAGTCCACTGATTCGGGACTTTTGTTCGACATATTGACATGCTAGTTGATAGGATGAAGCAAGTTTTTGGACGAATCTTGTTGCTAAGTCACGAAGATTTTCTGGCACTTTATCTGGGTGCACGAGAAGCGCTTTCCGTCGGTATATCTTCTTTATTTCGGATATCGTAGTTGGTTTAGTGTTGTAGATTCCAAAAATGTTGAGTACAGCAGCTTTATTTTTGAGTTTTTCAAGTTGGCTGATTTCTTTTTCGGATTAATTTTCTGGAATGGATGCCATGTTCAGTATTGGGTTCATTGTTAATGGAGCAGGGGGTGAAATACGAGAAAACTGCGACGGCGAGCGAATTCGAAATTAGGAACTGCATATTCAGGGGGTGATTTACAGGTTTTGGCTAAATTTTGAGGGCTATTCCACCCATATCACCACATTCCTTCTGATTCTCCACCTTGATCTTCAACATTTCCAACTTCACCTCCTACAAACGCATTTACCCCCGCAATTCACCCCCTGATCGCCGATTTTCCCTTTTTATTTTTTGGAAGTGGGCTGATCCTGAAATCACAAATCGCAAATTGCGTATAATCAAATAGGTAAAATCTTACCTTTTTGACTATACACAAACGGTCAATTTTGGTTGAGGCCCCTCCCCGTCAGAACCATTTGATGCTCGCATCAAACTACTATTTTGTTCGGGACTGTAACCGTCTTTAGCCCGGACCGAAACGTCCCCATCTTGCTGAAGAACGTCACGCTCACATCTCGACGTCATGTGAGCGTGCCGTCCCCCAAAGACAAAGCAGAATAGTTTGAAAAACGTTGAATCGACATCCAAATAACGTCTTGTGTTAACAGGGTCCGAAACCTTAAACTTTTCGGTGGGTTGAACGTTCTTTCTCAGTCCTCTATAACCGTTTTCGAGTTCTAAAGAAGTTTCGAATTCTTAAACATTTTTTAATAAAGTAACATGGTAATAGCTTTTCAACGTTTGCTGTTTTTTCATTTAAAAAAAAACATTAAGAAGAGGCTTTTTAATCAAACGTCTTTATTC
>JBCCKS010000089.1:0-1570 GCA_039027295.1 Pseudomonadota bacterium
AAATTATGGTTGGCAATGATTTAGGGGGGACAATTACTAGCGGAATAGGAGACGCTCTTGGCGATAGAGTTGCAGATACTCTTGGCATAAGTTCTGGAGCTGGTTTTGCGCTG
This sequence comes from Pseudomonadota bacterium, assembly GCA_039027295.1. Classification (GTDB taxonomy): domain Bacteria; phylum Pseudomonadota; class Alphaproteobacteria; order Micavibrionales; family Micavibrionaceae. The sequence goes on from JBCCKS010000089.1 coordinate 114, forward strand.
GATATCATTACAACCATAGGCGCGCGTCGTTTGGCAGAGGCAGGTTTAACTGAAGAACAGTTAACCGGAATAGGCGCCGCAACATTGAATTACGATCCCAGTCTAATGGAACAGGGTGCACAAGCATTTTTCAGTGCGATTCCTGTAGTAGGCGGGCTTATCAAAGGGGGAATGATTGGCGAAATGCACGAGGATTTCGCTATTGAAATGGCTGAACGCGGTGTTCCCGGATTTTTAAGTGAAGATGTTGTTTTATCTGATGGAACTACATTTACGATTTATGCTGATGGATCAGGCAGGGCATCACCTGCATTAAAGGCATCAGGAGAGCCGCGAACAACAGAAGACGGAAGACAAATTGCAGGAAGGCCGCATTCTTTTCCTCATCGTAATGATTTCGATGATTTATCCGATGCAGATCAGCGCACGATTCTTGGGGCTCAAGAGCGCCTTGAACAAGAAGCCTACGCAGAAGTTGAGGGTCTTATCAGACGCCCAGGGGGATTAGATAACTATAATGACAGACTTCAAAGAGAAACAGAAGACTATGCTCAAGAAGCGAGAGAAGAAGCCTCATTGCAAAATGAAGGGAGTTACGGTCCAGGAGATGGTGTTGAAGTTTCGGGAAGCACGCAATTAGCATCTAGTGCAGGGTTAATCGATATGCCGTCTGGATCTGAATTGACCAACACAGTTGTGGCTGCACCGGCTGCACCGGCAGTTGCATAAATTTATAAAAATTCCCAAATGAATCCTTTATGATGAAGTCATGTTAAAAGACTCTCTTGCGTCCGAAATGGAATGCTCACTCGTTTCAAATAAAAATTCAGATATTATTTTGCTTCACGATCAGCCCTTAAATGGCGTTGTTGATTACATAGAATTTCACCCTGAAACCAATCAGATGCTATTGATTTATGAAGATGGTGAAATGCAAGAATTTGGCCATAAGATCGAGGCAGCTATGGCTGCAAATATTCAAAACGGAACAATGGTACAAGTGACTTTGATTGTCGATAAGGTGATTCAATCTATAGAGAAAACAACGTTTTTAGTACAAGAATACTAAAAATAGTGCACGAGAGGGATTGGGCTTTAGAAAATAACTAACTGATAATAAAGGAATTATTATCTAAAGAATTTGTTTATGCCCCCAAATATGCCCCCAAAATATTTTTTCATGCGAGATTTATTATTTATTAAAATTACTTATTTAGAATAATTAGATCATTACGGCCAAATACAAGATTTAATATTTCAATGCAAACATACCAGGGTATAGCCCTTACTTTTAAGTTCGTTTTTATATTAATAGCCTTTGTGTTTACAACAGGGTTTATTAATTTTTTTGAAAAAAGTGAAATTATCTTACCTTATGAGTCTTTAAAGCTATCAGTTGAACGGGGAGAAAATAATACAGCAGTATTTGAGTGTAATTTAGAGCACTCTGATGATGT
>JBCCKS010000090.1:0-1559 GCA_039027295.1 Pseudomonadota bacterium
CAGCTTAATTAAGGCATGTAACTTAGTTAAGACTTCATCCCTGACTGAACAGATGTACACTTCTCCAACAAAGTTCAGAAATTCTGAGTCTTCGGAAATGCATGGAATCGATGACAGCAAATATCGGGGGAGTCACAGAATCATTGAAAAATCAGATGCACAACCTGGAAAAAAAGTTCCAAAATCACCCAACCATGGAATCGACACCCATGTCATATGCAAACACGGTGAAGTCCCCAAATAACTTAAGAGAAATCATAAAAGAGGCGCGAAATGAAGAACAGCAAGAAGATCGCGACAAAAAATCAAGAGAGACTAACATCATCATTCATGGCATTCCTGATAAGAAGTTTATCAATCAGGAAGAGGAGGAAAAGTGGAACAAGGAGTTTTCAAACAAATTAATAAGTGATTTGAAAATCACTGTAAAAAAGAAGCAAACCTTACGCCTTGGTACCTTTAAAGAAAACAATCGTCGCCCCATAAAAGTGGCTTTTGCAACCATCAAAGACAAAGAATCTGTTATGAAGAACCTAAAAAACCTCAAAGGAGTAGAAGGTTATGAAAAAATGAGCATCACGGACGACCGCACGAAAGCGGAACGCGAACTGATCAAGTCCTGGGCGATCAAAGCTAAAGAGCGTAACGCAGAAGAACCAGATGGATCGAACGTAATTTGGAGAGTGAGAGGATCTCCTGAATCTGGAATTTATCTGAAGAAGTTTGTCATTAAAAGACCGGCTTCCCAATAAACACAAACTTTGATAACTTTGGAGTAACTGGTATGGACCCTCGTCATTTTAATGAGCTAAATATTACGTGCAGGTTAGTTGACTGTTCTGATTTCAAAAATATCTATAAAGACATTAAAGGTATCTCTTTTTTCCATCTAAATATTAGTTCTCTCTCGAAACATATTGATAGTCTAAGTGCACTTATTGAACAGCTCATACCGTTCGAAATAATAGCTATCACTGAAACTAGAATATCTAAGGAGAGCATACCCCATAACATCGAAATCCCAAGCTACACTTGCATTCTAACAAAGACTGAAGCAGCGGCAGGTGGAACAGCTATTTACATTCGCAACTCTCTTACCTTTAAAATTCGCAATGATTTTAAGCTTCTCAAAGAAAAGTTCCTAGAATCTACTTTTGTTGAAATAATTCAACCAAAACGAGAAAATATTATTATTGGTCTCGTATATAAGCACCCAACATTGTGTTAAAAAGAATTTATTAACGATTACTTATCACCAAAACTTCTCTCAATTAGCAAAGAAAATAAGACTTCAGTTATTCTTGGTGGCTTCAATATTAATTTAAATGAAGGTAGTGCGGATGTAAATAAGTTCCTCGACGTATTGACCTCAAACGCTTTTTTTCCTACCATCAACCTTCCTACTAGAATGACAAATCATTCTGAGACCCTCATTGATAAAATTTTCACGAAAACCAAAAGATACTTAATTCAATCAAGAAACATCATATCAGGGATAACTGACGATCTTCCGCAATTTGCTATATTTGACACAAACAAAACAAACGAAAGAACAGTGA
>JBCCKS010000091.1:0-1558 GCA_039027295.1 Pseudomonadota bacterium
ATGGGTTTAGGTCCTACTTTCGGGAACTTAAGATTTATGAGCAAGATATGAAATTTCATCCTTTCCAAAATCTGAGGGTTCTATGAGGAATAAGGAAAAATCCTTAACGTGGTTTTTAACACCGCGACACGTGCGACGCCTATATATAGGCAACGGGTATCGCGTAAATGTTTTCTGAAAGAATCGTATCTGATTCTCTTAGACAAACGACTGCACCTTCTGCTATGGGCTTGTCCAGTCTATTTAGTATAGAGAAATTTTTTGATGCGGTTCGTGTTGGTATCGCCGTTTTTTTAAACTCAACTGGGTATAGCTTATTATCTTGTTCAATGATCAAATCCACTTCTTTTTGATCCATATCTCTGTAGTAATAAAAATTTGCGGTCTTTCCATGATGCCAATAACTTTTTAAAATTTCACAAATGATATAGTTTTCCAAAATTGAGCCTGACATCGCTCCAGCTTCAAGGGTGCCCGAAGACGTCCAGTTTGTTAAATAAGCACAAAGCCCTGTATCTAAAAAATATAATTTAGGCGTTTTAATAAGTCGCTTTGTAATATTATTGTGATAAGGGTATAACAAATAAATTAAACCCGAAGTTTCAAGAATATAAATCCAAGATTTAATTGTTTTTTGATCAACCCCCACATCTCTTGCCATATCTGCATAATTCAATAATTGTCCCGTTCGAGCAGCAACAGCTTTTAAGAATATCTGAAAAGTTAATTCATTGCCGACTTTAGTAAGATCACGTACATCGCGTTGAATATAGGTTTGGACATAGGAGTTATAAAAAATATCGTGTTCTATCGACCTATCATCTTCTTGCGCCCACAGAGCAGGAAAGGATCCTTTCCAAATTCTATCGTAAATTATCATTAAGTCTTGTCTGCGTGCATTTTTACGCGCTTTTTCAATCCATTTATTTGTTGGCAAAAAGGGTTCAGCGGAATCAATTCTCTTTTCTATTTCTGATTGAGAAAGACCCAACATATCAATAATGGCAACACGCCCTGCAAGACTTTCAGTAACATTTTTCATCAGATGAAATTTCTGAGATCCTGTTAGCCAGAACAGTCCGTTTTTTCTCTCTCGATCAGAAATAATCTTTATGTAGCTAAAAAGCTCGGGAGCATATTGAACTTCATCGATGATAAGAGGCGGTTTATAACGCTGTAAAAAAAGAGCCGGGTCATTTTTTGCAAGAATTCGATCATCGAGGTTGTCCAGACTGACGTATGCACGTCCTTCAGAACACTGTTCTAAAAGTGTTGTTTTCCCGATTTGTCTGGCACCAGTGATAAGTAAAATAGGAAACGACGGAGAAATATTTTTAACAATTTTTTCAAGCGTTCTTTTAAGCGTCCTCATTTAATTTTTAATCCGTACATTATGAATTACTATTCCATAATACACGATATTAAGATCGGAAGGCAAATAAATTCGTTTAATCTGTATTATAATTCCATTATAAACGCATTATACGTGTGTTTAAGCTATTGCACCCCCTAAATATTGAGGCCGCGGGATTTGGTGGGGTGATTGACGGATTTTTGG
>JBCCKS010000092.1:0-1547 GCA_039027295.1 Pseudomonadota bacterium
ATGCAAAAGAATCTTTATCATCTTGTTACGAAGAGACTGTGAAAATAGGCTGGATTGAGTATGACGTAATGTCAGCAATTGAGATTCTAGATCCAATCTCTTTTAGAATTGCTCTTGACGAATACATGGACTCATTAAGAGCAGACGGAGAGATTGTAGAAGTAGACGGAAACGACTATTGGGTGAGTGATATAGAAAGATTTATTGAACTGTAGTGGCTCAGACTTGATCGTACAATTTCCCAAAAAGTTGGCAGTTATAATTTAGCTGCCTGTCAGCTAAAATTTAATTTCTTTTCTTCCCAAACTTTCTTACCTTCAACCAAAGTTTCATAAGGTGTCTTACCTTCACAAACTTTTCCTGAATGCGTGCGATCAAAATTATATTTTTCAATCCACTGGTCAAGATCTGTTTGCAACTCTTCAATAGACTTGTAAACTTTTCTTCTAAAAGCAGGTTGATAAAACTCTTGTAAAATCGTCTTATGAAAACGCTCACAAATTCCATTGGTTTGAGGATGTTTAACTTTTGTTTTTGTGTGATCAATACCGCTTGCCGCAAGGTACAACTGGTATCTATGATCCTCTGGTCTACCGCAAAACTCTGTACCCCTATCAGTAAGAATTCTTAAAAGCGGAAGCTCCTCTTTTTCAAAAAACGGAATCACTTTGTCATTTAAAAGATCTGCGGCCGTAAGTGGGGTTTTCATGTTGTAGAGTTTTGCTTGCGAAACTTTAGAATAAGTATCCACAAAAGTTTGTTGATAGACTCTTCCAACACCTTTTAAAGTACCAACATAAAAAGTATCTTGAGAGCCCAAATACCCAGGATGTTCTGTTTCAATTTCACCGTGAGCAAGTTTTTCTTCCTTTTTGCGCTCTAAAGCTTCTAATTGGCTTTCTGTAAAAATTAAATTCTCTTTTGCGGCTTTCACTTCTAAAGATTTTAAACGCTTTGAAAACACCTCTAAATCATGTCTGAGCCATATGGATCTCACACCGCATGGTGAAACATCAATTCCTTTTTTTCTAAGTTCATTTGACACTCTTGTTTGACCATACGCTGGTTCATCAAATGCAAACTTAATCACGGCATCTTCAATCACCTGATTGACTCTGTTTTTCTTATTCGGCCTTGATCTGTTTGTTTCTAAAAGCCCTTCAACTCCATTCTCATCGTATGCTTCGCGGTATCGGTAGAACGTGTCACGAGAAAATCCCATGACTTTACAAGCCTTTGAGATATTTCCTAATTCTTCTGCTAAGTTTAATAGACCTAGCCTGTTATTTATGATTTTCTTATTTTGTGTGGATGTCATCATTGGTTACTCCTTTATTTTGTTGTTAGTCCAACTTTAAGGGTAACCGATGACACTCACTTTTCCACAACAGCTAGTGTCAGATTAAGTCTAAACTTATACACTTTATCGTAGCCCCATAAAAAAGGCCACTTTAAAAGCCTTACTATTACCCACATCTTTTGATGTGGGTAAAAGTAAGCCGAAGAGGGGCTTTTTTAAAGACAGCTGCTAAAGGGTTATTTTTTCG
>JBCCKS010000093.1:0-1502 GCA_039027295.1 Pseudomonadota bacterium
ATCGAAGGGGTCCGTAAGGCGAACTGAAAACAATGTCCAACTAGCCAGGAAACAGGTATAATTCAAAACATAAATACAAAGTGTGCAAATATTAGGACCTAGCCCATCGTGTTGTCTCCCTTGACTAAGATGCATGCAGATCGCAGATGAAGAAGCGACTAAAAGTACTACCAACAGACATGGTAAGAGGACTGTAGTCGAAAAGGGATGAACAAGAACGGACATGAGAGGACACGATCGGTTAGCGAGAACGAACGATGATAGCAAGTGCAGTGCGATATACAAAAAAATAACTAGCCGGCGAAGATAATTCGAAAAGAAAAGAAACATTATAATCATTAGCTGGAAATTCTCTTACAAGTTCTATCGACGTGTGATTATCTTATTCATCGGACGAGTTTATATAGAAACGAGTCACGTGGTATTAGAGCGCCGTTCGATCAAAAATAAATTCATGTAAAACATAAGAAATTTGACAGATTTACTTTTATCGAAGCTCTTTGTGTACCTGAAATTTGTAGCCCAATTGCAAATCAGAGGTTGGCAAAAGCACAAAGAATTGAGGAATTTGTTGGTTTGGAATTTGCAGATTTTTGCAATGATTTTAGTTTAAGCATTGGGGTTTTAGTTGGAATTGATTTTTATTTCCAGTTTTTTTCTGGAAAACGTATTTTGAGCAAGGAAAGAGTAGTTGCTTGTGAATCTGCATTGGGTTGGATTTTGTGTGGCTCCTTTGGCTCCAGTAGAGTGAATGAGAATTTTTATAGCCATCAAATGAAGGTTGAAGTCCAGAATGTGGATTCTGATCTCATTTCCAGCTTAAATAAGTTTTGGCAGATCGAAGGAAATGGAACCGATGACGATACTGATGGTGTCATTGGTCAATTTTCTAGAGATATTTTTCATGATGGGGAACGTTACGTTACTAAACTTCCTTTTAGACCTGATCATGACGCCATTCCAGACAACTTTTCCACTTGTCTTAAACGTCTAGATTCTTTGGAGAAACGTCTTGACCGTCAACAAATCAGTGATGATTATAATGAGAATTTTGTTGATTATGAAAAAACGGAATAATTGAAAAGGTACCTGAGGCTGAAGTTGCCAAAGAGAAAGGTACAGTACACTATCTTCCGCATAGACCAGTGGTTCGTGAGGATAAGAGCACCACTAAGATAAGAGCTGTGTTTGATGCTTCTTGTTCGGTCAATGGTGTTTCTTTAAACGATTGTCTTTATCCTGGTCCAAATCTCTTAGTTAAGATCTTTGATATTTTGTTACGATTTAGGCTAAACAAGATCGCGATTTTGGCTGATATTAAGCAAGCTTTTCTTAATATCAGTATTCACCCTGAACATAGGGATTTTGTAAGATTTCTTTGGCGAAATCAAACGAATGGCAAAATAGATGTTTATCGTTTCAACAGGGTCGTTTTTGGTCTAACCAGCAGTCCCTTTCTACTAAATGCCACTATTAGAAAACACTGGGAACAGTATTTAAAT
>JBCCKS010000094.1:0-1502 GCA_039027295.1 Pseudomonadota bacterium
CTTTTAGAGGGAGTAAGATTTTATTTTAAGTATTTTTACAACGTTTTCCTAGAGTTCCCTGCCCTCCATTTGGATTTTGTCTAATTCAGTCTTATCTAAATATTTTTGCATTTAACTTCTGAAATTCAAAGTGAAATGTGTTGTTTATTCTCTCAGCTATTCTTTAAATCTTTCATATTGGATGGAAGATCAACAAACTTTTCGTTTTCCAAACTTGATTGCATTTCATTTTGCATTTTCATTATTTTATTTATTTACCATTTTACCAGCGACGAGGAAAGCTAGAAGGAGATACAATAAGAACCCAACACCGCTTAACCGTTGTGTTAAGTCTCTTCTGAATTCGACAACCCGAGCAACTTTCTCCACTTCAATTGATGAAAAACTTCAAGACCCCCCAACGGATGAAACGATAAATTCCCTTTCTGAGAGACTGATGAAAGTCATCAAAGATGTGGCTGATCTGACGCTTCCAAAGAGAAAAAAAGTAAAATCGACTAAAGAGATATGGAAAGATGATGAACATCTTAACCTTCTACTGATGGAGAGAGGGGAATCACAGAGAGGCTCACAGTCATACAGATCTCTAACAAAAACCATCAAAAAACGTGTTAATAAATTACGAAACGAAAAAATGAAGCAAGAAGCTGAAGAAATCAATCAGTTCGCAACCAATCGAGAAGTTGAAGAACTTTTCAGAAGCTTCAAAGCGGACGGATCAACTTTCAAGTCTACAAAACGAAAGAGCGGCTGTGACCAAGATAAACTAAAAGAATATTTTGAAAAACATTTCGCTCACTCGGCTGATAACCATCCAGAACCTGAGGAACTCGTAAACATACCTGATTTTATCAAAGAACTTCAAACCAAATACACTCCCCCTATAAATACGGGACCTCCTGACAAAAAAGAAATCAAATCCACCCTGTGCGCATTAAAAAACGGAAAATCATCAAGCGACATCCCAGCAGAATTTCTTAAATACGCATCAGCATCAGACAATCTACTAACTGAACTCCAACGACTTTTTAACGAGATATGGATATCCCACACTGTTCCAACGTCCTGGGGACATTCAAAACTGATCGCATTATGGAAAGGAGCATCAAAAGGAAGTGCCAAAGACCCATCGACCTACCGAGGCCTTCAGGTTGGATCGACGCTTTGCAAAATCATGGTAACCATAATCCTCAATCGACTATCAGATTGGTATGATACACATTTGCTTGACCAACAGCAAGGATTTAGGAGAGGTCGAGGTACAACAGACGGCATTTTCATCACAAAAAGAATACAACAAATATCAGACAAAACACAGAAGCCATCATACCTTCTTTTTATTGATCCAAGGTCCGCGTTTGATCATGTTATACGGAAATGGCTTTTCAAATCAATATACCAACGCTTCCCTCCTAATGTGGATGTCACACTGATAAAGCTACTTGAAGCTTTGTACAGCCACACCACAACTGCTCTTGCTGATAATCCTGATGATGTATTTC